>CAYGPR010000003.1:0-171948 GCA_964351985.1 uncultured Maribacter sp. | reverse complement strand
AAAAAACAAGAGAGGGTTTTAAAATAAAAAAATCAAATTGAAAAAAATATCCTCAAATAATTCAATAATAAATTAAATCAGACCTTATGAGAAAATCTATTTATGCATTTGTATTTATGTTTTGCGCAACCTTAACCGCACAGTCTACTTGGAAAGCTGATAACGCCCATTCCAAAGTTGGTTTTGCCATATCCCATTTAATGATTTCTGAGGTAGAAGGTCATTTTGGAGAGTTTGATATCCAAGCAACCGCGGACGACACCTTCAGTGAGCCATCTTTCTCGGTAGAAATCAAGACCGCCAGTATCGACACCGACAATGACCGCAGGGACGAGCACCTTAGAAGCGATGATTTTTTTGGGGCCGAAGCGCATCCCTCCATTACATTCAAAACTACATCCTTTGAAAAAACAGGAGAAAAAACCTTTAAATTGACTGGCGACCTGACCATGCACGGCGTTACCAAACCAGTCACTTTAGAAGGAAAACTGAACGGTATCATTACTGATCAACGAAGCCAAAAATTAAAAGCCGGTCTGAAACTTACTGGAACTTTAAATCGAAAGGATTTTGGTGTTGGTTCTAAACCATTTCCAGTTGGCGATGAGGTGGATATGACCGTTAATCTAGAAATGGCACAGCAATAAAATGTAGGTGTTCATAATTTTCAACGGTCTAGAAATCAATTTTTTTGGCCGCTGTAAATTAGAAAACAAGACTGCCGCATTTAGGTGTTTTTAAGGTCGGAGCCAATTGAATGGCACGACACAAGATAAAAATTGTATATCACAAATCTTAAGTTGAACTCATCTTTAATCCACTTAGGTATATGATTAAATTCATTGAACCTCCCATAGTGGTGCTCTGAGTCTTTTTAATTGGTTCTTCAAAGAGAACGTTTCTCAGAACCACTTCAACTTTCTACATTTAGTATCTTTAATCGGCTGTTTTATTGGACTACCAATTTAACGCATTCTTTGTATTTAAGCAAATGCTAAAATACCTATCTTTGTTTTATGAGAAAACAGATATGTATCCGATTGGAAGCAGACGCAAAACAGATATTGGACTGTAGGTCTTCAATCGAGGAGTTGGAAAGTTCATTAAACTTTGTTTCCGAAGTTCTAAACTTGGCAGGAAACAAAGTTCGGCTTCAAATTCTCTTTTTGCTCCAAAGGGAGAAAAGACTATGTGTTTGTGATTTGAGCGATATACTACAGATGAACGTATCCGCAATTTCACAACATCTAAGAAAACTAAAGGATAGGGATTTGATCTACGCCACGAAAGAGGCGCAGACTATCTTTTATGCGTTGAACAAGGATAAGATGGCGACATTACGTCCGATTCTCAATTTGTTGACAAACGAAAATATTGTGGTATGATAGGAAATAACAAATTGATAGGCACTTCGATTCTGACCGCTCTGGCCGCATCCATATGTTGTATTATACCCGTGCTTGCCGTACTGGCAGGAACTACGGGTTTGGCTTCTACCTTTTCTTGGATAGCACCTTTTAGACCATATTTAATCGGCTTTACTATTTTGGTCCTGGCTTTTGCATGGCACCAAAAATTCAAACCCAAAACCAAAACTGAGATTGACTGTGCATGCGAAGATGATGAACTTAAGTTCATCAACTCCAAGGTTTTTTTGTTTTTGGTAACGCTATTTGCCGGAGTGATGTTATCCTTTCCCTATTACTCCCATATTTTTTATTCCAATCCTAATACAAATAAGGAAGTGGTGTATGTGGAGCAATCGAACGTTAAAGAAATCAGGGTAGCTATTGAAGGGATGACCTGTACTGGTTGCGAAGCACATATCGAAAACGAAGTAAACAAACTCGACGGTATACTAAAAGTCGATGCAGATTACGAAGCGGCGAATACAATCGTAAAATACGATGAAACCAAGGTCGACCTTCAAAAGATTGAAACTGCTATATTAAGCACAGGATACAAAATAGTAAAGTAATGGAGATACAGTTAGAATCCACGATTACCTGCCCTGAATGTGGACATAAAGCAGAAGAGGAGATGCCCACAACGGCATGCCAGTTTTTCTACGAATGCAAAAATTGCAAAACGCTGCTAAAACCAAAAGAAGGCGATTGTTGTGTATATTGTTCCTATGGAACTGTTGCTTGCCCACCAATCCAAGAAGGTTCAAGTTGTTGTAATTAGGCTTGGCAAAAGCTTAAAAGCTTAAGCCGCTTCCGGTTCTACCCCACTTCATTTTCTGTAATCGTACAGCATTCAATATAGCTAGTAGGGCTACACCAACATCAGCAAAGACAGCTTCCCACATTGTTGCTAGGCCACCTGCACCCAGAATGAGCACGATAATTTTTACACCAAAGGCCAAACCGATATTCTGCCAAACGATTTTTCGGGTAGAACGACCTATTTGAATAGCTCGTGCAATCTTGCTTGGTTGGTCGGTCTGGATAATAACGTCTGCGGTCTCGATAGCGACATCGCTGCCAAGACCTCCCATCGCTATTCCTACATCACTTGTCGCCAAGACAGGCGCATCGTTAATACCATCGCCAATAAAAGCAACTTTGGTATCGGGTTGCTTTTTGAGTCCTTCGACTTCGTTCAATTTATCTTCCGGTAATAGACCGCCCTTTGCCCAATCTATGCCTAATTCTTTTGCAACTTGTTGGGTTATGGAATCCTTATCGCCCGATAGCATTATGATTTTGGAAACCCCCGATTCCCTTATTTGCTTTATGGCTTGATGCGCATCTTCCTTAAGTTCATCGGCAATGGTAACGTAGCCAGCAAATTTTCCGTCGATGGCGACCATTACGATAGATTCTACAATGCTATCGGTTTCAGGTGGAACTTCTATTCCGTTTGTGGTCATTAAAACCTTGTTGCCGACCAAAACGGTTTTTCGGTTAACCGTTCCTTCCAATCCCTTTCCGGCAACCTCTGAAACATTTGTGGCCTCCAAATCCTTCCCCTCGGCTTTATATTCCAAAATCGCCTTCGCAATAGGATGGGTAGATTGTTCCTCAATTGCCATTAGGTATTGCATAAATTCCGCTTCCGTAAAAGAGGAACTGTTTACGACTTCCTTGATTTTAAAGACTCCTTTGGTAATGGTTCCGGTCTTGTCCATTACTACGGTATTTATTTTTGTTATTGCATCGAGAAAGGATGCACCCTTGAACAAAATCCCGTTACGTGAAGCTGCACCCAAGCCACCGAAATAACCTAACGGAATAGAGATGACCAATGCACAAGGACACGAAATCACTAGGAATATCAAAGCCCTATACAGCCAATCTCGAAACACATAATCATCAACAAAAAAGTAGGGCAAGAATGTCAGACCAATAGCAAGGAAAACAACGATAGGCGTATAAATCCTTGCAAACTTCCTGATGAACAATTCGGTTTTCGATTTACGTGCGGTGGCGTTCTGCACCATATCCAGAATACGGGCAATCGAACTGTCCTTAAACTCCTTGATAGTTTCGATTTCGATTACACCATCCAAATTGATACTCCCGGCAAATACGCTATCTCCCTTTCCTATGGTATCGGGTTTGCTTTCGCCCGTTAAAGCAGCAGTATTAAAAGAACCTTTCTCAGAAAGCAGAATACCATCGAGCGGCACTTTCTCACCCACGCGTACCTGAATTTTCTCCCCGATCGAAACAGTTTCTGGATTTACAGAAATGAAATCGTCGTTGCGGGAAACAATTGCTTCATTAGGACGCACATCCAGTAGTGCCTTAATATTTTCTTTGGAACTTTTTACAGCTGCTGCCTGAAACAATTCGCCAACGGCATAGAACAACATAACCGCTACGCCTTCGGGGAATTCCCCGATGGCAAAAGCCCCCAAAGTGGCAATGGACATCAACAAAAATTCTGTAAAGAAATCGCCGTTATTGATGCTGTTCCAACCTTCCTTGATTACAGGAAATCCTACAGGAATGTATGCAACCGTGTACCATACAATCCTTATCCAACCTTCAAAAAACGGGAAGGCATCAAAATAATCAATAGCAATACCTATAATAAGCAGCACAAAACTGAATATGGCAGGTAGATAGGTCCTAAAATTGGATAGCTGTTCTGGGCTACCGTGGCTATGTCCATCATCGTGGCTGTGTTCTCCTGAATGTTCTTGGGTATCGATGTCTCGTAGGTTTACTTTTTTCTTTTTCATAGGGGCAATTTCCAAATTAATTCAATGCAATGGAAGTGCATTTCTACCCGCTACATTTCTCACAAATCCCCGTTACCACAAGGTTTACATCTTCCGCGAAATATCCATCAGGCAGGTTGATATGTGGTATTTTATGCTCTGTCAAGCAGATGGTCTCATCGCAATTACTGCAATGGAAGTGCAAGTGTAGATCCTGTTCGATCTCACAGTTACAGCCTGCTTCACAAAGGGCATATTTTGAAACTCCCGTACCATCCTCTATTTGATGCACGATACTGTTTTCCTCGAAAGTTTTCAGGGTACGGTACAAGGTAGTCCTGTCCGCTTTTACAAAGGCATTTTCGATATCTGTCAAGGCTACCGCAATATCCTTTTGTGCCATAAACTTATAGATTAGGATACGCATCGCTGTGGGGCGTACCTTTCTTTCTTCCAGTAATTTTTCTATTTCGTTCATAAAAGCTATGTTATCATTAAGTGCCTTTTTTCCTCTGGGGTGTTCATGGTTTTGTCAATAGTACAAAAACATCATGAATCATGCGATGGATTTACCAGTCTCATAAAACCAATGTTTTATGTTACTTTATATTCCGTGGCTATTCAAAATTAATCAAGCTAGAATCTAAATTTCTGTAATCAGGACTATTTTTCATTAGATAAAGTTGGCGTATAAAGCCCAAGCCCCTGGAAGTCGGTCAACCGTTCCACTCCAATCCTCCCCATGCGGACACGCTTCGCAGGTCCGCCCGTGGAGTCTTTCCGTTCCAGTTTTGTACGACACCCTTGGAGCCGCGCGAAAGCACAAGCGGAAAAAGCCGCTTGACCTTTCCTCCCCCTAGCCACAAAATTTTGTCAGAACAATCCAATTTTTCAATGCTATTTCCTTTGTAAAAAAATCAATGGTATCTTTCATTTGTCCGCATCTATTTTCATGTGGTTTCAGCATATAAAATATTGATTATTAAGCGTTTAAAATAAAAAGTGATTAACTATATTTATCCGCAAAGGCGGATAGCAAGTTATGTTTTAAGGAGCTTAAAACGACTACTTCTGGCGAAGTGAAAACTGTAGATCCAAGATAAAATCCAAGGAGGAAATGGCGGTCAACAAAGGAGGAAGAAAACGGTTGGGTAACAAGAAAAGGGAACACACCATCTCGTTGCGTTTCAATGCCCAAGAGCTGGAAAAAGTGAAGGCCATGTTACAGTCGTACAATCTCGATTTCCGTAAAAGGGGAACGGTCGGCCCATTTTTAAGGAAGCTGATTTTGAACAAGGAAACCGCAAAGGAAAAACGGCTTCCCGATGGCATTTCGAATCTACGGTATCAACTGAACAGAATCGGCACGAACATCAACCAACTGGTCAAAGTGGCGAACTATAAGAATAGGCGCAGTCCGAATTCAGGCCTCGAAATTGAAATTAAAAAGGCTAACGAACTGATGCTTGAACTGGTAGCAATGCTTAAATCAGACAATGGAAAATGATAGCAAGGGTATTGTATCGGGAAAATATCCATGGCGTCCTGAACTATGTGTTCGGAAAGGACAAGAGTACTCTGTTGGGTTTCCAGAACACCTATTCGGATACCGATACGGACAGGGAATTCTTCGCAAGCGTCCTATATCATTTGGGCAATCGCCACGATTCCGAAAAAAGGTATGTGCATATGACCATCAACCTTCCAAGAGGAGAAAGGTTCGGCGACCGTGATTTTTTCGAAATGTCCAAAGAATACATGCAGCACATGGGCTATGGCGAACAGCCCTATGTCGTTGTCCGCCATCACGATACCAAGCATGAACACGTGCACATCGTTTCCACGACGATCAAAGAAGATGGTTCACAGGTAAATCTCTCCAATGATTTTAGAAGGAACATGGCCACACAAAGGCATCTTGAGAATGAATATGGACTGTCCCCATCCCCAGAGACCAAGCAAGAAAAAGACCTTCCGATGTATCAGATTCCACAGTTCAAAAAAGAAGATGTCAACGGAATCCGGTTCTACATACAGGACATCTTGAACAACACCCTTCAGAAATACAACGTTCGAAGTTTCGGGGAACTGGCGGAACGGGTCAGACCGTATCACATTATCGTAAAACCGATTCATATAAGAAATGGTCGAATCGGGGTTTCTTACGGTATTTCCATCGAAAATGGATACAAGTCAAGGTTTATCGACGGTTACACCGTCCATCCAAAATTGAGCGGCCCGAAACTTCAAAAGGTCTTTGGGCGCAACCAAAGTTCCAAACTGTTGCCCATGGTCAAAAGACGGCTGGAAAAACAGCTGTGTACCACTTATAAACTGTTTAATACCATAAATACCGAACACCTGTCCGACATCCTGAAATCATATCAAAAACTGGTTTGTAAGATTCATTATGATAACGGAGGAAAGGCCATCGATTTTACCATTTTCGATAAATCGGGATACGTTTTAAAGTGCAATGAAATTGCCAACGACTTGAGGATTACTCGGAATCCTGAACTGTTCGATAGCGGGCATACCCAATTGGATTTGGAAAGCGGACAATTGCGGCTGGAACTACAAAAATGTATCAGAGAGGTATTCAATATTACTTTTCGAAACACAGGAAGTAAAATTCTCTTTTCCGAACACATCGATAGGATGCCGACCAAAATGGTATTCGACGAAATGGCAGGATCGGAGCGTTTTAATTTCCTAAAGAAATACCTGAATACCGATAACGTAAACTTTGGCGAACTGATAAGGTCACGTTTCAAGACGGTAAAAGATGAGCTTATACAAGCGGAGTCCGCAAAGGAAGAACGGCAATTGAAAGAAAAGTCGGAACTTATCAAAATGGTCATCGCCAGTCCTATATTCGACTTGAAATCGAAAAAGGGGCTGCGGTTGGAACTTCTCGAAAGTGTCGGGGTCAGGTATAGCGGAAGAACGATACGCCATGTCAATTCTTCCAAACATAGGGTCGATTTAAATCTGGGAAACCTGCAACTTCCCGATCGCATCGATTTCCATGCCTCTCCCGGTTTTATCAGGGAAAACGAAAAAGTTCTCGACGGACTATTGAACCAAAAGACCGAAAAGGAAATCGGGCTAAACCCGACAGCGATTTTCCTGCCTTTGATGTTCCCGAACCTTTATGAAGCAATGGCAAAGGAGTATCGGATAAAGTTCGAAACATGGAACCTAAAAGCTTACATAAAACATGCGGAACAAATTCACGGGCATTTTGAAAAATCCCCCGAAGACTATATCCGGTTTTTCAACGCCAAGGGTTTCTATTTCAAAAAGAGGGAAGGGAATATGTATATCGGCTCCATTTACTCGAAATATCCGGTAGACGTGCAGTTGGCACCAAAGATACAAGCATATCTTTCGTCTTCGACCGGATTGTACCAGGTCTTGGAACATCAACCAATCCTATTGCAAAACATCAAAAACCAAGGACAAGATCATTTGAAGAACCTATGGTCTTCCTATCTCATCGAAAGAGGTCGGTACCACAAAGCGGCCTATCTTATGGAATTGGAAGGGGTCAAACCCAATCTACCTCCAGAGATACTGGATTTCCACATGAAAAACGGTTTAAGGGAAACGTTGTTTTCAGTTTCCAAGAAACACATAAATATGAAACAGGCACGTCTTTTGAAAAGAAGGATATATGCAATACGTAACTTATTGGGAAGTAGAAGCCCAAAAGAAGAAGCCGTTTTCAACGGTTTCAAGGACGAGCTTACCGATTATTCGAAATACAAAAGCAAGGGGATTTCGATGTAACCTTCTACGTATCCGCTCGGTCAATTGAAATGAATGCCCTGAAGGGCACTTTTTGTGGGTAGGGGGAAGGAAGAGAAAACTACAATGTCTATTTTTTAAATTGTCATAACTTTGACTTACGTCATGTAAACAAAAATAAGAATGCCAGAACAACAAAATGTAGAGTGGAAAGAATCCTGGAGAGACGAATACATGAAATGGATTTCAGGTTTTGCTAATGCTAAAGGGGGAAGTATTTTCATAGGAAAAGCTGATGATGGCTCTATTACAGGGGTTTTAAATTACAAAAAATTAATGGAAGATCTTCCCAACAAGATTTCGAGTAAGCTCGGAGTGCTCTGTGATATTAATCTTCATAAAGAGGGTAGCCTTCACTATATAGAAATTTTAACTAGGCCGTACAATATTGCAATATCCTATAATGGAAAATACTATCGGAGATCGGGAAGTACCAACCAAGAATTAAGAGGTTCAGATTTGAATGAATTTCTTCTAAAGCAATCGGGACGAACTTGGGACGCTGTAGTTGAACCCAACGCTACTTTGGACGATATTGATAAAGATTCTTTAAAAACCTTTGTCGAAGAGGCCGTTAAGAATGGGAGATTGTCTGCGATCGAATCTGAAACCGATATAAAAAGTATTCTGGAAAATCTAAGGCTTATGGAAGATGTTAAGCTAAAGAGAGCTGCCCTTCTCCTATTCGGCAAGGATCCAAAAAAATACTTTGTAAGTGCATTTATAAAAATTGGTATGTTCGGCGAATCTGATACGGAATTAAAATTTCAGGAGGTTTTAGAGGGCAACTTGGTCAGTTTGGCTACGGATGCCTTTATGGCATTGTCGACTAAATTCCTAAAAAAGAATATATCCTATGAGGGTATTAAAAGATTGGAAATCTTAGAATATCCCTCTGATGCAATTCGGGAAGCATTGTTCAATGCTATGGTGCACAGGGTTTACGAAGCCGCGCCTATTCAAATAAGCGTTTATGACGATAGAATCGTTTTTTGGAATCAAGGTACATTACCCGAACAACTTACGATTCAAGATCTAAAGGCCAAGCATTCTTCATTCCCTAGAAACCCTTTGATCGCCGATGTCTTTTTCAAGGCCGGGTTTATTGAATCTTGGGGCCGGGGTACTTTAAAGATAATAGATGAATGTTCTAAGGCTGGGCTTCCAGAGCCAAAAATAGAAGAGATTACGGGGGGTATTTTAGTTACATTGTTCAAGGATAAAACCAATGAGGATTATCTTAAAAGGTTGGACGTATCGGACAATCAAAAGGAGGCTATCAGATATTTAAAAAATAATTTCTCCATTACGAACAGTAAATATCAGGAATTATTTGAAGTTTCCGATAGAACTGCTCTACGCCATCTTGATGAACTGACCAAACTGGGTATCCTAAAAAAAGTAGGGGAGAAAAAGGGGACTATATATACGTTGTATTAAATCTTACGGCGGATAAATGGCGGATATATATACCAAATGGCGGATAAATGATAGAAATACACTAAAGCAAAGTTTATTTTCCAATATTTTTACCGAGCTCATCCATTGAGGATTTATAATAGAAGCATACTTGCCTCGTCCAAAACAGAACTATCCAACTCCTTCAAATACGCTTGTGTAACTGCTATGTTCTGATGTCCCAAAGATTCACTAATAATATCCGTCGCAACCCCCTTCTGCTTTAAGCTATTTGCGAAACTATGTCTGGCCACATAACTTGTGACATGCTTTTCTATTTTACAGATGGAAGCGATTTCTTTCAAATCTTGATTGTATTTTCTAAGCGTTTTGTGTTTTCGATATTCAATTTGTATTGGGGTCATATCGTCTCGTAAAAGAATGGGAAAGACATATTTTGTGCCAATCGAGTTTTCCCTAAAGTAATCCAAAATATCTTGAACAGGTGGGAGAATAGTAATATTAAAATTTCCTTTGGACTTCGAACGGGTATAAAAGATTTTATTACCATGAATTTGTGTCCATTCCAATAACATTTGATCGGCGAAGTTCATACCGCGGGTATAAAAACTGAATACAAAATACTTATGACTATGCAAAAGATGTGGATGGTGGCTAACATCCATATTGACAATTTTCATAACCTCGATAAAATCCAACGCTCTTTTTGCGCTGCCGCCCTTCATCTTGGATATTTGATATTTTTTAAAAGGATAAATTTCAGGTGAAAGAATATCCCTTTTAATGGCAGTATTGAATAATGTCCTTAGCGATCTCATACGTATACTAATTCCTCCGTCAGTACCGCCACGGGATCTCAAATAACTTTCAAACTTCGACAGAAACGTCACATTTATTTCTGAAAATTCCAGTTGTGATTTCTTGGTAAATCTTTTTAAAGCTTTGAATGCTTCCCCATGAATTCTTGCACTCCCTGTTCTACCGGAAGTGTTGAGGTCGTCCATTAACTCTTGCCAAAACCCAAATACATCTTTCCTTTGTGGGTTTGAAGTTATTCTAAAAGCATTCTCGAAATCCTTCAAGGTAAAGTGCTCATTTTTAATTTTTAGTTCAGAATAGACCGTAAACGCCCTATCCTTTATTTTAAGTAAGACCCTGTTATGTTGAAGATATTTGGAATTATTCTTAAAATGGCCCAAATTATCATCCCAATCACTTGGGTTGGCATTATAAAGTGTAGTAAAATATTTTGATTTCCTATCTTTAGTGACGCGTAAACAGATAGGAAATGTGCCGTCTGATAGCGATTTTTTTCTAAGAACCATTCGAATTGTTGCCATAACAGTAGTTTAGTGGGTACAACATAGGTACAACATTTTATCTAATAAAGATACAATTAATGCAACTAGAAGAAAAGTATATTTTTATAAAATATTGATAATAAGACAAAAAGAAATAAAATGTAAACATATTATATATAAAAGCACACGCCTGGGGGGCGTGGGGTCGCAGGTTCAAATCCTGTCATCCCGACTTTTTGAAAAAGTGATCAGTTTGTTTGATCACTTTTTTGTTTAGATGTAGTACCGTCATGCTGACAAAAATCATAGGTCCTTGCACTTTTATATCCCTATATTTGTCCCTCCAAATTTAACTACCATGAACAAAACGTTATTTCTAGTCTTGTTTTTCACCTTTAGCATTTTTTCATTGGTTTTTTCGCAAGTGACCATCAATGGGGTGGTCAGTGATGAGGAGGGAACACTCTTATCGGGTGCCCATGTAACCTTGCAACCGACCAAGCAATTTGCAATCACCGATATGCAGGGAACTTTTGAAATCCGGGGTGTAAATCCGGGTTCTTATTTAATGACGATAACGTATATCGGTGTCAAGACGTATACCGAGGTGATCGATGTGGGCAGCACCAACCTTTCGCTTACATTGACCCTGCAAGACGACCCTTTGAGCCTACAAAATGTGGTAGTGACCGGTAATTTTGAGCCTCGTTTACAATTAGAGTCCAGTACGGCTGTCACAACTTTGGAATCAAAGGCCTTGCAACAAACTTTTCAAAGGGGAACGGCCGATTTGCTACAAGCCATTCCAGGAACTTTTACCGACCCGTCCGCGGGTGAAGTTTTCACAAGGGTTTATTCAAGGGGTATTTCGGCCTCAGCTGAAGATGATATGGGTTGGTACTATGTTTCGCTTCAAGAAGATGGTCTCCCGGTAAGTTTGGTCCAACATTCGTACTATAGTCCCGAAATATTTCATCGTGTCGATTTGACCACCGAAAAGGTAGAAGCGATACGTGGCGGTAGTGCGGCGATAACTGCTTTGAACGGACCTGGCGGAATCTATAATTTTATTTCGCGTGGGCCTAGGGAAGATTTCGGGGGAGAAATACAAATTCAAGGCGGAGTGCAGGGCGTAGGTAATCAGACCCTCCGCATCGATGGTATTTTGGGAGGAACTTTTGGCAATAATTGGTTTTATAATATTGGAGGCCATTATCGCAATGACGATGGTGCCCGAAATACCGATTTTACGTTTAGTAAAGGAGGACAGTTAAAATTTAATGTTACCAAAACCTATGGTGGAGGATATCTCAAATTATATGGTAAGATATTGGATGATTTTACAAACCGATATACTGGTGTAGCGGCAACAAACTGGAGCGACCCGCAAGCAGCCTTTGGACAAGATTTCAATGCTACCGCGCTTATGATGCCAGCCTTTTCGGCCAACGTTCCCGATGGTAGAAGATTGAATGAAAACGCGACCAACAATTTCGATCCCTCGCAGGGGGTGCATGCACAAGATCGCGCATTCGGGGTCGATGTGCTTCAAGATTTTGGTAGTGGTTGGTCGTTACGTTTTAACCTGAAACATTCCCGTAAAAATGCAAATTGGCAAACCGCGATCAGTAACGCTTTTGTTTCGTTGAACGATCCATTAGCCTATTTCATAAGCGGTGCACAGTTCCCTATTGGTCAAGTTGTATTTCGTGATGCAGTTTCCGGTACCGAATTGGCCCGATTGGACAATAGCGGAATCTTGGCGGGCGAATCTTTTCAATATTTGACAGAAGGAGCATTACCAAATAACGCTATTATGGGCACGGCGTCTTGGTTAAAACAGAACCGTTCCGACGAATGGATGAATCAGTTGACCATCCGAAAAAAAGCCGAAAACCATGATATAAATTTTGGTTTTGCCGGAGGTTTTTCAGATACTTCATTGTATACACAGGGTAGTTTCGGTTATGTGACCTATGAGCCCAATCCGAGAATGTTGCAAGTGACACTTGATAATCCTGGTCAACCCGTAGTGGGTTTATCCGACGAAAACGGTCTGAGCAATTATGGGGGATTGTTTTTTGATAATTCCCGTGCGGATGTTCGTCAATTGGGATTTTTCGTCAATGACCGATGGAAAATACAAGAGCGTATCCACTTAGATCTTGGATTGCGCTATGAAACCATAGGCCATAAAGGAAGCAAAGATCAAGCTGCGCCTTTTGAGCGAAGTGGTGGTTACGATGGAGACCCGACTACGGATTACGACAATGGCATTTTGGCCCCGACCGGTGGTCGTGACGAATTTGATTTCAATTATGGTTATCTCTCGTACTCCGTGGGCCTGAATTATAAATTTGTGGATGAAATGGCCATTTTCAGTCGATTTTCCTCAGGAAACAAAGCCCCGGAATTGAATTACTATTTCAACAATTTCTCGAATGTGCCGATCAATCAAGAAGGGGAAGTGCAAAAAATAACCCAGGCCGAACTCGGATTGAAATTCAGTAAGAAAGATTTTTCTGCCACGGCTACCGCATTTTGGAGCCAACTTACCAATATCGGGGTGGCTGATTTTGCCTTTGACTCTGAAAGTAATAGCGTTTTTTATACTCCTGTACAATTCAATAATTCGAGAACCGTTGGATTAGAGTGGGAAAGCGCCTATTCGCCAGTGTCCTTTTTGACCTTTCGGTTCAATGGAACGTTGCAGAAAGGCATCGCTACAAATTGGACGGTCTATGACGCCGCAGGTTCCGTAGACGAGGCCGACGATCAGCTTTTGGATTTTTCCGATAACGACCTTCCTTTCAATCCGAATTTGATGTTCAATCTCGGGGCTGAATATCAAAAAGACAAATGGAACGGTTTTCTTCGTTGGCAATTTATGGGCGAGCGTGAGGGGAATGTGGCGAACGCATTTCAGTTGGCCGCCTATAGTATTTTCAATGCAGGTCTTGGTTACGACCTGAATCGAAACTTAAGTCTTGATCTGTTGGTTACCAATCTTTTTAATTCGGAAGGACTCGCCAATTTCTTCGGGGCCAATAGTTTTGGGGCAAGTGCTAACGGAGCCACGGCCGATTTTATTCAGGCCAATCCTGATGCTAGTTTTGTGGTGGTCCCGGTTTTGCCTAGAGGTTCTATGCTTCGTTTATCTTATCGATTTTAAACATCCGAATTACTCAAATAAGGAATTCTTTTTTTCCGTCGGAGCTACGAACTCTCTCAAATAGATGGTGGAATTGGATTTTGCGCGAGACTCCTTCTTCCATTTTACCATATCAGGAGATACTTGACTTTCATGGCATTTCAACGACTCCATGGCCTTTTCGGCATCCCCATCCGAATACGTTATGTGCACATTCAGATAGCTCGGGTCTTGTCCCGCTAATTTCTTTCGTTCCGGTTCTTCAATGAGATTAGAGGGATTGCCTACGTAGTAGAGCTTTTTCGTTTTATCCCAAATTTTACTGGTAAAAACCTGTGTGACCGAGGCTCCGACCAAACGATGGTCCATATGGGTGCTTCCGCCGTCAGGACCCCATGTAATCAGCGCATCGGGTTGCTTTTCGGTGATAATTCCTTCCAGTTCGATAATTAATTGTCTGGCATGTGGTACATGGCCGTCATAGCCCTCACCTACACGTAATTGGTCATGATAATCGAGATGTATTAATTCAACTCCTAGCTTTTTGGCGGCACATTTCATCTCTTCCTTACGTATTGCCACCAAGCCTTCGCCTGCCACATGGTCCGTAAAATCATTGGTGCCAAGACGGCCATCCGTACAAATCACGAGGTATACCTTGACGCCTTCATCGACATATTTCGAAAGTATGGGAGCTACTGTCATCTCATCATCAGGATGAGCAAAAACAGCCATCAAAACCTTTCCCTCCAAAGATTCTTGAGCGTAGGTCAGCATTGTACCTAACAACATGAAAACGAAAAAAGGAAGAAATACGCAATTAAAATTTGATTTTTTCATGAGAACCCATGTTTAGAATTTTCTTTTCGAAACCCGATTTAGTCGAGGTCTTCAACTTTAAGGTTTTTGTCGACCCAATATTCATCGGTCTTAAAACCGTACGCAGAAGGATTAAAATCTCCGACCAACTCTACATTCGCTTCGTCTGGCACCGTTTCATCCATGGCCCAGAAGACACCGTTGATCAGTAACCTGCGTACACTTTCATTCAACATATCGGTTGCTGAACCAATTGTAGAGGTGAACGCTTTTCCTTTTTTACCATCTGGAAGTTGGTAGCTTTTGGTCCAAGCAATGGGCATAAGAATTTTATTGACTTCTAGACCCTCGTTGTTTTCTGTGGCGAGTTCTGTATCGGTAGGTTTCATCCCAAAGAAAATATCATTTTCATCAAATTCACCTTTCCTATTGATGACCTGCCCCAAAATGATGGGCTGACTATCTTCAGGTAATGGCAAACGTACCCCGTATACATCGGTCGGCCCCCAAATTGAACCGCTCTCGATTCCGTTTACTATCGGATGTGACCCTGCGTCCTCTGCAATCACTCCGCGCGTGCTTTGATGTTTATGATACCCATGGTGGGTATGCCATTTTTCACCGAGTACCAAACGCCCGAAACCATCCGTCCATTCTGTTTTGTCACCTTGGGAGTAGTTACCATAGTGCCTAAAATTAGAAGTAGAATCTTTTTGAAAATTGAAAGCATGGGTGGCTGTGCGAATACCTACTAAAGGTTTACCTGCTTTCAAGTATTTGTCGAAATGTTGCATCTGTTCATCGGGCAACGCACGGAACCTCGTGAACAAGACCATCATATCGGCGGAATCCAAAGCTTCCAAGCCCGGAATATTCTTGACATAGTTCGCATTGACAATTCCTGGCTTTGCAGGATCTTGTGCGAAAAGAACCGTGCATTTGAATCCATGATGCGTTGATAATATTTTTGCCAACTGTGGCAATGCTTCCTCGGAACGGTATTCCTCATCCCCGGAAACCAAAACAATATGCTTTGCATTATCGCTATTTCCTTCGAAGGTTAACCATTGTTTTGGGGCTTCCAAAATCTTTTCAACCTCCTTTTCCGCTGCTTCCTTTTTCTCGGTTTTTTCTCCACAGGAAATCAGAACACAACAAAACAAAAATAGATATAGCTTCTTCATAAATGGTATATTTTGAAATTAGGCCCCGATTCCAGCTTTAATGAATTTTAATCCCTCCGCATAGATTTCTTCTGAGGGCGAATAATCCCTCCAAACATTAATGGCATTGGCAAATTCGGGAATAATCGTACTAAAAGCCTCAATCGTCAACCAACCATCATAACCAATTTCTTTGATAGTCTGAAATACATCGTCCCACTGCACTTGTCCGCTTCCTGGCGTACCACGATCATTTTCGCTGATATGTATATGTTTTAATACGGGTGCAATGGTTTTCAATGCTTCGGATTGACTTTTTTCCTCAATATTGCTATGATGCGTATCGTACATGGCGCCCAAGTTGGGGTGGTCTACGGCTTCCACCAAAGTTTTCAAATCGGCCATAGTATTATAGAGATAGCATTCAAAACGGTTCAATGCCTCAGGACAAAGCATGATGTTGGCCTGGCCCGCATACTCGGCGGCATGACGTAGCATTTCGGCGCTCCGTTTTCGTTCGTCTTGGGTGGGTGGTTGTCTCGTGAAATAGGCAAAACTGGAATGGATCGGCCCACAAATATTCTCGGCTCCCACGGCTTCAGCATTATCGATAGCCCATTTTAAACGGTCGAGACCTGCTTGTCTGATATTGGCATCGTCACTCGAAATATTTTCTTCGGGTGCAAGTCCGGTAACCGTGGTTACTCCTAGACCTAAATCTGAAAAATGGTTCCCGAGTTTTGTGTAATGGGAAACATCACCATCGCCCATATAGAGTTCAATGCCGTCGTATCCCGTTTCCTTTAGGTTGTCTACAATATGATAATGCTCCTCCGTCACGTGATTGGTCCAGAGGAGCATGTTCATTCCTATTTTCATGAATAATGTATTTATTTTCGTTCCCGTGAAGGCAGGAATCTTTTCATGTCATTTCGACTTTTGCTTTAAACTAGAGCTCAGTTGCCGGCTGTCCGCTCATCGCATCGGCCGCAGTTGTCTTATTCCTGTTTTTCATCCAGAAGTAAAGTATTGCAAATAGGACAATCAATATTGCTGGAAACAAAGTCATCGTCTCCAAGGTTTGTTGACCAGATTCAAGTACAACATTGTCTATTGTTGATTGTAAATCACTCTCTGCAATATTTAGCATTGCAGCTGCTTCGCCCAAATTATCACCACTATCGAATATTTTTTTTGCATTGTTGAAAGTCTCTCCTGATATATTTAATAAAGAATTTGCTTTATCATCCACATCCGAATCAATCCATGAACCAATTATTGGTTGAAAAATTGAAGTAGAAAACATACCAATTGCACCAATTATGGACATCCCTAATGCCCCGCTCCTTGGAATTTTATCAGCGATAAATCCAATCATATTAGGCCAAAAGTAAGCAATGCCAAGTGCGAAAACAATGGCCGCAACATAGGCCATGGCACCAGTTTGCGTACTAAAAAGATAAATGCCAATTGTGGCCAAAATAGCTGATCCAAGAAGTACACCCGTTTGGTCAAATTTTTTCACCATATCACCTCCAAAATATCGAGCGACTGCCATCAATCCAGCTGTTAAGGCCAAAATTAAGTACGTATTTGCACCGCTTTTTTCTAGAATTAGCCCAACCCATTGATTAGGCCCGAATTCAGATATGGCGGTTAATGCCATACAAGCTGCAATAAAAATAAACAACGGAGTTAACATCGCTTTAAAATTTCCGCCAAGGGTTGCTGCTTCTTGCACTTTAGCTTTAGGCCAATTTTGACCATAAAACAAATAGGCGTATATAATAGCAGGTATTATAAGCAACCACACTTGATTTTGGCCTAATATTCCCATGTATGTCATTAACCCCGAAAGCAAACTACCTACGGCAATACCTCCTGGAAACCACATGTGAAATCGGTTCAACATTTTACTCATTTTATTGCCTTCATACGCATCTGCTATCATCGGGTTACATGCCGCCTCGGTACACCCGTTACCCAAACCGATTAAAAGATTCGCTATCAATAAACCAATATAATTACCTGAAAAAATCAACAATAAAATACCAATGGTATGTGCGAAAAAGGCGAATTGCATAATTATCTTACCTCCCACCTTATGATAGATAAGACCACCAATGACCATGGAAATCGGAAAACCAGCAAACCACATTGAAGTTATAAGGCCTGCTTGACTAGCGGTCAATTCTAATTCCGTTTTGAGCTGATCTAAAATGCCTGCAGCAATAGCAAATGAAAATGCTGTGGTAATTAATGCAAAACAGCTACCGTAAAAAAGCCTGTTTGCGTTTGAAGCCGGTATTGTTGTATTAGTCTCCATAAGTTTGAAAATGTTTAGGTTTTATAAATTTTGGTTAGTCGAACTATTTCAGCCTATAAGTTTACTTGTTTTTTTGCTATTATCATAATTAATTTGTTCAAGTCTTGTTGGTTTGTCACAAAATAACCATCTGTTTTATAAAACCTACAATTATTATCCTTAGCAGTTGGTGATTTTTATTTAAATTAGTGAACTTGTGTGCGTACGCAAGAATATAAGCAGAAAACTTAAAATTGAAGTAAAATGCAGAAGAACAACTATCCCAAACTTCATAACGCCTCGTGGCCCGGGGTTGTCGGTAAAGGACCAGATTCAGAACCTCCAATCGATATCGACACCATGATCGAGCTTACGGCAAATGCCGAGGTTGATGGAATCAAATTCGATGGTTTTGACCTTTTCGTGGCCGATCCACATTTAGATATTGACTCTTCGGATGATGGAATAAAAAAAATGGCCGACAAGGCAAGGGCCAAAAATTTGGAAATAGGAAGTCTTGTCGCACCTATCTGGGCTGGCACTGGTGGAGGTTCCGCAATGGGATCTGCCGAAGAACGAAAACAATTTGTTTCACAAGTGCGTAAAGCCTGTGAGATTGGTAAAAAACTTAGAGATATTGGTGTGAGGCCAAACGGAATCGTACGTATTGATTCTTCAATCGACCCCGAAAGTTGGGCAAAAGATGAAGCCGGAAATACAAAATTAATTGCCCAGACCTTTCGTAAAGCCTGTGATGTTGCGGCCGATTATGGGGAGTCTCTAGCTGCCGAAGGAGAAATCTGCTGGGGCGGCATGCACGGTTGGAAGACAATGCTAAATACCTTAGAGGCCGTCGATAGACCGAATATAGGTTTTCAGGCCGATATGGCGCATACTTTATTATATCTTCTTGGATATAACAAAGAGGACGAACGTATTCTACCAAAAGATTTCGATTGGAACGATAGGGAAACATTGACAGAAGGACTTAAAACACTTACAGCCGCTTTGCGCCCTTGGACAATCGATTTTCACGTGGCCCAAAACGATGGAACTGTTTTCGGTGCAGGTTCACATGATAAAACCGGAAGACATTGTCAAGCCACAGACCCCAATGGAAAATTGGATATCGCCGTCGATGCCGGACATTGGCTGCGTGACGAAAACGGAATTCTGACGAAAAAGTTCAAACACATCTGTTGGGATGGCTGTATGTTCCCCAACGAAGTTATGATGAAACAACAAACCTGGAACGATGTTCTAGGCGCCATGATAAAAGTGCGTGAACTTCATGGTTGGCACGAGTAATAATAATGGTAATCCCTCCTTGAAGGGGGGCAAGGAGGTGTTAGCGAATTTAGTCTTAAGACTTCAACTTAATCCTCTTGTTCAAGATTAGACAAGCGTTTAAAAGATTTCCGTCTTCACGGGAATAGCAACAAAAGCATAGTAATGAAAAAAGAATTAAGAGTAGGCCTAGTAGGCTATGGATTCATGGGCCGTACCCATTCCAATGCCTATAAAAGAGTGGGAGATTTTTTCCCTGAACTAAAATATAAACCAGTATTAAAAGCAGTCTGTGCAAGAAATGAGGAGCGAGTGAAGGCCTTCGCCGAACAATGGGGCTATGAATCGATTGAAACAGATTGGCGAAAACTGGTTGCTCGTGATGATATCGACGCCATTGATATTTGTACACCAAACAACATGCACGCCGAAATTGCGATAGCGGCCGCTGAAGCTGGAAAGATGGTGCTTTGCGAAAAGCCCTTGGCGCGAACAGTTGCTGAAGCGCAGCCTATGGTCGATGCGATTGAAAAAGCGGGTGTTCCGAATACAGTATATTTTAACTACAGACGTATTCCCGCGGTAACTTTAGCCAAACAGTTAATAGACGCAGGAAAATTGGGTAAGATATTTCACTTTCGTTCCAACTTTTTACAAGACTGGACGATTAGCCCCGAACTTCCGCAGGGAGGAGAGGGACTTTGGCGTTTAGATAATGATGCGGCAGGTTCGGGAGTGACGGGAGATCTTTTGGCACATTGCATCGATACGGCCATGTGGTTGAACGGCGGCATTAAAGATGTTTCCGCAATGACCGAAACTTTTATCAAAGAACGAGTTCATACGGGAACTGGCGAAAAACAAAAAGTAGGAATCGATGATGCCTGTATCTTCCATTGTCATTTTGATAATGGCTCCTTGGGACTTTTCGAATCGACCCGATATGCAAGAGGCCACAAAGCATTATTTACTTTTGAAATCAATGGCGAACACGCCTCCATAAAATGGAATCTACATGACTTAACACGTCTTGAATATTTCGACCATCGAGATGAATCCATCGAGAGAGGCTGGCGTTCCATTCATGTTACCGATGGCGACCAACCTTATATGGACAAGTGGTGGGTTCCTGGATTGTCAATAGGATACGAACACAGTTTTGTACATCAAGTGGCCGATTTTCTAAAAGCTTTGGGAGAAGGAAAACCCTGCTCACCAACTTTTAAGGAAGCCCAAGAAACCCAAAAAGTCTGCGAAGCCGTCTTAGAATCCGCAAAATCAAAAAGCTGGAAAGATACCGGTGTAAAGTGGTAAGTTTTTCAGAAGTTTATAAATAGGATTCCCTCCTTGAGGGGGATAGGGGGTGTTGGTGAAGTGATGCGGAATGACCAATTAACAAGAACAAAGAATGAGCGAAAAAATAAAAGGCTTCTGTCTTCAAGGAAAAGAAAAAATTTATCCGAATGCTGAAAACGTAACGAGTAATACTGCCGTGGTCGACATGGAAATTCCCGAATTGAAAGAGGGGGAAATTCTTGCAAAGACATTATATACAGGTATATGTGGTTCTGATAATAGCGCTTCTATCGGAAAAGCAAATTTCGATTGGGTGCAGCGCCCACGGATTATGGGCCATGAATTCAGTGCTGAGGTTTTGGAGCTTGGCCCTGGTGACCATGGCGATGTTAAAGTAGGAGATATTTTTACCCCACTTGCGATGTTAGGCTGCCAAGACGAGGAATGTCCCGCATGTAGCGTTGCAAAATGGAATCTTTGTCCTCAAAAACAGATTATAGGTTTTCATAGAAATGGAGGTTTTGGTCAGCGAGTTGTCCTAGAATCAGACCGCGTTGTTCCCTTAATGAAAGGTTTGACCCCGGCTCAAGGTGCTTTGGTAGAGCCCTTATCCATTATCACAAATGCACTTTATAATAAATGTGATATTAAACCCGGTCAAGATGTAGTGGTAACAGGTTGTGGAATTATAGGGCTGATGTCGGCGGAAGTAGCTCGTGCAGCAGGAGCAAGAGTAGCCATAACTGGCATTGCGCATGATCGCGACATACGCCTGAGAAAAGCAAAAGAAAGAGGATTTATCACACTGGAAGTTTCTCCGGAAAACACCTTAACTTCCCAATTGCAAAACGGGATCACTGATGAAAACGGCGTTCCTTTTGGCGCAAATGGAAAAGTAGATTTACTCATTGAATGTTCAGGAGTTCCAGCGGTACTTACAGAAGCGATTGATGTGGTTAGACCCGAAGGAGATATTTGTGTGATTGCGACCTACGGACAAGAAGTTTCCATTAACGCAACACATCTGACGAGAACCTCTATGAATCTGAGAGGTTCTATGGGTTCATGCCGAGATGATTACATGTCGGCGATGAAGTTGATGGTAACGGGCATATTTCCTGCAGAACACTATACCGATTTTTATGATTTCGAGGACGTAACCCAAGCCTTCGAAGATTCTATAAAAGCACAAAATATGAAGGCGGTGGTTAAAATGAATTAAAGTCTTTGCCTGTGGTTGAGCCCTTTGTGTAAACCCTTGCGAACCTTTCGTTTAAATCTAACCACAATGAACGCAGAGAAAGTGAAAAGTTCGCTAAGGCAATCAAGTAAGGATTAAAAGAAATACCTATAAGAAAAGTAAATGCATAAAATTTTCATAACAGGTGGCACGGGCTGCATCGGTTCCGTTACGATTTATAAACTACTACAGTCACAAGATGTAGAGAAAATCATCATTGCCACACGCTCCAATAATGACGACCCTTTAAAACTTTGGCTGGGTGAGGACTTAGATCCCCGATTAGAATTTGTGACCTTAGATGTTTCCAACTATTCGGAAATTGAGCGGGTATTGTTAAAAGTAAACCCCACACATATTATCCATTTAGGCGCCTACCAAAGTCCTGATTGCTCTCGCGACCATATTGGCGGAATGGAAATCAATACCGGGGGTACCATGGCACTTTTTGATGCTGCCGAAAAACTTCAAAACTTAAAACGATTCGTATTTGCGAGTTCAGCTGCCGTGTATGGCATGCGGTCAATGTATTCCCAAGAAATCATTCCCGAAGATGTTTCGATGGCACCACCCAATCACTATGGTATTTGGAAATTGGCAGGAGAACATCTAGCGCGATTCTTTCATGACAATACAAAAGTGCCAACCGTATGTCTTCGACTCAATACGACTTACGGAAAGGGAAGGGATAAAGGGAAGACATCCGCACCAACAAATGCCTTAAAAGCAATAACTTTAGGTGCTGTAAAAGGAGAGGTTATGCCTTTTGAAATGCCGTATCAAGGTCGCGAAAACTATCATTTTGTAGAAGATGTAGGTGCTCAATTCGCTGCGGTAACGATTCAACCGTTTGAGGGTTTTGGAGCATTTAATATTCAAGGGGAAACCATTCCGATAAAATCATTTTTAGAGTTGGCGGCAGAGCAGGCAAAGGAATTGGGTATGGGAAATTATGCATCGCTATCCATTGTGAATAATGCGCCTCCCAATCTTTTCATTTGTGATTTGGACCATAGTAAAATAACCAAAACGTTTTCGAACCTTCCGCTAAGTGCAATTTCCGAAGGAATTCGAAAATCATTGATCGAGTTTAAGGCAATGGCCGAAAAAGGTACTTTGGAATATTCTAAACCAGCCTCATGAAAACTTTAGGAATAGGATTTATCGGGGCAGGTGATATCGCCAATCTTCACGCAGAGGCGGTCAACGAGCTACAAGGAGCCAAATTGATCGGACTCTGGAACCGCACTCCTGAAAAGGCCAAATCCAAAGCTGAACAATTCGGTTGCCGAACCTACGGTTCAGTAGATGAACTATTGGCCGACCCTAAAATCGATGCGGTTTTCGTACTGACCAATATGGAAACACATTGTGAGTATACGCTCAAAGCCGCCGAAGCCGGCAAACATATTCTGGTCGAAAAGCCAGCGGCGTCAAGTATAAATGAGTTGGAAAAAATGGACGAGGCGGTAAAAAAAGCCAATGTTAAATGTATGCCTGTGCATAATTATATTTACGAACCGGGCATCATGCGCGCTAAAGAAATGATTGAAAACGGCAAACTTGGCGATGTAACCCAATTCTATATGATGTACAATATTCATCATGCCGATGAAATTCGCGCTCGCTATCCAGGAGTAATCCGACAGATTTTAACACATCATAGCTATACCATGTTGTACTTGACAGGGCAACCCAAAACTGTTTCTTGTTTGATGAACACTGTGGACGATACAATTGCCCCACAAGAAAATGTTGCTATGGCGAACATTCAAATGAAAAATGGCACTCTGAGTCATTTATGCGCTAGTTTTGCTAACGATGACCACTCGGGAGACCCGTGGACTTGCATCATTAAAGTCATCGGTACCAAAGGCAGTACCCGATATAGTTATCGTGATTTTGTAATTAATGATAGAAATGGTGCACATTCGCAAACGTATCAGTGTTATCCCGAGTCCATTAAAAATACCGCCACGCATTTCATTAATAAAGTATTGAGGGAAGGTAAGGCACCTTTGTCGAGCTTGCAAGATGCGATTACCTGTCAAAGGATAATCGAGGCTTGTGAACTTTCAGTAGAAAAAGGGATACATGTACATCTTAATTAATAAACCAAATCGTACTATGACACGAAGGCTTAACAAGATTATCGGATTATTATTTATAACGGCCTTGATAAGCACGGGCTGTAATGATAATAAAGAGGGTGCTGTACCCATTCATAAAGATGACCATATCGTAATCATCGGAAACAATCTAGGTTCCCGTATGATGAATTTTGGCCATTTCGAAACCGAAATGCATTTACGTTATCCCGATAGTACTTTGTTCATTCGAAACATGGCCGATGGAGGAAATACCCCCGGTTTTCGCCCGCATTCGTCAAGAAATATTCCATGGGCGTTTCCTGGGGCGGAAAAATTCTATCAAGATGAACATTCCAATAAGTCGGGAAGTATCGGTTTCTATCCAACGGAAGACGAATGGCTTACCGATTTAGGTGCCGACATCATCGTTGCCTTTTTTGGATATAATGAATCTTTTCAGGGCAAGGCTGGCCTTCAAAATTATAAGGATGAACTGCATGCCTTTATAGCACATACCCGAAAACAGAAGTATAATGGAGATTCGGCCCCGAAACTGGTTTTGGTGTCGCCCATAGCCTATGAAGACCTATCTGACAAAATGGATTTGCCCAACGGCATCAATGAAAATGAGAACCTTAAGTTGTATACAGAAGCAATGCAAGAGGTTGCCCAAAAGGACAGTGTGGTTTTTGTGGATGCTTTTCGTCCAAGCAAAAATTGGATGGAGGCCGAAGAGAGCAACATTACTGCAGATGGATTCCAACTGAACGATAACGGCTATCAAAAATTGGCCGAATTGTTGGCCGATGAAATGTTCGGTCGGCAAAAAGTCATGGCCGATTCTAACCGAGAGGCAGTGTATGAAGCGGTCATGGAAAAGAATTGGTTTTGGCATAACGATATTAAACTGCCCAATGGAGTTCATGCGTGGGGAAGGCGTTACGATCCTTTCGGACCGGATAACTATCCGTATGAAAAGGAGAAAATAAGTGAAATGACGGCCAATCGCGATACTGCCATATGGAATGCCGCACAGGGTAAACAAACGGATTTGGTCGCTATGGATGCCAAAACCAAAAAACTGCCCCCGGTGGAAACGAATTATAAGGATGTAAATGGTTCAGGCAACCCCGAATATCTATATGCAGAGGATGCCTTGTCGAAATTAAAAGTGGCCGACGGGTATAAATTGGAGCTCTTTGCTACCGAAAAGGAATTTCCTGATCTGGCCAATCCTGTTCAACTTTCTTTTGATAACAAAGGAAGACTTTGGGTGGCAACGATGCCGAGTTACCCCCATTACAAACCTGGCGACAGTAAACCTGACGATAAGTTGTTGATTTTAGAGGATACTGACAGTGATGGAAAAGCAGATAAGCAAACCGTTTTTGCAGGCGGGCTGCACCTTCCCCTAGGTTTTGAATTTGCCCCGGAAGGAGTCTATGCGACCCAAGGTACGAATATGGTTCTGTTAAAAGATACCGATGGCGACGATAAGGCCGATAGCAAGGAAATCATTTTAAGCGGATTCGATGACCACGATACCCATCATGGTATTAGTGCCTATGCGGCCGATCCGTCGGGTGCCATGTATATGGCGGAAGGCGTATTTTTACACACCAATGTGGAAACCGCTTATGGCCCTGTAAGAGCAACGAATGGCGGATTTTATAGGTATAGTCCCCAACGCCATCATTTGGAGCGAACCGCCCAATTGCCGATACCGAACCCATGGGGCATTGCTTTCGATGAATGGGGACAGCCATTTTTCGCCCATACTTCAGGACCCGATATGACATGGATGATGCCAGGTACGATCAAGAACAGATACGGTCAGTCGAATCCGTTACCAAGAAATTTAATTGAAGAGGAGCATCGTGTTCGGCCTACTTCCGGTCTCGAATTTGTGCATAGCCGACATTTTCCCGACAATGTTCAAGGCGATATTTTGATTAACAATACCATCGGCTTTTTGGGTACCAAGCAGCATACCATGGTCGATGATCCTAATACCGCCGGTTACAATAGTGAACATCGAACTGATCTGATCGTATCGGATGATACCAATTTCAGGCCTGTCGATATGGAGTTTGCACCCGATGGGTCACTTTATTTTGTCGATTGGCATAACGTTTTAGTGGGACACATGCAGCACAACGCACGTGATCCGTTGCGTGACCACGTACATGGAAGAATTTATCGTTTGACGTATCCATCAAGACCTTTGGTAAAACCTTCAAAAATTGTCGATGCTAGTTTAGAAGAATTATTGGATAATCTCAAACTGCCCGAATTTCGAACCCGCTACCGAACAAGAAGGGAACTTCGAGCCCGTGATTCAGAAGCGGTATTGTCTAAAATGAAGAATTGGGTCACCACGTTGGATAAAACCGATCCGAGATATGAGCACCATGTACTCGAAGGCCTTTGGGTAAGCTGGGGACTCAATAAAGTCGACAAAGACTTACTAAATCAAATGCTCAATGCCAAAGATTTTAGGGCTCGATCCGCGGCTGTCAAGGTATTACGATATTCGGGACACCAAATTGCCGATCAAGCTAATTTGCTGATGGAGGCTGCAAAAGATGAAAACCCAAGAGTACGTTTGGAAGCCTTCGCGGCAGCTTCATGGCTCGATAAAGAAATCGGTTTGCCCATTATTCAAACTGCTGGTCAATTGCCGTTAGATGATTGGATGCAAAAACCCTATGAGGCAGCCCTTGCCCACATCAACGATGTTAATATAGGCCAGGATCCCGAAACGAAAGGAACAAAGACCGATTTGGAAGGTGTCGAAAAAGAATTATTCGTATTGGGTGAAGAAATATACAATCGCGAAGGTTTTTGTGTAACCTGCCACCAACCTGATGGTTTGGGTTTGAGTGCTTCGCAATTTCCTCCATTGGCAAAATCGCCTTGGGTGACCGGCAACGAAGAGCGGTTGATTAAATTGACACTTCATGGTTTGATAGGGCCGCTGACCCTGATGGGTAAAACCTATCCTGGGCAAGTACCTATGACGCCCTATGGGGGCATGTTGAACGACCAAGAAATGGCTGGTGTACTTACCTTCGTGCGAAATACATTCGACAACAAGGCCTCTGCGATTACTCCAGAAATGGTTAAAAATGTTAGAGAGAAAACAAAGGATAAACAAGGGTTTTACACTCCCGAAGAACTGTTAAAGGAGCACCCAATGGAATAGGTTACCCTTTGTCATACTCGAAAATTTTTTCCATAGGCAGCCATTTTTCACCCGGTTTGGCCCATGGTAATGCCTGTTGATAGTCCCACATCAGAACTTCCCACTCTTGAACTTTCTCGTTGTTCTTATCCAGCTGCACTTTTTTCTCAAAGGAGAAATCATCCTCTACCTCGATAATCATGAACAAACGGTTTTCGATGCGATAGATATCCATATGGGTAATGCCCGAATCGCCCAGGCTTTTGAGAACTTCTGGCCAAACGTTTCTATGATATTCCTCATAGGCCGCTATTAGTTTTGGGTCGTCTTTCAAATCGCAAGCTAAACAGTATTTTTTCATAAAGTTTTGATTAAGTAGTGCGTTCGTTTTTCTATGATGAATATAACAAAGTTTCAAAACAATCTCTTACGTTTAAATTATTGGGAAAATAAAATTTGGGGCAGTGCGGTTAATTTTGTAATCTAGTTGCTTTCAAGCAAGTACGGCTAGGAGAACGAATCTTTGATTAATAACGGAGCAATCGGCGCCCAAAAACTCTTACTACTTCATGCAGGAAACCTTTAGATGGTTTGGAAAAACAGACCCGGTAACGCTTTCATATATAAGACAAACAGGAGCTTCGGGAGTGGTAACGGCTTTGCACCATATTAAGAATGGCGAAGTTTGGCCTATCGAGGAAATCAAAAAAGTAAAGGCCTCAATTGAAAATGCCGGACTTGAATGGGCGGTTATTGAGAGCATTCCCATCCATGAAAATATAAAACTGCGCAAAGGGGATTATGTCCAAAGGATAGAAAATTATAAATCCAGTTTACGAAATGTCGCCCAATGCGGACTCAAAAACGTGTGCTACAATTTTATGCCTGTTTTAGACTGGACCCGCACGCATCTACATTGGCCACTTGAAAATGGAGGCACTGCATTGCGTTTCGATAAGGTCGATATGGCCATTTTCGAATGTCATCTTTTGAAACGCAAAAATGCTGAGAGTGATTACTCGACTGAAATATTACACCGTGCCGACGAGCGTTTTTCTAAAATGAGCGAATCTGGAAAACGACAATTACAAGACAATGTTTTGATGGGCCTGCCCGGCACCGTTGATGATTTAACGATACCGATATTTCAGGAGATGATCGCGCAGTACGAAGGCGTTACACATGCTGACCTAAAGGCAAATCTTTCCTATTTTTTAAACGAGGTCATTCCAGTGGCGGAAGAAAACGCGATCAAGATGGCAATCCATCCCGATGACCCTCCTTTTGATATTATGGGCCTTCCCAGAATCATTAAATCGGAAGCCGATTTAGAGGATCTGGTCAATTTTGTGGATAGCCCCTCTAACGGAATTACCTTTTGTACCGGATCTTTAGGTGCAATTGCGGATAATGATTTGCCCACAATGATTCGCAAATTTGCCGACCGCATCCACTTCCTGCATTTACGGAATGTGAACCGCGAAAATGACGGTAGCTTTTACGAAGACCATCATTTGGAAGGGTCTTCCGATATGTATGAAATCGTTATGGCAGTTTTGGAAATCGAAAAGGCGAGAGGTATGCAATTGCCAATGCGCCCCGATCACGGACATCAGATTTTGCATGACCTACATACCGCAAATGCCTATTCGGGGTATACGGCCATTGGTCGTCTTAAAGGCCTAGCCGAGATTCGGGGATTGGCCATGGGCATATCTAAGAGTATGGTCATTTAGCGGATGAATTGGAATTTAAAAACCAACCAATTAAACTATGAAAGGACTTGATACACTAGACTGGGTAGTCATCATTGCCTATTTTCTGATTTTATTGGGCGTGGCCTGGTGGGTCATCCGGCAAAAACAAAATAGTACCGAGGATTATTTTTTGGCAGGAAGGAATATTGGATGGTTCATGGTAGGCGCCTCCATTTTTGCGTCAAATATCGGTTCGGAGCACGTGGTCGGCCTTGCCGGAAATGGAGCTGGCGACAAAATGCCGTTGTTGATATATGAATTGCATGCCTGGATCGTATTAATGCTCGGTTGGGTATTCTTGCCATTCTATGCCCGAAGTGGGGTTTTTACCATGCCCGAGTTTCTTGAGAAAAGATTCGATGCCCGCTCACGTTGGGTGCTTTCCGTAGTTTCTTTGATTGCCTATATTTTGACCAAAGTATCGGTTACAATTTATGCCGGAGGGGTGGTTGTTTCGGCTTTATTGGGAATCCCTTTCTGGATCGGGGCTGTGGCTACGGTAGTTTTGACTGGTCTCTATACCGTTTTGGGTGGAATGCGTGCTGTAGTTTATACCGAAACCATTCAGGCCATTATCTTAGTGCTTGGGGCAGGCGTATTGACTTTTATAGGATTGGATGCCGTAGGAGGTTGGGGTGAATTGAAAACAACTATCGGCCCTGATTATTTTAATATGTGGCGGCCGAACTCGGATCCCGATTATCCATGGTTACCACTTTTTATTACGAGTACAATTGTGGGTATTTGGTATTGGTGCACAGACCAAGTCATCGTACAGCGGGTGTTGACCGCTAAAAATATAAAAGAGGGGAGAAGGGGCAGTATTTTCGGTGCTTTGTTAAAACTCATGCCAGTTTTTCTTTTTCTGATTCCGGGAGTTATTGCCTTGGGATTGAAGATGCAAGGAAAACTGGATTGGGACAGCCCAGACGAGGCATTTCCTGTTTTGATGAGCAATCTACTTCCATCAGGACTTCGGGGATTGGTGGCGGCAGGACTCTTAGCTGCGTTGATGAGTTCGTTGGCATCGGTTTTCAATTCTTGTTCCACCTTGTTTACGTTGGATATTTATAAAAAATTGAAGCCGAACAAACCCGAAGAACAGTTAGTTAGAACAGGCCGTATCGCCACTTTTTTTGTGGTAGGTTTAGGATTATTGTGGATTCCCATTATTTCCCGCTTGTCCGATGGGTTGTACGAATACCTTCAAAACGTACAGGCCTATATTTCTCCTCCGATAGCAGCGGTTTTCCTTTTAGGTATTTTTTATAAACGCATTAATTCCAACGGTGCCATTGCGACCCTAATCGGTGGTTTTATCATCGGGTTTTCAAAATTGACGCTTGAAATATTGAAATCGAGTTTTTCAGAAGGAAGTTTTCTATTCAATATCGCCGATATAAATTGGCTGGTTTTTGGAGCTTACTTCTTCGCCATCTGTGTGGCCATAGCGGTAACCGTGAGTATGTTCTATCCGGCACCCTCCCAAGCCCAATTGGCGGGACTGACTTTTGGCACCGTAAGCGCCGAGCAGAAAGCGGCCAACAAATCGAGTTACAACATCTGGGACATCGTTGCTTCGGTAGCGGTCGTCTTGATCGTGCTCTACATTATGGTTTCTTTTAGTACATTGTCCTTATAGTTAAAAAAAGAGGTATATATGAGATTATGAGCTATTTAGGTTACAAATTCAATAGTTTATTAAGAATAAAATGATATTATTCTTATATTCACGGTAGCCTATAGTAGTACAATAAGCAACAGAGAAATAAATTCGAAATAATGGAAAATGAAAAAAAGACGAATCCGGTTACGGGTTCAAAAAACTCACGTAGAAGTTTTGTAAAGAACACCGCCCTGCTTTCAGGGGCGGCCGTATTACCTTCATTTCAGATGAACGCCATGTTCAATGTCTTTAATGATAAAAAATTGAAAATTGCCTTGGTCGGATGTGGGGGAAGAGGCACCGGAGCTGCTGTTCAAGCCTTACGGGCGGATGGAAATGTAGAACTAGTGGCCATGGCCGATGCCTTTGAAGACCGCCTCAAAGGAAGCCTCGCCAATATCTCGAAAGAGATGGGCGACATGGCCAAAGGAAAAGTCAATGTAAAGGAAGAGCATCAGTTCGTCGGTTTCGACGCGGCCCAAAAAGCGATGGATCTGGCCGATGTGGTCATTTTGGCCACACCGCCCGGATTTCGACCACAGCATTTTGAATATGCCATAAACAATGGAAAGCACGTTTTTATGGAAAAACCGGTGGCCACAGATGTACCGGGTGTGCGAAAGGTTTTGGCCGCTGCCGAAAAGGCAAAGGCGAATAAACTAAATGTAGTTGTAGGATTACAGCGTCATTATCAAGACAATTATTTAGCGGCAGTAGATCACTTGAAAAAAGATGCCATTGGCAAAATCGTTTCAGGTCAGGTATATTGGAACAGTGGCGGGGTTTGGGTGCGTGAGCGTCAACCTGGTCAGTCCGAATTGGAATACCAAATGCGTAACTGGTACTATTTCAACTGGTTATGCGGAGATCATATTTTGGAACAGCACATCCACAATATTGATGTGGCCAACTGGTTTATCGGCGAATATCCGGTATCAGCACAAGGAATGGGAGGCCGTCAAGTACGTACCGGTAAAGATCACGGAGAAATCTTCGATCATCACTTTGTGGAATTTACCTATCCCAGCGGTGCGGTCATTGCTAGCCAATGCCGTCATCAACCGGAGACCATGAGCAGGGTATCAGAATTTTTTCAGGGAACAAAAGGTACAGTATCGACCGAAGGCGATAATGCCACTTTGAAGGATTGGAGCGGAAATACCGTCTTTGAACATCGCGGTAAAGATGATCCAAATCCGTATCAGGTAGAACACATTAAATTATTCGAATCCATCCGTAATGGTGGGGTCATCGCAAATGGTGAAAACGGTGCCAAAAGTACCATGACCGCTATTTTAGGAAGAATGGCCACGTATTCGGGCAAAGTCGTTACATGGGAAGAAGCCATGAAATCAGATTTGGCCTTGGTTCCCGATAATCTGACTTGGGATTCTAAAGCACCTGTACAACCCAATGCCGATGGATGGTATGAAATTCCTACTCCCGGAAAGACGGTCGTACTTTAAAACCATACAGTTTTATGCAACTATTTAAAACATTGGCATCCCTGCTTATCGTGGGGATGCTTATTTTTTCCTGTAAAAACGAAACAAAAAAAGAAGAGCTAGTCCAGGGACCACAAAAGCCGAATATCATCTACATCTTAGCGGATGACCTAGGGTATGCCGAAGTTGGTGCCTATGGTCAGGAGAAGATAGAAACTCCGAATATCGATGCGCTGGCGAATGAAGGGATGCTTTTCACCCAACATTATACCAGTGCCCCCGTTTGCGCCCCGGCACGTTACATGTTCTTGACAGGTAAACATGCTGGTCATGCCTATATTAGAGGAAATCACGAATGGAAAGAACGTGGCGATGTCTGGAATTATATTGCCATGGCCAAGGATTCTACCTTGGAGGGCCAAAAACCTATTCCTCAAAATACCATCACTTTAGGACACAAATTACAGCAAGTCGGCTATAGAACAGGTCTTGTAGGTAAATGGGGCCTAGGTGCCCCACAAACAAAATCCGTCCCGAACGACATGGGCTTTGATTTTTTCTATGGCTATAATTGTCAACGTCAGGCACATACCTATTACCCTTTGCATCTTTACAAGAATAGAGATCGAGTGCATTTAGCGAACGACACCGTCGCCCCCAATACAAAATTACCCAAGGGAGCTGATCCAAATGATCCGAAAAGCTATGCGGCCTATAATCTAAAGGATTATGCGCCAGATTTGATGTTTCAAGAGCTGAGCAATTTCGTGGGTCAAAATAATGAGAACCCTTTCTTTTTATATTGGGCTACCCCGATACCCCATGTCGCCCTTCAGGCCCCAAAAAAATGGGTGGATTACTATATCGATAAATTCGGGGAAGAAGAACCATATCTAGGCGAACGTTCTTATTTTCCGCATCAGAACCCCCGAGCGGCCTATGCGGCCATGGTTTCTTATTTGGATGAAAATATCGGGAAGCTTGTACGACAACTCAAGGATGAGGGCATTTATGAAAATACCCTGATAATTTTCACTTCGGATAACGGCCCCAGTTATGCCGGTGGGGCAGACCCTGATTTTTTTGAAAGTGCCAAACCGTTTCAAGGAGAATACGGACGAGGAAAGGGATTTGTCTATGAGGGAGGTATTCGGGTGCCAATGATCGCTTCTTGGCCCGGAAAAATTAAAGCGGGAAGTACCAGCGATCATATTTCAGCACATTATGATTTGATGGCCACGTTTGGCGACATTACTGGATATGAACAGCCTGAAGAAACTGACGGTATTAGCCTGCTACCAACACTATTGGCAGGAGAAAATCAATCGGAACACGATTTTATGTATTGGGAATTTCCCGAATATGGGGGACAGGTCGCTATTCGAATGGGCGATTGGAAGGTTATACGAAAACATCTTAAGGATGAAAAGAATAAACCAACCATGGAACTCTATAATTTAAACGACGACCCAACTGAAACTAAAAATGTCGCCGGGGCACACCCTGGTATTATTGAAAGGGCCGCCCGCATTTTCTCTGAGCAACACACTAATGCGGAGGAAGAGCGGTTTCGGATTCCACTTATTGAGAATGGATTGTTAGGCGATTGATTGCCGATTGATCTAATAATTTTGAAGAAGTGGATTTTATGCAAATACTTTTCAGTTATTATTTTTCAAAAGGTACTTCGCTATTTCCTGATGTCCCTCACGATTGGCAATAATCAATGCCGTGTCTCCATTGTCCATTTTTGCGGGGATAGAAGCATTATTTTCTACTAGAAGTTTTGTCAGGTCCAGATTTCCTCTGTGAACGGCAGAATGTAAAGCTGTTACATTTTGCATTTGTACTGCATTTACATTCGCTCCGTTTTCGATTAATAACTTACAAAGTTCAAAATTTTCTTTTGCAATTGCAGAATGCAAAGCGTTGACTTTTGATGGGTTTGTAGCTGATAAATTAGAATCAGCCCCTAATTCAATTAAAGATTTTGCGATTTCAGTTCGATTGAAAAAACCTGCTAAGGATAAAGGAGTGAAACCATCATTTGAATGGGTGTTCATTAAATCAAAATCAGGTTTATCCAAATAGTCTTTAACTATATTGATTTTGCCGCATACAACAGCTTCGTGAAACGAAAATGTTTTCTTTAGGTCAATAGCTCGCTCAAAGGCTTTTTCAAGGCCACTATAAGCGATTATCATCAAACCTGAACTTCCATTTTCATCTTTTACATTCAGTACCTCAGGGTTTTCTTCAATAAATGATATTATTTTTTCAACCTCTTTGTTTTGAAGGTGCATTTTAAGCAATTCAATCATATTTGTAGTTTTAGATGTTAGACCGATTACTGTGTAGAAAAATAAAGTTATTACAGTTTTCATTATTATATCTTTTCCACAAAGGAAACTATAAAGGTCATGAGCGAATTACTATATATCACTTTTTCGCAATGCACTAGGAGTTTGACCTACAACAGTCTTAAAGTAATTGCTGAAATTCCCAAAACTTGAATAACCAACATCTAAAGCAATCTCTTTTATTGTTTTGTCAGTTTCCAATATTTGGCGTCTGGCTTCTCGAATTCTTTTATTTGAAATATATTGGAATGGCGTGATGCCAAAAATTTGATTAAAATTCCGTAGTAAATGGTTTTCTGATAATAGACCGACATGCGCCAATTCCTTTAGCCTTAAATTTTTATGATAACTACAGTCTATAAAATCTTTAACGAAAAGAACCCGTTGATAAATCTCTTCGCGAGTAGATTTCTTTTTTGAAGTTAGTCGTTCGGTCTCAATCAAAGTATCGTTGTTCTGTTGAAGTATTGCAATCAATAATTGATGATAAAATTCATCTTTTTCAAGTTCTTCTATTCCAAAATGGAATTTATTTTTGCCATTCTTGAGCAGTTTGGAGACTTCACCACTATGATGATAATTTCTTTCAAATAGTTTGATTCCCTCTTGCTTTTTTTTGTTGAAGTCAAGTAATTTTTCATCCGTAGAACTTAAACTGGAAACTACTTCCGAAACAAAGTCAGGTGAGAAAAACACACAAAAAGATTCAGTTTCTTTAGAGTTATCAATTGTCAAACGGTATTTGGTGCATTCGTTAAGAATAAGAAAGTTAGTTTTGTCAACTTGATATTCCCGCTGTTTTACTAGATAATCAGCTTGGCCTCCATAAAAGGACTTTATGGATAAGAAACAATCTCCAGACCATTCGTATTTTTTTGATTTTTGATGGATTATAAAATTATCTATCATTTCAAACATTTATGCTCGATCATAATAAGGGCCCTGATTTCTACATAATTTCTACTTAACTCCAAATTTATAAACCGTACTAGACCGATATTCATTTCCTGGTTCCAACACCGTACTCGGAAAATCCGGTTGATTTGGCGAATCAGGAAAATGTTGGGTTTCCAAACAAATTGCGCCTCTAAATATAAAAGGTTTACCGCCTTTACCCACGGTCGAGCCGTTCGAAAAATTACTGGTATAGATCTGTACGCCGGGCTCGCTAGTAAAGACTTCCATGACTCGTCCGCTCTCAGGTTCCGTCACTCTGGCTGCAAAAACGAGTCCTGCCTCATTCTTTGGTGATTCATTTAGAATATAGTTATGATCAAGTCCACCTGCGATTTTTAATTGCGGGTGGTCTGCATCGATTTGCTGCCCGATGGGTTTGGGCGACCTATAGTCGAAGGGTGTATTTTCAACAGGCATGGGTTTACCAACGGGAATTAAACCTTGGTCAACCGCATTGATATGGTCCGCATTTATTTCAAGTACGTGGTCATGTACGGTTCCTTCTCCATAGCCTTTGAGATTAAAGAAAGAGTGATTGGTCAGGTTGATATGGGTCTTTTTATCCGTGGTCGCGTGATAATCGATTTTTAGTGCATTGTCGTCAGTAAGCAAATAGGAGACCTGTACCTCTAGATTTCCGGGATAGCCTTCTTCCATATCAGGTGAAATTCTACCGAACGAAATGTAATTTTGGGCCACGGAGTCGACTTCCCAAACCGCAGAATCAAAACCGGTGTCGCCCCCATGCAAATGGTTTTCACCATTGTTTTTAGCTAATGTATAGGTTGTTCCGTCAAGCACGAACTTCCCTTTTGCAATGCGGTTTCCGTATCTTCCTATAATCGAACCATAATATGTACCACTAGGTTGTTTATAGCCATCGAGATTCGAGAAACCTAGAACAATGTCCTCAAAATCCCCATTTTTATCGGGTACCATTAATGATACCAAATGTTGCCCAAAATTAGTGAATGAAGCCTCAAGTCCGTTCTTGTTTTGAATCGTATAGAGGGAAACTCCGTCGCCATGTATCGCGTCTTCAAAGTCTTCGGAAAGAATTCCTGAGCGATTACCTTCTGGGTTATTTTCTTTTACCGTGACTTCTTGGGGGTTGGCTTTTTTTGGCTCTTCTTTGCATCCATAAAAGCTAATAGAAATGAGTAGTAGGGCGAAGGTTTTGTTGATTTTCATAATTTTTCCTTTGGGTTATGAAGATATAAAATAACTTTACATCTTAGTCAATTGTAAATGAAACTATATACATCAGGCCTTTCCTGTTTTTATATGTTCGCTATTTTTCTGGTCTTTGCCGGTTGTGGCGATAAAAAAGAACCGAAAAGAAAATCCGTAGATAAAACCGAGCCTCAAATCTTTGAAGAAGCGGTGGGGGATCCAAGTCCTCCATTACAGACCTTCCCTCAAAATATAAATCCACCTAAGGGAATGGTTTGGATTCCCGGGGCTGTTTTTGAGCAGGGTGCCGTTTCACACGATCAAATGGCGATGGGCCATGAAAAACCGGTATTCAAGGTGGCTGTGGACGGATTTTTTATGGACGCCACCGAAGTGACGAATGCGAAATTCAAGAAATTCGTTGACGAGACGGGATATATTACCATAGCCGAACGTGAAATCGATTGGGAAGAAATGAAAAAACAACTTCCCGAAGGTACGCCCAAACCGCACGACAGTATCATGCAGCCGGGATCGCTGACTTTTAAGAAAACCAAAACTTCGGTGCCCAATCTGTACGATTTTTCACAATGGTGGCAATGGACGATAGGAGCCAACTGGAAACAGCCCGATGGTCCTGGAAGTTCTATCCAAGGAAAAGAAGATCATCCTGTGGTGCACATTGCCTATGAAGATGCCTTGGCCTATTGTGAATGGAGCGGAAGAAGATTGCCTACTGAGGCTGAATGGGAACTTGCCGCCAGAGGAGGCAAAACCAATACCATTTTTTTCTGGGGTGATGAAAAGACTACTTTGGGGAAAAACGCAAATACTTGGGAGGGAGAATTCCCCATGGAGAACACCAAAAATGATGGTTATGAAGAGCGGGCGCCAGTGAAATCCTTTCCTCCAAATACTATCGGTCTCTATGATATGGCAGGAAACGTTTGGGAATGGACAAGCGATTGGTACAACACCAATTATTATAACGAAATGAGTGGTTCGGGTAGTACTACGAAAAACCCTCGGGGAGCTACTGAACCGTTTAATGAGAGAGATCCCTATGCTCGTGAAAAGGTAATGAAAGGCGGGTCTTTTCTGTGTAGTGATTCCTATTGTGCCAGTTATCGTATATCGGCACGAATGGCAACGAGTCTTGATTCCTCTTTGGAACATTTGGGATTTCGCACGGTGGCTTCGGTCGATATGGTGGAAAGGAACAAGAAATAAATCGGCACATGGAATTTTTAAAGAGTTTTAATCCCGAAGTGACCATTTCTTCGCCAGGTAGGATCAATTTGATCGGTGAGCATACGGATTATAACTTGGGGTACGTTTTACCCACGGCCATCGAGAAAAAAATCGTATTGAAATTTCAGAGAAACGGAACTGAGTCTATCTGTCGTGTTTACAGTAAAGACTTTGATAAAAGTTTTGAGTTTGATCTGCAAAGAATTGAGGTGAGTACGAAAACTTGGGAAAACTATGTATTGGGCGTTTTAAACGAGATTTTAAAACGAACGGATAAGGTTAGTGGTTTCGATTGTGTTTTGGAAAGTAATCTACCTCTAGGTTCGGGACTCAGTTCTTCCGCAGCGCTGGAATGTGGAATCGCGTTTGGCCTTAACGAACTTTTTGACCTGAAACTTTCCAAAATGGAAATAGTATCCCTCTCACAAATTGCGGAACATACTTATGTGGGTACGCAGTGTGGTATTATGGATCAGTTTTCATCAGTGATGAGCGAGGCGGGGCATGTCATTCTTTTGGATTGTCGGTCGTTGGAACATAAATTAATTCCCATAAAATTAGAACCCTATAAAATCATCATGTTGAATACCGGGGTATCGCACAATCTCGCCACCAGTGAGTATAATGTCAGAAAAAGGGAATGTGAAGAGGGAGTGGCCATCATAAATGAGAAATATTCTACGGTTGAATCGCTTCGGGATGTTTCTATGGAAATGCTGGAATCTTGCAAATACAAGATGACCGAAATTGTATATAGAAGATGTCATTTTATCATCGAGGAAAACAAGAGGGTACTGCAAGCGGCCGAAGCATTGCAAGAGGGAAACCTTGAAATTGTTGGTCAACTTCTCTACGAGGCCCATGACGGAATCAGTAGATGGTACGAAGTAAGCTGTGCAGAATCGGATTTTTTGGTCGAATTTTCCAAAAAGTATATGGAGGTGCTGGGAGCACGGCAGACGGGAGGCGGTTTTGGCGGGTGCACGCTAAATATTGTCCATAAGGATTCCGTTGAGCGTTTTGTTCAAGAAATTTCAGAGGCTTATAAAAAAAGATTTGCCATAGAACTCAGCTCTTTTGAGGTTCGGCCCAGTAGTGGTACTCAAGTAATCTGAAAATTCTAATTTTTGATACGTATGGTAATGTACTCAACCATTGACCAAAGCCTCTTCTAATTGGTCCTTTTTATGGCGACTTAAAGGCAATTGCGTACCCTTTATTTCTACTAGGGCCGTATTGAATTTTTCAACTTTTTCAAGATTCACGATATATGATTTGTGAATTCTGAGGAATTTATCCTCTGGTAGTTTTTTGATAAAATTTTTCATTGTAGAAAGCACTAAAATGCCATTTTTATCGTTTGTCACAATTTTGACATAATCACCGAAACCTTCCACCCAATTGACGTCATTGACGAAAACTTTGATTTTTTTCAGGTTGCTGTTGACATAAATATGCTCACCTTCAATACTCGATTCCAAATTGGCGGTATGATTGTTCACTGCTCTCTTGACCGATTCGTTAAAACGTTCTTTAGCGATGGGTTTTAGTAAGTAATCCGTTACATTGTAATCAAAAGCCTGTAACGCATAATCGGGGTTACTTGTAATAATTATAATTTGGGGCCGATGGTCCAGTGATTCGAGTAGTTGAAAGCCATCCAAGACGGGCATCTCAACATCTAGAAAAATAAGATCGGTTTCATTTTCCATCAAAATCTTTCGGGCATTGATACCGTTATGATACTCTCCCGTCAAGTGAAGGTCAGGATGATTTTCAACATGTTTAATGACGGCTGCCCGTTGTACAGTGGAGTCATCGATTACAATAGTTTTCAATACTGAATTTTTCATAACAAGCAGTGCATCAGATAACTAGTAATTTAAGAAATATCAACGAATTTATTCGCAAAGATACCTTGTTTGAGCACTTTTGGAAATGAGAAATATCATAAAATTCAGAATTGTCGATATAGGCAGCGCGAGAACTGTAATTTTTTTAAAGTAAGATTGATTTTAATGAAAGAAATGGGTTTTTCTACACTTTTTGATAGAAGAGATTGTCGAAGACCACAAAAACTTTTGATAACTTTAAAGTAAGGTTTTTGTTGAAAAACCTACTTTTGTGTAACAAATCAAAAATTGAATTCTTGACCATGACAGAGAAAATAGAGCGTTTGAAAACATTGATTATAGGTTCGGGGCCTGCGGGATATACCGCAGCGATCTATGCCGCCCGGGCGGATTTAAAACCGGTAGTTTATACTGGTATGGAGCCCGGTGGACAATTAACCACCACTACCGAAGTAGATAATTTTCCCGGCTACCCTGAAGGTATCGATGGTCCGACTATGATGGTACAATTACAGCAACAAGCGGAACGTTTCGGTACGGAGGTTCGTATCGGTATGGTCACCGCTGTAGAATTGAGCGATGAAGTGGGCGGTATACATAAAGCGACCATTGATGACCACAAGGTTGTTGAGGCAGAAACAATTATCATTTCGACCGGTGCTACGGCCAAATATCTAAATATTCCTAGCGAACAACGTCTACGAGGTGGTGGAGTATCTGCCTGTGCAGTGTGTGACGGATTTTTCTATAAAGGACAGGATGTTGCCATTGTTGGAGCTGGGGACACGGCTGCAGAAGAAGCTTCGTATTTGGCAAACATCTGCAATAAAGTGACCATGCTGGTCAGAAAAGACTATATGCGTGCCTCCAAAGCTATGCAGCATAGGGTGAACAGCTTGAAAAATATTGAAATCCGCTATAATACGGAAGTGGATGAAGTTCTGGGAGACCAAGTAGTCGAAGGGCTGCGTATGGTCAATAACCAGACCGGAGAAAAAGAAGATATCGTCATTACAGGTCTTTTTATTGCTATCGGCCACAAGCCCAATACCGAAATATTCAAAGGTCAATTGGATATGGACGATGTAGGCTATATCATTACGAAAGGCAAGTCCACCAAGACCAATAAACCTGGAGTTTTTGCCAGTGGCGATGCCCAAGACAAAGAATATCGTCAAGCGGTTACTGCGGCCGGTACGGGTTGTATGGCGGCATTGGATGCAGAACGTTATTTGGCAACAATAGAAACGCCCGAGGAGGTGGTTTAACGCACCATAAATTAACAAGAAAGCCCCGACCATTATTGGCTGGGGCTTTCTTATTGGATTATACTATATTTTAATCTATACGTTTATAGTTTTCAGAAAACGTTTTATACCCATCATCATCTACGGATATTTGGCTATAATGTTTATCATCGGTCAGTTTTAATTGAAAAGTGAAGTTACGTATTGTGTCCAAGGCCATCATCATTTGATAGTCGCCATATTCGATGGTTTCTATTAATTCGGTTTCCGTAATGACGTATGATCCATAACCAAACCTGCCTATGGTATCCCTAGGGTCGGTACGAGACCACATAACTTTACCATTATAGTACATTTTCATCTGTCGATACCCATCTTGGGTCGGTACGGTATCAGTTATTTTATTTTCATTATAAAAATAAAAGCTTTGAAGTTCCCAAGTGCCTTGGATGGAATGATAAGCGGTATCCTTTTCAATGTTTCCGGTGGCAGAAACTAGAAGAAGCATCAAAACTATTAGTGCGGATAATTTTTTCATGGCGGTGTTCTTTAGGATTAATACTTACATAAGTTACGAAAAATATTATTGATATGACAATATGAAACTTACTTTATTGTCATTTTTATAAAGAAAACCATCACATTTTATCGAAGTCTAAAAACTGTATTCGCCTATACGGGTTGACAGTCTTTGAATATCATCTTTAGTATGTTGTGCTCCAAGAATAATTCTACTCTTTGTGTCGTCAATATCGGATGGATAGCTAAAATTAGTTGTGATAATTTGGTTTTTCTTCAGATGGGAAGCCAAACCTTTATCCATGCAAGAAAAGGCGGGATGATTCGGCATGAAAAGAAAATGTTTTTTTTCTTCCAAATTATGTACGAAGAGATCAATATTTCTTTTAAGTTTTTCACGCTGCGCAATGAAAATAGATTCCGATTCAAGTAAAGAAGCAAGGGCGGCAGGTGTCGCAGGACTCGCACCACCAAAAAAATCAGTGGCCCTAAGTTGGTCGATTCTCTTTTTTGTGCCAAATATAGCTCCCGCCTGAATACCGAATCCTTTGCCCAAAGAACAACTCGCCAAAAGTTCTTTGGGTTTGAACGATTTTAAAATGTCAAAGACTCCATTACCAGATTTACCTATCACACCGATGCCATGCGAGTCGTCGACGATGAGAACCACCTGATTCAAGGGCAGGCTTTGCAGTCCGTCGAAATCTGGGTAATTGCACCCCGAAAAATCTATGGAATCGAGCAATACCACGGGAATGGGATGTGCTTTTTTCTTTAAATGCTCACGCAGGGCAACGTTTAGAACCGCATATGTAGTATACGGTTTTGTTTTTGTCGTAAAGAGTGCGGAGTGGGCATTCGGGGCGTAGAATAGCTTATAATCCTTGGATGCGAAATGTTGAACCAATAATTGCCCTGCTAAATATCCAGAAGACATGGTGAGGCCACTTTCACTGCCCACAAATTTTGATAAATGGGCTTCCGCCATATCAAAAATCGCCAAACGCACATTGGAGTTTCGGGAAGCTCCATAATTGGTACCGTACTTTTTGACATTATCGATGAAAACTTGTTGGAATTCAGGGAGGGTCTGCAGTCCTAAATACGACGTCCCACCGAAATATAGATATTTTGTCCCATCCACAAAGATTTCACGACCAGGAAAACTATCGATATATTGTGCCATTATCGTAGGGTTATTCCACTTCCACCACCCTTTGGAAAGACCAATTTCCCATCATCCTGAATTTTGATTCCATCCGCTATATCTTCCTTTAGTAATAAGGGGCCATCCATATCAACATAATCCAATTGGGGTAAAAGTTGGGCGATCGCCGAAATGCCCACGGTGGATTCGGTCATACAGCCGACCATGATTTTGAGACCCATTTCCTTCCCTTTCTGAATCATGCGCAGGGCAGGGGTAAGGCCCCCGCATTTGGTCAATTTAATATTGATACCGCTAAAATGGAGTCCGCATTTTTCGACATCTTCTTCGACGATACAACTTTCGTCGGCAATGACGGGCAACACACTATGGTGCATCACTTTTTCCATGCCTTCCCAATCGTCTGCTTTTAACGGCTGTTCCAAAAATTCGACGCCTAAAGCTTTTAGTTGCGGGGCGTTCAATATGGTTTCTTCGGCCGTCCATGCGCAATTGGCATCGATACGGAAAACGGCATCGGTATGTTTTCGAAGCTCTTTGACGATATTCACATCATCATCCGTGCCCAGCTTTATTTTATAGATCGGCCATGGAAGCTCTTTCATTTTGGCAACCATTTTTTCTATGGGCGCAATACCAATGGTATAGTTCGTTACAGGATAATTTTTGTTCGAAGTACCCCAAAGTTCATACAAAGGTTTGCCTTTTAGTTTTCCGAACAGGTCCCAGGCCGCCAAGTCCAAAGCGCAAATAGCAAAATTGCTTAACCCTTTTTCCACAAGAAATTGATGGAAAGTTCTTGGGTCGATAAGTTCGAATCCCGCAATTTCGTTTCGAACGGATTCGATTTCAGAAACCATACTTTCAATGGTAATACCATAGTAGGGGTTCGAAGTTGCCTCACCATAGCCCGTTCTATCATCTGATAAAAGACTAACAATCAAGGTGTCTTGAACGTCGTGAGACTCCCTTGAGATACTGAAGGTATGTTTTAACTGGAGGATGTATTTTTTGAGGCCGAGTTGCATGGAATAAGGTTTGTACTAATATAGATAAACCTTCGATATTTTGAAATGAAAACCCAGATTCGGTAGGCGAATCTGGGTCTTTATGTTAGGTGGTTTAACTCTTACGGCGGTATCTAGTATTTATGAACGCTACCTGAAACCGACTTTTTTGTAGTAACGTTAGCGTCGCCAGAATAGGTAATATTTCCTCCACTACTAGCATCGGCTGTCAATTCATCCGAAACATTGATTCGAATATTGGCACCGCTGCTTGCCTCGGCGTTACAACTCTTGGCGATTAATCCTTTCGCATTGATATTTGCCCCGCTACCACCATCTACATATGCTTTTCCGGCAGTACCTGACATTGTTACATTGGCACCGCTACCCGCTTCGATATCAGCTTCGTTCGCATCGATATCAAGGTCCATTAAAGCTCCGCTACTGGCGTCAACTTCAAGAATATCGGCCTTGATGGTACTTTCTGTAGTCAGATGAGAACCACTGCTGCCTTTCAGTGCGGTTACGTCAGGTAAGGACACATATACTTTTTTGGTGGCGCGCCCTATGTTCTCGATGGCATGAATTTTCAATTTTCCATTTCGGATGTCGGTACCGATAAGGTCCATTACATTTTCATCGGCCTCCACTGAAATTTCAAATTCGTCGGCCTGCGTTACGTAAACCTGTATTCCTTCGGAAGCCAAGACTTCGGTAAAATTTTCGGTTATGTCACGTTCTTCGGTTACTACATTACCGTTTCCTGAGATACCGGTGCCAAAGTCCCCGATATTGATATCGAACCCACAGGACGATAAAAATATACTTACTAATACTGCAATTGCAATTCGTGCTAAAGTTGTCATGAGCGTTGTTTTAAGATTGATGTAAAATTGTTGTTTTTAGTTGTATCTGTATAGTTTATATGACTGGATCGTCAAATGTTTCGGATGAATCGTAAAGGCCAATTAATCGGCATCTATCTTCACACCCTTGTCATTTATATTGATGTCCACACTATCGCGGCTATCCTTTGCCTTGATTTCGACACCATCTTCGTTGATTTTCATTTTGAAGGAATCCGTTTCATCTTTGATATCGATGTCGATTCCATCTTCATTGATGTTGATGCGGTTGTTGTCTTCATCATCATCGTCATTCCATTCATTTTCAGGACAGTCTTGGCACTCCCATTCACCTTTCGGATTTAATTTCCAAGTGTAATCCTCGAAATCACAACCGTTCATATCCCTATCGTTCGTTGCCCGAATGGTAGAACAGTTACTGTTTGAGCGATCATAATCGATGACCGTGCCCACCGGCAAAAACAAATTGACACGTACCTCTTGATCTTTGAACTTATTTTCCCTTGGAGTGGTCAGAAAATCGTTCAGCACAATGCTGTTTCCTTCGATGGCATAGGCATAATCGATTCTTTCGGCAGTTTCCTTGGCACTTTGGAACGAACTGCCGTCCGCATTTTTACGAATCTCGATTCGAGCGATGCTATCTTTCGATTTTTTCAGGTATACCCGAACATCCTCTGAAACCAGTACTTCTTGTCCTTCTTCGTTAAAGTGCAGTAGCATACCGTTGATTCCGATACGATTTCCATCATTGGGAATATCGGTAGCTTTCATGACAATATTCAATGTATCTATCGGCTGATTAAAGATCAATTCATTTTCGGTGGTCGTACTTCCTGAATAGGCATGTGCCGCTGCCTCTTTTACCCCGAGTACGATCAACGTAATCAAGGAGATCAACCATAGACCCAATAAGGAGAACTTGGCGATATTACCTATGGACTTTAAGTTGTTGACCAATATTTTCAATCCTAAATATAAAAGGAAGAAAAACGGAATGCCGATGGCGAAAAATCCAAGCAACGATACCAACCATACGGGTGTATTGGTCGCATTGACAATATTGTAGAAATCCACCCCAGGGATATGGACCATATCTAAAATACCTACGGTAAAGAGACCAATGAACAGACCGATAATCGTAGCGGCCCCGATGATGATCAATAGGATACCTATGAACTTTCCGAAAATCTTGAAGAAGAACATGATGATATCGCCCAGAGTATCAAAAAAAGTCTTGCCGCTACTTTTTACCTTGTTTCCCACACCCTCGTAGTCCACACTTTTAACCCTATCGGCGACTTCGTCAAAACCTTCTTTTACTTTTTTTTCAATGTTGCTGATGTTGATGGCTTCCCCCTTCATATCCAATTTTTGGGAGGTCGTGGCGGCTTCGGGAATCAATATCCATAAGAGGCCATAAATCAAGATGAAGCCTCCACCTGAACCGATGGTCAAGAATATCCAAAGTAGTCGTACCCAAAGGGCATCGATTCCGAAATAGTGTCCCAACCCAGAGGATACCCCAGCGACATATTTCTCTTCGGTATCGCGATATAATTTTTTAGATCGTCTAGGTGCGCTACTTGATTTACTTGACCGGGGTTCATCTTCAAAGATGTCTTCATCGACCATATAATCTTCGGGCTGGCCCATGATAGTGATGACTTCATCGACTTCTTTTTCGGTGATTACCTGCCGTTCGTTTTCTAATTTTTCATAAAAAAGTTCGGCGATACGTGCTTCGATATCGGCCATGATCTCATCGCTACCCGGCGTATTGGCAAAGGAACGTTTTATTGATTCGAGATAACGGCGCATTTTGTTATAAGCCTGTTCGTCGATATGAAAAAGCCTGTTTGCGAGATTTATATTTACTGTCTTGTTCATTTTTTGATGTTTTTTTACCCTGAGCTGTCATCCTGAGCGGAGTCGAAGGACTGGGTCTGTTTTTTGTGGCTATTTGTTTTTTGTCACCACATTGGTGGCATTTCTCAATTCGTCCCAGGTGGTGTCCAATTCTTTTAAGAATAGTTTACCGGTTTCGGTCAACGTATAGTACTTTCTTGGCGGCCCAGAGGTTGACTCTTCCCAACGGTAGTTGAGCAGTCCTGCATTCTTTAGCCGGGTCAATAGGGGATAAATCGTACCCTCTACTACGAGCATCTTTGCGTCTTTTAGAGTTCCAAGAATTTCGGATGCATATTTATCCTTTCCGTTTAATATGGAAAGTATGCAGTATTCCAATACCCCTTTGCGCATTTGTGCTTTTGTATTTTCTACATTCATAATTTCTTTTTTCTTTTTATGCGGAACTCTTTCTGGTATGTCTGAAATTAGGGTCTGCATAGTTTAACTGTTCGTTTTCTGATTCCGCCAAAGAGCGGACAAGCTGATGAATAAACATCCTAATGATTGATTTTTGATTGATGACTAAACTCCTATATACTATCGGGTGTGATGAGCACCCTATTGATTACTTTATAAAATTTATGGTTATTGGATAATTGTATTTCTCGCCCCTTCCGCTCTTAAGCGTTGCCAAAATGGTACAAACGATATCTAAAATCAGTAGGCCTGTACCCAGCATCACGGCGATTCCCATAAATAGAACATGGAATCCCCAACCTGAGCGATTGTGGCTAAATTCGGAGATATTGTGTCTGTTGACCTCGAAAATGTCTATGAAACCCACGAAGTCGAAAGCGAAAACTAAAAACAATATTCCGGTAATGGACGCTAGGATTACACCGTAAAGCAATATGCTAATTTGAAAATTCAAGGCCTGCTTTCCGTTACGGTCCACAAAGTCGTGATCGTTTTTATTGGCCGTCCATAATACCAATGGGAGCAAAAAATTCCCGAAGGGTATAAAGAATTTTGAAAAGGTCGATGCGTGTATGATCGCGGACAAATTTTTTTCGTGTTTGGTCAAGGTGCTTTCCATTGCTTAGTAATTTCTTATGCAAATATATATCTAAAAGAAGGTACTATGCAAAACAAAGTACTGAATATTAACAAATATTTAACAATTCGAATTGGAACATTAAAAAGGATTTCTGTCTCCGATAAGCCTAAATTCAATACTTTTGAAGGAAATCGGATAAAAATGCCTTTAACTCCTAAAAAAATAAATTCATTCAATTTTTTTAAACTTCCATCGGTTTGGTGGTGTGGAATACGTGTAAAAAAACTGGATAATTCGACTTGTTTGGCTACTGTTAAACATCGATGGATAAATCAAAATCCATTTCGTTCGATGTTTTGGGCCGTGCAAGGAATGGCAGCTGAGCTCACTACAGGTGCACTTGTAATGTCGCAGATTCAGGATAGCGGTAGAAAAATTTCAATGTTGGTGTTGAACAACAATGCGAGTTTTACCAAAAAAGCTACAGGTAGAATTACTTTTACTTGTGATCAAGGTATCGAGGTAGACGAAGCTATTCGAAAAACTATAGAAACAGGGGAGGGGCAAACTGTTTGGATGAAATCTATTGGTGTGAACGAAGATGGAGTAGTGGTCTCGACCTTTAATTTCGAGTGGACTGTTCGACTAAAGAAGTGATTTGATTATACCCAAAATAATTTTTTGTCACCCTGAGCAGAGACCAAGGGTTGAGCAGACGGTGAAGGTTAAGGGTTGATAGTTGTTAGTTCATGGATGGTAATGCGATACCTTAATTTTTTGGAATGGTGAATCAATACATTCTATGAAAAACTTTTATATATGATGTAACATTTAAGGTGTTACCAACAACTAACAACCATCAACAAAAAACTATATAAACATGAATGCACACGAAATAGATTACGAGATTTACGGAGAAGAAATGCAATATGTCGAGATCGAACTCGATCCTCAGGAAGCTGTCGTGGCCGAAGCCGGAAGTTTTATGATGATGGACTCCGATATCAAGATGGATACCATTTTCGGGGATGGTTCGAATCAAGACAATAGCGTTCTCGGAAAAATATTTTCAGCAGGAAAAAGGGTCTTAACTGGCGAAAGTCTTTTTATGACCGCCTTTTTAAATGTCGGACAGGGAAAAAAGCAGGTCAGTTTTGCTTCGCCTTATCCCGGAAAAATCCTTCCAATCGATTTATCGGAAAAAGATGGGAAATTCATTTGTCAAAAAGATGCTTTCTTATGCGCAGCCAAAGGAGTCCGTGTGGGTATCGAATTCTCGAAGAAACTCGGTCGAGGCCTTTTCGGTGGCGAGGGTTTTATCATGCAAAAGCTCGAAGGAGACGGTATGGCATTCGTACATGCGGGAGGAACGTTGGCCAAAAAAGTCTTGGCACCCGGCGAAGTATTGAAAGTGGATACAGGCTGTATTGTTGGTTTTTCACAGACCGTGAACTACGATATCGAATTCATCGGTGGAATCAAAAATACCTTGTTCGGTGGAGAGGGTGTTTTTTTTGCAACACTTCGCGGTCCGGGTACTGTCTATATTCAATCATTACCGTTTAGTAGATTGGCAGGTCGAGTCATTGCGGCCATTCCGCGAGGAGGTAAAGATAAGGGCGAAGGCAGTATTCTCGGAACCTTGGGCGATATTGTCGGGGGCGATCGAGGGTTTTAGGAACACGTCATTGCGAGCGCGGCGCGGCAATCTGTTAAATCCCTGACGACAGTTGCATTTATATGTAGGAGCATTCAGAATTGAAACAAACAGATTGCCACACTTTACGCGCCTTCGGCGACAAAGTTCGCAATGACGTAAAACAACAAATCGCCGCACTTTGCCTACCTTCTGCCATAAAGCTCACAATGACACAGAAAAATGAATTTCAAAAACCAAATCAACTTCCTCAAAGAACTCCAAAAAAACAATTCCAAAGAATGGATGGATGCCAATCGAAAATGGTATAAGGAAGTCCGGGACGATTATATTGGGTGGTTGGATAAAATGAACGTTGCTCTCGCCGCAATTGATGATGAGTATTACGACACGCCCGGTAAAAAAGGCATCAACCGGATTAATAACAATCTGATGTTCCATCCGAACAAACCAATTTACAAAGATCATTTTGGTGCTGGATTCGATAAACGCCCGGGGACGGGGGATTTCTATATCGAAATCGGTATCGAACGCTCTATGTTCGCAGGAGGTTTATGGCGACCAGACCCGAAGCGGTTGCGGAGCATTCGTGATGCCATTGACTATAATGGCGAAGAATTGAAAAAGATCTTAAACAAAAAGTCTTTCAAAGATACTTTTGGCGGACTCTACGAAGACGTGAAACTGACCAATTCCCCCAATGGATTTTCGAACGACCATCAGCATATCGATTTATTGCGTAATAAAACCTTTGCGGTCGCCACCGAGTTTTCAACCAAAGAAGTGCTAAAAGATGATTTCGAACAAAAAGTCATCACGGTATATAAAGAAATGCTGCCCTTTCGCAGGTATTTAAACCACGCGCTTACAGTTTAGTCTCGTAAGACGCCAGCGTTTTGAAAATGTCGATAAACTCCTTGATTCCCTCTTTACTCAATGCCGTGTTGGCAATTAGGAGCTTTCCGATTTTGGTCTCTGAATCGAAGAACATTAGGGTCGTGATGGCAGGATCTCCACCGGAATGTCCGATTTGACCCTTGGCCGACATTCCCATAAAAATGCCCATATTGTATTCGTCATTATAGGCACTTTCACTTCTGTCTTTATGATTTTCATCGTTTAGGTTGGGGGAAAACAATTCGGAATAACTTTCTTTATTCAAAAGCGTGCCGTTTCCACTATATCCTGAAATCAGTTCACTCAGGTATTTTCCTAAATCGGTCGAAGAGGTAATCAATCCCCCATCCGGATAATTGACCAATTGATATGGGGCCAGTTCCGTGTTCTGGTCAGCATATAATTTGGTATGTTTTGAACCGTCAACATCTTTTAAAGACCAGCCTGTGTCTAACATCCCCAAAGGCTGGAAAATATGGGTTTTGGTAAACTCAGGAAATGTTTCGCCTACGGCATTCTCCAATACCAAAGCTGCCAGGCCTGCACCGAGGTTCGAATATTCAAAAATTTCTCCGGGCTTCTTTTTGATGAAGTTCTTTTTCTTATACCATTCGCCTTGCGTACTCAGGATTTTTTCTAAGAATAAGTCATAATCCATCATATCCCCCGGAGAGCGGAAGTTCTTCTCCACTTTAGTTTCGACATTTTTTGCCTCTCTCAAAACATATCCTCTGCTATCATATTGTGATGCATCCTTTATCGTAGAGGTATGTGATGCCAACTGTCTGATGGTAATGTTTTCCTCTGGAAAATATGGATTTATAACAGAAAAAGGCAAGTATTGGTTGATGGGGTCATCGAGTTTCAGTTTGCCCATTTCTTGTGCTTTCAACAATGATAGGCCAATAACCGTTTTTGAAATCGAGGCTATAGGCTGTATCGTATTTGTCGTGTATTTCTTTTTTTCCGACACATCGGCATATCCAAACCCCTTGGCGTATAAGATGGAATCGGAATTTACTATGGCAACCGAAAACCCGTTTATATGACCACGCTTCAAGATTTGTTCCAGAGCTTCGTTCAATTCTTTAACCGTCGCATTTGTTGTTTGGCCATAAGCCGGTAATATTAGGGTGCAAAGTACCAGCAGTATTAGGATTCTTTTCATTTAGTCTAAATTTTTACCGGTTACTTATTGAAATGCCCGTTGTTGAAAAAGAAACTCCTTGTTGTCCGTTCGTAGAGATCATTATTCCTTGAAACAAGGGTTTGACGTCAACGCTGTTTGCACCCCAATTGATTATGAAATTAGCACCTGTACCTCCACTAGTATCATTTTCCTCGATTACGTACTCCACGGATTGCATGGGTTCCAAAACAATGGGCTTTGACAAAAAGCTTCTTGTTTTCTTACCAAATGAATTATAATAATCCACTTTCGCGATGTAGATGGAATGCTTAAAACTTGTATTTCTCAGACTTAGTGTGGCCGTTAGATTGAAGCGAATATCCTTTGTCTCGCTATAGATGTCAGAATAGATCGGAACATAGGTCGTATCTCGAATCACGATATCATTGGGAACTTTTTCAATTTCAAGCGCCTCGAATTTATCTTCGCCCACCTTGTTCAGGTTTTGTTGGCTTTCGGCACAGGAAAGCATTAGGCTACCTAAGCCAAAAAGAATAGAAATTTTAACAATTGTATTTGCCATTTTCAAGCTTTTTCTAAAGTTCATTAGAGGCTTTTAATAATTTGGCCGATAAATCAGGATCGTCCATATCGGCATCCAATGGGAACATAGGTCTTTTTATATGTTTGTAGCCCAAACGTTCGAGGTCTTGATCTACACCGCCGGGCGTTTGTGCCATTATCCAATCGCCACGCATCTCGTATAGCTCAGGTACGAGATAGCCGATTTTTACCACAACGATATCACTTTCTCTGGGATTCAACCCTAAATCGGTAAAATCTTTTTCCTGATGATAGGGCTTTCGTTTTTTGGTTACGATGACATGAACACTTCCTACCTTGACCACGACTTCGACTTCGGCGTCGCGGTCTCCCTCTTTGATGGCCTCGACAGTGCCTATTAATTTAATAGGAGGAGCATATCGGTTATCCACCGCGGCTCCCGCAGTAGCACTTATTTTACCGCCCACGCCTAATTTCATGGCTTCAGTGACAAATTCAGGTCCTGGAATGGAAGCATAGATCACCGAAGGGCCGTTTGCTTTTTTAAACTCAGGTCGTTTCAGGATTTCAGTAATTGTCCAAGTCACGTCTCCAGCACCACCGGCAGTCGGGTTATCGCCCATATCACTGATTATAAACGGTTTTTTATCACTGACCAAGGCCATTTTCAGACTTTCCTCCAAAGTAGCCACGGGGGCTACGAATTCGAATTCGTTACGAACGTCCCAAAAGGCATTTGCCAATTTTTCGGCGCCAGCTGTTACTTTTTCCTTATCATCGCCCGTGACCATGACCACGGCATGATTGCGAGGCTCGTCGGCCCAAGCATAACCGATCCAAATGGCGGCATCGATGACGCCCTTTTGATTTTCCACGGAAGGTATTTTGGCGTATAGACTTTTACCGGGTTCGATACGGGTGCTTGTTTTTTCGCCGGGCAATAAAATCGGGACGGGAATCCAAGCCTTATACTTAGGTTTTCCCTTTCCGCTTTCCAAGCGGTCGAGCATCAGGTCAATGGAACGTTTTTTCGATTCCAGGGCATCTTCATGGGGTGCCATACGATAGCAAGTAATCAAATCGGAATGCTCGGCCAAACGTTCGGAAACGTTTCCATGTAAATCCATCGACGTGGAAATCAACACATCGGTACCAACGACCTCGCGAATGCGTTTTATCAAATCCCCTTCCGCATCATCCAAGCCCACTACGCTCATCGCCCCGTGGATATCGAACCAAAGCCCATCGTAAGGACCACCTTCCTTCAGCATTTTTAATATTTTTTCCGTCATCGACTCATAGGCCTCCCTGGTTACAATACCACCGGGCAACGATTTGCCCACCAGGGAAGGTACCCATTCCGCTCGTTTTCGAATGTCGCTGCCGACATCGAAAAAATCATACCGCCCAAAAATGGAATCGCCGATCCGTGCATGAAAAGCTTCCTCGTGGGTTTTGGCAGGGGAGAAGGTGCTCGATTCAATACCGATACCCGCAATGGCAATACGAGGCAGTTCTTTTGCTTCGGGTTCCGATTTGCATCCGATAAGCAAGCAGAAAGCCAGTAGTATAAAGGGTAATGTATTTTTCATGTGATCTGTTTTGGAAGGAACATAAATTAGGGTACCTCTTTTTGGAATGGTCTAAAAATAACATATAATTTTCAATATCAGGATGCTTTCAATATTGGCGCATCCCACAAGATGTATTATCTTCGAGACTCAAATAATTAGTTTTTACATGGCGAATTATAATATCGACGCGAAAAAGGAAGTGACCTATGATGCCATCGTCATCGGCTCCGGAATTAGTGGAGGATGGGCAGCGAAGGAACTTTGTGAAAAAGGACTCAAAACCTTGGTGTTGGAGCGTGGAAGAATCGTGGAGCATGTGGTCGATTACCCCACCATGAATCTCGATCCGTGGGATTCAGAGTTGCGGGGCGGATTGACTCCCGAACAACAAGAAAAACATTACAAGGCCATCCGTTCTGGGTGGATAGGTACCGATACCGAACATTTTTGGGCCGATGATGCAGCCAATCCTTATACCGAAGAGAAACCCTTTCTTTGGCTACGTGGACATCAAATGGGAGGTAGGTCTTTGTTATGGGGCAAGCAAACCTATCGTTGGAGCGACCTTGATTTTGAGGCCAATGCCAAAGACGGCCATGGTGTCGATTGGCCGATTCGCTATACCGATATTGAGCCTTGGTATACCTACGTAGAGAAGTTTGCGGGAATCAGCGGGGAGCCTCTCGGACTCCCGCAATTACCTGACAGCCATTTTTTGCCCCCAATGGAACTCAATTGCGTCGAGAAACATGTAAAAAGCAGGATTGAAAAAGACTTTCCCGGAAGAAATATGATCATCGGTCGATGTGCCCATTTGACCGTTCCGCACAACGGTAGGGGCCAATGCCAAAACCGCAACCGCTGTAGTCGGGGCTGTCCGTTCGGGGCTTATTTCAGTAGTAATTCCGTTACGCTGCCTGCGGCCAATGCCACGGGCAATTTGACCATTAGGCCCTTTTCCATAGTACAATCGGTCATTTACGACGATGCCAAGGGAAAGGCGACCGGTGTTCGAATCATCGATGCCGAGACCAACGAGGATATCGAGTATTCGGCTAAGATTATTTTTGTCAATGCATCTACACTGGGCTCTACCCAGATTTTATTGAACTCTAAATCGAACCGATTCGAAAACGGACTCGGTAATGATAGTGGGGAGTTGGGGCACAACCTTATGGACCATACCTATCGGGTAGGGGCCATGGGCCATGTCGAAGGTTTCGACGATAAATATTACAAGGGAAGACGCCCGAACGGAATCTATATTCCGAGATATGTGAATATCGATGAAAAAACGAAATCGGATAAATTCCTGCGGGGCTTTGGGTATCAAGGTGGTGGAGGACGCGCTGGAAATCCTGCGAACATCGAAGATTTCGGTGCCGAATTCAAGGACAGTATCTTGAAGCCGGGTCCATGGGAATTCTTTATTACCGGCTTCGCGGAATGTCTGCCGTATCACGAAAACCATGTACACTTGAATACGGAGGTACTCGATAAATGGGGACAACCCACCTTGTCGATCGATGCGGAATTCAAGGAAAACGAAAAGGCCTTGAACAAACAGATCCAAGAGGATGCCGTGGAAATGCTAGAAAAAGCGGGATTGAAGGATATTCTAGGATTTGACGAAGAACATCCACCAGGCTACGGGGTGCACGAAATGGGAACGGCACGAATGGGCCGGGACCCGAAAACTTCGGTCTTGAATGGTTTTAACCAAGTACATGCCGCGAAGAACGTTTTCGTTACCGATGGTGCTTGTATGACCTCGTCGTCGTGTGTGAACCCTTCGTTGACTTATATGGCCATTACGGCAAGGGCGGCCGATCATGCCGTTTCCGAATTGAAAAAACGTAATATCTAGACCATTATGAATAGAAGAAGCGCCTTAAAAAAAACAGGATTATTGGCCGGTGTGGCCGTTGCCATGCCTTCGATGCTTTCTTTGCTACAATCATGTAAAGATGAGCAGCGATTGACTTGGCAACCAGAAATTCTCTCTGAAAACGAAGCCAAAACCGTCTCTTCTTTGGTCGATACGATACTACCGCGTACCGATACCCCTGGCGCCTTGGATGTGAAAGCGGACCTCTTTATCGATAAGGTGATCGCCAAAAGTTATACGGAGGATGCCCAACAACAAATCCGGGCGGACATTGCCGCGTTCAATGCCGATTGCAAAACCGATCATGGGGATGTTTTCGCCAATCTGAGCGAGGAGAAAAAAAAGGAGGTATTGAAGGCCGCTGAGAAATCCTCAGGGAAATTCAATCCCGGAGTCTGGGGAAAGACCGTTGGAGACCAAGAACCCATCGGATTTTACCGATCCATGAAATCTATGGCGATCTGGGCCTATCTTACTTCGGAGGAAATCGGGGAAAATGTTTTGAGCTATGATCCTGTTCCCGGTAACTATGAACCTTGCAAGCCTGTCTCGGAAGTCGGTAACCGTTGGAGTTTAGGATAAAACAAAGGAGTTATTATTCCCCTTTCGTATACACTACCTTCCCATCAAAAATGGTCATTTCAATTTCCGTATTCAAATAGTCTTCTTCGGGAACGGTCATCAAATCTTGGCTATAAATCGTAAAATCGGCGAGTTTTCCCGGCGTAATGGAGCCTTTGATATCCTCTTCGAAAGCACCATAGGCGGCATCCAGGGTATAGGACTTCAAAGCCTGTTCCCGGGTCATTTTTTGTTCGGGTTCGTAACCTCCCTCGGGAGTACCTTTTAAGGTTTTTCGACTCACACTTGCGTACAGGCTGGCAATAGGGTTCAAAGGTTCTACGGGCACATCGGTACCATTCACTACGGGGATTCCGCTTTTCAATAGAGCTTGCCACATATAAGCCCCTTCCTTGATGCGTTTTTCGCCCAAACGGTCGATGGCCCAAGGTCGGTCCGAAGACAGATGCACCGCTTGCATCGCCGGAATGACCCCCAACTCCGCGAAACGGGGAATATCATCAGGATGCAGATGCTGCGCATGTTCGATACGAAAGCGATGGTCGTTGGTCAGCTCGGGCAATTCCTCAAAAGCCGACTCATATCGATTAAGTATTTCTTGGTTGGCCCGATCACCGATGGCGTGCGAGCATACTTGAAAACCATGTTTCAATCCGTTTCGAGAGGTTTCATCGACCATTTCCATGGGCAGCGTTTCGTGCCCGTAGTGTCCCGGGCGATCCGTATAAGGTTCCAACAGCCATGCTCCTCGGGAGCCCAAAGCTCCATCACAGTTCAATTTTACGGAGCGGATGGTCACTAAATGATCGGGATCGACCAAAGGTCCTTTTTCGTACCATTCGCCGAGCAATTCTTTGTCCCAGCCCGTAAGCATAGCGTACAAACGGATTTTCATCTTATCGGCCGTCTTCATTTGGTCATAGAGCGCAATGGTCTCGCGACCGATTCCGGCATCGTGAAATCCGGTAATGCCATTTCGGTGGCAGGCAGCCACGGCCAGTTCAAATGCTTTATTATCTTGCTCGGAAGTGCTTTCTGGAATATGCTTTTGAATTAAACTTTGCGCCCGCTCGTTGAAAATACCCGTAGGTCTTCCCAAGCCGTCTCGCATAACTTCACCACCTTCGATTTCCAATTTGTCGATACCATCTTTGGGCAATACTTCGACACCAGCAATTTGCATAGCTTTGGCATTGGCAAATCCTGCATGGCCGCTGGCATGGCTCAAGTATACTGGATTATTGGGCGATACCTCACTTAACCGATAATGTGTTTGAAAGCCGTTGACCGTATCCTCCGGCATTTCGGTCCATTTGCTTTGGTGCCAGCCTCGCCCCGTGATCCATTCGCCGGGCGCAGCCGTCTTGACTTTTTCGGCCACGGCATCGACGATTTCTTGATAGCTGGTCGTGTTCATCAGGTCAAGGTTCAATTCATTATAGCCCAGTCCCATAAAATGCCCGTGCCCTTCGATCAGCCCTGGGGTCATGGTCTTGCCTGCCAAATCGATGATTTTAGTCTGGTCGGTTTTATATTGCTCGGCTTCCGCAAGACTACCGGCAAAGAGAATTTTATTGTCTTTGGTAGCGACCGCTTCGACCTTGGCCTGAACGGAATCTACCGTATAAATGGGTCCGCCATAAATGATCAGGGTAGCGGATTCTTTTTTGGGAGTTGTACAGCTCTTGATTAGTAGGAGGCCTATTGCTAGGCCTAATAAAAAGGATTTTTTGAATTGCATTTGTATTGGTTTTTAGGGAAGGGGAATTTACAATTTTAAAGGTCAATTGAAAAGAATTACTGGACTTTGTAAACACGCTAGGACATCACTAGTAAAAGTAACACGTTTTTTATTCTAATTCCTTTCCGTCCACCAATTTCACTTCCACGGTCGTAGTATTATAGTGATAGATGGTAAGTCCAGCGAATAATATCAGTATTTGAATAATAAGAGGACCAACTTTGCCTAAAACATCATCGCCTAATAAAATTTGTATAGTTTTTCCCAGAATTGAAAGACTTGGACCTACGATTAGTAATATCGACCAAATCTTAATTCCCAATTTTGCGTGCTTATTTTTTGTTAATATCAGGATAAGAATTATTAATTGAACAACTGCTGGAATAAGGGCTATCAAATTTTGAGTCATTGAAAATGTGTATAAATTCCAACATGATATAATTCCTAATCCAATTAGTAGAAATGTGTAAAAGGTTTGATTATTGAATACTGTTTTTTCCATTTAGATAGTTTTGGTAAATGTGTTACACCTTAATTTCATATAAGAATAATCTTTTGCCCTCTTTAGATAAAATCTAGTTAGAGTAATTTATTCCTTACCCTTCTCCCACTTAATCGGACTCACATCATCATGATCCAGCACCCGAAGCGAATCACGATTAATTCGCATGACCAGTTGGCAGGCTGGATCTGGGCAGACGACTCTTGAATCGGTTTCCATCCAGTCAGCGGAGTGGTTTTTACGTTGTTTGGTGGGCAGAAGTGGAATGGTCGACTGCATCGCATACAAACAGAAATCACTCTTTTCGGGCAGCGATATTTTCCCACCTTTTAAATAAAAGGTATCGCCAATAGTCATGTTGCACGTGCAGTTGCCTTTTATTTCTTCGAGGTCAATGCTTAGGTAGTATAGTTCGAATTGATCGCCCCGAAGTGGTTTTTTATCGCTCATCTTTTTCTTGTTTTTCTTGTTTTTCTTGTGTTCTACCGATTCCGAAAATAACGGTTATTAGTACGGCAAGCAAAAGGCCCCATGACATAAAGTTGTATAAACCTACCTCAAACGGACTCACTTGGGGTATTCCAAATTCTTTTCCCGTAGAGGTCATGTTTGCCATCAAAATCACAGGAATAAAATAGGGCAGCAAAAACGGGAAAACACAGGCAATCAAACTTAACAAATTGGCGCGCCTGATTTTCGAAATATGCCATTGCTTACCGGTTTTTTTTGTAAAATCGGCCACTGTCAAAATAGCCACGATACTATGTGTCGTCAATAAAACGGCCATACTCATTACAGCAGATATCCATAGTTCGGCCTGTTTTTCGGTTTGGGTGCGTAGGGTGGCAAAATCCACCAATCGATTTAGGAGTCCACTTGCTTTGAGGGTTTCTACGAGACCCATCAATAAGAGCGTAAAAATACTGATGCCTACGGCCCGGTTAATACCATCGATGACAAAACTCTTTGCTGCGAAATTTTCGAGATCCAATGAAAGTACTTGATCCCATTGCAATAGTCCCAAAACAAGCCCTAATGCCGTACCGAAAAGGAGTCCGAATAAAAGTCCGTGCAAGAGGTGTTTTCCTTTTAGAAAAAGGAAAATAATAAGTGCGGGAACCAAGAGCATGGGTAATCCCGCTGGGCTGCCCGTAATTAGAGATGCATCAGCCGTACCTTCCGTACTGAACCAACTTGCTGTAATGGCATATCCGACCAAGGCAAAAAGTGCCGCCGGCACGATATATTTGAACCGACTTTTTACGGCATCCCCGATTTTGGCATTTTGGGACAAAGCACTCGCAATGGTCGTGTCGGAAATCGGGGCGATAAAATCCCCAAAAGTCGCACCACCGATGATGGCCCCGGCCAAGGAAGGCAAGTGTGCGCCAAGAATTCCTCCTGTCGGATATAGCAGAGGACTACAGATCAAAATGGTAGCGAAACTTGAACCCGTAGAGAGGGAAACGACACAGCAAATGATAAAGGTGGCGACGACGAAACCTGTTCCGTTTAGGCTAAGCTGGTTTGAAATCCAAATCAGGGCTTCCACGAATCCCGTAAGGGTCATCAAAATACCGATGATGGAGGCCAAGATCCAAGCCGTAATCATGATCATTACGATCTGTTGCGACATCCCCGAAATAACCGTCTGGGAAAAGTCTGTACGATTTTTGGCCAAAATAAGTCCGACCCCAAGGGCCAAAATAAGTACCGGCCAAAAGCCACGCTCATCAGATGCACCCGATAAGGCGATAACCACAACGCCGACAATAAAAATAATGAAGGGCAAGAGTGCACCAAATACCCCTCCATAAAATTGGATGTTGCGTGTGTTCTCTCGTGGGGAATCGATTTTCAAGGGACTAGCTTTCGTTAAGGTTGTATTTCATAATGGAGCCATGTTTTCCGGTCTTGTCACGTTCTAAAGCATAGAAGGGACCCTTTGGTCCTTGGCTTTGTAAAACGATATCCGCTATTTTTTTTAAATCGCTTTCATCCAACTCGAAGGTGTCGAGTTGTTGTAGCGCGCTGAGGTGTTTTCGATTTCGCGCGCCGATGATGACTCCTCCGACAATCGGTTTTTGAAGGATGTATTTGCTGGCTACTTCAGCGACACCTACTTGATATTGATTCGCAATTTCCCGAAGTACATGAAGTGTTTTTTGAAAAAGGGCGTATCCGCCAAATTCATCGATGATCAAGCGGTACTTGGTCAAGGAACGATTTTCATGCGGTTGGGGGGGGTCTTCGGCGTCGAGATAGCGGTCGCTTAAGAATCCACCGGCGACGGTGCCGTAACACAAATATGGAATATTATGTTCTTGCACCAAGTCGGTCATTTCTTTTTCCACACGACGGTCGAGCACCGAATATTGCACTTGGTTGGCGGAAATAGTGATTCCTGCATCAATCATTTCCTTAATACGCGCCGTATCGAAATTCGTAACTCCAATGTACCTGATTTTGCCCTGTTTTTGCAATTCGGATAAGTGTAACGCAGTCTGGACATACTTGGGGAAGTTATAATCCCACCAAGCGAATTGTACTAAATCGAGCCGTTCGACTCCCAGTCGCCTTAGAGAGCGATCAATGATTTTTACGGTATCATCCTTTTTCAACGTCTCCAACACACTATAATCCGGTACGTATTTGGTGTGAACCTGAATCGGGGCAAGTTCGCCTGACCGAAATTCGTCTTTATATGTTTTTCTGAACCTTCCTATCAATTCTTCGACACCGGTATAAATATCCGCACAATCGAAGGTCGTAATACCTGCTTTGACAAACATCCGCATGTCTTCGATAGCCTCTTTTTCATCAATGTTTCCGTGGCCACCGGCCAAATGCCACCCTCCTTTGATCACCCTTGAAATCGAGTAGCCGGGTTGAAGCTCGAATCGCTGCATAGTCTAGTGTGTTGCTGAGTTCTTGAATAGTTCGTAGAATTCATCGATGGGTATGGGTCCCGCTCGCATAATCGTATCCATAAAATGTTTTAGGTCAAAGGCAGCGCCGAGCCGCTCTTTTTCAGCTAAGAACAGTTCTCTAAACTGTGCGCCGCCCAAATAATAGGAAGTCAACTGCATGGGGGAGTTCATGATCCGGCCCCAGAGACTTTTGGCAAATTGCGGGGCCAGCAATGAGGTTTCCGTCGAGAATTGCATCACTTGTTCTTGGCTCCAACCCTTGCAATGCACCTGTACGGACGTATAGGCACGGTTGGCATTTTCCAGTCGTTTTCGCAAATGCGCCAAAAGTGTCAATGGGTTTCCCGATTCCCAACCTGCATCTAAAAGTACCTTTTCCGTGAAGGTGGCCCAGCCCTCGATGTAAATCCCATATGGAAATAATAGGCGAAGCGGATGTGGGGTTTCCCTACTTATTTTCAGTTGCATATAATGTCCCGGGAACAATTCGTGAATCACGATTATCCGGTTGAAAGGTCGGTTGAAGGATGCCCAAAAATCGATTTGTTCTTGCCGGGGCAGTGTATCCGGAATCGATGGCAAATTCAACGTGGTCATCGGATTGGGGTCGAAGGGCGGCGCACTGGCTACCCAGCCTATCCGCGCTGCCGGACCCGCACTTTCGGGAGCGGTTACTATTTTGAGCGTTTCATTCTTGGGGAGCGTAGCGATGTTATGTTCCGCAATAAAGTCCACAGCCGCTTCGGCTAGTTCGTTCCAAAATTGCAGGTAGTCGGCAGCATGTAAAGGTGCGTCTTTTTCCATATCGGCCAAGGCTTTTAAGGTCAACGTATTGGCGTCTTCGGGAATCGGATCATTCTGATATTCCGTTTTCAAATACTTTTTTGAAACCTCGACCATAAGTTTCCGTACAGCCTCAATTTCTTGCAATGCCATCTTTGAAAGCTCTTCGGGGGTCAATTCGCTATCCGTATACAATTTTAATTGTCTTGCATACTCATCACGCCCAAGAATATCCGTAGATGGTTTGGTATTCTTTTGTAATGTGTATTCCGAAAATGTCAGCAACTGTTCGATGCCTCCAATGGCATCGCTCAACAGCACATCGAAGTTCTTGCATCGGTTGAGGAAGCTATCTTTTTTAATACTTTCCGATAGGTCATTTTTGTAGAATTCCAATGTGGATTTTAGATGTGCAATACCTTTTTCCAAATCATCTTCGGTAACTTGGATTAAATTCGTTTTTGCCGCTTCACAAAGTTGGTTTACCGCATCAAGTCGTTGACAAATCAATTCGGTTTTTTCATTTCCCAACAGATAATTGGCCCTCAAGACGGGTTCCAAACTTTTGGCAATGGCTTTGCTGTATAGCGTTATGGAACTAGTTTGTGTAGATAACTTCGTCCATAAATCAATTTCGGATTGAACTTGTACCCGAAGTAACCGCCTATCGATTCGGTCTATTTCATCGGCTTTGGCCGTAACCAGTTGTTCAAGGGTTTTTTGGTTGAAGGCCAACCAGTCCGCAATCCGCTCTGCGGAAAAGTCTTCATACTGAAAAATCGAGGGACGGATGCCACTTGAAAGTGCCTTTGAGGGATAGAATTGTTTCCAGGCGTTGATATACTGTTCTCCAAGGTGTTGTGATGAGGTGGTCGAACACACAAAAAATAAAAGAATTAGTAGTCGGTAAAGTATTGGCTTCATAATTGGAATTCATTCGCTCTTGGCTGAGAAAGATAGCAATTAATGCGGAATAGCTATGGAACTCGTCTTGAGTTAATCTTTTACCTGCGAATTTCAAATTTTGCGCCCTGATTTTACCATTTTAAGCTTCCGTAGCTATGGCTATGCAACCAAAAAATGACTTCATCAAAACACAAAAGCCTTCATTCTCGGTTACAAACATTAACTCAAGACGAGCTCGCGTATTAAAACCCAATCGCAGTCTATATCTTTGTTATATGAAAAATAGTCGAATAAGAAACATCAAAAAAGAGTTGCTCTCCGACAATTGGTACACGCTGAACAAGTTTACGTTCGAGTATCAAAAAGATGATGGCCGTTGGGAAACCCAGCACCGCGAAGCCTATGACCGTGGAAACGGAGCGGCGATTCTATTGTACAACAAAAAGAAGGGTACAGTGGTCTTGACACGACAATTCCGTATGCCGACCTATGTGAACGGGAACGAAGACGGTATGATGATCGAAGTCTGTGCCGGACTTTTGGATGGCGACAACCCCGAAGATTGTATCAGAAAAGAGGTCGAAGAAGAAACGGGTTATCACATCGATAACGTACAGCGGGTTTTTGAAACCTTCATGTCTCCAGGCTCCGTGACCGAAATACTCTATTTATTCGTTGGTGCGTATGAAGACCGCATGAAAGTAGGGGAGGGCGGCGGTGCCGAAGATGAAACCGAGAATATCGAAGTTTTGGAAATTACCATTAAAAAAGCTTTAGAAATGATGGCGTCAGGAGAAATCAATGATTCGAAGACGATTATTTTGTTGCAGTATGCGGTTATGAAGGGGTTATTCGATTAATATCATTGCGCGCGAAGCGAAGTAATCTGTTGAACCCGTCTCAACAGTCAACAGATTGCCGCGTCACCAGACCTTCTCTTTTAGGAGGTGTTGCTGCTAGCAATGACGATTTTAATATTCATCCCGTATTCCCTCAAAGACCATTTGCATTCGTCTCTTAATCTCAGCGCTTGGTTGCAGAAAATGATTGTTCATAAAACTGAAAATCAAGGTTTTGCCCGATTTGGTGAGCAAATAGCCGCTTAAACAGTACACATTGCCAAGACTTCCCGATTTTGCGTAGACATATGGCGTTTCTGCACCGTACCAGTTCTCTAAAGTTCCATTTGTTCCTCCCGCGGGGAAGAAGTACAAAAGACGTTCTAGAGATACTTCAGTGTACATTTTCGACAAGACTTGCACCATCGATTTCGGAGTGAACAGATTGTACCGGGAAAGTCCGGAACCATCGACCCATCTAGGAGGTTGTTCTAACCCGTTGAGTTCATTTTCAAGGATATGGTCACGTGCTTTGGCGAAATTGAGTGTATCCGACAACATCGAGGAGGAAAGGATCATCAATTGTTCCGCTAAAAAATTATCGCTCTCATGCATCATTCTTTTTAAGACCGAATCGGTCGGAACACTATATAAAATAGACTTTTTGCCAGCTGGCATGGTTGTGGTGTGGGTGATTTCTTTGTCTAGTAGCTTCTCTAGTAGCCTACGGGTCAGGGTTGTGTCGGTACGAAACGGAATTTCTAGAGTGTCCTTTCTTTCGGAGGAATAATAAAATACATTCTTTTCATCTTCGCGATCAAGGGTATGGTCCAGGTCTATAATGCTATCACTAAAGTAATCTGGAGTACTACTTTTTTCCGGATCGTTGAACAGCGTGACCACATTGCCATATAATGGAAAACTTCCCCGTTCGGGTTGATAGTAATACTGATAATCGTCCCAGGCCCATCCCGGACCATATTTTTCTTCCTGAAAATTTTCAAAAAACAAGGCGATATTTCTTTTGTTTTTTAGAAAGGAGATAGCGGTAGAATCCTTAAAGTAAAGGTGTAACGCACTAGGGTCGCCCGTTCCTGAGATAAAAAGGGTGTCGTTTCTTGTGATGTACTTTAATGAGGGAATTTTTTCTGGAAGCAATTTCATTGCGGTGAACAAGGTGAATATTTTGGTATTGCTTGCCGGGGTAAAATACTTGTTGGCATTCTGGTCGAAGAGTGTATCTCCTTTTTGTGGGTCGACCAATAAAAATCCTGTGAATTGATTTTCGAATGTATTGGAATTGACGAGTCTTGACATATCTTCCCGGATTATTTTCTTTGTGCTCGAACAAGAAGTTAACAGTAACGATATCAATACAATAAGAAAGACGAAGCTGACTTTGATTTGGTTCGGAATTCTTGTAACTTCATGCATATTATCCAATTTAACACGAATTTATCTAATTTTTAACGCCTCGGGTACAATATTATATATCTTTTGATGGTTAACTTTAGGATAGTATTAAACAACGTACAACTAATCTAATAACATTTTGGAATATGGCTAGAGCTATGCTTGAGTACACCAAAACCGTTCTCAAAAAAGTAAGCTTCGATGCGAAGTTATTTTGCAAAGAAGTAAAAAAGGCGATTTCAAATTTGCTCCCCGATGAAATCGAAGAACTAAGACTCTGGTTGCAGCAGTTCATTACTGACAAACCAGAACTACAAGAAAGTCTAATTTATTTAAAAGTATAACCGAAAGCCACTTGAAAAAGTGGCTTTTTAATTTTCCTCAAGCAACCATTGTCTTTTTTCGGTATCTTAAAATAAAGACCATGTTCGTATGAAAAAATATTTTATCCCCCTTGTCCTTTTATTCTTCTTCTTATCGTGTGACAAAGACGTTCAAGAAAATGCGGTTCAGTTAAATGCAAGCGAGCTGGTAGGTTCGTGGCAAATAGTATCGGAAAGTTATAGTATTGGTGGTCCGCAAATAGAGAATGCCGTTGAAAGCGGTGGTATTTATAACTTCGGGTTGGATAGCTCTTTTACCTTTGTTTACGAAAAGGATACCTCGCGCAACTTTGCTGGCACATTTACTTTTGAGGAAGAAATATTGACACTCAACTATATTCGTGATAATGAGGATGCCTATTGGGAATTACGAACCACTTTTGAGAACGATTTGGTGACGTTCGTGCCCATAGGGCCCACTATTTGTATCGAAGGTTGCTCCACTACACTTCGTAGAATCGACTAGGTCATTTGCTACCTAGCGGACTGATAATTTTTACATCTTGAAAGGCAATGGCCCCTCGAACAACTCCTGAAATTACATCACGCAAAGCCTCGGTAATCTGTATTTTCAATTCACTTTTGTGGTAGATAAGACTTACCTCGCGCGCCGGAGGCGGATTATTGAAAAATTTTAAGTTCTGTTTTTTTTCGATATCGAGTTCCAAGGTATTTAAATAGGGCAACAAGGTCATTCCCAACCCTTCGTTCGATAGATTGACCAAGGTCTCGAAACTTCCGCTCTGCAATTGAAAGTGTTCATCTTTGCGGTCTTTGGTACTATTGCATAGATTGATTACCCCGTCTCGAAAACAATGGCCATCTTTCAATAATAGCACATCGGAAATATCAAGATCTTTGGGATCTAATTTTTTTGCTTTTCCAAGACGATGGTTCTGGGGCACGTACCCTACGAAGGGCTCATAGTAAAGTGGGCGCTCTTTGATAAATTCAATTTCCAAAGGGGTGGCGGCAATAGCGGCATCCAAGTGCCCTTCGAGAATATTTCGTATCAGGCTTTCAGTGCTCTGTTCCCTAATGATAAGATTGACTTTGGGGTACTTGTTGATAAAGGTTTTCAAGAACATGGGTAAGAGCGTGGGCATAATCGTCGGAATGATACCCAGGGTAAAATCTCCTCCGATAAACCCCTTTTCTTGATCCACGATGTCTTTGATTCGTTCGGCCTCATTTACGATATTTTTTGCTTGGGCCACTATCTTTTTACCTACCTCGGTGATACCGATAGGCTTTTTGCTTCGGTCAAAAATGAGTATATCAAGTTCATCTTCGAGTTTTTGAACCTGCATGCTCAGCGTAGGTTGGGTCACAAAACTTTTACGAGCGGCCAGAGTGAAATTCTGGTACTCAGCTACGGCTAATACATATTGTAATTGGGTAATGGTCATGCTACATCATTTTGAATTATAAAAGTATAAAAACTATCAATAAAATTTATATTAAAAAGTATTTTATATTCAATAAACTTATAGTTGGTGGGCCATTGGGTCACTGGTAACATGATTAAAATCATTATTGATTTCATGGAAATGAAATAGCTTTGAAACATATTTCTTATATAAAATAAACACTAAAAAATATAAAATGAAAACAAACAGTATTGGGCTGGATGCCCAAAAATCAAAAGAATTGGGTAACGACCTCAATATTTTGCTCGCTAATTTTCAAACCTATTATCAAAATTTAAAGGGAATACATTGGAACATAAAAGGGAAACGATTCTTTGACCTTCATGTGAAATTCGAGGAATTGTACACCGATGCCAACTTGAAAGTAGATATGGTCGCTGAACGTATTCTCACTTTAGGCGGAGTGCCCGAACATACATTTAAAGACTATATCGAGCATTCAAAAGTACCTGTTGGAAAGAACGTAACCAGAGATGAAGAAGCCATTCGATTGATTGTTGATTCCTTGTCCGAATTATTGGTCATCGAAAGAAAAATTCTTAATGCTTCAGCGGAGGCCCATGATGAAGGCACCAATAGTATGATGAGCGACTTTATCACCGAGCAGGAAAAAACGGTATGGATGATGAAGGCTTGGTTGGCAGAGGAGATATAATTTTGAACCCCATTGATAAAAAAGGCTTGCCACAAGCAAGCCTTTTTTTATGCGATTTCACGAAAATTGTTCAAACTTTCTTTAAAATAACAGGCAGGTTCATATAGGGCCTCAGGTATTTAAACTCGAGATAGTGTTAATCTTTTGATAAACAACTTAAAACTGTTTAATTTTTATCTATATTCGTTAAACAAAAAGGTTGAAACTTTATCCATGAAACCAATACTATTTAAAATTAGTCTTCTTTCCATTCTATTTTTATTTTCCTTCAAACCAGAAGTCCAAGAATTTCAAGGGCAGGCCTATTATTTTTCCAAATCTAAGATGGAACTCGGAAGCTGGGGAGCTAGAATGAGCGAAGCCCAGAAAAAAGATGTTCAAGCGCGTCTAAAGAACAGACTTGAAAAAACCTATATCCTATCGTTCAACAAAGAAGAATCTGTTTTCAATGAAGAGGATAAGCTGGATGCTATTGCGGGAGCTACCGATTCATGGGGCAAGAATTTTGCACGGGGAGAGCAGTATAAAAATGTAAAGGAAAATATATTGGTGCAAAGTCAGGAGTTTTATGGAAAGCGATTCTTGGTCAAGGATAGCTTACAGAATATTCAATGGAAAATGGGTAAGGATTCGAAACAAATCGGACAATACCTCTGTTTTAAGGCGACCGCCATAGTGCCGACCTCCGAGTTGACCTGGTACGATTTTTCGTGGGGTGACCTGAGAGATGCAGAAAAGCAGAACGATTCTACGGGTGCTTCCGAAATACCTGAAATAAAAATGACCGAAGTAGAAGCTTGGTACACACCTCAAATTCCTGTAGGTCACGGGCCGGCAGAATATTGGGGCCTTCCAGGTCTTATACTGGAAGTAAGTGCGGGTAATACGACAATGCTCTGTGCAAAGATTGTTATGAATCCGAAAGAGAAAATCAAGATAGAGGCACCCGACAAAGGGAAGGAAATAACAAAACTCGATTACCAATCTACTGTTCAGGGTAAAATGCTTGAAATGAGAAACAACCGCGGAAGACGCAGACCCGGTCGATAAAAGTTGTGTTTGAAATCACATACGAGACCAACAAGCAAAACATCCTGATGAGAAAACTACTCTGTATTCCACTACTTTTTGTGGCCAGTATTTCCTATGGTCAAATTACATTTGAAGGTACTGTTAAAGATAGTTTGAACACTCCCTTTGAGCTTGCTAATGTCATTGCTATCGTTCAGGAAACCGGAAGTTTGGAATCTTATGGTATCACCGATTCAACGGGAAGGTTCAAACTTGAGATAAGCAAGAACGTAACGTACCAGATACAAATCAGTTATGTAGGTATGAAGACCTTTACTGGAATTCTGTCCACGCAAGAAAGCGATATCACCAAAGATTACGTGCTAGAGCCCGAAAATGAATTGGACGGGGTAGAAGTCGTCTACGAGATGCCGGTCAATGTCAAAGGCGATACATTGGTCTATAATGCCGATTCGTTCAATACGGGTACAGAACGAAAGTTAGAAGATGTTTTGGAAAATTTACCCGGTGTCGAAATCAATGAAGACGGTCAAGTAGAGGTGGAGGGCAAGGTGGTCAACAAGTTAATGGTCAATGGAAAGGATTTTTTTGATGGGGACACCAAATTAGCTACTAAGAACATCCCGTCGAAAGCGGTCGATAAAATTCAAGTACTGCGTAATTATTCCGAAGTGGGTCAAATGAGTAGCGTGCGGAACAATCAAGACAATGTTGCCTTGAATATCAAACTTAAGGAAGGAAAAGAAAATTTTTGGTTCGGAGATATCACCGTAGGGGCCGGTGCAGCGCCGGATAATGAACTTTATCTACTCCAACCAAAATTGTTTTACTACAGTCCGAAATACACGCTCAATTTTATAGGAGATTTGAACAATACAGGGGAAGCGGCCTTGACACGTCGTGACATCAGGGGTTTTGGTGGTGGTTTCAGGGCACCGAGTAACAGCAGCGGAACCGACATAAACCTCGGTGATAACAGTCTGAACTTCTTAACGAATCAGAACAATGCTCTGGAAATCGAGAACAAACTGGCAACGGGCAATTTTAGCTATTCTCCAAATAAGGGACTAGATTTAGGTGGATTTTTGATTTATAACAGTAGTCGCATTCTTTCCAGGGAAACCAGTTTTATACAGTACACCAATCCGGATTTGGGTATTCCCGATGAAGCTACGGAGCAATCAAGTCGTGAACGTTCCAATCAGGTCTTGGTTAAACTCAGCGCATCCTATCAACCTGATGTCAATAATCAATTGGATTATGATGTGTTAGGGCGCACATCGAACGATTCGCAAAATCAAACTAATTTTTCTTCGGTAATCGGTAACACCACGCAGATAGAGGAAGTTAAACCGTATAGCATAAACCAAAATATCAATTATTACTATACCCTTGATGAAAAGAATATTTTCGCCCTTGAGGCCCAGCACTTGTTCAAGGACGAAGACCCGTTTTACAATGCCCTTTTGCAGAACGACCCAAATGCGGAAGATGCTTTCGATACAACAGCAGAGGCTTTAGGGCTCGACACCGGCCTAACGAATTATGATCTTGGTCAGAACCGCCGTATCAAATCGAACCAGTTAGACGCCAAACTGGATTATTATCATCTTCTTAACCAGAAAAGTAATCTCAATTTAACGCTCGGTACGATTTTCAGTCGTCAAGAATTCAACTCGAATATTTTTCAATTTTTAGGGGATGGCTCTCAGTTCAACCTAACACCGACCATTAATGAAGGTCGCGCCGCCAACGATACGGAATATAACTTCAGCGACGTGTATCTGGGTGTACATTACCGCTTAAAAACCGGGAAATTTACCATAACACCAGGATTTTCGCTTCATGCCTATGGTAACAAGAATCTTCAATTCGGGGAAACCTTTGAGGATAATTTTTTCAGGTTTTTGCCGGATTTCGAAACACGTATCGATTTCAAAACTAGTGAATCGTTGACCTTGCGTTACAATATGCGAAATCAATTCACCGACGTCACAAGATTAGCTCAAGGGTTGGTGTTGAATAATTTCAGCAGTATTCAATTCGGGGAGCCCGACCTTCAGAATGCCTTATCGCACAATGTAAGTCTCTTTTACAGTAGCTTCAATCTCTTTAATTATACTAATGTGTTCGCTAGGGCCGCTTACACCAGCAATATAGATCAGATACGAAGCCTGACCAATTTCGAGAATGTGATTCGAACCAGTACATTTTTCAATTCGAATTTTGCCGATGAAAATGTTAGTTTCTTCGGGCGTGTACAACGCACTTTTGGTAAGATAAGGGCAAGCCTGAACGCTAATTTTAATTACAGTAAAATCAATCAGTTCATTCAGGGCTTACAATCCTTGAATGAAGGGTATACACAGACCTATACCCCCGGTATACGCACGAATTTCAAAGTGGCACCTAACATTAACTTGACATACCGTTATAGTGTGACCAATAACAACCAGGGCAGCCGTGAGACCAAGTTCGTTACAAATGCACCTTCTGTGGAGTTCGATGCTTATATCTGGAAGTCGGTGACCTTCCGTACCGAGTACACCTACACCAATCAAGATTTGGGTACTGGTGGTTCGCAGTCGTTCCAAAATTGGGATGCTTCGCTGGCCTACAGAAAGGATAAAGATGCCAAATGGGAATACGAACTCAAAGCAACCAATTTATTGGACATTGATTCACAGGTCAGAAACAATGCCAATAACCTATCGGTTTTTACTTCAGAGACTTTTATACAGCCTAGATTTGTGACGCTTAGAGTAGTTTACACGTTATAAAAAATTCTTGAAACGTTGCGTTTGTTCCCTCAAAGACTTTGCTCGGAACTATGGGCAAAACATCATTACGCTATTCAATCGATTTGATATACCAACAGTTTCGTTTTCGGAATGCTATCGGAATCCGAAAATTGCATCGTCTCTTGATTGAGGTATCCTATATTGGAATTTGCGATGACTACAGCCTCATTTTCTGCGAAGCAAAAGGTAAGTGGCACATCTAATCGAGATTGGTCTTTATCGACAACTTCCAACCCCACGATCTTATCTTGTGTTTCAGACAGGATCAACTTTCTAAAGTTAAAGCCGTTGTCTTCCACGCCATTTTGAATGGCATATAAATGACCCTTATAAAACTCCAAGCCGTCTATGGCTTGAGAAATGCTCAAGCTGTCAGTTTCGTTTAAGATTTTCTTGTCGACAATATCCAACACTCTAACACCTTTAAGCCAAGAGGCAACGTACAGCTTGGTATTGTCATCGGAAATGGCAATACCATTGGGGTCATCAATTTCAAGAGATTTATAAAACAATTCTAAAGAATCAGCTCCCTGTTTCAACAGATACACCGAGGCATCTTTGGTGTCGGTCAGGTAAATATTACCATTATTATCGACAACCATATCGTTCATAAAATGTTCGTCTGAAAGATTGTATCGTTTCAGTAGTTTTTGGGTGTCGATATCGAAAGTATACAAAGAGGAGAGAGAATCTTTTAAGAGATAATAGCCACCTAAGGCATGAACTTGGTTTCGTTGATCATCGACCCAAATACCAACACCAGGTTGGTACCCAAACTCGTTTTCTCCGATAAAATCGGTTTGCTTGCCGGTGGTTCTATCAACAGCTACAATTTTTGATTTCGTCACACTGGTTAGGTAAAAGGCGTCCTTGTTTGTAGAGTACGCAATTCCTTCAGGTACTAAGTCCTTTTCTTCGAGCACGTATTCAGTAGGGATTTCTGAGTTACATGCAAGAATCAAGAGTAGTAGAATGGTTTTGATGGATTTCATTTTTCAAATCTAGAGTGTTTTAAGCAAAGTGCTAGTTTATTTACTTTTTTCCAGCTCCTTAAGCATTTCCTTAGCATTGGTGTTCTCAGGATTGAGCGCTAAGGATTTAGTATAATTTTCAATGGCCAAATCAGTTTCTCCCAATTTCATCGATGCTTCTGCATAACTATCATATGTGTTGAAACTATTCGGATAGAGCATCATGTTCACTTTAAAAACATCTTGGGCCATCTTGATTTTATCTATGCCCAAAAAATTATATCCAACGCCATTCAAAGTATTTTCATTAATGATGGGATCATTTTCATCCGCCTTTTTTAATGCTTGATATGCCGCGAGGGATGCTTTGAAATCACCATCAACTAGCAGTTCGATGGGCATTTTTTTATCCCCTTCCAATCGGGCCAAGGTTGAAATCACGGTGCCGTCGGAGGCGTTGCTAACTACCATATTCATCGTCTCGTTTTCCGAATTTGGTCTGAATTGAAAGCGGAATTCGGTATCCCTTCTGACATAACTACTATCCGAAATTTTGATGAGCTCTTTTGGTTCTTCGCCCAATTCTTTACCCAAAAGTTGATCGTTGTTTTGATATACCTCCATTATTCTATTGCCGTTGATAAGGTATCTACCGCTGATTTCGGCTGTAACAGCTGGCTCAACTTCCATTTTCTCATGTACCGGCACATAGTTGTCCCAGTTATATGTAAGCGCAACGGAACGGATAACTTCAGAAATAAAGTTGGGTTGATTGGCGTTGGTAAGTACGACCACACCATACCCTTTATCTTTGTGCGCTGCAAATTCACTAGAAAACCCTTCATTCCATCCTCCATGTCCAAAGTATGTTTCATCTTTCTTCTTTTGAATAAAAATTCCCAATCCCGTAAATTCTTCTACAAAAGGGGTGAGCATTGTTGTTGTCATAGCTGTAGATAAACCTTTTTCACTTTGACCTTTCAGGGACTTTTGAATGTTGACTGCAAACTTTGCCAAATCGGTTGCGGTGGTCCATAAACCTGCGGGAGCCATTTCAGGGTAGGTATGTCTTTTACCTTTTACCATAGTGCCATCTGGCAAATAGCCCGTTGCGGCCATCGATAATTGGTCTTCGGTCAAGGGCTGATTATAGGTGCTACTGTTCATTTCTAAGGGTTGAAGCACCAAATCATTCATTATTTTCGGGAAAGGTTTACCTTCGATATCGATCATCATTTGCTGAATGATATTATAACCTCCGCCAGAATATCGAAAACTTTCCTCCGGTACTTTATCTACAACGCTGGAGGGAGAATTAGCTGGAGGTGTTCCATTCAATACTTCGATCAGTGTAGGCACCGGTAAATCGGTACTGTATCCTAAAAAGCCATGAACGGTTACACCTGCGGAATGATTGAGAAGGTTTTTTATCGTCACCTTCTTGTCTTTGGTAAACTCACCGTCAGGTAATTTCCAAGATTTCAAATAGCTGTTGATGTCTTCTTCCAAGGCCACTTTTTCTTGCTCTACCAGCGTTAAGGCCCCATAAGCGGTCACAGGTTTACTAATGGAAGCTGATTGAAAAAGTGTGTTTTCAATGATAGGAGCGGTACCCTCTTTATCCACAAAACCATAGGTCTTTGTCCATGCAATTTCCCCCTCATGTATGATGGCAATACTTACACCGGGCACTCCATAATGCTTCATACGTTCTTCTATAGACCATGTAGAGTCTCCGACAATATATACGGGTGTTGTGAGACCTGTTTCAACCTTTTTGATGTTATCATCAACAGCATCGGTTTTAGGTGTCTCTGCGCATGATTGAATAAGAAGTGTGGTGAGTAGAATAAAGATTTTGTTTTTCATTGTAGTGTTTTTTAATAATTGATTGCCCGTACAAGTATTATAATGAACAGCAATATTAGTAGTATAAACCCAATTAGTTTTAAAAGGAATTTAAAAAAATTCTTTTTTTTTACAATCGGGTTCAATAATTTCCAACTGGTAACCAAGCTTACTTATGGCAGTCAACTTAAAGTTGGTAATGTTATGCGCTGCAAAGTTTTGCGTAAATCAGATGCTGCCTTGGTTGCCGATTCATCACTTACTACAAGAACTTTCCAAACAAAGGCCATTAGTTCATCTCGTGTTACAACATTATTTGTGTTTTCGAGTAGTATCGGAAAAAAACCTTTCAAACGGGGTTCTAAAAATATTTCACCTCCATTTTCAACCATGATACTTCCATTACGGGAATTGAAAATAGTCTCAGAAGTTCGAATATCATCTCGCTGCATGGTGTACCTCCCCTTTCATTATAATTTCATCTATTTTTCAGGTTTAATTCAGTTTCTTCAGCTTAGGTTTTTTGACATTTATAAGAATTTAAAAAGCCTATATGAAATGAAAAAAGTAAGTTAATCATTAGTTGTGTATTACGCGTTTTAATCTCCTTGGGATTCTTATTGGCAGGTGTCGGAAAACTCACTGACAATCCACAAGTTATAGAAATGTTTAAAAATGGGGGATACCCAAATGACTTCTATTTTTATATTGGCGTATTCGAATTGGTATTCGCTATTCTAGTATTGATTCCGAAAACGCTGAAAATCGCAATTTTTGGAATTGCCATAATTTTGGTGAGAGCGACCGCAACACATTTGATTAATGATCCAACAACGGAATTACTGCGACCGTTTATTTTTCTATTGGTCTTGCGTGGTATCTATCAACTATTATCGAAAAACCTAATAAAAGGCCTTGTAGTATGGCCTGTAAGGGTTTGGTAAAGGTTCACTTATGACTTTCTCCATTAACCCGAACCAACTGAACGTACAATTCGCTACGCCCGCTTGAACCACTGTATCGGGCTGGTGGATTATCTGTTCTGTTTTAAGCAGTTTTATTTTTCATATACCCATTTCCAATTTGATTTTTCCTTGTGAGCTATTCCAATACCGGGGAAATCAAAATGAAAAGCATTAATCTTCATTCTTCCGTTATCGGCTAAATCCAATAATTTCAGTCTGGTATTTTTTGCTTTTTGATGGTCTGAATCATAGTTCGTTTGCCAATCTAATCTTTCAATATGAATAGGGTGAAGGAAAGCATCTGATATGAAAAGTAATTGGTCGTTTTTTGGACCAATTATCAAGGCAATTTGTCCTGCCGTATGCCCTTCGGCATTAACGGATATGATGTCCTTTCCTATTTCTTGGTAGTCTTGTGTAATTAAATTGATATTTTGGTTTTTCAGGGGGGTGATATTATTTTCAATGAAAAATTTGAACAAAGGTGGTTGATTGTCCGATTTTGAAGAATGCCAATAGTCCCATTCGTTTTGATGCATGTGAAATGTTGCGTTAGGAAAAAGCAACTGGTTTTCACTTGAAAAAACCCCTCCAATATGATCTGGGTGAAAATGTGTGATTACAACATCGGTAATTTCTCTTGTATTAACATTTTCTTTTTCCAACAGATAGTTTAGCTGACCTTTCCAAAAGATTTCTTTACCCCTAAAAAAAATGGATTCTTCTGAATATCCAATACCTGCGTCTATCAATATTTTTCTATCTCCGTCTTCAAGTAACATTGCTATAAAAGGGGATGGAATATTATCTGGTGATAAATTGTGCTTTAGTAAAGATTCGTTCAATTCCATCTTATCCGCGTTGATGAAAAAATCCTTGGCTAGATATTTGAACATAAAATCTTTGAATATCGTGCATTCAAAGTCCCCGACTTTACATCTGTATATTTCTGTATTCATATTCCATAAAATTGGATTCGTTTGAAAGCTTAATATAGGGATCGCCGCCAACATTTTGGCATTGTTATGTATGAATTGTCTTCATTTCAGATTTGATAGGCTTGTTGAAGGCAATTTGCCTACAAGCGATTGCATATAAAAAAATAGCGGTTTTCGAGCTTTGTTGAATGGGTTATTCGAAAGTGATAATTTTTATGAATTAAAAGGGATAGTTTGAGATGGGCGAGCGGTGGGCCTTAACTAATGAAATTCGTCAAATATGCTTTCAAACTCACCGGTTGAATATGCGAATACCTGGACACTGCATTCAATACCCCTTTCCTTTCTTTATTTGCCTCTCCTTTAATCCAAACGGACCGATGTAATTGAGTGAATATTCTGGTCAACATGCTGTCTGGTGTAGTTGACGTGTTAATAATCTCATCTAATTGATCGGCAGAAACAAATTCTTTTTCTACGGTTTTCCCACTAATGTCCTCCCACAAAGAAATCATCTCGTTCTGAGTAGAATTTGTAGTAGAAACTAAGACTTCTTTATTTATTGTTTTCGGGTCTTCCACGATGGCGGCAGTATATTGTCCGATGTCTGACAATGCCGTCATATATGCTGACATATCGCCATTTCCAAAAACCTTTGCACGATCTGGCGGGGAAGGCGCTCCAAGTTCACCCAGTCCGGTAGCCCAAAATTCCATAAAACCATTGGTATAGATAGGGGTGAATCCGATGCCCGTTTCTTTTATTTGTTCTTGTACGGCGGCCTTGGCATCGAACAAATCACAAGATCCCTTTTCAGCAATATAGGGATCTATGCCAAATTCACTCGGAATAAAGTGTTCTACACCGACTTCCTTCGCTGCCTTGGCCAAATGGATTTGATTCAAGATCTGATCTCCCCCGGCACAAGAGATGACCACATCTTTCTTGCGGCAAGCGCTTCTTAGACTATCGTAGTCTTCAAAACTACCTTCCAAGAGTTCCACACCTTGAACATTGAGTGGTTGGGTTTTAGAAATATCGGCCATGGCTGTCGATCGCATCAATGCTGATAAATGATGACCATTATTAACTAGGGCCTTTACAATATGTGGCCCAAGATTACCTGTGGCACCAACAATTAAGATATTTTTCATGGGATATTTTTTTGTAAACATTCATTGAATTCAAATTTAAGAGAACAAAATTGGAATGTAAATACTCAATAATGAGTATTTTAGGGATATAGTGAAAACTCTAAATTAGTAGATATGAGACATTCTGACCCCATTCAAACCTGGAAGAAAGATATAGTTCATTATCATCTCAATCAGTCCTATGGTACGTTGAAAACAGAACTTGACATGGATAATCTATTGGATAGGTACCACCTGTTTCCAAATGAGGCATTGTATGTCATTGACTGCAAGCGGGCACAATTGGAACCACTTTCGAAAAATTTCAACAAAATCATTGGGATTGAACGAAAAAACCGAAATGATATATCCCTATTATATGACCATGTAGATGAGTCTAATTTTTCTGCGCTGCACCATTGGGTGATGACCAATTTAAGGACAGCTTTCAGTAAGTCCACAGGTGTACAAAATGAGAAAGATGTTTTCAAGTGTTTGTACAAAACATTTGATGGCAGGGTTTTGCTAAAGTGTACTACAGGTTTGGTTTATGACTCTGCCGGAGCAATGCGCTATACCCTCGGCAAGCTTATTGACTTGACCGGTTTAACTTCATTTCAGCATTTTGGTTATGATTATGATGGGCCCAATAGGGAAAAGTTTTATCAAATGTATCAGTCAGGACTCGATCATGAGTGTATTTTGACAAAGAGAGAGAAAGAAATTCTTTATTTACTTTGGGAAGGATTTACAAGTCGGGTCATTGCGGCTAAGCTTTATATCAGTGTTCACACCGTAGACACGCATCGAAGAAATATAATTGACAAAATGGGAACTAAAACTGCCATGGAAGCTTATCTGAAATGCAAAAATTCAGGCTGGTTATGAAAGTTGAAACCATCTAATATGTTCACTGAAATATATCCTTCGATTACCGATTATTTTGGAGGAAGAAACAAACCCCTAAAATGGCTGTTTTAGGGGTCTTATTTGCAAACGGAACTCGGATTTGACCCCTGTTCCGCTTTTTGATTTTCCGAAGTTGTAATTTCTACAACCTAGATTTGTTAGCATCATGCGTACACTTGATACTTAATTCCTTTTTGTTCGGGTACTTTTTATGGTTGAGGTTCCAACCGAACCATTTAATTCTTATCGGTCTCATTTGTTTTTCTTTGAACTAATATCCTTGAAAAGCAACATATCCCATATTCGGTCAGTTGCGCCATTGTAAAAACCCGTTTCCTTTTCGTAGTTTTTCGGATTTTTGAAAGTGCCAAAAATGATATCTATCAATGGTAAATCGGAATAGTTGTATTTATGGATTCCTCTGCCGTGATGAATAGAATGACTTTCGGGGCGCTGAATTAAATACCCGATCCATTGCGGTGTCTTAATATTCGCGTGTTGAAAAAAGGCCATAAAATTGATGATAAAAAGTAAAATGGTGATTACCTCGGGCGATAATCCTATACCCAGGGTCAAAGTAATGCTGCCCACAAGCGTAAAGCCGATCATATCCAATGGACTGTGAAATAAAGCCCCATATGCATCCAATCTTTCCGCACTGTGATGCACTTGATGAAAAGTACGCCACAGAAAATCATATTTATGCATGGTGATATGGTACAGGTAGATGCCCAGTTCGTAAACGACCAGACCGATTGCCAAACCCGGTAAAATGCCCAAAGAGCTTAAATCAAGAAGCTGGTACGGGGCGAGAAAAGGGTCAACGAAAATCGGCAGATAGGATGCCATAAAAAAGAATAGAAAGAAAAAGGTAAGGCCCTTCAATCTCCAAAATTTCACCGTTGGGAGTTTTCGTGCCGGAAAGATCTCTTCCCATAAAATTAATAGCACATAGGTAATCAATACATATAGCGATAAAGGGTCAAGTAAGATTTCTAAGGGAGTGGGTAATTCTGACAATAAAGTTTCCATGATCTTTGTTTAAAATGTTAGACCACAAAACTAGGTGCGGTAAAAATCTTAAACTAAAAAATGGACTTGACCTATGTTAGGAATTCATTTTCTTTCGGATCCGACTAAGGCTTTCAGGGTGTATGCCCAAGTATTTGGCAATCTTATTGACCGGTATATAAGAAATGTATTTCGAATGTGACTTGAACATTTCACCATATCTTTCTTCCGCTGTTTTGGTCAATAGGTTTTTTTCTCGGTTCGATTTTCTGATATAACCCTGTTCGGTCAGAATTCTTCCGAATTTGTTGGCTTCAAGCGAAGTTTCATATGCACCCATCAAACTATCATGTGAAATCATTTCCATCTCGCAATCGATTAATGCCAAAATCTGAATATCCGTTGGCTGCTGGGTCAGGAAAGAAGTAAAACCACAAAATAGCTCTTTCTCAAAAAAGAAGTCGATTATTTTTTCGGTCATATAACTTTTAATGCTCATTTCAACAATCCCCGTGTTAATGAAATAAACCACTTCTTCAATCTGACCATATTGGGTTATCAGTTCCCCTTTTTTAAAATGGACTTTTTCTACGGAAAAAGGAAGATTATCATCAGAGGCGATAGCGATATTTAAAACCGAGTTATAAAATTCCCTGAATAACATCTTGTGTACGAGTTAGAACAAAGCACCCTTAAAATACTATTTTTTTATTTTGTTTAGCTCCAATAGATATCAGAACTTCGTAATGAACTTTAAAGGAAGTTATATGTAATTTTCTTATCCATTGTTAGTGGCTTGCGTTATTCCTCTAATTGTTTCAATCTATCAATTGCATGCTGATTTGCAGGATCTAACTCCAATGATTTCTTGAAGTTAGTAATAGCATTTTCAAAATCCTGATTGTAAAGATATGCCAAGGCTAAGCTATCATATAAATTTGCTGATTTCGGGTAGATATGTACAGCCAATAAAAAGACATTTATACCTTGCTCCATCTTTCCAGCGTTAAATGATAATCGAATGCCCAGGTTGTTCAACATACCTTCTTCAAGGGTAAGTGTTGGATGTTTCACTACTGTTTTTTCGTATAAAGGGATTAAATCTCGATGATCCTGATTGAGTGCCAAATCCTTGAAATCATTATAATCAAACTCTTTTATAAGTGATTTTTTCATTTTTTTGGAAACCAGGGTTTCGGAAATACCATTTTTATCGGGGCTATTTTCAATGAACTCTATTGCTTTCTCCTCATTTCTCAAAGTGGCACTTAAAAATTGTAAGGTGTACTGAGAAAGTAGTTTGTAGGACGCCATAATTTTATCATCACTTTTGTGCTGTCTTTTGTCTCTATATTTAAATAAAACACCAATAGTGCCAAAATGGTCGTGTCCTAGGTCGTGGAATTTGTAACTGTAGGCATTGCTATATTTTAATGAATCGTAAAGTTGGAATTTATAGTTCAGCTCAGCAGATATATTATCACTAACAAGTACTTCTTCTGGAATTTCTTTTTGGGCAAAATGGATATAAGGAATATTAAACCTATCTAAATTAAAGTAAGGTGATTTTTCTAGTACAGGATAATTATATCTTTCAGTTCCATCCAAGCTCACCAGTGCACTTATTTTCTTATTTTTCATAATCGTTATAGCATTGGAAAGTCCGCCAAAACTAAAGCCCATAAGTGCTATTCTATCTAAGTCTATAGATTCGTACTGATGAATTTCTTTTAAAAGAAATTCTACATCCCTAGATTGTGTTTCCATAGCTTTTGTGCCTCCTTCCAACAATCTTGTATCTGTTCCTCTTGAAGGACTTGATATCACTATGAAACCATTACTTGCCAAATACTCGAACAAGGCAAAATTTTCAATTGATGAGGCTCTAAAGCTTGCTGCATAAACTACGACCGGAAATTTTCCTTCTAGAAAATCGGCATTCGAAAAGGCATTTACTTTTTCAGCCAAATGGGCTCTATTTTGCGGTGTATCCCCTAAGTCAGGAAACCAATCCAACAATAACTCGTTTGGCAAGTTTTTCGATTCTTCCTCTTCCTTCAGAATCTCCAAATAATCCAAAACTGCTAATTGCCTTGAATAACCGTTTTTAATTTCGGCTGGATACCAAATACTTACAGGAATTGGCCTATTTATGAGTTGATTGTCAAAGTTATTTTCAATTCGATAAAGTCTTGTGCTATCTATTGTTGTATAATGTTTAAAACCAACATTATACGCTCCGTTTTTAAGGTTTATTTCTTTTAATGAGGTCTGACCCTGTATTGGACATATTTGAAAAAGTATAAAAGTCACCAAAACTACTATTCGCATTATCTTAGCTATTAACTGTTCTTTACAAAGATTCTATTCTTGTTGCAAACCTAAATTCCGAAACCGGCCCGAAGATCCAAAACCGGTCCACATTCCTATTTTATTTGATTTTGTTGCACTTAACCTATCTACCGTCAAAACCGGTTCGGCACTATCATTTACGTAAACCGAGACTTTCTCATCATGTACATTGATTTTTATCTTGAACCAATCATCAGGATTGGGAGCAGGGGTAATTTCGTTCTCAAATTCACTTGTTCTTTCTGCCCGTAGTTTTCTCCAAGTAAATACAGGGTGAAAAATGTATTGCACCATATGGTCTTTTCGTACCTGTTCTTCAGCAACAAAATTGAATGGGCGAAAATAGATGGCTTCATAAGTGCTGTCATTTTGGATATTAAAAGCGATACCGATAAAACTTTTTCCCGGGTTGTTCTCTCCTAAAAGTTCAATTTCAATAGTGCCTGTACCAAATTCGGTACCCTCGAAAATTGCCAAGCCGTCGCTGTCCCTTGCATCCATTTCCAATGCATTCTGGTTGTCTCCGTAAAGAGAAACGTTTCTATTTACGGTTTTTATTCTCCCGTTTTCAAAGGTCTCGGCGAGGTCTAGTTGTTGCTGACCGTAGCTATTGATGGCGAGCAACACCAAAATTGCGAGTAGTAGTTTACTTTTTTTCATGTTCTTGCACTTTAAAATAAAGACAATGATTTGACGAAATTGTTACAATATTAAGTCCTGCCCGCTTTTAAACTCTGCCGAAGACATTTTAGGGGTATTGGCGGAACATTTATCAGAACACTGTTCAATTTTTAGTTATTTAAAACCTCCAAAACACGTTCGGGTGTGAAGGGTAGATGGCGCAATCTTTTACCTGTCAATTTGAGGAAAGCGTTTGCGATAGCACCCGCTACCATTGGGGTTGCCGTCTCACCAACGCCTTGGGGCGTTTCCGTAGATTCGATAAGCTTAGTTTCAATACTATCGGGAACATCTTGCATTCGCAATAAAGAGTAATCATGAAAATTCGATTGCTGCACTTCGCCGTTCACAACAGTAATCTGTTCTTTGAGCACACTGCTCATGCCCATGATGATGCCTCCTTCCATTTGTGCTTTTACGTTATCGGGTTGAACGATAACACCGGCATCCAAGGCAATCCAAAAACGATGGACGTTTATTTCCCCGGTGGAACTATCAACTGAAATTTCACATACTCCCGTTCCTAAGGATCCGTGTTCAACAAATGATATCCCCTTGGCTCGACCTTCTATGGAAGAACCGGCCCAGTCAGACATTTCAACAACTGTTTCCAGGGTCGCCAAAGCTCTTGGGGAATCGGCCATTAATTTTCTTCGGAGGACCACGGGATCCACGCCTTGATCCAAAGCAATTTCATCCAACATACTTTCGATGGCAAACTTGTTCGGACCATGACCTACTGAGCGCCAATGCTTCAATCGAATTCCGTGCGAGGTTTCCCGCCATTCAGCGAATTGGTTTGGTATGGTATAATGCGAATTGTTTACACCACTTGCGACTAGATTCCCCCCATCACCGATTACCATATGCGAGAACCCAGTGATTTGACCTTTAGTATCAACGTATGCTTTCATCCGTTGAAAGGAAATGGGGCGAAACGTCCCATATCGTAAATCATCCTCACGCGTCCAAATCAGTTTTACGGGTAGCGGGGCCATTTCCTTCGCCAGAACGGCACATTCTATAACGAAATCACTTAGGCTTCTTCTTCCAAAACCACCACCAAGGTATTGCAAATGCACATTTACCTTTTCCGGGGAAATGCCCAATACGTCAGGAACGCCCAATTTGGTGTCGGCACCTTGTTGACTGCCCACCCAAACATCCGCACTTTGTAAATCTTGTGCTACCTGAACTATGGCATTCAACGGTTCAAGCTGCGCATGGTACACATAATCGTTTTTGAAGTCTGCGCTGTAGGTTTTTGAGGCATTCCGTAGGGCTGTATCCATATTGCCTATTTCGGTAACTACTTTGCCGGTTTTGCGCTGCGCTGCTATTTTTTCATATGCCCCATAAACTTCTTGGGAGTTAAAACCGGTCGCATCTGATTCGCTCCATTCTATCTTCAGAAGACTTTTGGCCTTCAACGCCTGTTCCAAGCTTGTGGCGACAACACCGATAGCATAGTCGTAAGGTATAATTTTCAAAACGCCATCCTGAGCCAAAATTTCCGTTTCATTCAATAGGGTAGGGCGTGCGCCATGTAATTTCCCTCTTTCCAAAACCCCATAAATCATTTCTGGCAAACGTATGTCTATAGCGAATTGCGCACTTCCGTTTATCTTGGTAGGTATTTCGGTTCGAGGAACATCTTTACCGATCAATCGAAAATCTTTCGGTTGCTTCAATTGGTTTTCAGTAAAATCAGGAAGCACCTCCGGCATCGCCAAAAATGGAACGAGCTCCCCGTAGCTTATTTTTTTATCGCTGCTTTTATGAAATACGAAGCTATTGTCCGTTGTCAACTCGGCAACGGGAACACCCCAATGTGCTGCAGCGGAGCTTAGCAAAACATAACGTGCCTGCGCACCGGCCTTTCGCATGGTTTCATAATAGCTGTTCGTAGTTCTACTGCCCACGGTAAACATGAGCTTACTATCGGGCCTCCAACCCTCGCCTCCGTATATATCCGTCTCTTGGGGTGAAAATTCAACATTGACCTTGGACCAATCCGCATCCATTTCCTCTGCGAAGAGTAGTGGTAAAGAAGTCATGGATCCTTGCCCCATTTCTGCAGCCGGGTTATAGATGGTGATGCCACCGTCTTCGGTCAATTGCACCCAGGCGGTAAGTTTGTGCTTTTCCAATTGTTCCTCCACCGTATTCGTGTCGGTACAGGATACCAGCTGGGGTAAAATACCCGATACGCCAATAAATAGCGCTACGCCACCGGAGGACTTTAAAAATTCTCTTCGGTTTACAAATTTGGATGACGTGGACATAATTGTAATTTTTAATTCTAGTTAACCGGAGTTTTTTCAGCTGCCAATTCAATGGCTTTGATTATACGCAAATACGTACCACAACGACAAAGCACACCATTCATATAACTTTTTATTTTTTCCCTTGTGGGACTTGGGTCTTCCTCCAAAAGGGCAACAGCTTGCATGATTTGACCTGATTGACAATAGCCACACTGGGGTGCTTGGGCTTCTATCCATGCTTGTTGAATCGAGTGGTCTCCATTTTCTGATAGGCCTTCTATGGTTTTTATCTTTTGGCCATTCGCAAAACTGTCCACTTTTAACATACAGGCTTTCATGGGCTTTCGATCAACATGTATCGTACAGGCCCCACATTGTGCAATACCACAGCCATACTTGGTGCCGGTAAGTCCTAAATGTTCGCGTAGTACCCAAAGCAATGAAGTGCCTTCAGCGGCTTCAACCTCATAGGTGGTATTGTTTATATCTAGTGTAAATGTTGCCATAGCTGTACTATTTTTACAAGTAAGTTACTGAAAAAATAAAAGGGATGCTTCTATATTTTTTATACAAACCTTTTTTTTATGAGTGGAAAACTTTTAGTTGCATCGTCTTGATAATTATAATTTGGATGCAGTTTACTTATACCCTAAACGTAGCGCTAACTAAAAAACAATTAGAATGGTGTAGAATGGTTCAGGCGCCTATTTAAAAATAGGCGAGTTTGAAAAAGATTATTACTTTCGCAAAAGAGAACAACCAAGACAAAATGCACTCCTGTAGCGGAATTACTTAATGAGCGAATTCGAATACCTAATAGGGTTAAGATATGGGCATTTATCTCCATTTAAATCATCAATAAACTTCCGCTGGCATAGAACTCGAAAAAATAAGGAACTATGTCGCTCTATTTAATCATACTTATTTTTTCGCTTGCTGGGCCATTAGCTTTGAGTTTCGAAAAAAACCTTAGGCTCTATACCCGTTGGAAATATTTGCTTCCTGCAATCTTAATAACGATGGTTGTTTTCGTCATTTGGGATGTCATCTTTACCCATCTGGGATATTGGTTTTTCAACCCGATATATAATTCGGGTATTTATATATATAAGCTTCCTTTAGAAGAATACCTGTTTTTCATTGTCATTCCGTATGCTTGTGCCTTCTCGTTTTATGCGGTACAATTCCATTTTCCAAAGTTCAGGCTGAATGATCAATGGACAAAAGTCTTAACGCTGCTACTAGTAGTGGTGTCTGTTATGATGTCGTTCTTATATAGGGAGCTTGCCTATACTTTTGTCGTTTTCCTTGTTTTGCCAGCGATACTTTTACTGAGTTATTTTTTTGCCAAAGAAGTTGTACAATACTATTTAGCTATATATCCGATTTTACTCATTCCATTTTTTGTTATAAACGGAATCTTAACGGGTACTGGAATTGAACAAGCTGTTTTTGATTATAACCCTCAAGCAATTTTGGGAATTCGTATTTTTTCAATTCCGATTGAAGATATGTTTTATAATTTTTCATTGCTTTTATCACCATTGATGCTAACTCATATTTTTGAAATGAGATTTAAAAAGTCCAAAAACGTATGAAGATTGCGGTGATTGGTTCCGGAATTGGTGGCTTGGCTACTGCTTGTCGATTGGCATCGAAGGGACATGAAGTAACTGTATTTGAAAAAAATGCGTCTCCTGGTGGAAAAATTAGCGAGATCCATATGGAAGGTTATCGATTCGATACCGGCCCATCGTTATTTACATTACCAGAATTGGTGGAAGAACTTTATAGTGTAGCTGGTGAAACCGTTCCATCGACCCTTGCATACAAAAAGCTTGAGGTGCTATGCAAGTATTTCTACAACAGCGGTGAAAATCTAATCGCTTGGGCAGATCAACAAAAATTCGCGGACGAATGTGCTCAAAAACTGGGGGAAGACCCTTCTAATATCACCAATTATTTTAAGAATGCCTCAGTGATATATAAGATCACGGCAGATATCTTCCTTTTTAATTCCTTGCATAAAATTAAGAATTTATTGAAGTTTTCGGTTTTGAAATCGCTGTTGCAGGTTATGAAAATTCGCTTCTATAAAACCATGCATGGCGATAATGTAAGCAATTTCAAAAGCCCGTTGCTTGTTCAGTTGTTCGATAGGTATGCCACTTACAATGGCTCTAATCCGTATAAAGCACCTGCGACTCTAAATGTAATAGCGCATCTAGAAAACAATCTAGGAACCTATTTTCCCGAACAAGGTATGTATGCTATTGTGCAACACATTTATGAGCTTGCCCTTAAAAAGGGGGTCCGTTTTAATTTCAATTCATTGGTCACTTCCATCGGTATAAAAAACAAAAAGGCCGTTGGGATAACTGTAGGGGGTAAAGCACTTCCTTTCGATAGCATAGTATCGAATTCAGATATCAATTTTGTTATGAATAATCTGATGGATCACCCGTTAAAAAAGCGATTCAATCGCTTAGAACCTTCATCATCGGCCTTGGTATTCTATTGGGGAGTGAATAAGGAGTTTCCAGAGTTAGACTTGCATAACATACTTTTCAGTGGTGATTATAAAGTAGAGTTTGATAATCTATTTCACAAAAAAACCATCGATACCGATTCTACAGTCTATATATTCGTTAGTTCTAAAATGAAAAAAAACGATGCTCCAAAAAATTGTGAAAACTGGTTTGTAATGGTAAACGCACCTTCTAATAGTAAGGAGAATTGGGATGAACTGATACGTACTACCAAACAAAATATCATCGCTAAAATCAATAAATCCCTCAAAACGAATATTGAAGACTATATCGAACACGAGAAAATCGCTTCGCCGGTAACCATTGAGCAAAATACACTGAGTAAAGGAGGAGCACTGTATGGCAATTCTTCCAACTCCATGTTTTCCGCATTTTTAAGACATCCGAATTTTCTAAAAAGTGTAAAGAACTTGTATTTTGTTGGCGGAAGCGTTCACCCAGGTGGTGGAATACCCCTCTGTTTGGCAAGTGCTAAAATTGTTGACAATGAAATACCTGCATAATAGATGAATCGGATAATGAAATACTTGGTTAACGAGGGCCTTCCGATAACTTTTATAGTTTTTTACTGTGTCGGTTTGGCTTTATATTTTACGCCGCTCACCCATGATTTGTTTATTCTGATTACACCGTACACCTTGGTTTTGGTTGCCGTAGCTACCTTTTCACATCACAAAGAATGGAATGCAAAAACGATTGGAGTTTTAGCAAGTATTTTTATCCTGAGTATTATAATCGAAATTATCGGTGTAGCGACCGGTAAATTATTTGGTGTGTATGAATACGGCAAAGGACTTGGAATCAAAATAGCAGATGTGCCCATTGTCATTGGACTTAATTGGGTTTTCTTGGTGTATGCATCTAATAGTATTATCTCTAAATACACCTCCAAAAACATTCCTGTTATAGTAGGCGCCGCATCACTGATGGTGCTTTACGATATCTTACTTGAAAAAGTAGCCCCCTTAATGGATATGTGGCTGTTTTTTAAAAATGATGCGCCCGTAAGTAACTTTGTGGTCTGGTTTCTAATGGCTTTATTCTTTAATTGGGCCATTCAACAGTTTAAAATAAATACGCTCAATAAACCTGCTCGCTGGTTATTTTTTATCCAAGTCGCCTTTTTTATAATTATTGCTATTCATAATGAACTCGTTTAATGTATATTAAAAAATGATACGAGCCGATCATAGTAAATTCGTAGTAAATTTTTCGAAGTATTATACGAAAATACTAATAGGCTTTTTTTTTGGAAGTATTAAGTATAACGGTCACTACGAGGATAAAGGACTTCCTATACTTATGATCGGTAATCATTTCTCGTTTTACGATGGCTTTATTCAAATCTTATTGAACCTTAAAATATTTAAGCGAAGGTTTAACTTCATGATGCTCGAAAAGGAGCTGCGCAAAAACATGATATTGACTAAAATAGGTGCTTGTTCGATCAGCAAAGGCAAGCGTTCTAGTTTAGAGAGTCTCGATTATGCCGTTGAATTGTTACAGGATAAAGAGAATTTATTTTTGTTCTTTCCACAAGGAAAAATCAAGAGTATCTACACACGAGAGTTTATTTTTGAAAAAGGCCTACTTACCTATATTTTGAAAAACGCAAAGAATGATTTTCAATTGGTGTTCAATATCAACCTTATTAAATATGGAACCAATCTTAGACCAGATATATGCGTGTATTATGAAACGCAAAGCATAGATTCGGATACGAATGCCGAGGACGTAGAAAGAGCGTTTAATCATTTTGCAAAAGCTTGTTTTACAAAACAAGGGGCAACATGATTTATTTCTGTTATTTTCTGATAGGCCTACTAATCATCAGGTTGCTTGTTGCGTTCGTTAATTATCTTTCGTTTGCTTATTTGTCTAAGGTAACCGCATTGGCTAAAGAACCCTATGTTTCAATTTTGATACCCGCTCGCAATGAGGAAGAAAACATCGGAACCTTGCTAGCCCAATTAGCAACCTTGAAATACAGCTCCTTTGAAATCATTGTCTACAATGACCATTCAGATGATAAAACGGAAAGCATTGTAAAACAATGGGTAGCACTTAAACCTACTATTAAAATAATCAACGGACAACAACTTCCGCAGGGTTGGTTGGGCAAGAACCATGCGTGCCATCAACTGGCACAAGCTGCTACTGGTGATATATTACTCTTTTTAGATGCCGATGTTAGCATTAAAAAAGACTTGATGAAACGTAGCATTGGCCATCTTCAGAAATACGACCTTCACCTGTTATCCATATTTCCAAAGCAAATATTCAAGTCTTTTGGAGAGAAAATTTCAGTACCGCTAATGAACTGGATTTTGTTGAGTTTACTTCCACTTTCACTAATACGAAAGTCAAAGAACGATGCCTTTTCGGCAGCCAATGGACAATTCATGATGTTTAAAGCCGTTACGTATAAGGCCATATGGCCTCATGAAAAATGTAAATCCCACAGGGTAGAAGACATTGCTATTCTAAGATTATTTAAACAAAAAGGCCTTGCCAGCGATACTCGCTTGGGAGATAACGATATTTCTTGCCGAATGTATACTGGGCTAGATGATGCCATTGAAGGCTTCACAAAAAACATATTTCAATTCTTTGGAAACAGTAAGTTGGTAACCGTTTCTTTTGGGTTTATAACTACAATCGCCCCATTTATCCTCTATTTTAATATGGGGTGGTGGTGGTTAACTGCATATATCGCTGGTATCCTATCAATTCGATTATTTGTAAGTTTGGCAAGCCAACAATCAGTTGTTCAGAACTTGGTATTAGCAATTCCACAACACATTGTATTTCTTGTAATAATGATTAAAGGGCTCGTTACCAATAAACAGCGAAAGTTACTATGGAAAGGACGCAACATATTACAAGATTAGTACTTGTAACGTTCACTTTGTTGCTTTCAATGCAATGGGGTTTTTCTCAAAGTGTCTACGGCGATTCAATTTACAAAGCCTATTCACGGGGTAAAATGGACAAGTGGCTTGAAATAATGAACAAGTGCGAAAAAAATGTAAATCAGCATAATGTAGCCGAACAATTTGAGCTGATCAGCTATTACTACGGTTATACCGCTTGGTTAATTGGCGCTGAAAAATTCGATACTGCTGAGGTATTCATTTCTAAATCAGAGGAACTTATTGATGCCTTGTTAGCCGAAACACCTGAAAACCCGACCTTACTGGCATACAAAGGAGCTTACATTGCGTTTACCATTGGTATCTCAAAATTAAAGGCTATTTACTTAGGTCCGAGAAGCATGAAATATATAAACAGATCTCTCGAACTAGATTCAGAGAATATTCAAGGTAATATTGAAAAAGGAAACTCCATGTATTATCGCCCGTCAGCTTTTGGTGGGGATAAGAACGAAGCAATTCAATACTACGAAAAGGCAGTGGAAAGCTTTGAAAAACAAGAACTGGTCGTCAATAATTGGATGTACATCAACACCATGACTGCTTTAGGGCAAGCATACGAGGCTACCGATCAAATACAGTTGGCCAAATCATGCTATGAAAAAATAATTCGCATATTCCCCAACTTTATGTGGGTTGAAGATGAACTCTATCCTGATTTGCTGAAGCGTTACAACCTAAAATAGTTATCGGCAAGCAATATGAAATTTGATATCTCCAAAACAACATTAAATAGCGTAATAGGTGTAATACTATTTGGTTTTGTAATTAATCCTATGGCGTTACGTGCTCAAAGTAAGCATGTTGAAGGTGTTGATCTGGACAAAATTCCACCACGTATTATTAGAGCCTGTTGCGCTTTTGGTTATGATCTGAAATTATGGGGTGTGCCATTTGTTAACATTGATCAAGTAATCAGTATTGACGATTTGGGCGAACATCACTATATGGGTAACAAGCGTGAAGGCACCGGAACGATTTATACCAATAGAGGCGGTTTTATCGACATAGGGCATGTACGAGATCAAATTGATTGGACACGCTATTTATATACCACCATTTTAAATAGTAGAGGAAAAGGTGAGGTCATTCTGCAGTTAGGTAAAGAAGCAGGCCGCAAGAATTTATATTTAAATGTACCAGAGCAGCTTGATCGAAGTGATTGTATGCTATTGGCAGGAAAAATAACATACGACCTTTCGCTATGGCACGAAATTTCTACATGGTTCGGTGCGTCGGCCATACCTTTAATACCAGAAAAATTTTCCAGTTTTTCGGTTGAAGATGTCTATTCAAACTTACTGGGTATACATATAGGTATGAAAACTTTGTATTCAGAGCTACCTTTCAACGATGCGGCAACGAAGCTAATTGGTTCGACATTGGATAGCTTGGATGTTGTAAAGACTGCAAAAGAAACCTACGATGCTTATGACGCCGTTCATAATAAATGGTACACGAATAAAAAACGGATACCTCGTACCAATGTTACGCTAAGGCGCGATCCTGATGTTCTAAATTCAAGTCGCCCGTGGATAGTCCCCGATAAGACAAATGCCATTGGAGATTCAATTGTTTTAGAGGTACCCCTTTTAAATAGCGAGGGGGAGTTACTTACTGATTTTTATCAATTTACGATTGATCTTAATCGCAGATTTCCAGTGGAAGAACTTTTTCCAAGTAACCCAAATAGACGTATCAACCAAGATGATTTTGGGGTATTGCTGACTAGAATCGCCAAGGATTTGCAAATCATGGAACAAAATACGTTGGTAGAGAACAAATAAAGTCTTCGGTAATAGGCCTTCTAAGTCGGTAGGCTTCTATAGTATTGGTCTTTGCTTACCTAAAGAGCGGCAGCCACATTACAAACCAAAACGAACCATCATCTTGACTTTTATCAATGCTTTGACGTTGCGCCATGTCAGAAAGCGCGACGGAAACATAGTCGTTGAGGTCATCTATGTTTTGGTGATTCTCATAGAATTGGTGTTTACTTCGGGCAGCTTGAATTTTCAGTACTTGTTTTGACTAATTTTAAATTTCGTTCCAGTAATAATTCTGTACTCTTTTATAACACTCAGGTTCAATATTGCTAAACGTCCTCGTTCTTATTTTTAGCCTTCTCTGATTTTCTTTTTTCCAGAGAATTAGAACCAAAAGCGCTAGACCTAATATTTGAAAGAAGTCCCCTAAACCATATGCATCTTGTAAGGCCGCTATGTAGAAAAATTTTTGAGAAATAAAAGAAAGGAATCCAATCCAATCATTACTAGTACTATGCCGATAATTTCCGATCTATTGTTTTTGTTCAATTGTGCTAGATTTCTAATTCTTCGGGTTAGTAGTTGGTTTATGATTGATTTTTAGATACATCCATCAAAACCTTAATTGCTTTGTCCGAGTCTTTTTTATCAACGAAAATGTGGTCATGATAATATCCAGCAATTACATTGCAGCTAATATCATTTTTTGCTAATTCCGTTGAAAATATAGCTGTCAAGCCTACTGCAGCAAGAGATGAGTGAATCATAAGCGTAATCCAAGAAGCAGTATATTCATAGCTCAAGTTTAGCTCGTCAGCTTTTTCTTTCGCAATAACGATAGTTGTGCCTTCCTTTTCTTTGAATTCACAAATAGTATCCATTCGGGGAATCTTACTAACATCCTTTATCGTGGAAAAGACATATTCTCCAGCGTTCAGTTTTGGGGTCATCCCCTTTATTAATTGAGACAAATCTGTTTCTCCAACCATCTAAAGCTTTCTTTCTTTTTGGCCAAAGTAAAATAGGATTATTTTACTGGCACGTTATTTTCAATTTCGCGGTCTTTATAAAAATACGAAAACCACGACTATCGCAATGACTCATTATGTTCTTATCAGACATGGCACTCGTCACGGACGAGCACAAGCTGGTGGAGGAGGGGGATAAAAAAAGGCTCGCCATTTGGCGAGCCTTCAATTTTTTGATCGATGAATATTATTTTCTAAAACCGAATCCGAAACTCTTGATTTTCACCGTTCACTTCGAATTTGGCACCGTCAAAGGTCGGAGGGCCATACATGTTCATTTCGCCCGAACTGGCATAACTTTCTGTGGGCATACCATTTTCCATGTCCATTTGCTTATTGTCGTTTTTGTCGTGCATGACCATAATGGCATAAGTGCCTGGCTCGACATTTTCAAAGGTCAGGGTGACTTCCCCGGCTTTTGCGGGCTCTATGGCATTGGCGACTCCCGCGCCTTTCATAAAGGTATCCGTGGTATGCAGTCCGGCTAAAATCGTTCCGCCATCTGACAATACGTTTTCGACGGTTACGGTAATTGTTGCGCCCGAAGCGTCTTGGGCGTTGGTGGTGAATCCGATGAATACTAATCCTAATAGTAGTGCAAATTTTTTCATGATATTTTGTTTTAGTTATTTATGATGCCTCAAAACTCCACCAATTTTTTCCTTACTTGAAATTCAAAATACCCAACCGTACAATTTTGCGACTGAATTGTAATCTAAAAACTGCAGTGCAATTCATCATTAAAATTGAACAGTTCGGTAGGCTTCTTTATGATGACCGTTCAAACCGATGCAAATTTGCCCTATCAATCATTCAAATAAAATTTAGCATTTAAAAAACGAACAGTCATGTTTAAACAACTATTCTTTTTAACCGCCATATTTTCTTCATTCGTATTCTTTGCACAATCCACAATTTCCGGAACGGTTTCGGATCAAAATGGAACTCCGGTTATCGGTGCCAATATTTATTTGGATGGTACGTATGATGGGGCCTCCTCCGATGATCAAGGAAATTTCTCCTTTGAAACCACCGAAACGGGCACACAGACGTTAGTGGTATCGATGCTCTCCTACGAAACTTATATGCAGGCGGGCGATATTTCGTATTTAAAGGATCTGAAAATCGAACTACGGGAGGCTATCAATCAATTATCGGGGGTAACGTTGACCGCGGGAACTTTTGAAGCGGGTGATAATTCCAAGGTATCTGTTCTGAAACCCTTGGACATCGTAACCACTGCTGGAGCAGCAGGAGACTTCGTAGGTGCTTTGCAAACCTTGCCCGGTACGTCAACGGTCAGTGAAGATGGCCGGCTCTTTGTTCGCGGTGGCCAAGCAGGGGAGACGCAGGTTTTCATTGACGGACTCCGTGTTTTTCAACCTTTTAACGCGACGGCCAACAATATTCCGACCCGAGGTCGTTTTTCGCCCTTCTTATTCAAAGGGATTACCTTTAGTACGGGAGGCTACTCGGCGGAATACGGACAAGCACTTTCCAGTGTGCTGTTATTGAATACTACCGATGAACCTGACCAAGAAAAGACCGATATCTCAGTACTTTCAGTAGGCGCCGGTCTTGGTAGAACCGAAATTTGGGACAACAAATCCCTCAGCGTCAATGCGCAGTACATCAATTTGGCTCCGTATCAATGGATCATTCCCAATGAACAGGGCGCCCGTTGGAACAAACCGTACGAGTCCATTTCAGGGGAAGCCGTTTATCGAAGCATTACTGATAAGGGTATTTTGAAATTCTACACGGGATTCAATCAAGCATATTTAGATTTGGACCAAGAAGATATAAATTTTGATGATTTTGTCAATTTCCGTTTAAAAAATAGCAACCTGTATGCGAACACCTCCTACAAATATTTTTTCGATAAGGAATGGACCGTGAGCACGGGAGCCAGTATTTCATCCGATAGAAACGATATCGGTTTTGAGGCCAATGACATTAATGCCAACGAAACTGCCGGACATCTGAAAGTGAAGGTAAAGAAAAGCTTCAGCAGTCGATTTCAATTGAATTTCGGTGCCGAACATTTTATAACGGATTATCAAGAGAATTTTATCGCACCTGATGGCTTTTCGTTTGATTCCGGTTTTCAAGATAATCTAAGCTCGGGTTTTGCCGAGGCAGATATATTCTTTAGCAACAAGTTTGCCATGAAGCTTGGAGTGAGGGGCGAGTATTCCGGTTTTTTGGAAGATGCCAATATTGCTCCAAGAGTTGCTCTGGCCTATAAAACTAGTGAGAAGGGACAGTTCTCTTTGGCCTACGGAGATTTTTACCAGAACCCTTTGAGCGAATCCTTAAAATTTGACCAGAACTTGAATTTTGAAAAGACCTCGCATTATATCTTAAACTATCAATATTTAGCTGATGGAAAGACGTTTCGAGCAGAAGCCTATTATAAGGACTATGACGCTTTGATAAAATTCGATACCGAAATGCCCCAGTTCAATTCGGAATTCAACAATTTGGGAGGTGGTTACGCGTCGGGTATCGATATCTTCTGGCGTGATAATAAGAGCATCAAGAACCTCGATTATTGGGCATCCTACTCCTATTTGAACACGGAGCGTGACTATCGCGATTTTCGAGAAAGGGCCACTCCGAATTTTGCCCCAGCGCATAGTCTTTCGCTCGTTACAAAGTATTGGGTCGACGACTGGCGTTCGCAAATCGGGGTTTCCTATAACTACGGTTCGGGCAGGCCTTACGATAATCCCAATACACCGGAATTTTTGGCAGAGAAAACGAAACCGTTCAACAGTCTGAACGTGAACTGGGCCTATTTGATATCACAACAAAAAATATTGTTTTTCTCCGTCAGCAATATCACCGGATTTAAAAATGTCAATGGCTATCAATATGCCAACACTCCCAATGTAGACGGTATTTTCGAACGACGTGCTATACGGCCTACTGCCGATGCATTCTTTGTTGTAGGCTTCTTTTGGACGATCAGTGATGATAAAAACAGCAATCAGTTGGATAATCTCTAGCAGCTATTGAAGCAAGAAGGTTCTATCAAAACCAAACGGATTCTCTTTTGAAGTATCCACCGTGACCTGTGCGGCTTCTGAACCTCCGGTAATCTGTACCCTGAGAATGTTTTTTTCGGCCCAAGGCCTGTTTTCCAACCAAAAATGCCCGTCACCTTGAAGGAATAGAATCGGCTGGTCATATACCGCGGCTGCCATCCTAAAATCATTGGTAAAGACATCGAATTTTTCCGGACCCAAATTCACGATGTTCGCATGTGCAAAAATTACGGTCGCCCTTGTATCCGTTTTATGTGTTTCTAATAATTGTCTCACCCATAGGGCATTATCGGAAAGTCTTTGATTCCATTCGTCTTGATTATGAACAATACTTCCGACGAGGTTGATTCCGATAAATAGCACTTGATCTTGGGTCCAGCTAAAGTTTTCCGTTCGCTCGGTCTGATATCGTACCTCAGGTTCAAATGGCCAGTTTTCATTGAAGTGTAAGAAGTATTGATTCCAATAGTCGAGACCTTGTACGGGGTCGGTGCAGTCGTTGAACTCATTGTCCCCCAATACGATAAAAGTTGGGGTGTCAAAATCTTTGAGAATCGTGCTAACATCCTCATAGACAGTTTCATTGCAAGGGTCAGCTCCAGGTTTGATGTCACCTACATGAATAATGAATTCAGATTTGTTTTGCGCATTATGGGCGGTAACCATATTGATTAAATCCGTTCGCTGTTCATCATCATAGGGCACATCGCCGATAGCCGTGAATACGACGGGCGGTATACTTTCTTCAACTTCTTCCTCTTCTTCTTCATCGATTACTTCTTTGGGCGGTACGGGATCGTCACTTTTGCTCGCACAAGAAGCGGTAATGGCCAAAAAAAGCCATAGAAAAACAATTCTAAATACTACATAATCGGCACTTTTTTTCATAATGGACATGGTTCTTAGAACCATTTTTTAGAATGATACATCACCTTTTGCTTATAAAAGTAGCAAAAATAAAGAGCAACCACTTACATCTCATATCCGCTTTCGACAAAAGGAGATATTAGTACGGACAAACGGAATATCAAGATTACTCGTCTAACGGTAATCGTTTGGTCGGGGATCTGTGACTATTGATTTTGCAACATCCTTATACAGCAACACTCGTTAAAATGGACAGTTTATCGGTCTGGGCATCAGTGTTTTTCAACTTGTATGGATAAACTTACGGTTTACCGAAAATTTTACCGCCTCTCTTTATATCACCGTTTCTTTGTTGGATATGATCTTAAATTAAAATTGATGATATAGAAATCTACGCTCCCAAATCCTTACTTAATGAACCGCATGCCTGAATGTCGTTTGATGTTCAAATAGGATGTGAAGATTTCCCAAAGTCTTATAAAAACAGTAACCTTAAACTTAGCTATTATGGCAAAAAACTACGCTCGGCCGACCACGGCCAAAAACCTATTTGCATTTTTGATGCTGGTTCCCCTCTTTATGTTGGGCAACCCGATCGATGGAAACATCGAAGAAACGAGTCCCACAAAGGCGAAAACTTCCAAAGTTGAAGAATACCCCATGTTTGGCACGGTAACACTACCTGATGCACCCTCGTGTAATACAGGCAACGGTACCTATAGTTGGGTCAACAACCTGCAAATGACAAATACAGGATGGGTAAACGCCGATGTACGCTTTGTGCAAGGGGGTACTGCTTTGATCTACGAAATACCGGGACCATATCCTTCAGACTTCTCTCAAGGTATCCGTGTGGATATCAACGAAGTTGTTTCGTGGGATGGATATCCGAACCGACAAGATACCAACGCACAACAGTTCGAGCGATGGAAATTAGTATTTCTAAAAGACAATGTGATACAATTCGTATCGGATTATACCCAAGATTTGGAAGATGGTGTAACCTCTGCACAGTGGAAGGGGCCCTTGAATCAAGATATCGTTTTTCCGAACGGTATCGACCGTATCTGTATCGTTCATTATGAAGACCCTACCTTGGGTACTGCGTACGAACCTAGTGCAAACTCGGTCGTGCCTAGCAGCATTTGTCTTTCTTATGAGCCTATTTGTGACCTAGAAGTCGATGCAGGCGATGATGTTGAACTATGTACTGAAGAGAATATCGAATTGACCGCTACCTATGAAGGCACCAACGATTGTGTTTCAGGATGTGTGTATCCTGTACTTGATATGTTGAAATGTACCGGGAACAATCCCGATTCTGAAGAGATTTACCTTGTGCCCGGTTCGGCTAACGATTCCCGCAGGTTCAATGCATCGGTACAGCGTTTCGAAACATTTGACAATGGCACCGCGCGTTATACGGCCAAAGCCACGAACGGGATCGATATAATTGAAGTAGACATGCAATATAGCGGGTTTACCACGGTAGCCCCGGCGAATAGCCCCAAAGAACATTCTTGTAACCTTCCCCAAGATACTTCCGGGTTTGAATATTACACGACCTTGAACGGTACGATCACTTCCCAGAACCACGGTACTTTTTATACTACCTCGATGGGCCCATCCTTCCAAATTGGTATGGGAGCCGATGTAACGCGTGCTGGTTTCGGAGCTTCCGGTTGGTTTACCATTTCAGGTGGTGACGGCTATTATACGACAGGGGATATCAATCTTCCCTTGGGCGAATGTGATGTCCAAGGTGGTAATGAAGTCATTTTTCAATGGACTACACAAGACGGGACTATCATTGGGGCCAGTAATCAGCAGACCATTGAAGTAACTACTTCCGGAACATACCAAGTGGAAGTTACCAATTGTAACGGATGTACTGCTTCTGACGAAGTCGTAGTCACTAAGTTGGAGAAAATTACCATCGGTGATTTTGTATGGGAAGACGGCAATAGAAACGGAATGCAAGATGCCAATGAAATTGGCGTCGACGGATTGACAGTTTCTTTGTACGATTGTAATGATACTTTTATAGAAGATATCGTCACGGAGAACGGAGGTTTTTATTCCTTCGATGTATGTCCGGGTGATTATTATGTTGTTTTTGGCAATGTACCCACTGGCTATGATTTTACCTCGGCCAATACCGGTAACAATGATGCTCTGGATTCAGATGCGAATGCCAACGGAAAAACGCCATGTTTCAACATTACCGATACCGATGATTATACTATCGATGCCGGTCTTGTCAAGCAATGTGTACTTGAACCAACGATTCAGGGTGATGATGTAATTTGTCAGGGAGAAGAAATTGTAATTTCCGCCGATGGTGGAGATACGTATCTCTGGAGTACGGGAGCTACGACGGCTTCTATTTCAGTGACTCCAGAAGTTACCACGACCTATACGGTGACGATTTCCGATAGTACCATTCCAGATTGTGAGGAAACCTTAAGTTTCGAGGTGGAAGTCAGTACTATTGATATTGATACGGGTGTCGACATAGCCATCATTTACGGCGAAAGCACCACGTTGACCGTAACGGGCACCAATGCAAGCGATGAAATTTATTGGTCGACCGGTGAAACTACACAGTCGATAACGGTTTCTCCAGAAACTACAACGACCTATTCGGTCATGGTGACCAATGAATTGTCTTGTATTGCCGAAGATGAGGTTACGGTAACGGTGAACAACCCCTGTAATATCAATCCGAGCTTTAAGATATTACCAAGAGATACTCCAGGAGTCTATATTCCCGGTGATGAGACGGCCGCATGTATCGGTGATGATTTTTATATTTGGATGTATATCGATGGTAATAAGTTAGGGGATTCGTATGCCGAAGACTTTACCGATTGGAAGTTCACTTACGAATTACCGAATGGCGATGTCATTGTTCAAGAAAACGAGCCTCAATACCCGGGAAATAACCGAACGGAGAAATTGAACCTGACCGAGGAAGATTTCGGTGAGTATATCATCTCTTGGGTATCGCCCGAAGGGTGTGAAGGGTCTACCGTGATGACCTTGAACTTCCCAGATGCCGGTTGCGGTGCGAACGGTACGAGGTCGAGCGAGATGAATACGGTAGCTTCCGTTTATCCTTCGCCTGCCAAAAGCGGTTCGAAAATTACCGTTGAGGTGAACACCATTAGCAAGTCAGTGACCGATGAGAAGGGAACTTCTAGTCTAAAGGCCGAGCTTGTTTCAAGCAAAGAGACCCTTTGGTTGACCCTTTATAATTTTGGTGGTCAACAGGTTGGTAATCCTATTTCATATAAAGTGGAAAAAGGTAAGGTGAAAATTGCGTATACCCTTGGTAACTTACCTACCGGAAACTACATTCTAAAAGTTGATGGCACGGGTTGGTCCGATAGCAAGCAGATTATTATAGAGTAAGAAAACCAAATAACCAACATTGAAAAGGCCGTTCCATTGTGGACGGCCTTTTTTTGTTAAATTTTTCGGAATGATTATTGATACCTGTTTTACAGGTCAACAAATCTTGTATAATGCGATTATTACTTCCTCTTTTTATGGCATTTCTCTTTTTTTCTTGTGATAAAGAGCAAGTTATAAGTAAAGAACAATCCCCGAACGAGGACAATAACGTTTCGCAGGAATCTTCTGAAGAATCCCTTGAAAACACCGGATTGGAAGGCCCCAGCAAAGAAGGCATACTTGCTTATTTCGATGAACTTATTGCAAACGAGCAAATAATTGTGGGGCAGCATTGTGGAGATGCTCCGACTACAACTGAAGATTACTACAACAACTATGTTGATGTTCTAGCCGATGAGACCGGTAGGCACGTGGGAATGGTAGGTGCCGACTTTGGCTGGTCATCAGGGTCTTATTATCCTGTAAATACATTAATTGACCATTGGAATGAAGGAGGTCTGGTCACGGTTAGTTGGCATGCAGATAATCCTTTTGAAACTGGTGTTGATGTCTACTGGAATACGGTAGAAAATAAAGATAAGATTAATTTAAAATCCTTGCGAAAGGGGGAACCACAAACCGAAGTATGGACGAGCTACCGAACCGAACTCGACAATGTTGCTGGCGCATTACAAAAACTTCGCGATGCTGGGGTCAAGGTGATTTGGCGACCCTTTCATGAAATGAACGGAGATTTTTTTTGGTGGGGTATGGATGCCTATAACAATCAGCAAACCAATGTAGCAGACTACAAAGCTTTATGGGTTGATTTATACGATACACTCACCTATGATTACGGACTTGATAATTTGATTTGGACGTATTCCGTGATTCCTTATGTGGGGTGGAATGCAGAGGTGACCGCTTTCTATCCCGGTTCTGATTATGTAGATTTGGTAGGGATGGATTATTATGGAGACAACCCTGATTTTCCAAATTACGAGGAATTAAAATCTTTAGGAAAAACTATTGTAATGAGCGAATCAGGGCCGAGAGATTCAGGTTACGGACAATGGGATATGATGCAATTCGCAAATAAAATAAAGGGAAAAGCGGCCTATTTTCTTCAATGGCATAGTTGGAATGGTGCCGCTGTTGCTATAAAAGACAATAAGAATAGTATTGAGATGATGAACAGTGATGTGGTAATTACGCGCGATGAGCTTTCGCCTACCTCTTTTTAGGGGTTTTCTTTTTGCTGCTCTTCGCCAAAGGATTGTAATCCAAACATAACTGAATCCAATATTCAAGATCTTCATCCGAATCGATACCTTCTGCAGAAACAAAGACATAACCTTTCATACTCCTACCGGTAAAGGTCATTTCCATGCAATGGGGTTTCGCCAAAGCCTTTTCATATTGATCAGGCCCGACTCTTGCCATAAGTAATGAGGAATCGGTGTTTTTGTCGATATGCATGCCAAAGCACATTTTATCATCGACCATAAAACAAAGTCCGCCCATCATTTTTTTCTCCTGTGATAAAATTGATTTTCGTTGTAAAAACTGCCGAATTCGATCGGCTAAAAACTCGTCGTATGCCATAGTGTACCAATAAAGTGATTGATGCTGTTATTTAAGTACAAGTTCAGCAAAAACGGGCAAATGATCAGAGATGTGTTTACCATTTTGCAAACGTTCATCGATATGTTGGTAGTTTTTCACCTCAAAATCCTTAACAAAAATATAATCTATTCGTTTGCTTATCGGTTCTGAAATATTGAATCCGTTAGAAGTGCCAATCGGGCCATCGTTTTTTATTTCTGTAAAAAGAAGCCCATCGTTCATCTTCTTTTGAATCGCTTGAATGGGGTGTTCTTCTGGCAAGAGGTTAAAATCCCCCATTAGCACGACTGGAAGCTTATTAGTATTAAGTTGTTTGATTTTTTTAAAGATGAGCTTGGCAGATTTCTTTCTGGCCTTTACCCCGACATGATCAAAATGGGTATTGAAGACCCAGAATCGTTTTTTTGTTTTCGTATCCTCAAATAGTCCATAAGTGCAAATGCGCTCCAAGGCGGCATCCCAACCTACTGAAATCTTTTCTGGGGTTTTGGAAAGCCAAAAGGTGCTGGATTGTAACAACTCATATTTTTTGGAATCGTAAAAAATGGGGGAGTACTCTCCCTTTGTTTTGCCATCATCACGACCCACACCTATATACTTATAGTTGGGCAGTGATTCTTCCAAAAATTCCAATTGCCTCAAAAGTACTTCTTGCATACCTATGAAATCAGGGGCGTACTTTTTTAATTGCCCCACCATGGCTTCCTTTCGGTCGTTCCAGTTATTTACTGTGTCATTGACCTTGTCATATTTAATATTGTAGGTCATCACTTTGGTTGATTGGGAAGAAAGCAATACGGGCAATAATAGTAACACTGTATTCAGACTTACTAGTAGTTGTTTATTTAAAACCATCTTGATCTATTTGTCTTTGTATTTATCGAACCATGCCAGCACACTGGCAATTTTAGCTATCAAATTGCTAGGCCTGTTCGCGATGCCATGTCCGGCACCGGGAATACGTACCATTGCCGTTTCTACTTTTTGAAGTTTTAGGGCGGCATAATATTGTTCCGATTCGGCAATGGGCGTACGGTAATCTTCTTCCCCTGTCAACAACATCGTCGGGGTGGTCACGTTACCGACAAGCGATAAGGGAGAACGTTTTAAATAGTTTTCAGGATTTTCCCACGGTTTGTTCGGGAACCAATATTTGTAAAAGAAACCCGGGTTATCGGAATATAGTACAAAACTATACCAATTGATAACAGGTTTGGCGACCACCGCGGCTTTAAATCGGTCTGTTTTGCCAACTATCCAAGCGGATAATACGCCACCACCACTACCACCGGTAACAAACAGGTTTTCAGCATCAACATATCCTTTTGTCAAAAGGGCATCTACACCCGACATCAGATCTTCGTAATCATGATTGGGGTAGTCGTGGTGGATGAGGTTGCCGAATTCCTGTCCGTAACTTGTGCTTCCTCGCGGATTGGTGTATAGAACCACATAACCGGCAGCGGCATAGGCCTGAATCTCTGCCGAAAATACGGAACCGTAGCTCGTGAAAGGCCCACCATGGATCTCCAAGATCATTGGGTATTTTTTAGACGGGTCGAAGTCCGGCGGGGTAACGACCCACCCCTGTATTTTTCGTTGGTCAAAAGAAGAATCCCACCAGAGTTCTTCCACTTTCCCTAATTTCCGGAAAGAGAAGAGGTCGTCATTTAGACTTGTGATTCGGTTGTTTTTTCCTTTGTAAAAAGTTCCCAGGTCAGCGGGGTGTTCTGTGCCTCCCAAGGTATATGCGAATTGATTGTTTGTGGAAACCGTAAATTCAGCTTGATTATAGGGCCTTCCTAATGAAAGTCCGCCTAAATTATCGGTTAGCATCGACGTTTTTCCGCTTAGGGAAATCTGTCCTATTTTTCCATCGCCTTTATCATCATATAAGATGTAGATACTCTTGCCATCTCCTGCCCATTGTATATTCTGAACATCTCGATCTAGTTCTTTGGATAAGAGTTTTGGGTTGCTTCCATCGACATCCATCACATATAATTGAGTCACTTGATAGCCCTGAAACGTATCGTCAAAACCTGTGTAGGCAATTTTCTTTCCGTCAGGGGATAGTGCCAAACCTCCGTCGGGGCCGAACCGATTGGTCAAAGTGTCGATTTTACCGCTAGCTAAATTGATTTTATAAATTTCACTATTGGCCGGTTCGAACTCCTTATTCTCATGAAGATTTGCCGAGAAGTATAAACTGGTATTGTCATTTGACCAAACCGGGCCACCATGGTTATTTTCCGAAAAGGTCAACTGACGCGGGGTGCCACCGTCTGCGGAAAGCACAAAAATTTGATTATGTCCGCTTTTTAAATAGCCCGCACCGTCGGCCCGATAGGTCATATCATCAATGTATTTTGGTGGGTCGTTCCATTTGGCACCTTCTGGTTTTTGAGGCAGTTTGACTATGGATTCATGGCTTTCAGGTACAAACATCGTAAAGGCCAAATGCAGATTATCATGTGACCAAGAGACGTTCGACGGTGCTTGTGGGGTATTGGTCAGCGGGACACTTTCTTTAGTGTCCAACCACATCATATAGAGCTTGGTTTTGTCGTCCTCGCTGTTCGAGCGATAGGCCAATTTCTTACCGTCATGCGACCATCTTGGGGAGACATTATTATGATTCCCGGTGGTCAGGGGACGATTATTGCTTCCGTCAAAATTTACGATCCATAAGTTGGATAGATTTTTGTCGGTCATCACGTCTTTGGAATTTCTAACGTAGACGATTTTACTTCCATCCGGAGAAATCTGTGGATCGGAAACATATTCCATATCGAAAATATCGATAAGCTCTAAATTGGATTTCTCTTGGGCGAAGAGTAAAGGTGCGGTCAGCACAAAAAATAGTTTTAGTACATTTTTCATTTTAACGGATTTGAAAGGTTATTTCGGATGCCCTCCAAGATAACAATTATATGTCTGAAATCATTTGAGTTTTTGCGGTATTGAAATTCGACTATTCGTAATACAGTAACCTCGGATAATTGTGCTATTTTGTGGCAAATACACGAAAATGAAAGTATTATTTATAGGTGGTACGGGAAACATTAGTACAGCTTCGAGTAGATTGGCAATAACCAAAGGAATTAACCTCTATGTTCTGAACCGTGGGAAACTTAAGGTTGATCTGCCCGGCGTATCATCGATTACGGGAGATATTAACAAACCTGAAACCCTAACGGAATTAAATCAACATGAATGGGATGTCGTGGTCAACTGGATCGCCTTTACGGCTGCCGATATCGAGCGGGATATTTCATTGTTTAAAGGCAAGACCAAACAATATATTTTTATCAGTTCCGCATCGTGCTACCAGACACCTTTGAGTTATCCCGTGATTACGGAATCGACCCCGCTTTGCAACAATCTTTGGGACTATTCTAACAATAAGATAAAATGTGAGGACCGATTGCTAAAAGCCTATCGCGACGAAGGCTTTCCAATAACTATTGTTCGGCCTTCTTTGACCTATGATACCGTAATCCCTATCGCCATAGGCGGATTCAACGAATACAATACTGCAGATAGAATTCTGAAAGGAAAGGAAATTATTATCCATGGGGATGGTACCTCGGTTTGGACGGTAACCCATGCCGATGACTTTGCCAAGGGTTTTGTGGGATTGTTGGGATTGACCCAGGCCATTGGGCATGCCTTTCACATTACCTCCGATGAGATTCTAACTTGGAATATGATTTATAAAATCTTGGCCGATAGTCTAGGAAAGAAAGCCAAGGTCGTTCATATCGCCTCTGATTTTATCTGCAAGATCGAACCTGATTTTAAAGGGACTTTGTTGGCCGACAAGGCGGAAAGTGTCATTTTTGATAATACCAAGATAAAGACTTTTGTTCCCGCTTTTAAAGCGACGATTCCCTTTGCGGAGGGCATCAAAAGAACTTTAAAATGGTTGGATGACAACCCGGAACGAAAAGTTATCAACCCCGAAACGGAGCGTCAGATCGAGAATGTTTTGAAGACATATCATGCCTTGGGGCATTGAGCTTATCCGCTCTTGAGAGAGATTAAGGGTGAGTTTTACCGAACGAAATCACTTCCCTCAGGTAATTTTCCAGTCTCATCTAAAATACCTTCCATTTTTAGATGTGTAATGACTGGTTCTTTTTTCATTCTAACTAAGGATACATGGTCAAATGCTAAAGAGTCGTTTTCTCGTTGCCCACCACCAGTAGTTCCTAAAATGATATAATCGCGGCTGTTTCGTTGTTGGTATGAAAAAGAATGCTCGTGTCCATTGATTACGGTATAAGGGCGGTCTGCTAATAACTTTTCTAGTTTACCCAGTCCTTTTTCATCGTCGCGTTTCCACAACGGTTTGTGCATCAAAACAAAGGTCCATTTTACTTCAGGGTATTTTTCAAGCACATCTTTGAAATAATTGAATTGATCATTGCTCATGCCCCCGGTTTTTCGTTCTGACATCTTGTAGTATTCTGTTTCTTCGTACACTCCTTCGATTTCACCAGCAATTACTTTGAGCGCTTTCGCCCGTGCATTGTAAATATCCATCATCCGCTGTTCTTCAAAATCTTCGGAATCCATCATCAGAAAAAGTACATCTTCATATACAAAATGGTAGAATCTGGGGCCAAAGCGTTGCTTCCAAAATTTTCGCATTGCGGGATTGGTCAGATCGTGATTGCCACCCAGGTAAAAGAATGGCATGTTCAATTTTGAAGTCCGCTGGTCAAAAGAATCCCATTCTGTAGCCAGTTGCAGGGAATCTTCGGTACCTCCATCTATCAAATCACCAACACTTACTACAAAAGTCGGGTCTAATCGATTCAATTGGGAGACGGCTGCACTATATACCCCTTCACGTTCGCCCCCGTTCAAATCGGAGATGATGGCAAAAGTGAAATCTTCTTCCGCTAATTCGAATATATCGCTCGTCAATGGGGTAGGACCAGAAGCGATATCATGTATAAATTTTGAAACCTTTGGTTCAGGTTGTACATTTTTACAAGCAGCGGTCAGTGTCAGCAGTACGATTAACAAGGAAATATGTAGTCGCATATCGAATTAGTTTTTTAAAGGCATATCAGGGCCGCGATTATATAAAATATTACCGGCAGCCTCATATTTATCACCTTTTATCCAAAAGGGCCTTTCAGGATCGTTAGCAATTAACCTGCCCGATAGTACATACCCCTGGTAGAATTTTACCAGGTAATCATAGTCAATGCTATCTGCCTGGTCAGCGGCCTGATGGTAGTATTTATTGATTTCTTCATCAAAAGCATCGAAACCCGTAGAGTAGGTGGGGGCGGGAATACCGACTTTGGCAAAACTTACGTTATCACTGCGATCGAAAAGGCCTTGTTCGGGGGCTACATCATCAATGTCCAAAGCTTCCAACCCAAAGGTTTTGGCGCCTTCGACCATGTGTTTTTGTGCCGTGGTACGTTTTAATCCTGCAATGGTTGCCAAGCTAGTATTGTTATAACCACCCCCATCGGTATTGAAACAATATATCATTTGGTTCAAAGGTAGAATTGGATTTTGAACATAATACTGACTTCCTAAAAGCCCTTTTTCTTCTCCGGTAAATAAAATGAACAGTGCCGATCGCTTTGTGGGGTATTTGGCCAAATTTTCGGCGATCGTCAAAACTGCGGTCGTACCGATGGCATTATCTCGGGCGCCATTGTAAATGCTATCGCCTTGTGCGTCTGGTCTTCCTATGCCTACATGATCGTAATGGGCAGAATAGATGAGGTATTCGTTCTTTAGTTCAGGGTCCGAGCCCTCTAAAACTCCCACTACGTTTTGGGTCGAAATGGTTTCCTCTTTTTTACCGTCGGTGGCTATGGAATAGGTCAAATCGGAGTCAGGCAAAGTATTCAATTCTTCGGAGGTAGTATTGACCCAGAGATGAACAAAATTCTCGGTTTCAGTTCCGGTATCGTTGGAATCTGGTATTTGTACGCCCTCGCCCATCATATATTTAATGCGCGACCACCATTCTTCATCGAATAGGGTCATTTCAACAAGTCCTGCGGCCCCATTTTTTTTGGCCAAGCTCTGTTTGTTTTTGTGAGCCGAATATACTTCACGGGGTTCGGACGAATCTGAAGTTCCTCCCTTCACGATGATCAATTTCCCTTTTACATCTTTGCCCTTATAGTCCTTTTCAAAACCATATCCTAGATACACAGCGTCTCCGGATAATGTTGCGGAATTGGCCTTTACCGCAATGGCATGGGAATAATCCTTGTCGTTCAAAGCGACCTTGAGAAAACTAGGCGCAAATGTCTGTATGAGTTCAAATTTTTGATAATATGAATTTGTGGTTGGATTTGGTTTTACGCCGTAACTACGTAACGTATTGGCCAAATAACTTGCAGCTATTTTATTTTCAGGGGTACCCGTATCACGACCTTTCAAAAGGTCGTCGGCAAGAAAATAGATATGCCCTTCGATGTTATTTTTGTCTACGGTTTCAGCCGTTTTTTCGGGATCGGTCTGCGCGGTTACGATACTTATAAACATGCATAATGCTAAGGTCAAATGTTTTTTCATTTTTAAAATTATTTTTGGTTGGTATTTCATTCCTTTGATTTTCAAAAGGTACTCTTCTAGTTGTTTCTATCGTTTGAAAAATATCCTGATTATGCGGTGTTCAACAAAACCGGATTTCGGGCCGCCTATCACTCCTTTTTCGTGAATACTTCGCCCATAAAATCAAACTTATCTATGTTCCCATCAGTATCGAGGTCAAAAAGAAGTTCTAGTTTTTGGCGAAATCGAGCATCTTTATTGGTCATAAAAGTGTCATAGTGCCAATGCTCCAGGTCATAAGAAATGAAATCATTAAAATTAATCCTTAAGGTATTGTTTTGGATGGAAACTGTGGCCATTCCTAAAAGTTCATTGGTGTATGCGCCTTCGTACTTTGACAATGGTAAACGGGGTTTTGTATTTTTTACCCGCTCAGCGATTTTCTTTTTCGATGTTTCGAGGTTTTCTTTTTTAAAACCCTCGTACAGTTTGAAAACTTCGTCATGCCATTTGCGACTGTCATCATTAAAGGCGAATAAGTCTATCGCCTTGTACAAAATTGCATGGCGCAGCTCTGCATGGTCTAGATTGGCAAAAACATAGACTGCCATATTTTTGTCGTGCATCACTCCTGCGATTGCGACCAGACCAAAAAGGCTTCCGGTGTGAAAATCGAGTTTGTAACCCTTATAATCCTGTTGAAACCAACCTAGGCCGTATGTATTCCAGTTGGGTTTGGTCAGGGCATTAGTGGGATAAATTCCACTTTCCCCTAAAAAAGAATGGGGTTCAAATAGGGCCTTAAACGTTTTCGGTTTGACAAGCGTATCCGACTTATAAATCCCATTATTGACCAAGAGGGTCAGATAGTTTGCTATATCGTGTGGCGTTGAACAGATCATACCAGCCGGTCCTATTTGATCCGAAAATCCGTAATCGACTTCGACCATGCCATCGTCGGGGTCATCGAAATACGGGGTTACATAATTTCCTGCTTTGAAAATATCCTTCGCCAGGGCTTGGGTTCGGGTCATTCCCAAAGGGTCGAAAATACGTTCTTTGACGAATTGGTTCCAAGGTTTTCCGCTGACCGCTGCAATGACCTCCCCGGCCACTGCGTACATAATGTTTTGATAGATAAAACCACCACGGAGGGGATATGCTTTGTCGGCGTACCGGAACCTTCGAATCGTCTCTCGGGTCGAAACGCTGTCGATCGTCCACAATGCATCGGCATTGCCGATTCCTAAATTGTGTGTAAACAGATCTTTTACCCTGGCATCCGCCGTAATGTAGGCGTCGGCTAGTTTAAAGTAGGGGAGGTGGTCCACCACCTTATCGTCCCAATTCAATTTGCCATCGTCGACCAACATGCCCATGGCAATGGCCACTATCGCTTTTGTAGTCGAAGCCATATTGAACAAGGTGTTCTCGTCAACAGGCTCCTTGGTCTTTAGATTTTTGACGCCGTAGGTTTTTTGGAAAACGACTTGTCCGTCTTTGACGACTATTGCTGCCAACCCTGGGACTTTCCAATCTTCTATACCCTGAACGATCATGGTATCGAGTTTTTTGTTGTTGGCTTCTTGTTGGGCGGTAATGCCCATGATAAAGAACAAGGCGAAAGAAAAAGATAGATGGTTTATTCTATAATTCATGCTTTTTTGGTTTTGATCGGTTTCTTGTTTACTCTTTCCTTTTTAAAATATAATGTCCATACACTTGATCGGTATTTGTTTTTCCATCTTTAATAAAAACAGTAGTGTTACCATCCATCCAGGTATGGTTTCCGATATAGGTATTTAGGGTATCGACTTTTCCATCTTGGTTAAATTCAATGGTAATCGCGTCCGAAATTGCTTTCACCTCAACATTTTGTGGTCTTCCTCTGGTCTGACCTGAATAGGAACCTTCGATTTCCTTGGGGTCAAAATCCAAAGCAACAGATTCGTATTCTTGTTTTTCTAAAAGTTCCCACATGATATTATCTACAAAAAAATCCCCTCCATGAGGTCCTGCAGTATTCGTCAAACTAATGATATATAAATCTTGCTCCGGAAAGTATTTGGTTTCCGTCAAGAATCCCGGAATACCACCGCCGTGACTGATTTCTTGGTTTCCATAATTTTGGAAGTTGGAGATGCCCATGGCATACCGTACCGGAGTACCATCGTTCAATGTTTTTGGCGTAATCAACTGACGATATTGTACTTCTGAAAGTAGTTTACCACCGTGTAGGGCGGTCATCCAAATCAACAGGTCTTCGGTCGTGCTGCACAAAGAGCCCGCTGCATAAGGCCAGTTGTGGCTCAGATATTGCTTTTGTTGCAGGCCCTCGGGGGAATAATCATACCCATAGGCCTTGTTTTTTACGACCTTTCTGGTGGAGCAATAATAGGTGTTCTGCATATCCAACGGCTCGAAGATGGTTTCTATTAGATACTCTTCATAGGTCTTTCCGGATACTTTTTCAATGATGAGCCCCAAGAAAAAGTAGGCGGAGTTATTATAAATGAGTGCCTCGCCCGGTTCGAACAAAAAGTCCTTAGTTTCCAATATGCGTACCAATGAATCACGGGGTAATTCATGTGGGACAAGATTTCCGAATTCCTCGATTTCAGTGTAGCTGGCAATGCCCGAGGTATGGTTGAGCAATTGGTCTATGGTAATCTTTCTTCCTTTTGTATCGAATTCTAGATATTGTGTAAAATCATCTTCCAGGGAAAGCTTTTCTGCCTCGACCAATTTTAGAATGGCCGCGGCCGTAAACTGTTTGGTCACGGAGCCAATTTCAAAATGGGCATTTTCCGGCATGGGCACTTCCAATTCCAAACTGGCCAGGCCATACGATTTTTTCAAAAGCGTCTTTCCTTTTTGATGCACCAGAATCGCTCCTCCTGCAATTTTTGAACTGTCGATGCTCGCCTTATACAGGGAGTCGGCAAAAACCTCTAAGTCAGATGTCTTGGTGTTTGAATCGGATTTTTCGGATTTACAGCTCGCACCAATAATAATTATGGCAAGGACTAAAAATTTAAGTTGCTTCATCTTTTCGTTTTAATTAGCTATTTTCTTCCTTTTGGGGTTCTTTTATTTCTTACTTGACTTGTTGTTTACAATAAACTAGCAATGGTAATACTTATAATATCGAAATTCTTTCATTTAATCTTTTTATATCTTTTTAAAACATCAACCAATAAATCATGGGGCAGGGCATAGGCCGTATTTCCATTGATTCCTATCATAGTTTCTGCTGCAACCATGGCATTGATTATAGCTTCTTCAACAGCTTGCACGGTTGCCTCGAACAGGGGTGTAATTCTGTCATTTGAAAAGGTTCGTACAGTTGTAATCTCATCTCGGCTAAACGCTTTTTCATTTGCAGTGGAAAAGGCCAAATAAATATCTCCAGATCCATTGCTGCCACGACCACCTACGTTCCCCATACCAATGGTTACCCGATGAGCGATTCGTTTTAATTGATGGGGTAGGAGTGGGGCATCGGTCGCTACGATTACAATGATCGATCCATCACCTTCTTGCCGTCTTGAGTTTGGAGGGGCATTGAATTTATAGTTCAAAGTATCTTTTAATGCTCTCCCCACATGAACCCCGGCAATGTTTAGATTTTCCTTGCTTCCGAAATTGGATTGTACCAAGACCCCTAAAGTGTAGGTCGAATCTTTTACTTTGACTAGTCTTGATGAAGTCCCTATTCCTCCTTTGAAACCCAAACACATCATTCCTGTTCCACCACCTACATTTCCTTCAGGAACTTTGCCTGTTCTGGCATTGGATATAGCTTCTAAAACATGTTTTTCCTTTACGTGAAATCCGTAAATGTCATTTAAAAACCCATCATAGGTTTCAGCCACAACAGGGTAGGTATACCACCAATTTTCACCCTTATACCAGTCCGTATCAACATACCATTTCAACACCGCATCGCGAACCACGCCGACACTATTGGTATTGGTAATCATAATCGGGGTTTCCAAAAACCCGGATTCGGTCACCCAGGTCGTGCCGGTCATTTCCCCGTTTCCGTTCAAGCTATACCAGTTTGCGTAGACCGGACTGAATTTTTTCGCCTTTCCTCTTGGAAATATTGCGGTTACCCCCGTGCGCACAGGGCCCTTGCCCACGATATTTTCACCTTCGCCAGAAATGATTGTGCTGTGCCCTACTTCGACACCCTCTACATCAGTGATGGTATTTAATTTTCCGGGCGTACCGTCAAAAGGAACGCCCAAGTCTCGGGCCCTGGGTTTTTGGGCAACTGTAGTAGTTGCGAGAAGGATAATGATTATAAGGAATTGGATTTTTTTCATATTCATTTTTTAACGATATAACTTATTTCCAAAGAAATTTATCATTGTTTATTTGTTAACCCCAACAAAAGCCGAGAATATTTTAACTATCTAATATAGAGATAATTAGAAGTAGTATGAAAAAATCTAGATTTTTTCTACAAACCACATATCTATTTCACCTTTTCCCTTTGCATTTATCTTTCCCCTATAGGTAAATCTGAATGTGGGATTCTCCTTAATCAGTTCATATGTATCTTGAGAGATGTTTACCTTACCTACCGCACCGCTACTTTCCATTCTAGAGGCAGTATTTACCGTATCTCCCCAAATATCATACTGAAATTTCTTAACACCAACTATTCCCGCAACAACAGGTCCTGTATGAATCCCTAATCGCATTTCAAATGTAAACCCGTCAGTGGACTCTTTTTCAGCAATTCTCCGTGTTATATAGGATTGCATTTCCAGTGCTGCCAAAATGGTATTGAGAACGGAATTTTTGGAAGGAACTGGCAGCCCACCAGCTGCCATATAAGAGTCTCCTATAGTTTTTATTTTTTCTACTCCATACTTTTCACAAATCAGGTCAAAAGCCTTAAAACATTGGTTTATTTCTCCAATTAAGTCTGCAGCGGATAGTTCTGCCGACTTCTCGGTAAAACCTTTGAAATCAGTAAATAAGATAGAAACCAATTCAAAATCACGGGCAGATGCCTCACCTTTTTCTTTGAGTTCTTCCGCGATTTCCGCTGGCAAGATGTTCAACAATAAAGTTTCAGAGCGGTTTTTTTCTTTTTCGATGATTGCGCGGGATTTTTTTACATATCTCCATCTTGTAAAAAAGCCAATAGCCAATAAAAAAAAGATAAGACCGATACCGATAGCAAGATTTCGGTTCTTATCCTTTTTTTGAACCTCCTCTTGATGCTTCATTTGCACCTCCATATCTTTCTCCACTTGTACCAAACTGTCTTCCAATACTTGTTTTGAAAATTCTATCTGCTGCAGTTTTATGGATGTTTCTTCCGTTCGTATACTATCCGCTATGAGAATCATTTCTTCATGATACACCAATGCCATATTTTTATTCCCAATAGCGCGGTAGGCCTCGTAAAGACATTCACAAGAATACTCTTGGCTTCCCAAGTCCCCAACTTTCTTTGCCAAAGCCAGGCCTTTTTTGCAATATTCTATGGCCTTTTCATTATTAACTAGATCGAGATATAGGTCTCCTATGCTTAATAAGATGGAGGCACTCCCTTGAACGTCGTTTACGCTTTCACTTATTTCTAGACTGATTTCTAAGTAGTCTAATGCTTCGGTATAATTTTGTTGCTCTAAATAAACACTTCCAATACCGGAAAGGGCGCTTGCCATACCCAATTTATCGTTTTTCTTTTTTTCAATGGCCAATCCCTTTTGAAAGTATTCCAGTGCTTTTTCATAGTCTTCATTACTTAGATAAAGACTCCCAATGTTAATGTATTGTGCTGAATTCGCCATTTCATCATCAAGCTCCTTATTTATATCGATACTCTTTAAATAATAGTCTAGTGCTTTATCAAAATCGCCTTTTACGTTATAAATACTCCCAAACTCATTATAAATAGACCCTATACCATCTAAATCGTCTATTTCTTGATAAATCTTTAGACTCCTCTGATAATATTTTAAGGCATTGATCACATCATCATTGTCATGATATATATAGCCTGTTCTCAGTAAAATATCCGCTGTGCCTAATTGGTAGTTGATTTTTTCAGAGATAGAAAGTCCTTCCCTATATGCGGCCAAAGCACCGGAATAATTTCCTGTTCTGAAAGAAATGTATCCTTTCAGATTAAGAGCATCTACAGTTCCTTTGTCATAGTTATTCCCTTTTGTAAAAGCATACAATTGATCAGTGAGTATCAGGGCACTATCCGGCTCACTATTAAAAGGACCTTCATTAATATAATCCATCAAAGCGATGGCACGGGTAGAGTCAGGCTCTCTTACATCTTCCCAAATGGTGTAAAGTGAGTCTAATGTCTTTTGAAGAATCTGTACTTGTTCCGATGGGCCGACTACTTTATTTTCTTTCTGCCCGTGTACGAGCATAGGAAATGTTATACATATAAAGCCATGGCATAATGATTTTAGATTAGTTAGGTTCAAATCCCATTTTTCTTTGTCCATCTATATCAATTCTGGCTATTTATTTGCTTTGTCTGCATTAATTCTAATGAACCTAATATACGAGGGCTGACCGAACCTATTTTGAATTTGTCCATTTTTTATAAGGATATCATAGGTTACAGGGCTCGTTCATCCAAACAAAAAAAATCCTGATATTATTGATATTGGACATTTGATAACCATCTTCATAATAATTGGTATCCGCCGCTGGCGATGTTTTGGCATCGTACATTATATTAATTTCAATTATTCTGGTTAAATCAAAGGAGGATTACTCATGAGGTATTTTTATTTGAATATGAGACCTTACATTTCATACTAACTCACCTTCGACTAATTTTCGGGACTTATCATTTGAGTGTAATTACCAAATAGTAAACCGTTATAGCCAATAACAATAGTAGCCCCAAGGCCAAAAACCATATTGATCGATTTACATTCTTGAATTTAAAGGCGGCAATCTTTGAAATAACAAAAATTTGCTGGCCCAATTGAAGAAATAATTCCTCCTCGTTCAGGCTAATTTTATAAAAAGTCTTTGAAAACTCCTGAACAGTTCCGAATTTGGAGATGACATCTTCGAAAAAGAAGACATTCTTGTCAAATTTGGCTTCGATTTTGGGGATAAAACAACGAATACTGAAATAAATGGATATCACCGTAAAAACAAACCAGACTCCAAAAAGAATGTAAAGAAAGATTTCGTTCGGTACGTCTGTCAGAAACATTGCAACGCTCTGATAGATAAGATTGAACAAAATTCCATAGAAGGAAAGAATAAGGCCGGCCTTTAATTCTGATGCCTTAATAAGCCCGGTAACATAGTTGATGCTTCCCCAATAATGATCGACCAGCTCTTCGGCATGGGCACTTCTTACGGGTGGATTAATTGGTTTTTGGGGTTTTGTATGTGCCTTTGGTTTTGCTTGATCGTTCATTTGAGTTATGAGTTATAAATTTTACGATTCATTTCAAGAATGAAAATACGGAAAGGGACTGTGCCTTGTTCTTGATGGTAATGCCTCCCAATTTTTCGTTTGTAAACAAATCGGTCTTGGCTGCATTTTTTGGCGAAAATGGATAAGGACGCATGGCATTTATAATTTTAATTATTATTCTCCTTCTTCGTGTTCTGGTTTGACTGCATTATATGATATAAGTACCTAGTTTATTAGTTTAGTCTAGTCTTCATTTTTGGATATAAGCCGTTTGAAGTAATTCAAATTTGAATTTAAAGCCGTTTGTAAGTTATGAATATAGTCGCATACTTTCATATCTCCAGAATTGGATAGATTTCAGTTGTTAACTTGTAATGCGAATAAAATTCCAATCATTAAAGGCACGATTTCTCCATTTATAAAAAGGAGGAATTTAGAGAATTTGTTTTCAGCAAATAATCTTAGTCTTATATATCTGAAGAATTCTATCTCTATTCCTTTGGCTTTCTTGATATTATTTATCATTCTAGGAAACTGGGGTTTGCGTACAACTATCCTTTTTAGTAAATCAACAGAATTTAAAGTTATATTTTGAAAAAGCTTCGCCATTTATTTTGATTGTAATGAACTTTGAATAGATTTAGCTAGACCTTTAATGTGATAAATTATTTTAGGCGGTCAAACATGCCAATTATCAACTAGTCTTCCAGTCATTTTATCATTCTTTTCCTTGAACATTGAAATTAGGGCATGCCTGTCAGTGGGTACATCTTTTGATTCAATTTCCAAAGCCTTTATTATTTCCGAAGTTGGGATGGTCTGTCTACCTTTTTTTGCTAATCCATTTGCAAAACATGAAGCTATGGGTTTGCCATCTCTCATAATTTTCTGTTCTATATAGAAATAGGTCTCATCAACAAACGACATTCTAGTAAACACTTTAGCCTTTTGAAACATTTTTAAGGGCCTATAAAATTGGACGTTAATGGCTTGATTGGGAAAAAACCATTTGTTTTTTGTCGCTATTTTGAAAAAATTCGTTCGAACCATATAATCAGCTCTTCCCATTTCGAAAACGGTCATTAGTGCGGCATGGTTCATTACTGATATATCAATATCCGTAACCCAAACTCTGAAGTTAAATACTGAAGTTTCAGAACCCTTTAGTTTTGATCGAAATTTAGCCTTTCCTAAAGCACTCAAAAGTTTAATCCATCTCATCGGTTTCGTTTAATTGCCTAAAGCATGGGAATAGTACATGTATTTCTTTTTGATTGCTACTTTTAATTTCAGGTCCAAATAGTCTTTGATGGCATATATGAAAAGGACTATTACTTTAAACAAGCAATCCATATTTAGAATTGCCAATTATACTTTTTCAGTTGCCAAGGGCATCATTACAATAAAATAAAACCCGGTCATGACCGGGTTTTACAAGCATCGGTCAGTCTATGTAAATTGATAGCTTAATTCAAATGATCTACTGACGTGGTGCAGCGACCTTGGCATCAGGGCCGCTAAGATCTTTTCTAAGTGTCCAAATTTCTGTTCTATCACCATCGGTTGTAGCTTCTACATCGGCCAAAAACCCTGAAAAACTTCCGGCACCATGTACCTCCTCGAAATATTGAACAAATTTGTCCTCTTCGCCCAACCAAGAGGAATTGTCAAAGAAATCGACCCAGCCAAAATCCAATCCATCGTCACTGTCCAATTCATTGGTATAAATGCCATAGATTTGATCGGGCATTTTCTCTTTATAGACCTTCACTACCTTCTTGACCACTTTTTCCATAAATTCCGGTTCTTTGAAACGTTTGATGTCTATCATAAATACCGAAACTTTATTGATTTCGAAATCCTTCGAAAAATTGGACAGTTCAGGGTGCATTTTCATATAATTTACTTCAACATTAGGTGTTAGATATTTGTTGATATTCTTATTGTTGTCATCGGTATGTTCTTTACTCGATGGCCTACCGTCCATAGCGCTCCAAGGTAGCGGCCCCATGATTAACATATATTTTCCGGCATTCTTGCCATTTACTACGTTATAAACCCTAGCGCCATAGGGACCTTCGGCATGGAATTTTTTGTTGTGAGCGGCTATACCCGCCTCAAATTCCATGATTTTTTCCGGATTTACAGTGAGCATTACATTTTCAATAACCAAAGCTTCGTTGGTTTGTGCTAGTACCAAAATTGGTAGTAGCAATAGTGTACACATTAGTTTTTTCATTGGTTCTATATTTAATTGGTTACTATTCTATTGTTTTATAGCTTGTTCGTTTTGTCTCGCATTCAAGCCAAATGTGTTTTCGACCGCTTCGTACCAATCAGAGTCATTGGTGGAATTCCAGTCGACCCATTCTTCGTCGGTCATCGATGCACGCCATTCCAAAAATGGTGCTGCATCGGGCCCTACAGGATGGCGTAGCTGCCAGGTCGTACCATCGGCAATCTCAAAAATCTTATTGGCGACTAAAGAAGGATGGGTGGGGGTTTCAAGTGATGCAGCAAACAGCCCGGCAAACCGTTTGGAATGCGGATAAATAGAATTACCATCGACACTGATATTTTGTGCCATCTGCGTGTTAATAATACCGGGCTCTACGATCGCTACCCTAATATTAAAGGGCTTGACTTCTTGTGCCAAAGCCTCACTCACCGCTTCTAAGGCAAATTTGCTGGCGGCGTAACCGCCCAGCGGACTACTCGAGATATGGCCGGCAACGGAAGCAATATTGATTATACAGCCGTTTTTATTTTTACGCATTTGAGGCAAAACGGCCTTAACGCATCGCAGTACGCCAAAATAGTTGGTTTCCATAATGGCCTTAAAGTCTGACATGTTTAATTCTTCGACCGAACCATGTCGTTCAATGCCTGCATTGTTCACAAGTATGTCGAGCGTACCGATTTCATCGAGTATAGGTTCTATACACTGCTTGACCGATTCTGTCGAGTCAACATCCAATTGAGAAATAGTTATGTACAAAGATTCTTGGGCAATTCTTTCTTTAAAATCATGCGCCATCTCAGGATGCCGCATAGTAGCGAATACTTTATATCCTGCACGCCCGAAACCAAGTGCCGTTTCAAGGCCAATGCCTTTACTTGTCCCTGTGATTAGTACTGTTTTCATCTCGTTTTTTTACTTTTTAATTGGTGTTGATTTAATCATCTACATACCTTAAAAATTAAGGATGTACCTGCATTGAAACCGTTATGGGTTCCAATACTGTATGTTTCTTTTTCAAAATCTCGGTGGATGGATCATTTAGTATTGCCTTGAACTTATCCATATCGGTTACTTCCATTAGCAGAACTACCGAATTGGGGTCGTCTGCATCTTGAAATGTTTTAATATCCTTTATTGCAGGGCCAAATACATCAAGTCTGTCCTGATGACCTTTGATCCAAATATTAAAATCCCCTACTTTATGCCGCGTAACTACTGTATTTTTCATGATTTTACTAGTTGTTCTATTAGCCTACTCTAATCGGTTTTCAGCTTCTCCGTACTATTTTTATTTTTTTAATATGACACTGTATTCATTCTCCGCTTCCGCTAACTGCTTGGTATCAACATATTGCTGAAAAGAAATTCTTTTTTTATCTCAATCGGCCATAAAAGCTCATTATTCATAGGGTTCCGGGCTCTCCAAATAGGGCAATACATATTTTCTATGGTTCTATGGTTCTATGGTTCTATGGTTCTACGGCAACATGGCCAACCTCATTTACCCTTGCTTTCATTCCTGCAGCATTTAGTACATCGACCGCTTTCTGATTGAGGCCCGAGTCATTTAATTCATCGAGCATTTTACGCGCTAGCATCCATAGATCTTGGGGCTGTATTGAAGGATCTACCACTCCGTAATACCCTTGCTCGTTTCTTGGGCATATTCCATATTTCATTCTCTGGGCATCATGAAAATCATAAAAAGCTTCCATAAATAAACTGTCCTTTCGAAGCATACCTATGTACTTGACCAGTTCTGCCTTATGTCGGTCATCACCATAATTTGCATACCACGTAACAATCCCTATTGGGCAAATAGTATCCAAGCTAAAGGCGAACTCTTTATTTAGAAGTTGGTCGCCGTTTTTTTGATATACATTATAATAGCATTCTGTTTATTCAGCCCAATTGGCCCCGATCAAGACAATTGCCCCATCATTGGTATTTTCGGCAAACCATTGCAATGCGTTACCATAGAAGGTATCTTTAAAGTAAAACAGCACGTTAAAACATCGAATGACATCTTTCGACCCGATGTCTATTTGTCCGATTCCACCTTTTTTAAATGAAAGCCTATCGGTCTCATATTTCTTAATCGGATCGATCTCCAATTTGGGATAGCCTTCATTGTTTGGTTTCTCGAGTAGCCCATCCAATAAATTCTCAAAGCGACTTTTCGTTGCTGCCGAATCGTTTAAAAGGGTATTCCAGTTTTCGATGGAAGGTATTGCTGGTTGGAAGTAAACAGTCGATTTGCTTTCGTTTAATGTAGCATAGTTTTCCTCCGCATCATATATGAGGTAAACGGGCAATGAGGGATCAACGCCTGTAATGCTCCATTCCGGAAAATAGTTCGCCGTTTCGATCGTGGTGTAAGGCGGGAATCCGCAACCAATATCCAACATTGACTTATTGCCTGATGTGATCCAGGGGTTGGTTGCGATATATTGATCGATTATGGCGTGTCGGCCCTGAACGGTTATGGGAGGAACCCTGCCGTCCCAAGCACCTGGCAGTATGCGAGCCAGAAGTGTCCCCAGTATTTCCCCATGGACAACAGAGACATCTTTTGCCGGCATACCTGAACTATGCATAAATCCGAACATTCTTTCCACAAAGGCAAAGACATCGGGTCTACCGACAGGTAGGTGCGATAGTTTATCTTGGAATTGTTGTGACAATTCTCCATTAAAAAAACGCCCATTCAGATCTTCTACGAATTTTTTCGTGCTCATTTTAGTTGTTTCCATGGTAGCTTTCTTGTTTTTTTTCGATTTATTTGTTCTCCGCTTCAGCCAATTGTTTGGTATCGACATACTGTTGAAAACCGATTACTTTGCCGTCTTTAAGCGTCCAATGATGAGCGGCTTGGGCATTTATTGAAGTGCCTGTTTTTATGTTTTTGCCGTGATACCTTAGGGTAGCCAATACTTGATGGTTGGCCATTTCGTGTAGTTTTATGTCGACAAGCGTAAAATTTTCCCACTGGGCACCAAGTCGGGCAAAAACCCCATTTAATACTGCATCTGGTCCCTTGTAAGGGTTGCCATCGGCCAAGGAGTTTCCTTCAGCCTCGTTCCAGATAATATTGTCATCCATACTCGCAAGAACAGAAGGGATATTGCCTTCGGCAAAGGCATTGTACATGTTTTCAATAATTGTTTTCATTTGATATGTTTTTTTAAATAATATTTAATAAACCCAACAGAGGTCCAATCATATTTCCCCCGAAATAACTTTTGGTTTGCCTAGTTGGGTTTGGTTCAGATTTATTGTTTTGGCGGTGCAAGACCCAATTGATTGAAGACCACCAAATTGTCATAGAAAGCATCTTCCTGAATGGCTTTTCCGTCAGTATCGAAGGTCCAGGCGCTAAAACCATGGGTCTTAATTTTTTTCCCGGTAGGATCGTTTTCTAAAAAATTTCCTATGTTGGTGCCTGTACAATTCCAGTTTAGATAAGCCGTATTTCCATCAATGACCGTTTTGTCAATGGTAACCTTAAAGTCGGGAAACGCTCCGTGATAGATATTCATAAAACCGGCGTACTCCTTCGGGTTTTTCGCAATGGTAGTACCATTTTCAGTCCGAACGAAGTTTTCCATCAGAACAGAAGACATCATCTCCATATCATTCGCATTCCAAGCTTTGGTTATCTTGTCAATGGAATTTCGTATCGCTTTTTCGTCAGTGGACAAAGCGTTCTTTGTCTCGATTTCTTGTAAAGCCAGAACCATTGGGGCATTGTCCCAATGGCCACTGGACCGGACAATTTTGCCATCTTTAAATTGCGCGGTCAAATGAATGGGAATCTTGATTTTCTTACCGTTGGCTTTTAGTGTTCCTTCCCAATCGCCCCAAAAGTTGACCCAGGTATCACCTTTGTCGGTCACTACCATTTCATATTCTAAATCTTTATCCAAAAACCCGCGACTTGAAAGGTTGGTCGAGCTCTGTTTATGGTAGTCCACCATTTCATCCAATGAAAGACCCATGCCTGAACTATTGTTGAATGTTTTTGCCGTATCGGCATAATGCACCGTCATACCCCCCCAATCTTGATCATTATAACTTTGAATGACAGATTTGAAAGTATCGATTTCAGGGGAGTTCTGGGTGTAACGTTCCTTTTGGTTACAAGCGACGAACAATGTGATGTTCATTGCCAATAGAATTACTTGTTTCATTATTTTGTGTTTTAAGTTGGGTATAAAAAGACACCGAAGTTCATCTTCGTAGTCTTAAAAATTAGTTTGAGGGCGAATATGCCATATCAGGTCGCATTTGACCTTCGACCATTTCATACTCCGAAAGGCTAGCACGAAAATCACCGTATATATTGGCCCATTCTTCACCCAAAAGTTGATTGTTCTCTGCTATTTTAGAAGCGTATTCAACGGCATCTTTAGCTGCAATAGCCACCATATAAAATGCACCACGTGTACCAAAACCGCTTTTATAGGTTCGATAATGTACTTTAGATCCCTTGCTCTCGAAAAGTTTTTTGATAGCCAATGCCTTCTTTCTAACCATATCTTCATTGGCAGGGGTATATCGGAAATAGTGAAATTTTCGGTAGTCTTGCCCTTCGGGCGTTTGTGTAATGCCACCGGGCATATAACTCAGTTCTTCGTCTAGGTGAATGACATAGTCATGTTCCGTGTCATAACTCTTGTCCATTTCATCGAACAAGGCGTCCATGGCACTGGCTCCCATTTTTTCAGATAATGTTCTGAAAGCATCATAGTTGATATCGGCCATGGATGCTATAGGACTTACCCACAAGTATCGGTGGTCTACCGTATTTGTAACGATCATTCCCGCTCCTTGAATGTTATGCTTTTTCAAGTTGGAAGTCAGGTCCTTACAGACTTTTTCGTATGAGGTAACCATTGCAGGTTTTACGACATCTTCATGAACCCAATAGGCCTTTGTTTTTTTTTCTTGAGCGAAAAGGCTCACAGTCATTATTAATGCAATTGTTACCAGTACAAATTTTGTTTTTCGTGTTTTCATGATTTCTCGGTTTTAGTATTTTTATTAGAATTATTCTGATGGAGGGGTTATGGCAAAACCTTGCGCTTCCAAAATATTCAACATATCGTAGAAGTAGCGCATCATGATAATCTTGCCATTTTGTACAAGGTTTACCGTGTGGTAGGGAATTGGAATTTTTTTTCCAGTTTTCTTGTTGGTCACAGTATTGGTGCCCCAAGCCAAGACCCATTCGCCTTCATTCCAGTTGTTCTCGACTTTAACTGGCAAATAGAGGTCTTGGGTAGTTTTATGGGAATAGGTCGCCATACTGTTCGTGAAGTACTCGGTATGTTGTGTAACGTTCAGGGAATCCAGACCTCCTCCAAGTCCATAAACCATTGCATTCTTGGCAAGTTGTGCGCTCATGGTGGCTACATCGCCGTTTTGAAGTGCCTTTACGTATTTTTGCACGATTTCACTGGCCGTTGTGGCATTGTCGAATTCCAAGGTTACGGTGGACTCTTGTGCTTTGGAAACGAAAAGGGTCAGCATCATTGATGCCAAAAACAGGATACTTTTTGCTTTTTTCATAATTTTCCGATTTACTGGTTGTTATTATTGAGGTAGTACCAAAAAAAGAAGAATCCTTCTAGTATAAAACCGAACACGGACGAACAGCTAGATTTACTGTCCGAAGACCTATTTTTATTTTTCTAACTATATATAGGCAAAATGTTGTATATTTAATAAAATCCGTTCCCCCCACCGACAACCAAACGGAACAATGAGACGCTTTTTCTTAAAAGCTGTTTGCCTTTTAATCATTTCTCAACTGAATTGCGGTCTTATTTTTGCCCAGATTATCGATTTTAAAAGCGAAACCCCTTACAAAAAGGTCTTTGTCGACACCGATAATTTTGGTACCTCTTATTTGAAAGTTTTGGAAGATGCCTATTTGCGGGCAGAACCTGACACCCTTAAATTTTCTATCCTCAATGATCTGGCCTATTACTGGCATACCCGTAATTTGGTCAAGGCGATGCAATTTACCCAAGAGGGACTTCAAATGACCTCCGTCAAAAAGGACACATTATGGGAGGGAAGGTTTCAGATTACCCAGGCTGCCATTCTTTTACGGATGGAAAAATTGAACGACGCCCAAACTACCCTTGAACAAGCCTATGGCAAAGTAACGGATACCGACCGTCTCTTCCTGAACACGCAAATGGGCTATATCTACGAACGTCGCGGTCAATTGGACAAAGCCGCCGATTATGCCCTGGAGACCTTGGATCAAGGAATAAAACGAAATGACGAAAAAGCGATTGCCTTGGCCTATAGCGATTTGAGCAACCTGTTCTGGAAACAATCCAAATTCGAAACCGGACTGAAATACGGACTCAAATCACTAGAAATCTTCGAGAAACGTAATATTATCAATCTCGACTACGATTTCACCTTGTACGTCGTGGGTAATAACTATATGGCTTTAGGGGAATACGAAAATGCGCTGAAGTACTTCAAACATTCCCTTGTAATCGGCGAACGCTATGGATTCTATAATAATCTTAGTGATGTTTATATTTCTTTGGTCGATCTTTATTCGTATTTGAAGGATTTCGAAAAGGCCGAAGAGGCAGGAATAAATGCAGTGAAATATGCCGATTTGCTCGAAAACAATTTTATGGTCATGCGTTCATGGCTTTCCGTTGGAAAATTACAGCATCTACAAGGCAAATATAAATCGGCCATTGAAAGCTTGCAGAAATGTATCGAGGTGGCCACCCAAGATTTCGGGGACGCCTTTTATTTGAGCCAGGCATACGAGGCCCTAGGGAAAGCGTATGCCGGAAATAAAAATTATAAAGAAGCCTATAACGCTTTTCGAGAATACGAAGCCTTGAAGAACCTGGTTTTTACAGCTGAGGCCGATCAGCGTATTTCTAAGCTCCAAACCGAATTCGATGTCGCCCAAAAGGAAAGCACCATTTTGTTGCAAGAGACCAAGATAAAAAAACAGCAAGCCCGCCAGACCCTGATCATCATCATTGCCATTTTGCTTTTCTTGTTACTGTTTTTAGCCATCAAGGCGATGCAGAACAAGTTTAAGATCAATACGATTTTACGAAAGCAAAACACCGAAAAGGAGTTTTTGTTAAAAGAAATACACCATCGTGTGAAGAACAATCTCGAAATCGTTTCAAGTTTGTTATCCTTACAATCCGCTCAAATTGACGACCCGGGAATTAGCGAGGCCATGCAGAAAAGCCAACAGCGGGTGCAGAGCATGAGTATGATCCATCAGAAACTTTATCAAGGAGAGAGCTTGGCGAATATCGAAATGAAGGATTACTTCCAGAATTTGGGTGATTATATCATCCATTCCTACGACGCCCAAAGGCGTGTGACACTTGTTTGTAGTATGAATTCAATTGAACTTGATGTTGATATGGCCATACCTATAGGTCTTATAGTCAATGAATTATTGACGAATTCCATGAAATATGCTTTTCCTAATGACATTTCTGGAAAGATTGAAATAAACCTTGAGAGAACCGGCGCAATGCTACATCTTAAAGTATCGGATGACGGTATTGGAACACTGACAGGAAGGGAGTCTGAAGGAACGGGATTCGGAACTCAACTTATCGCGTTGTTGACCAAACAATTGGATGGTAAAATGAAGTTGACCGTAGAGAACGGAACCGCTGTGTATTTTGAATTCCAATTACATAAAGCCGCATAAATGAGTGATCCGACACGAATATTGATTGTTGAAGATGATATGATCATCGCGGCGAACCTTTCGCTTCAATTATCCAATCTTGGGTACGAAATCACGGGAATTGCTTCTCGGGGGGAAGATGCCATAACCCAGGCTATGGACAATCCGCCCGATCTCATGCTCATGGATATTAATCTAAAGGGAGACTTGAACGGCATCGAGACGGTTTCGACCCTGCAAAAAAGACATGATTTCCCCATAGTCTATTTGACGGCCAATAGTGATGAGGCCACTTTTTCGAAGGCCAAGGAAACCCACCCGTATGCCTTTATTTCAAAACCTTTCAATAGAATCGATTTGCAGCGTACAATTGCCTTGGTCGTCGAGAAAATAAAGGATAAAAAAGAACCTAAAGAACACATTCATGACATCGAAGTACTGAAAGACCGGATTTTTGTCCGCCATAACGGAAGGATGGAAAAATTACTGCTGGAAGATATTCTCTATATCGAGGCAGATCGTAACTATTGCACTTTGATTACCGATAATACCAATCATGTGCTTACGAGTACCCTAAAGACCATGGAAGAAAAACTACCTAAATCGACTTTTGTCCGAGTGCACAGGTCATTTATTATCAATATCTCAAAACTCGATGTATTGGCAGACGGTCATCTAGAGATCGGGCGAAGGGCAATCCCCATTGGAAAATCGCATAAAGAATTGTTGTTGAATCGTATACATACCATTTAATAGAATGCGATTCGTAAAAAATAATCTCCGATAGTTTAAACTATCGTTTGGGACAGTTAAAGCATCTGTTCGTCCCGTTTTCAATTTTTTCTTGGACAAAAAGGGGTACCATTATACATGGTTCGGGGGGAACCATATTTCGGAATTCGAATTTGGGCTATGGATAAATTGTCCATGTACATAGCCCAAGCGAATTCTACTAACCAATAAACTATAAAAACATGAAAAAAGTAGTACTACTTGCCGCATTAATGCTATTTGGCATTGCGGCCAATTCACAAGAAAAATTATATCTGGTTTTCGAATTTATGAAAGTGGATAATGAACAAGAAACGGCGTATAACGAAACGGAGGAATTTTGGGAAAAAATTCAGCAACAACGCGTAAAAGCAGGAGATATCATGGGTTGGGACTTATGGACCTTAAAGCCAGGTGGCGAAATGCAAGATTTTCAGTATCTGACTGTTTCGCTATACAGCGATCCCGTTAAAATGATGGATGGTAGTAGTTGGAGTAATCTTATGGATAGAGCCAAGGCCGCCTATCCAAATATGAGTGAAGCCGACCTGATGACCAAATTGAATAGTTCATCCAAAACTAGGGATTTGGCCGTGCGAATATATGCCGAAGAAATTGCCACAACCACGGGTTCTTCAGCAGCGGAAATGGTTCTAGGAACTGTAGCACAAATGGATATGATGAAGGTAGACCTCATGAATTACGACACCTATGAAAAAGCTGAAAAAGAGGTCTTTCAGGCCCTACATCAAAAAGCGGTCGATGCAGGTGAGAAGACCAGCTGGGGATTGATCAGGTTTATGAGCCCCATAGGAAGTGATACGTATGCCTCCCACATGACCGTTAGCATGTTCGATGGATATGAGCAGGCGTTAAATCAAAATATTGACTGGAATCAAGGGGCAACGCCCGCAAAAACAAAGTTGATGCAAGATGGTATGGCGGCTAGGGATATGAAATATGTTTATGTGGCGGAATTGGTTAGAATGGCGCGTTAATACAAAGCATAAAGCAGTTTCAAAGATAATTATACACTGACCCTATGGTTAAAATGTCATAGGGTTTTTATGTATGAAAGACTTGAGTTGGTTTTTGATTTAAAAATCAATCTCGACCCCTTGATTTATTGCTGTTTCTGTTCCGATTTTGGTTGTTACCGCCACGATAGTTCGATTTTCCCGAACGGTTTCGATTTCTGTTTCGGTTATTCGATGAATTTTGATTTCTTGGCTTTTGGGGTCGTTGTGAAGTTTCCGGTTCGTCATCGTCGCCATCGACAAATTGATGTTCCGGCATACGGGGTACTTCCTGTTTAATCAATTTTTCGATATCCCGTAAATAGGGCCTTTCCTCTTTATCACAAAAAGAAAGAGCGATACCACTGGCATCCGCACGACCCGTTCTTCCGATTCGGTGTACGTAGGTTTCAGAGACGTTCGGTAGGTCATAGTTGATGACCAAGTTCAGTTCTTCCACATCGATGCCCCGTGCGGCGATATCGGTCGCGATCAAGATGCGCAGTTTCCCGTCCTTAAAATCGCCCAAAGCTTTTTGTCGTGCCGTTTGGGATTTGTTGCCGTGTATGGCGGCGGACTTGATACCCGCTTGTGCCAGTTTCTTTACGATTTTATTCGCGCCATGTTTCGTGCGTGAAAAAACCAAGGCGGAATCTTGTGGCCGTTCTTGTAGCAAATGCGCCAATAATTTGGGCTTGTTCTTTTTGGATACAAAATAGACCCCTTGTTCCACTTTTTCGGCGGTAGCCTGTTCGGGTTTAATAGTTACACGTTCGAAATCGCCAAGCATTTTTCTTGACAGTTCCACAATGTCTTTTGGCATGGTGGCCGAAAAAAACAATGATTGTCTCTTGGGTGGTAATTTGGCAATAATTTTTTTGATGTCGTGAATAAAACCCATGTCCAACATCTGATCGGCTTCATCAAGCACTACGAATTCAAGGTCTCGAAAAGTTATAAAACCCTGGTTCATCAAATCCAACAAGCGACCTGGGGTAGCAACCAGAATATCGATTCCGTTTCGAAGGGCATTCGTTTGTTTGCCTTGTTTGACCCCTCCGAAGATTACGGTACTGCGCAGTCCGGTATATTTTCCGTAGGCCGTAAGGCTTTCACCGATCTGTATGGCCAATTCACGGGTTGGGGTAACGATCAAGGCTTTTATACGGCGTTTTCCTTCTTGTCCATTTTTAGTATTGTACAAATGGTGCAAAATCGGAATTCCGAAAGCAGCTGTCTTTCCAGTACCGGTCTGGGCAACCCCTAAAAGGTCTTTGCCATTGAGTAAAATGGGAATGGCCTGTTGTTGAATTGGAGTGGGTGTAGTGTAACCTTCTGCCTCAACGGCACGAAGAATGGGTTCGGCAATGCCGAGGTCTTTAAATGTCATAATTTCAAATAAGCCGCAAATATACAGTTAAACAATGGATAAAGATTTCAATAGTCAAATCATTCGGTTCGTGGGTAGTCTTCGAAAAAATTATAACCACAGTATAAAGGCGTTTGAGCATGTATTTACGGCATCTTGCAACAAAAATTGTGTAAGCCGATACCTACTTGTTTACTTTGTATGTAAATAGGATTACCCTTATTTTTACAATTCGAGTAATGAGATTTTTACAAGTTTTTCTTTGCGTCGTTTCAGTTTTATGCTTCTGTCAACTACGTAGTCAAGATACTTTTGCCGATAACTTTCAAAGTGTCAGTTACGCAAACAGTGATGGGTCCGAGCTTTTTCTGGGTAACTGGACAGAGACCGGCGAGACCACCAACCCCAATAACGGACGTATAAGAATTGTGGGCGATCGTTTGCGTTTTCAGAATCTAGATACCCGCTACATAACGAGAAACCTTGATCTGTCAGCCTACAACGATGTGACGTTAACATTGGACTATGACCGTGATAGAGGAGATGAATCAATGGATGTGCAGTTATTCAATGGCTCGAGCTTTGTAACCATTGCGACGATATCGGGCACGAACAGTTTAAGCTATGACTTGGCTACGGTGGAGATTAGTGCTAGTTCTGCCATAAGATTCGTAGCTACCGATGGTGTTTGGGACGGTAGTGATGATAGATATTACATCGACAATATCCTTTTTACGGCACAAATACCCGACCAGCCGCCATTGGTCGTTGGTTCCGGAGATCAAGTCTATTGTCCCGGGGCTTCTATGCCGGTTGCCCAAAGTATTACGATTACAGATCCCGATGATACAACGACTACGGCAGTATATATCCAAATTTCAGGTGGTTATGTCAATGGGGAAGACCTACTTACCCTAACGGGAAGTCACCCAAGTATAACACCATCCTGGGATGCCGTCCAAGGGGAACTTACCTTACAAGGCCCTGCGACTTATACTGAATTTGAAGCGGCCGTACTCGCTACCGAGTTTTCATCGAGCTCGGCAAGTCCTTCCGGAACGCGTCAATTTTCGATTACCGTTGGCGAGGCCAATTATTTGCCATCAACAAGTCATTATTACGAATTTGTTTCCGACCCCAATATTAGTTGGACGGATGCAGAAATCGCAGCGAGCAACCGAACCTATTTCGGATTGCAGGGCTACCTTGCCACTTTGACCTCTCAAGCGGAAGCTGATTTTTCGGGTTCGCAGGCACAAGGCGTGGGCTGGATCGGCGCCACGGACGCAGCCGTGGAAGGAGACTGGCGTTGGGTCACCGGGCCCGAGGCCGGAACTCAATTTTGGAGCGGGGCAGCAGGAGGTACCGAACTGACCTTTGCTTTTTGGAATTCAGGTGAACCCAATGATTATCCGAACAATGGTATTGACGGCGAGGAAAATTACGCCCATATTACGGATCCCTCGGTTACATCGTCACCAGGTTCTTGGAACGATCTGCCCAATGTTACGGCTACAAGTGGTGCCTATTCTGCGCAGGGCTATGTCGTCGAATATGGAGGTATGGTAGGGGACCCCCCTCTTAATATTACGGCCACGACCACTTTGAACGTTAGTCTCTGCAACGTAATTACGAACAAAAGAATTACCTACCGTGTCAACAGAAACTAAAATGTTTGGCGAATTATAGGTTTGCAACGGCCGCCTCTGCACATCGTTCACCATCCATTGCCGCAGAAACAATACCTCCCGCATAACCTCCACCTTCACCACACGGAAAAAGCCCCTTGATTTCTGGATGCTCTAAACCCTCATTTCTGGGGATGGTCACGGGTGACGAGGTTCTTGACTCAACGCCCACAATATTGGCTTCTGAGGTGTAGTACCCCTTCATCTTCTTTCCGAATTCCGTAAATCCGGAACGTAGACGGCTTCCTATTAATTTTGGAAGAAGCGAGTGCAGCGGTGCCGATTTGAGCCCGGGTTGATACGAAGCAGGGTTGAGGTCTTTGGAAATATATCCTTCTACAAAATCGGTTAATCGTTGTGCGGGAGCAGTTTGTGTTCGGCCACCTGAAGTAAAAGCCAAACGCTCCAAATCTTTTTGGTATTCCAATCCCTTCAAAGTTCCGAACCGCTCGTACTTGGGAATATCGGTATCCACATTGATTTCTACCACAATGCCCGAATTGGCATACAGATTATTTCTTTTGGACGGGGACATGCCATTAACGACTATTTCTCCCGGAGCAGTTGCTGCTGGGACAATAAACCCACCTGGACACATACAAAAAGAATATACACCCCGACCTTTTACCTGTTGGACCAAACTATAGGCCGCTGCTGGAAGTAGTTCGTTGCGCTTTCCGGCACAATGGTATTGGATTGAATCGATAATATGTTGTGGGTGTTCCACTCGAACGCCCATGGCAAAAGACTTTGCTTTTAAGGCTATTTTCTTCTGGTCCATGAGATAAAAAATGTCACGGGCGGAATGGCCGGTTGCTAACACGACCCGATGAACACTCATTTCTTTTTTACTGTTTAAAATAATGTTTTTCAACACATTATCCTTAATTATAAAATCCGTTACTTTAGTATTGAAATGGACTTCGCCACCATGTTTTAAAATCGTTTCCCTAATATTTTGAACAATTTTTGGTAGTTTGTTCGTGCCGATATGTGGGTGCGCATCGATAAGGATCTGTTCCGTTGCGCCATGATGTACCAAACTTTCGAATATTCGGCGCACATCGCCGCGTTTCAAGCTTCGGGTATATAGTTTTCCATCGGAGTAAGTGCCCGCACCGCCTTCGCCGAAACAATAGTTTGAATCTTCGTTAACGATATGGTCTTGGTTGATGGCCTTAAGGTCACGTCGCCGGTCTTGAACATTTTTCCCGCGTTCTAAAACAATGGGTTTGAAGCCGAGTTCTAGACAGCGCAGAGCGGCCCACATGCCCGCTGGTCCGAATCCGATGATATGCACGTGTTTTGCTTGCGAGACATCTTTATAATTGAATGTGAAGCTTTTTTTGGGCACATCTTCCCCGATAAAAACGGCCAATTTGTAATTGAAAACGACTTTTGGTTTTCTGGCATCAATGGATTTTCGGAGAATTTTAAAACTAAATTCCTGTTGAGAGAGCCCGAAGTATTTTGCGATTCTTTTCTTTAGGCTTCCTTCAAGAGCTTCTTCTTCAAGGGATAGGCGAATTTGAATGTTTTTGACCATGGCCTAAAATTAATTGAAACCAGAAGAATATTGTTATACAATCTCTGAACAGGCTAACCTTACTTCTTCCGAATCCACAAATTACCCCCTTGATTTTTGTAGGCCAATGGCATACTCTTGAAAACTTCGGGATGTCTTGTATGCAAATAGTGGGAAAACACCAAAATCTCATAATCGGGATTGTGACTGAGAAAGGCGCGTAATAAATACGCTTCATTCCAGTTTCGACCGTCATATACCCATTCTTTTGGATATTCAAAAGGATAGAATATGTCATGAATATGAATGATGACCCCCGATTGCAGTACTGGAAAAATCTTGAAAAGTTCATAATTCACATCGCTTCCGGTTTTACTCACATGGCTGCTATCGATAAAAAGAATATCGTTGGCTTCCAATGTTTTAAAAACGTCCAAAGAAACAGATTGCACTTTTTTATCCAAAACGGTGCACGACGAAATATCAGATTCCTTGAAAGTGCTATATAATTTTTTCGGATAGGGGTCAATAAAGGTAATTTCCATATCGCGGTTGAATAATTCCTTGGTGTCCAGCATTATGGCACTAGAATACCCTGAACCGATTTCGATGATACGCTTCGGTTGAAAATGCCGTATCATGCAATATAACATAATGCCATCGGTGTAGGCGTATGAAGAATTATCGAGACAATATCGGGTAGTATCTGTCTTTTGTTCAGAAAATGGTAATTGTGCATAGTAATTCTCAAACTCCTTTACCAGTTTAATTTGTGTATCGGTATTTAAATCAATACTTTCAATGATATTGCCGTTCTGTTCTTCCCAAATCTGATTTTCAAAACCGGCAATATCGTGTTTGGAGACAATAGGAGAATAGAAATACCCCATCGGAAATTTGTTAAGAGGTATATAGCGATTCCATCTGGCGAAAGTTCTTAAAAGTCCGGATACGAAGTTTCGTCTTAATTTTTTGGTCATATTTGGCAGTGTTCTTGGGTGAATGATTTTAGGTTGTCAAATTTAATCAAATCAAGGGTACCTTACCGAATATCGATTTGCACCATATTCTTTTTTATAGACCATTGGAGTTCTTTTGGTAATCGCCTTGAATTGTTTGTTGAAGTTTGACAAAGTCTGGAATCCGCTTTCGTAACAAACCTGGGAAGCGTTCATTTTTTTTTCGATCAATAATTTACAGGCATGGCCGATCCGGATTTCACTCACGAATTCAGAGAATGTTCTATTGGCGTGTGCCTTAAAATAGCGACTGAATGATGTTTCGGTCATATTCGTCAATCCGGCCAGTTCTTTTATCGATATTTTTCGTTTGAAGTGTTTCATTACATGAGCGTAGGCTATATTCATGCGTTCGGTATCACCTTCTCTCAATGAATTTGTATAGCCGGAACTTGATAATATCGCCACCTCATCACTTTTCGAGAGCACGTTCAATATTCTGAGCAATTCAAGTACGCCGTCAAAGCCTTCATGGTTTTGTAGGTTCAGTATCATTTTTCGAACTTTTTTTGCGGTTTCTCCTACCACATCGATTCCCCTTAAGCTCTTGCCAAGCAGGTGTTTCAGTTTTATGGCTTCTTCTTTTTCCAATAAATTCCGTCCAATAAAATCTTCCTGAAAATAAATTACAATGCCCTCGTACAGGTCATTATGCCCCGAAACCGAGTTTTCTTTGTCACTACGCCACAAATGGGGTAGGTTCGGACCTGTGAAGGTAACATCGCCTTCTTTGAAAGGTTTGATGTGGTCGCCAATAAAACGGGTGCCTCTTCCTTTTAAGACAAGAAAAATCTGATATTCCGAATGAAAATGCCAATTTGGGTCAAAAACCGCTTGTTTCAGTGCTTTCACTACAAAGGCATGGGTATTTGGAATTGGTGATTTTTGTAATGCGGATTTCATGGAAAAGTAAATATTTGAACTACTAATTTATCATTAATATCTTCTTAATTCTTATTGTATGATATAATAAAGTCAGTATGTGATAAAGTAGCATATATTGAGCATCCTTTTTATGATTAAGATTGGTATACCAAAAACAAGTTATGTCATGAACATCAATTTTAAACCATTTTTTGGTTGCCTTTTAGTCATCGCACTGTTGACGGCTTGTACTTCGGTAAAAACGGAGGAAGTGGCCGAAACAAAGCCAAGACGTATAGAGATGCTTTTTTTGGGCCATGCCCAAGAGCATCATAATTCTCGGGCGTACTTTCCAATGCTCGCATCTGCCTTGACGAAAGATGGTATTAACATCAGCTATACAGAAGATGTGAATGATTTGAACGCCAACAACTTAAGTCGATATGATGGATTGATAGTTTATGCCAACCACGAATCGATAAATCCCTCCCAAGAAAAGGCTCTCATGAATTTTGTTTCTGACGGACATGCTTTTATTCCCCTGCATTCTGCCAGTTTTTGTTTTAAAAATTCCGCGAAGTACATCGATTTGGTCGGTGCCCAGTTTATGGATCATGGAACAGGTACTTTCACAGCTTCTATCAAAGACAAAGAGCATCCCATTATGAAAGATGTCTCCGAATTCGCGACATGGGACGAAACCTATGTCCACGATAAAATTGCAAATGATATTACCGTATTAATGGAAAGGGTAGAAGGCGATCGTAGAGAGCCATGGACATGGGTCAAAGAATACGGCAAAGGAAAAATATTTTATACCGCGTATGGCCACGATGAGCGTACCTGGAACAATGCCAGCTTTCAAAACCTTGTTAAACAAGGAATTTTATGGGCGATAGACGATAATACAAAAAAGAACTGGGCCGAGTTTTCCAAAGACATTCCCGAATTGAAATATGAGGAAAGAAAGGGTATCCCAAATTACGAAAAACGTGACCCTCCTTTGAAATATCAATTGCCCTTATCGCCCGAAGAATCTGCAAAGTTGATTCAAGTACCTGCCGGATTCGAATTACAACTTTTCGCATCAGAACCCGATATTATCAATCCCATTGCCATGAATTGGGACGAAAATGGAAGGCTTTGGGTTATAGAAACGGTCGATTACCCGAATACGGTCCGTGACGAAAAAGGTCTTGGTGATGACAGGGTAAAAATTTTGGAGGATACCGATAATGATGGCAAAGCCGACAAGGTTACCGTCTTTGCCGAGAACCTGAACATTCCCACTAGTTTTGCTTTTTATAATGGAGGCATTATTGTTTCCCAAGCACCACATTTTCTCTTTTTAAAAGACACTGATGGTGATGACAGAGCTGATATTAAGGAAGTTATGATCGATGGTTGGGGCACGTTCGATACCCACGCCGGACCCTCGAACCTTCAAAATGGTCTTGACAATCAAATTTACGGGGTCGTAGGGTATTCTGGATTTGAAGGAAGCATTTATGGCCAAGAATTCGAGTTTAATCAGAATGTCTATCGCTTTCATCCGCAAAAAGAAACCTTTGAGGTCTTGACGAATACGAGCAATAATACCTGGGGTTTGGGCATTACCGAGGACAATTCACTTTTCGCTTCAACGGCCAACAATACCCATAGTGTGTTTTTAGGTATTCCGAATAAAAGTATGGAAGGAATAGAAGGTATGCCGGCCCAGGGAAGCCTTAAAATCGATGGGCATTATGCCATGCAACCCATTACGCCCAACATACGCCAAGTTGATGTTTTTGGAGGATTTACAGCGGCTGCGGGACATCATTTCTATACAGCGCGAAACTATCCGAGTACTTATTGGAACAAAGTTGCCTTCGTCTGCGAACCAACTGGTGGTCTTGTACATATTGCCAAAATTGAAAAAAATGGTGCCGGATATGCGGAGAAAGATGGGGGCAATCTCTTTGCAGGTTCTGATGAATGGGTATCTCCGGTAGAAGCCAAAGTAGGCCCTGATGGTAATGTCTGGGTGGCCGACTGGTATAACTTTGTTGTGCAACACAATCCGACGCCATCTGTTGATAGAGGTGGATTCGATGCAGAAAACGGTAAGGGCAATGCCTACGTCAACCCCCTTCGTGACAAATCCAGGGGGCGTATTTGGCGTGTAGTGCCAAAAAGGGCTGTCGAAGAAAATGCAATTACCCTAAACAAGGAAAACCCCGATGAATTGGTCCATGCCCTTTCCAGCGATAATATGTTCTGGCGGATGACCGCCCAGCGACTATTGGTCGAGCGGGGCAAAAACGATATTGTCATGGCATTGTATAAACTGGTCAACGATTCCGAGGTGGATGCATTGGGTTTGAATTCCGGGGCTTTGCATGCGCTGTGGACCATCGAAGGCCTCGATGCACTAAAAGGTAACGAGGAAGCTAAAAGTGTTGTGCAGGGTGCCTTATATCACCCGTCCGCTGCCGTTCGTAAAGCGGCAGTTCAAATCTTAACTGAACTTCAAAATACAGAAGAGGCAATCATTAATTCCACGGTTTTGTACGACCAGGACCCTTCGGTTCGCTTAGCCGCTTTACTTTATTTTTCGGAAAGAGAGACATCCGAGCCTATCGGACAAATGCTCTATACGTTGAACGAGGACAAGAAGATTACCGCTGACAATTGGTTGTCAAAAGCACTTTATGCAGCGGTCAGTAAGCATGGCGATGGTTTCATGAAAGCATATGCGCGGGCAAATCCAGGTATGGATTTGTCTTCTGATATTGCCATACAAAGACAAGCTTCGGATTTTGACGATAGTGATTGGAAAACGATGCGACTGCCCCAATTCATCGAAGATGCAGGACTGGAAATAGACGGTGTTATTTGGTTTCGACGAAATTTCAACTTCACAAGTACTGGTTCCACCTATATCTCATTAGGGCCCATTGATGATTCCGATGTTGTATATGTCAACGGCAAACAGGTTGGGTCAACGGAAAAAGATTATGCCCGAAACCGATATTATGATATTCCCAAGGGGCTATTGAAAAACTCCGGCAATTCGATTGCAGTTCGGGTGGAAGACACTGGCGGTGGCGGTGGTTTCTATGGCAAGCCAGAGCAAATGTTTATACGTTCGGGAGACAATAAGGTCACTTTGGCCGGTAATTGGAAGTACGAGGTCGAGACCGATTTTGGACAATCTGCCAACAATGCATTTGGCGGTTCATCCATAGCCGAAGTTTTTGCAAAGCACTATGCGGGTGCTGGGGCCTCTTCCCAAACTACCGATTCAGGTTTTAGTGAAAAAGGTATCGTAGTCAATATCAGGACCATAAAAAACGAAATGAAATATGACCTGACCGAATTTGTGGTACAGGCAGGAAAATCTATAGAACTGGTATTGGAGAATGTCGATTTCATGCAGCACAATCTGATTATCGTCAAACCAGGTTCAAAAGAAAAGGTTGGTGCCGCCGCAGATAAGCTGGCCATGGACCTGAACGGAGCCGAATTAAATTACGTTCCTCAAATGGGCGAGGTGCTTTTTGCTACAGGTTTGGTCGATCCGCAACAGACCGTTACGTTGCGATTCACCGCTCCAAGCGAGCCAGGGGAGTATCCCTTTATATGTACTTTTCCGGGGCACTGGCGTATTATGCAAGGAGTGATGAAAGTTGTAGCCAATCCGATCTAAAATGAGCAAACGTATAACGTTCGGGGTGAGTACATGGCTTTGGGAGGCACCCTTTACGACTGCATCCATACATCTATTTCCAAAAATAAAGGAAATGGGTTTTGATGTTGTTGAAATTCCTGTTGAAACCCCATCATTGATAGATGCTACCGTAATTAAAAAGGCTTTGGACGATAATGGACTCAAACCATCAATATGCGTTGTTTTTGGTGATGATAAGGATCTGACCTCTGGTGATGCCTCCTTATATAAAAATTGTTTTGAACATGCCGAAAAGTGTTTTGAACTTGCAGCCGGCTTAGGCGTAAGTTTTGTAGCCGGACCTTTATATGCGGCTGTAGGTAAAGCCAGATTGGCATCCGAAGCCGAAAAAAAAGCAGAGTGGGGCAGGGCGGTTACCAATTTGAAAACCTTGTCGGGGATTGCAAAGGAGTATAACCTGGAAATCGCCTTGGAGCCTTTGAATCGCTTTGAGTCCGATTTGATTAATACGACTGAAGATGTGATCCGTCTGCTGAATGACATTGAAGAAGATAACATGAAAATTATCTTGGATAGTTTTCATATGACCATTGAGGAGCAAGATATTCGTAAAGCCATTCAGACCGCGGGAGATAAATTAATTCATATTCAGGTTTCTGAAAACCATAGGGGAACTCCCGGTACCGGCTTAACACCTTGGGGTGAATTTGCAAAAGGTCTAGCTGACGTAGATTACTTCGGGGCTTTGGTAATTGAGAGTTTTACACCAGAGAATAGGGAGCTGGCCGCAGCGGTGAACATCTGGAAAAAACTAGCGCCAAGTCAAGATGAATTTGCTCGGAGGGGATTGGAATTTTTAAAACACACGTTTAACGATTAGGATTAATAATTAGGATCAATAAAATGAGCAAGAACATAAGAGTAGCGATCATAGGTTTGGGTTTTGGTGCCGAGTTCATTCCCATTTATCAAAAGTATGCCAATGCAGAATTGGTAGCACTTTGCCAGCGAAATGAAGAAAAGCTACATGAAATAGCCGATGCCTTTGGTATTGAAAAAAGATACACTTCATACGAAGCATTGTTAAAAGACCCGGATATCGATGCTGTCCATATAAATACCCCGATACCCAATCATGGAGAGCAGTCCATTCAAGCCTTAAAAGCGGGCAAGCACGTCGCGTGCACCGTACCTATGGCAACAACTGTAGCGGAATGCCAAGAAATCGTTCGCTTGACCGAAGAAACGGAATTGACCTATATGATGATGGAAACGGTGGTCTATGCCCGTGAGTTTTTATATATGAAAGAACTATTTGAGAAAGGTGAGTTGGGAAAAATACAATTCTTAAAAGCTAGTCACCAACAAGATATGGATGGGTGGCCGAACTATTGGCCGGGACTTCCGCCTATGCACTACGCGACACATTGTGTGGGACCTGTTTTGGCTCTTACCCGTGGGGAAGCAGAATATGTTTCCTGTTTTGGGTCCGGTACTATTCGAGAAGAACTGATTCCATATTATAATTCGCCATTTGCCGTGGAGACTACTCATATTAAATTCCGGAATTCCGATTTAAGTGCCCAAGTGTATCGTTCCTTATTCGATGTTGCCAGGCAATACCGCGAGAGTTTCGAAGTCTATGGCTCCAAAAAATCGGTGGAATGGCCTTTAATTGAAGGAGAACCTTTGGTAATACACACCGCCAAAAAGCCCGAACCAGAAATTCCCGAAGAAATTGAGAGTCCTGATTTTGCTAAATTACTTCCCAAAGAAATCCAACAATTTACGACCCAAGGGGTATATGATACTGACGAAAATCAACATTTGTCCTTTACACAGGGGGCGGGGCACGGTGGTTCACATCCACATTTGGTGCATGAATTCATTGACGCCTTGATAAAATGTCGTTCACCTTACCCCAATGCAAAACAATCGGCGAATATTACCTGTGTAGGTATTTTGGCCCATGAATCGGCATTAAAAGGAGGGGAAATTGTAAAGCTTCCTGAATTTACTTTTTCCTAAATCGACTTCAAATGGAGCACAATCGTCCAATAGTGTATCTGTTGGACTTTTTTGTTGGTCTCGACTTTGTACAATTCATCCCCTAAAACCTACAATTCGGTATTTCTTTTTCCTTTTTATCATTAGATCCCATCAAATTTGTGCGATACTCGAATTTAAATCGAACTATTATGAAAAACATCGTAACAATACTTTTGATGCTCTGTGCTGTTGGTGCAGCGGCCCAGGAAAACTATAGGGCGACCCTTGAAATTGAAGTAACCGACATCGGAAGTTCAGAAGGTCAAATAATGGTCGGACTCTATGATTCTGGTGACAATTGGTTGAAAAAGCCTTTTAAGGCGGTTGCCGTAAAAATTGAAAATGGCAAGGGTAAGGCGCAGTTTGATGATGTTCCTAAAGGTGTTTATGCCATATCGTTGTATCATGATGAGAACGATAATGGGAAATTGGACACTAATTTTCTAGGAATTCCCAAAGAAGATACGGGTGCATCGAATAATGCGCCAGCTAATTTTGGCCCTCCAACATGGGAGGATGCCAAATTCAAAATCACGGAAGCAATAACGAAACAAACTATTAAGCTTTAAAATTAAAAACCATGAAAAAAGTAATTCTAATTATCGCATTGGTGGTGTCTTCGATATCTATGGCCCAAGACCAATATACCAAAGGCATGCAAAAAGCCTTTCAACTCTGGGGCGAGGGCAAGACCGCCGAAGCTTCGAACATGTTCGAGCGTATCGCTTCGGCCGAACTTGACAATTGGCTTCCATATTACTACGCGGCCCAGATCAATACGATAATTTCTTTTGGTGAGAAGGATAAGGAAAAGCTCGCCCAGCAATTGGAAAAAGCGCAAGAATTTGTCGATGTCGCAAAGAACATATCACCCGACAACCCTGAAATAATGGTACAACAGGCAATGATTCATACGGCATGGGTGGCCTTTGACGGGGCGACATACGGCATGACCTTGGCTCCAAAAGTGACTGCTATTTATGCAAAAGCTGCAGAATTGGCCCCCGAAAACCCACGTGTGGTGTTTTCAAAGGCGCAATGGGATATGGGGTCGGCCCAATACTTTGGCGGTGACGTGACTCCGTATTGCAAAGATGTCGAACGTGCTATCGAACTTTTTGATAACTTTAAGCCTGAGTCCGATTTTCACCCGAATTGGGGCAAAGATCAGGCCGAAGCCACTTTGGAAAACTGTAACAAGTAATGACGTTAAATCGCTTTTTAAAAGAACTTGTAAGGGCCTTTTTGGTTGGGACGCTCATTTTTTTGGGTTTTCTAGCCTTCTATTATTTTACATCGGACCCTCGGTTCGAATTCTTCATTAAAGACATCTGGAAAGAATTTTATACCAATTTGGTATTTTCAATGATTCTGTACATGGCCAACATGTATTGGTTCTTATTTATTTTAAAAAAATGGGACAATTTTTTATACACCGTTAATAGAATGACCATTGCAGTCATCGGCAATGTGGTGGTTTCATGTATTGGTGTTTTTGTTGCACGAACTATAATTTTAGTTGCTTTTTACGATAGGTCGATGCAACAGGTTTTGGCCTCTCAATCAATAGATAATTACATACAGTCTGTTGTTATTGCACTGGGGATTGCATTGATATTCTATGCTATATGGTACTACAAATACCGTCAAGAGAACAAAGTCAAAGAACAAAAAATAATAGCAGGTACAGCTTCGGCTAAATTTGATGCACTTAAGAACCAATTAGACCCCCATTTTTTGTTCAATAGTTTAAATGTATTGACCAGTCTTATCGAAGAAGATCCCTATCAAGCACAGAAGTTTACCACTTCACTTTCAAAAGTTTATCGCTATGTACTTGAACAAAAAAATAAAGATTTGGTTTTGGTCGATGAGGAGTTGCAATTTGCTAGAACGTATGTACGATTATTGAAGATGCGATTTGAGGACAGTATCATTTTCGATATTCCCGAACAAAGCAGCGATCCTGAAGCGAAGATAGTTCCTTTATCTTTACAATTACTTGTGGAGAATGCCGTAAAGCATAATGTCGTCACTTCCGAAAGACCACTTCGCATCAAGGTTTTTGAGCAGGATGGCAGTCTAGTGGTCGAAAACAATTTTCAAGGAAAACAAGTGGTCAAGAAAAGTAGTGGCGTTGGCCTACAGAACATAAAACAGCGTTATGCCATACTGACCGACAAACAAATCTCCATCGAAAAAGACAGTGCTAATTTCAGCGTTAGTTTACCCATGCTGACCCGACAAGTAACTCCGATAGAGACACAGCAGGTCTATATTGACGATAAACTATATAAGAAGGCAAAAGAGCGCGTAGAAAAGCTAAAAGGCTTTTATGGTAATCTTTTAGCGTATTGTATTGTCATTCCGTTCTTGGTGGTGCTGAATATCAATACGACCAGTTTTCCTTGGGTCATATTTCCGATACTGGGCTGGGGATTTGGAGTGGCCGCCCATGGTATGGAGGCATTTGGTTACAACCCCCTATGGGGCAAAGGGTGGGAGGAGCGAAGGATAAAAAAGTATATGGAGGATGATAATTTTTGAGTTCGACTCCGATCAGCCACTGATGGTGGAAGGCCCTGGTGACTTAGAGGGGCCAAAGTCACGATCCATCCCCAACCTTTGACAATTCAGTAACTGAAATTTAGTATCCCCCCTAAAATACCTGAATTTTGAGGTAAATAAAAAATCGAAATGGAATATTCAGATAAAGAAAACAAATACTTTAGAGCCAAGGAGAAGGTCGAAGAAATCAAGAAATTCTATTCGAGTCTTATTGCTTATGTCTTTGTGATCAGTGCCTTGGCGGCATTGAATTGGTATACCGATCAATGGCGTTACCCATGGTTTTTGTGGGCGGCCTTCGGTTGGGGTATCGGCCTTATTTTTCAAGCTTTTAAGGCCTTTAGTTTAAATCCTTTTTTTGGGAAAGGCTGGGAGGAACGAAAAATTAAAGAATTTATGGAAGATGATAAAAACGCAAACCGATGGAAATAATGGAAACAATGGATACAGGTCGAAGGTCGAAATTAAGAAGAGCTAAACGCAGAGTGGAAGAGCTAAAGGGTTTTTATTGGCATCTTGCCGCTTTTTTGGGAGTCAATCTTTTTATAACAATTTCCAAGATTAGCAACAATTTGGGTAATGGGGAGACTTTTGGCGAGGCGTTTTGGGATTTTGGCACCTTTGCCATTTGGTTTTTCTGGGGTATAGGTCTGGCCTTTCATGCGGCAAAGGTCTTTTCATTAAACCCAATTTTTGGGAAGGATTGGGAAAAGAGACAAATTCAGAAGTATATAGAAGAAGAGAAAAAAGAAATCGAGAAGTATAGATAATCTAATCGCCATGAAAAACGGACAAATGACTAAACTGCTACGAGCCAAGAAAAGAGTGGCCGAGATACGAGGTTTCTATAATCATTTGGCCGTGTATCTCATTGTCAATATTGCACTCTTTTTATTACGTGACAAGATGACCTTTGTTTTATTAGGCAAACGTGTTTTTGGCAATCCTGAATTTTTGGACAATATAAATTGGGATACCTATGGAACTCCTATTGTATGGGGCATCGCACTGTTGTTACATGCCGTAAGTGTCTTCGGAAAACCCTATGTCTTAGGAAGAGGTTGGGAAGAAAGACAAATACGAAAGTACCTCGAAAAAGACGATTTTTAGTAAAAAGAAATACGAATCAATCAAATGGAAACTAAAGAAGAATATAAAAAAAGGTTGAAAAAAGCCCAAAAAAGGGTCGAGGACATCAAAAGGTTCTATCGCCACCTTAGAATTTATATTGTAGTAAACTTGATATTATTGTTTTTCAAATTCAGGGCTTTGGATTTCTTTCAGGACAACGGTATACAAGACCAAGGTTTTTTGGATTGGTTTGAATGGAATATAGTTGGAACGCCAATTTTATGGGGAATTGGTCTGGTGGCGCATGCCCTTTACGTTTTTAGGTTTCAGTCAAGGCCGCTCAAGGGCTTTACCCCGAGATTTATCAAAGACTGGGAAGAGCGACAGATTTCAAAGTATATCGAAGAGAATAACGAATGAACCCTCTGTGGAACAATCATAGTGTTCAAAGAGAAAATTAGAAAATGGAAGAAAACGAAAAACATAAGCTTTTAAGAGCCTACAAGAAAGTAGATGATATCAAAAAGTATCGAATGTTCGCAGTAACGGCTATTTTCGTTACGTTTTGTATACTGGCATTGGTATACTTTCTATGGACCCAAAACGCTCCCCAATTAGTACTTTGGCTGATCGGTTCCCCTCTTGTGGTTTTTGGGATTATACTGTTTACGGAATACATTCGGGTTTTTGACCGAAACCCATTATTCAACAGAACATGGGAAGAACGAAAGATCAAAAAATTCATAGAAAACGAACGAATTCAATCAGATAAGTATGAATAATCCCTCTGTGCAATAGCTCACTTGGGTCGTTACACAGAGCTGAACGGAGGAAAAAGAGGTTTACAAAGAAATACCAAACACACAATGAACGTACTCATTATAGAAGACGAAAAGCCCGCAGCCCGGCGATTATCAAGACTTTTGGCGGAACTAAATGTCGAAGTATCCGTCATGTTGCACTCCGTTCGGGAGTCGATAGAATGGTTTCAGAATAATAATCATCCAGATTTAATTTTTCTGGATATACAGTTATCCGATGGTCTTTCCTTTGAAATTTTTGAGAATGTCGAGGTGCATAGCGCAATCATTTTTACCACGGCGTATGATGAATATGCCCTTCAGGCCTTTAAATTAAATAGTATCGACTATTTACTAAAGCCTATTGATGACGAAGAACTTGAAACTGCGGTAAAAAAATTCCGTTCCGTAAAACCTAGTGCACAAAAAATATCCTTGGATTTTGAGGATATCAAGAAATTACTGGTCAATCCGCTGGAGCGGGAATACAAAAAACGATTCACGGCTAGGGTAGGGCAGCACCTAAAAATCATCAATGCCGATGAGGTGGAATGTTTTTATAGTGAAAATAAAGGTACCTATGCGGCAACTTTAGATGGAAGAAATTATCTTTTGGAAACCACGCTGGAGAATCTAGAAAACGAATTGGAACCCAAAATATTCTTCAGGGTCAGTCGAAAATTCTATGTGAATATCAACCACATAAAAGACATCGTTTCATACACGAATTCGAGGTTGCAAATCAAGCTAAACCGGTTTTCCGATCAAGAAATCATCGTGAGTCGAGAGCGAGTTCGTGATTTTAAGTTATGGTTGGAGTAAACGATTATAACTAATTGATTTTAAGTATATAAAATATAATCATAGATTTTTCTTATATAGATAAAAAGTAGGTTTTAACTTACTTTTTGTCTATTCGATTATCATCGAACGACGATGGTAAAAGCTTTGGAATAAGCTTGATAAAAATAGGCAGAAGAACGGCCCCGCCCGGTAGTAAAAAAATGGCAAGGGATGGTATACTTTTAAAAATATCCAAGAGTTGATTTTGGACCTTTTTTTTCTCTTCCGATGTCAAATCCTTGACGGTCGATTTTGAAAGTAGGGCGACCAATTCCTTACTATCCGAAATTTCTTTTTGCAAGCGTTTACTATTCCGTATAATCAATCGGTTCACAATTTTTGACATACTGTCATAAAACTGCATGGCCAAATTACTATCCTTCAAAAACGGAATGGTTTCCATGTTTTTATCGAAAAAGGAGGTAATTTCTTCCAAAGAGCGGGCAATCACTTTATTATCAAAACCTAAATCTTTACCTATTCCGAAGATAAACTCCGATTCCTTATACTCTAAAGAATGGTCTTCCCAAACGGTCAAACAAGCGATGTCCAATAAATATTTGTTTTCCCATACGGCATCGTTTAGCAATATCTTTTCGCGGTAAGAGCCATCAAAGTTTTCCATATTGCTGTCGATAAAGGTCAACGATGCCGCGAACAATTGGGCCAGTTTCTCATCGCTCTTATTTTTTTCCTTTGAATTCAAAGCGTGATACGTAATATTGATGGCCAAATATTCGAGATTATAGGCGTGTTCCTTTATCCTAAGAGAATTGTTCAGAAATCGCTTGAACAAAAGGGCATCGATGAACAGTAAAGAATTCGTGATAATGCTGTTGAAGGTCTTACTAATGACATTATCTTCCAGATATACCCGAGAATCGATGAGTTTTTCCAATTGTGATAACGCCTTGTTGCCCGTAAACAGCTTTCCAAAAAACGATATGTGGTTGACTTCCAAATCCTTATAAAACAGCAAGACCTTATCTACAAAGGCAGGGAAGTCCGGATTGCCAGTTTCTGTTTTAAAAGTAAAATAGAGGGCGGTAAGTAGATTGATTTTTGCCTTTTCATCTTCAGAGAGGTCATGTTCAGGGATTATAAAACGGGGAATTTTAGTATTGATTCCATATACGAAACCCGTTTTCTTTAGCCCGTTGTATAGGTCTCGAAAATCGCTGTAGCTATTCAGGTCGTCTTTGACAACAGTACCGAATTTATTGATCCAACCCGCTCCTGATGGGTTCATAGCTTCACCATTTAGAACGGCAAAGTAAACTAAAATATAGGACTTTACGCACCCATGCCGATATGAGTCGGTAAGGATTAAATTCCATTAACATTTTTTTAACATTAAAAACGAAACCCTGCGTTTTTAAACGTCGTAGGTAAGGCGAATTCTAATCTAAAAATCTTTTAAAATGAAAAAAACAAAATTTTTACTTGGCTTATCCATTTTGGCGGCCATTGGTGTTGTTTTGGTCGCGGCCGACCATATCGACGCACCATCATCTATGAGGACAACCGCCGACATTGCTGATTTTTTTGCCTTTGAACCAACGACCAATTCCGAGAATACCGTATTTGTCGTGGATCTTCAATCTAATGTATTACCAGATTTGGCGTACGGAACCTTTGATGAGGATATTCTTACGGAAATCAATATCGACACCGATAACGATTTGATCGAAGATTTAGTCATACAGGCATTGCCAAGAGGCGATACCATGTATTTCTTCGGTCCTGCAGCACCTTCCACTACTGGACTAAGTGGTGAAGTACTGGTCGATAGTCCTTTAGGTAAGGTGGCAATTTCAGACGCTAGCGCAATTACCGCGTCGGCCAACGGGGTTTCACTCTTTGCCGGACCACGTCAAGACCCTTTTTACTTTGACTTTTTTCAGTTCAATGCCGTAATCGGTGGAATGGCTCCGGGCGGTTTTAAAACTGCCGACGAAGCCGAAGATACTTTTGATGGCGCCAATACCATGTCTATTGTTGTTGAGATTCCTAATAGTATGTTGGGTACGACCACGGGCATGAATGCTTTAGGTGTGCCCGTTTATAAAACTTGGGTAACCACGAACAAAAAACAATAACATAAACTTTAAAAACATTTAAAATGAAATTATATAGAATCAAATATATGTTCATGGCACTTTTTGCTGTGGTCGCATTATCGGCCTGTAACAATGATGACGAAATTGCTTCGGGCCTACAAGCAACCTGTAGTGATGGAGTTATGAACGGAAATGAAACAGCTGTAGATTGTGGAGGCCCCGCATGTATACCTTGTGGGGGCGAAGGAATGGATCCCGACCCGATGGAGCCTGAGGAAATCGATTTTTCAGGCACCTATGCACAAGTAGATTTCATGGGAAGACCTGGCATCAATACCGTACTGAGTTTTGATATGGATGGCGAACCAAGTGTTAAAGATGCACATAACAATTCCATCCCATCCGAAATGGGAGCCACTTTTCAAGCCGGTTTTGAAGCTCGTTTGGAGGCGTACCATGATGTTTATGCCGGTCTTTTGGGCCTTGACCCCGCCGTTGTTAATTATGAAAACAACATTTTAGGATTGGACGCCGCTACGTTGACCGGATATTTGGCCGCAGATGTATTGGAGGTCGCACCTGATGCCCAGACCACGTATTTCTTGCCCGGACCTGATGTCAATATGGATGGCAATCCATTGAACGATCCTGCAATAATAGGGTTGACAGGTAGAACATTACAAGATGATGTAATCGATGTTTCTTTGATTCTTCTTTTTGGAGGAATGGAAGGTAACCGTTTCAGCGGTCAAGATACCGATATGGACGGCATGGCGGATTTACCACGATTAACGTCCGATGGTGTAAGTCTTACCGCAGACATACAAGAAAGTTTCCCTTATTTGGGAGCTCCTGAATAAGTCTATGAAAAAGGAGCGTTGGGGAGGATGGTAACAGTCCTCCCTTATTTTAAAACATCAAATTCTTTAACCTAAAAGTATTTTAAAAATGAAGAATTTTTTCATATTCCTTTCCGTTCTTTTTTTCTTTAATTGTATGGAAAAGGGTAATAACACAATCACAAATAAAGGCGACTATAATGTCTATTTGTCAAGTGAAGCGCCAAAAACCACTTCTAAATATTTCGAACTTTGGCATTCGAAAATCCGCCCGGATAGTATGCAATTGCTAAGTTTTGGGGTCGTTGGGGGCGAGTACAATCGATACTTTCAACAGACCGGTGATATTGAATTTCTCAAAAAATCAGAACAAGCACTAAAAAAAGCGGTCGATATTGCTGCAATCGGTAAGGCGGGATATTATCGGGCATTGGCAAGAAATTATATTTCTCAACATCGTTTCAGGGAAGCATTGCAATTGGCAGACTCAGCGCAGGTAATAGGAAGTGGCAAAGCCGATACACAAGCCTTGCTCTTTGATGTTCACATGGAATTGGGCAACTACACAACTGCCGAGAATTATCTGGACAGTTTAAAGAATATGTCAGACTTCGGGTATTTAATCCGATTGGCAAAATGGAATGACTATAAAGGCGATTTGGACACGACCATCAAATTCATGGAAATGGCCAAAGCCAAGGCCGAAACTTCCAAAAACAAAGATTTGATGCTGTGGTCCTATACCAATCTGGCCGATTATTACGGTCATGCCGGAAGAATTGAAGATTCATACAACCATTATCTCAAGTCACTTCAATTAGACCCGTCGAACGCCTATGCCAAAAAGGGAATCGCGTGGATCGTATTTTCTTATGAAAAAAACCCCGAAGAGGCACTTCGAATTTTGGACTCGGTTACTAAAAATTATCAAGCCCCAGATTATTATCTGCTAAAGTCGGAGATAGCCAAATATATGGGCAACGATCTTGAAAGCCTTTCAAACCTGGATAGTTATTTTAAGGCCGTTTCAAATTCCGCATATGGTGATATGTACAATGTTTACAACGTAGGGCTCTATTTGGACCGTACCGAACAATTCGATAAGGCCATGAAACTATCCGAGAAAGAAGTTGAGAATAGACCGACCCCTGAGACCTACAGTTTATTGGCATATAGCAATCTAAAACAAGGAAATATAGAAAAGGCACTTCAGCTTGTAGAAAATCATATCGAAGGAAAAACATTTGAGCCCGGTATTCTATATTACGCCGCCGAAGTTTACAAGGCCAATGGGAAAACAAAAAAGGTGAAAGAAATTAAAAATGAGCTTTTGGGGGCTATTTATGAACTGGGCCCTTCAATGGAAAGTAATATTACCAATTTATAAATGAGATATTTTACGACACGCTCTATTTTCAGTTTTTAGGTTGGATTGATTGATGTGTAAAGGCACTATGGCATTACTGTCATAGTGCTTTTCTAACCCAAAAGAGGTAGCGTATTATGATATTTTTAACTTTTTTGTAGGAAATTACCCTGCAATTCATTAGGTTTACTGTCCTAAAATTTTAGGATACCCTTCTTAACGCCCCAAGTGTTACGAAAAACTGAACATTAACCTATAAACTTCCAATGATATGGAATATCTTCTGTTTTTACTGTGGATTTCTATTATTTCTATTTTGGTCTACCGTGTGATAATGGCCCGAAGGGCGTTGCGCAGGACCATGAAATCACATAAACGCTAAATACGGTCTCATTGAGCCTAACCCTTAGCGTTTATATCACCACTGTCTTTCAATATTTTTCGAATCAAAACAGGTAAGAGCAGTAGGTCTAATGCCAAGGCCGTCAACAAGGTCGCGCTTATCAGCAAGCCTATTATTACACTGGGTCGATAGATAGAGAATAATAAGACCATAAAGCCAAAAAACAGTACCATAGTAGTAATAATCAGGGCCCTTCCTGTTTCTTTGAAGGTTTGCTCGAGAGCCTCTTCGGTACCTAGGCCTCTGGCGGTACAAATTTTTAATTTCCCTAGAAAATGAATGGTGTCATCTACGGCAATACCGAAGACTATGGCGAAAACTACCGTAATCGATGCCTCCAAGGGAATGTCCAAAAAGCCGAGCAAGGCCCCTGCAAACAATAAAGGAAGTAGGTTGGGTATCAACGAAATCAGTAACAATTTGAAGTTTTTAAAAAGCAATGCCATCAAGATAGAAACCAGTAGCAACCCAATGAAAAGCCCGGCGAGGAGGCTGTCCCTTATATAGACTGAATTTTTATCGAGCAATAGGCCCTTGCCGGTCAATCTGAACTTGATGGCCGAGGTATCTGTTTTCGCTGTTATGAAAGTATTTATTTCGTCATAGATGTTTTTCAGGCTGTCCGTTCCAACATCCAAAACTCTGGTGGCGATTCTTGCCTTATTTTCATCGCCGTTGACAAATTTTGCATATTGTTTTCTTGACAGCTTTTTTATTTCTTTTTTATATTTTTCAAAGGTTTTCTCGTCCTTTGGTAGTTCAAAGTATTCCTGTCTGTTCAGATGATTAGCCCTATGGAGTCCTTTGTAAAAAAGTGTCAATGATTGCACATTTCCTATGGCTTCAAAAGACTTCAGTTTATTTTCAATGAGGTTGATTTCCTTGACTCGCTTAAAATCGGATACCTTGTGTCCGTCGGTAGTACTTACGGCTACTTCCAATGGTCTAAAACCCGTGAAATTGGTTTGAAAAAAGTGGAAGTCTTTCGCAATTTGACCTCCTTCCGGAAGGTTCTCATTGAATTTAAAATCCGTATGTATTTTTGAAATCCCCCAAAAACAAAGAAGGGTAAATGCCAAGCTACTTATTAGAATCGATTTTGGATTTCTTTTTGTAAATGTATTGATACGAGCTAAAAATAAAGGCCATTTTGGAGTTGGATTTCCTTTGGGTACCAACTTTTCTTTTTTGGTCAGAAGCAACAGTGTAGTAGTAAAAAATATGACAGTAAAATAGGCGACCAATACTCCTATGGCCGAATTGATTCCGAAATCTGTGATACTTCTCAGTCTCGATGTCATCAGAGAGGCGAAACCCACCGCTGTGGTTGCCGAGGTAAGCAGTGTGGTAAGTCCGACTTCTTTTAAAATTGCAATAATGGCCGTCTTTTTAGTATCGCCCAGACGAATCTTTCCTAAAAAACTATCCATAATGTGAACAACGTCCGATGCGCCTACAATCAACATCAGAACCGGATAAAAAGCAGCCAAAGCGTTGAGTTCCCTTCCTAAAAGAGAAAGTAGGCCTAGAAATAGCAAAAGGGCCAAAGCAATGGAACTTAACGATATGAACACTATAGTCAAACGGCGATACACTAAAAATAGGATAATGAAAACCAGTATGATCGATGCAATGGTGGTCACAATAAGTTCCCTGATCTGCATTTCTACTAGGGCCTCATAGAAAAAGGCACGTCCGAGAAAGTGATGTTCCTGAAGATTACTTTCTTTTAGCGACTTTCGGGCTTCAGTCAAGAGTTCTACGGATTGCGAATAATCCAGTTCATCTTCGGTTTCCAGAGCGACGACTAGCGAAGTACTTTTTCTGTTGATCAATGAATTCAAGAAGAAGTTATCTTTCTGAAGTCGCTCCCATTTTTTTTGATATTTAGTGGAATCTTCGATGTTGATTATCGGTATGCGCGTATATCCAAAGGATGTTTTAAGCGGATAGAAAAGCGTGGTAAGCGACTGTGCCGATTTTACATAGGGTAATGTGTCGGCTTTTTCCGAAAACTCGTGGAATCGCCTGAGAAAATCGGCTTCGAAAACGGTTTCATCATTTTCAATGGCGATTAACAAGAAACTGTCGTCAGTGCCAAATTCCTCTGTAAATTCTTGATAGAAAATCAGGTCGTCATCGCCTTCTGGAAAAAATTGGTTGAAATCGAAAGAAAACTTTAATCCTTTCAACAAAAAAATGGATCCAATGCCTAAAATGATAAATAAGGGGACAATGAACTTTTTTAGAACAAGTATTTTGCGCATAAGAGGCTATAAAGTGGCCTGGAATTCAATATTTTCTTCTTTGCAAAGTTAATCAATAGTGGACTATCGAAAATCATTAATCAAAATAGTCCACATATTGTTTTAAATTACAAGAATGAATTTCAGATCCCTCTTACTCGCGCCTTTTGTGCTTTTTTTTATGAATGTGATTTGGTCCCAGGCCAAAGTCAGGGACTCCACTAAGAATCTGAAAGTAGCGGCTTTCCCGGTTGCATTTTATACTCCTGAGACCGCTTTTGGCTTCGGGGGAGTGGGTATTGGAACCTTCCATTTACAAAATGAGTCTAGAGACACGCGACCTTCTTCTATACAGCTGGGAATAAGCTATACCACCAAAGGGCAATTCTTACTTTATGCACCTTTCGATTTTTATAAAGATGATGAGCGGTGGCGAGTCGAGGGAGAATTTGGTTTTTACAAGTACTTTTATAATTTCTATGGTGTAGGCATAGATTCTAGGCTAGAAGATGAAGAAACCTATGGGGTTACTTTTCCTCGGGTTCGGCTATCACTATTACGAGAGATATTCCCCAATTTTTTGATAGGGCTTGGCTACGAACTTGACGTTTTCGGTAATCTTGAAATAAACGAAGGTGGTATTTTGGAAGCGTCAGACGTAAATGGCAAGAGAGACGGTACCGTATCTAATATCGGGTTTCAAGTATTTTATGACACACGCGACCACCAATTTGTTCCCACAAAAGGATTTTACATTCAAGGAAAATATTTTACTTCTTCAAAATTATTAGGGGCTTCGTTCAACTATTCAAAATTTGAACTGGACAATAGATATTATCAAAAAGTGGGCAAAAAACAAGTGTTGGCGGCCAATCTCTATTTGGCCAATAGTTCTGAAGGAACTCCATTTTACGATTTGAACTATCTAGGTTCTAAGCGCACGAGGGGTTTTGATAACCGACGTTTTCAAGACAATGCCGAATTAAGTTTTGCCCTAGAATACCGTTTTCCGATTACAGGAAGATTCGGTGGCGTACTCTTTGGGTCTACAGGTACCGTAGCACCGGATTTGGGAAAGACATTTTCTTCTTCCTATAAAAATGCCGTCGGTACCGGTCTTCGATATATTATAAACAAAAGGGACGGGGTTAGAATACGCGTCGATTACGGACATACCAATGAGGGCGGTAATTTTTATTTTACGATCAAAGAAGCATTTTAGTATTCGTCATTGCGATCCCGAGTATTCGGGGGAAGCAATCTGTCGAATATTCGGTAAAGTTCAACAAATTTCTTCGTGGCTAACGCTCATCGCAATAACGAACTTTTAAAGCTCAATCCAATTATCGAGATCCAGCGTCCAATCGTAATTTTGATAGGTAATATCAACTCCTTTGGTGGTCGGAATGATTTCCTGTTTCTTCAAAATTTTCTTCACTCCTTTTTTACAGCCAAAATCCCCGCGGAACCAATTGAATAATGAGGTTACGGCGACTTCTTTTTTATCGGCCTTATATTCCGAAGTGCGTTTCAAATATCGTTCCGTTCCCTTATCGAACTGTTCGTCCAACTGGTCCGCGTCATATATAGCCACTGGAGGGCAATCCTTTGCACCGCAATTCAGGGCAAAATGAACACGATAATCTCTTTTGTCGACCCGTAATTTGCGTTCGAATTTGTTCGGAAACCACTTTCGAATCAATCCCAGTCCCAAGGGCCATTGCGATTTTCTGATAATGCCATGCTCGATTTTTTCAAAAGAAAGTAGACGACCTGCAATCGGAATCTGTTCCATCTTGAAAAAAGCTCTCTTGTCATCATAGAGTTTAGGGTTTTCGGATAGAATAACTTGAATATATGCGTTATAGACATTGACCCAAAAAGCCAATTTTTGTGCATCGGTCTTTAGTCCTCTTTCTAAATCCTCCAACGATAAGCTATAGAGCTTCGACCTAATCTTATTGGTAGTAACCTCATTTTTGATGTTCTTGAGAAAATCTTCGGAAAGCTCATTTAGATCAACATTTTCTTGGGTATTCAGGGCTTTGCAGGGCATTGAGAAAAGCACTGCAAATAGTGATACAGAGACAAATTTTACGTAAACGGATTGCATATAACTTGTTTTATGTTTATTGTTACCTACGTAAAGTATAGGTCGGGGGTTTGGTCGTTAAAAAAGCAGAACCTTTCCTTTAAAATTACGTATATAGAATACAATCGATAGCTGATATCGCTTTAAAAATTTAGTACTGTATAATCGACATACCTTTTTTTATGATTTCCATCATTATACCTGCCCATAACGAAAAAAAGAACCTAAAGAGACTTTTAGGCCATTTGGGAGGTGTGGCACTTAAAGATGTGGAAATTATTGTGGCGTTATCCGGTACTACGAACGATGGGTCACATGAATTGAAAATGCCCATACCATTTCAATATGTAAATTGTGCCGATTGTGGAAGGGCACTTCAAATGAACGAAGCAGCCCAATTGGCCCGAGGAGAAACGCTGGTTTTTTTGCATGCTGATGTTATTCCCCCAAAGACTTTTTTGGCGGATATACAAAGAACAATAGCTGAAGGGTATGATGCAGGTTTTTTTTCATATCGTTTTGATAAAGAGAATTTTCTATTAAAGATCAACGCCTCGTTTACGGCCAGGAACGGTATCTTCACCGGAGGTGGGGATCAATGCCTTTTTATAAGGAAATCGATTTTCGAACGTTTGAAAGGATTTGACGAAAATCAAGTAGTCATGGAAGATTTCGAATTTTTTGAGCGGATGAAAAAGGACAAAGTCCGGTATAAAATTATCAAGAACGACTTGATTGTCTCTGCCCGAAAATATGAGCATAACTCGTATATGCGCGTTAATCTATCAAATCTTTTGCTAGTTACTTTATTCAAGTTCGGGTATCCCGCCCACAAGTTAAAATCGCTTCATAATAAATTGATTCGAACCCCGTACCAAAATCCGTCTTGATTTTGATGGAAGGTAAAATCATTGACGGAATTCAACAGATAGAATTGGCTGATCAAAGTCCTTGGCTTACATCGGATTCGAAAAAATCTATAATTTTTTATATAACATGCTGAAATTCATTATTTTACAAGTCTATTTCCTTTAAAAATAAATTTTTCTAAAATCATCAAGTAATTGCATCCTATCTTACATTTGCCTCTCGAAAGTATTATATTCATAGAAGCACAAACTTTGGCAAATGAACCTGAAATACGGAGTCAAGACCGCAGAAAATAAAGTTTCCGACGAGGCAAAAGACTTGAGTACACTTGTCAAGGACAAAAGTAAATCGCTTGTAGATCGATTGGAATCTTATGAGGATATTATCAACTTGGAAGTGGGCGATACAGGCCTAAACCGTGCCAAGACATTAGAGCGCGAGTTCAATATTCGGCAATTGTACATAAAGTATGAAGGGGACAATCCCACTGGCACACAGAAAGACCGCATAGCCTTTGCCCAAATTTATGATGCCTTGCGCCGGGAGTTTGATGTGGTTTCCTTGGCAACCTGTGGAAACTATGGGGTAGCAGTGGCTCTAGCGGCGAACTTGGCGGGGATGAAATGTGAAATCTATATTCCTGAATCGTATCATACCGATCGCATTTTGGAAATGGAAGCTTTGGGGTCCGAAATCATTCGATTGCCTGGAAGCTATGAAGATGTAGTCGTGCAAAGTAGCAAATTGGCGGAGGTAAACGGTTGGTACGATGCCAATCCTGGAGGGTCGAACACTCCTTTGCAGATTACCGCCTATTCACAGATTGCCATCGAAATTTATGAAGATCTGGGCGATGCCCCGAAATATTGCGCAGTTCCAGTTTCTAACGGAACTTTGTTCGCCGGTATTTACAGAGGTTTTGTAAGTTTATATAAAAGAGGAAAGACCTCTCAAATTCCAAAAATGATCGCGGCATCTTCGACCCGTAAAAATCCGATTGTACAATCTTTTCTTTTAGGATTGGATCATTGTAAAGATTTGAACCCCGAAGTCATAAAAGAAACGAAATACAATGAACCGTTGATCAACTGGCACAGTTTTGATGGGGAAGAAGCCCTGTATGCCTTAAAAGAATCGCAGGGAGAAGCCTATAATATTAGTGACCAAAAAATGAAAGAAATGACCGCTTTGTTAATGAAAAAGGAAGGCTTTCGAATCCTTCCCGCTGCCACGGCAGGCCTAATCGCCTTGTTGGAAATGGATGAAAAACATGATTTTGAGCCAGGACGCTTCGTTGCTGTTTTAACTGCTAAAAATTAATAAGAAATCCACCGGAATCTATCCTTTTTTGAAGTCGAAGGGCAGAAATGAAAAAAATACAGATTCCCGTCTTCACGGGAATGAAAAATAAATAGAATATCTATGAAAAAAACAATAGACGGAAAAGCCCTTGTATACTGTGAAGGCGCCTTTAACACGCCAAACGGAAAAACCGCTCACGGACTCGTCCGTTTTACCGAGCGCTATGAAATAGTCGGTGTTTTGGACGCAGAATATGCAGGTCATGATGCCGGAGAAGTTTTGGACGGAAAATCCAATGGAATTCCTACGTATGCCACTTTGGAAGAGGCTGTCGGCGAGCTTTCAAAATCAGGTAACGAGCCAAAATCGTTGGTAATCGGTTTGGCACCCGATGGTGGGCGATTGCCATCCGAAGCCAAGGGAACGATAAAAAAAGCGCTCCAATTGGGCTGGAACGTCGATAGCGGCCTGCACGATTTCTTGTCCAATGATCCTGAACTTGTCCAATTGGCCAAGGAAAAAAATTGCCGTATTCGTGATGTTCGTAAAACGCCCGATCGTGATAAGCTTCATTTTTTTACAGGCGATATCGAAAAGGTCGATTGTTTAAAACTGGCCGTTCTGGGTACCGATTCTGCTTTGGGAAAACGAACCACGGCATGGATTCTTGTACACGGATTTCGAAATGCCGGGCTGAAGGCCGAAATGGTCGGCACGGGACAAACGGCTTGGATGCAAGGCGCCAAGTACAGCATGGTCATGGACAGTTGTATCAACGACTTTGTCTCCGGCGAAATAGAAAACGCAGTAGTGAGCGCATATAAGAATGAAAATCCCGATGTAATCGTTATAGAGGGGCAGGGGAGTCTGATGAATCCCGCATACCCCGGTGGATTCGAAATTTTGGCTGCGGGCCGACCCGATTTTGTAATCATGCAACATGCTCCTACACGGGTGGAATATGATGGTTTTCCAGGTTACAAAATGCATTCCCTAAAAGAACAGATCCATGCCGTTGAAATTATTTCCGGTAAAAAAGTAATCGCCGTGACCGTGAACCATGAAGGTATGAAAAGCGATGAAGAGATTATTGACGCTTGTAAAAATATAACCATAGAAACCAAGTTGCCGGCTTTTGATGTCTTGCGATTCGGAGCCGAAAAACTTATTTCAATTCTAAAAGAGGAGTTGAAATGAGGATAGCAAATGTTTCCTACAGTCGATTTGACCTTAATTTATCGGTTCCCTATACCATTGCCTACGAAACCATTTCTAAGACCACGAACTTTATTCTAAAAGTAGAAACCGATAGCTCAATTGTTGGCTATGGTTGCGCCGCCCCAGATGTGGTGGTAACAGGAGAGACCCCGGAGCAAGTAGAAACGGCGATACGAGATATTATCGTTCCTAACCTCAAAGGGAAAGACCCTTTCACATATGCTTTGCTAATAGCAGAGCTGAAGTTATTGCTGGAAAATAAGTCGTCTGCATTGGCCATGGTCGACTTGGCCCTGCACGACCTTATTTCGAAAAAGGCGGATGTTCCGCTCTATCGCTTTTTAGGAGGATATCGCAATAATATTCCAACAAGCATTACCATTGGAATATTGCCATTGGATGAAACACTGGAACATGCTACAAAATTTGTAGCGCAAGGGTTTACTATTTTAAAAATAAAGGGAGGAAGCGCGGTAGAAGAAGACATTGAAAAAATGTTGAAGTTGCGGGAAAGATTCCCTGAGATTATTTTCCGGTTTGATGGAAATCAAGGGTATTCCCTTGAAGACTCCATCACTTTTGTGGAACGGACACGTTCTATAGGCATCGAAATTTTCGAACAGCCCACCCAAATAGAGAACGAGGCACGATTGGGGGCAGTTACCGAACAGGTACATCTTCCGGTTATGGCCGATGAGAGTATCAAGACTTTGAAGGATGCCTTTCGCCTGGCGCAAAACGAACGGGTCGATATGGTCAATATCAAACTGATGAAGGTCGGAGGAATTCTTGAGGGAATGCATATCAATTCCGTTGCCAAATCCGCGGGACTTGAAGCCATGGTTGGTTGTATCGACGAATGTGCCCTCGGTATTGCTGCCGGACTGCACTTCGCACTTTCGCGACCAAATATTCAATATGCCGATCTAGATGGGCATTTGGATATAGTGGATGACCCTTTTCAAGATTTGTTCAGATTAAAAAATGGGGTGCTGTACCCAAGCGATAGCCCAGGATTGGGGAAAGTAAACTTAAAAATCTAGGAAGAAACAGCGCCCAAGGTATACAACTGCTCCAAAGTTGGAGACTCACTACCTCCGGCCGGTTCCAAAGTAATTCCGAAGGCTTCCGATTCATTGGGATTGTTCAAAGCAAAAATCTTATTCTCATCCAAATCAAAATCCTCCAAAAGACCCATGCTCGTAGGAGTTAGCGGATTCAGTTTTAGGGACCAGACTTGATATACAAAACCATCCGGAGGTTCGGGGAGCCCTTTGGCGTCGATAAAGACTTTTTGTTCTTGCTTGTTCCAATACGCCTTGGCGTATGAGGTGGGCGAAACTTCCTGTCCGCCCAAGGGTACTACGGTGATATTTTTATCCCTGATAGTATTCAGCAATTCCTTGGATTTTTCCAGCGAAGTATTTGCATCGTTGATCTGTTCTTCCAAGGTCTGTTTTTCGTTCTCCACCACTTGAATCTGTGATTTTAGACCTTCGTTCTGTGCATACATCCAAACCAGTCCGATAGCCATTAAAACTGATGCGGCCCAGCCAATATACCATGACCAATTGATATCTTTTTTGCCCAATTCAACCACTTTGGTCTCTTTTTGGATATCAATGATCTCTCGAATGACCTCAAAATTATGAGGAAGTCCTGGTGATATGATTTTTCCAAGGGCCAGAACGGCAGCTTCTATCTGTTCTATTTCGTCCATAATTTCAGGATGTTCCAAAGCGTGGCCGTGCACTTCCAAGTTTTGCTCCTCGGGGAGCAGCCCAGCTACGTAGAGCTCCAAAATTCCTGATGCTATGTATGCTTGAACATCCATGGTTAAAGCTTTAAATTTTTACGCAATTGCGCAATACAGCTTCTATTTCTTGTTTTTATGGTTCCTACAGGAATATCCAGTTCTTCCGCGGCTTCCTTTTGAGTGTATCCCTTGAAGTATAGCAGTTCGATGACCCGTATACATTTCTCCTTCAAATTTTTGACCAGTTTTTTAAGCCCGATCGCATCGACTTTGCTTTCGGTCGAACTTCCATGGTCAAGAATACCTACGAAGTAATCCGCGGAGAGGTTCTTTTTACTGTTTTTATAGGACTTTGAGCGTACTTGGTCGATTGCCGCATTTCTGGCAATATTTAGAATCCAAGTAAAAAAACGACCTTTTGAGGGGTTGTAACTTTCGGCATTGTTCCAGACCTTGATGAATACATCTTGGCAAACTTCTTGCGCCAAGGCATCATTTCGGACTATGGTATTGATAACACCACAAATATTTTCGGCGTACATACCATGAAGCCGCTCGAAAGCGGCGACATCTTTGTTTTGAAAGCGTTTGATTAGTTGGTCCAAGTTCATTGTACTTTTTTCATAGCCCAACTAAAATAGAAAAAGCTGCCCAATAGACAGCTTTTTATCCAACTTAATTTTGACATTATTCGATTATACCCGTACAACTGACACGCGCACCCGCGTCGCCGCTGGGTTGCGATGTAAAATCATCTTGACCTTGGTGTACAATAACCGCTTTGCCCATGATGTTTTTATTTTCATCGCCACATCCCAAGCACCATTGATCGGTAGAAAATTCTACGGTGGCGTTACCTTCTTCATCCGCGGTGAAGTTACCTATATCGCCTTTGTGATATCCTTCTGCGGCAAGCCATTTGCCATGGGGTTCGTTGGTCGGGTTCCAATGACCGCCAGCCGACTTGCCATCAGCAGAGGAACAGTCCGCATTTTGATGGATATGAATGGCGTGTTCTCCCTCTGAAAGACCCGATAGCATGGCCATCATTTTCACTTCGCCGTTTTCTTCGGTAAAGGTAACATCGCCTTTGACATTGCTATCGCTTTTGGGTTCCATTGAAAACTTGATGGTCTCAACGGTTTCTTCTTCTTGCATTTCTTCAACGGCCGATTCCATTTCATCCGTGGCTTCTTCCGTTTCTTTTTTTACTTCCTTACAACTGTAGCCTGCCATTAAAACAAGCCCTAGTGCATATAATGTTACTTTTTTCATGTGTATAATTTTTTCATTCCCGTAGTGCGGGGTATCCTTCGCATAAAGGGGAATCTGTTCTTAGATTGCCCTAAAGTTACTACTATTTAAAGGTCATTTCAAGCGCAATTCAAAATGATTTTAACAATATCCGTGGATTGCGTATGCCCCTTTTCAAATTTTCACATAGCAAAATGGACTTGTCGATTTTAGTCTGCACGTTTTTGTAGCGTGCGATGGCATAAATCAGGCCTCGTTTTTTTCCATCGGTCAATGTTTCGAAAATGGTATAGGCATCATAGTCGCTCATTAATACCGCATCTAGCTCTTCGGGCATATCGACACCGTATTTCGAAGTGTCTTCGAACAACTGTAATTGAAAATAATCGTTCGGAAATATGCCCAGTTCCTTTTGGTAGCGTTTACCGAACATCATATAATATGCGCCATTTCTTTTTTGGATAGCGGCATGGAACTGTAGTTCTTTGCCCTTGAAGGTAGCAATGGCCTTTACTCTACGAATTTTTTTTTCTAAAAAGGGCTCAATAATCTCTTCTGGAAGTAAAAGGGAGTAATAACTTCCGGTAACCGAGATTTCGAAAGGTCCACTTTTAAGCATTGCTCTAGTCGTTGTTTTTCTTTCTTAAATCGGGATTGAAAAATACCCCGATCTGCAAGCGGTCGAAATTTGCCGTTGGGAAATGATTTTTCAAATACCCAACTTGAACGCTGGTATTTTTAAAGACATGGGCACCAATAGCTCCATATAATCGATTTTGGCCGTAAACATTATCCTGTAAATTCAGGAAAATCTCATCATAGAAATTTAAAAAGAAAACGTCATTTAATGGAAGCGTTACTTGAAGCCGATATCGTGCCCGATGCTGCGTGCTTTTTGAATAGAAAGGACTTTCCGGATTTTCTACCTCAATGAAACGCTGTTCCAGACGATAGCGGTGCTCAAAAAGGAAACGACCCACCTTATTTTTTAGGATAAACTGCTCGAAAATACGATGCTCATAAATATTGTTAACTTGATTTTCATTACCTTCGAATGTGGGGTCTGTCAAAATATAAGCATAACCACCTGTTGCTATGGCATCAGAACTGATATGATAATTGAGACCTGTTCGTAGCAATAGCTGATTGAAGTTTTTTCCATTTTCAAAATACCTCAGTTGTGCTTCGGTGTGTATACTCAATTTTTCTGAAATTTTGTTCGTGCCGAAATACATGTGCCATGAGCCGAGTTTGTTTTCCCCATTTTCTTGGGCGGTGGTTAAGATTGTTGTTAGAAATGTGAATAGTACTAATGTTTTCTTCATATATTCTTTTTCTCTGTTAAACTTATTTCTCCTCTGCGAAATAACCCAGCCGAGTAAGCCATATCAAAGCGCTACACCGAGGTTCACGGAGTCACTACTTTAGACTAAAAGTCTTCGTCTCCTTAAAAGGCGAAACGTCCAACGCTTGAATCGATTCTCTATACACTTTCCATCTGTCATCGAAGAAATTATTGGTTTTATCCAAGGCCGATTTCAGGTCGGTTTCGGCGAATTTTATCAGGTTGCGTTCGGTTTCCGTCATTCCGTTTTGTCGGCTTCCGATGTAACCGCGTGCCGTGCCGATACGTTGCATCACATTGATTTCAGGGTTTCGGGTAATACCCTGTCGCTTATCTTCTTTACCGATATAAAGCGCGACAACGGAATCGATTTGCTTTAGAATATCCTTCGAAGCCTCGATTTGATCTTTATATTTTTTCTTGTCCAATTCTTTGAGTTCTTTTTGATATTTCTCGGCCACGTTCTTGCTTTCTATCAATTGCTTGACTGCATCGGCCGCAGTTTGGGTCATGTTCGAAATTTTCTTCGAGTTTTCATAAACTTCATCGATAGCGGCAGAGGATATCTCCAAACGAGGGTCAAATTTAACTTCGACCATGGTTTCATCGTTCAATTCACCATAGCTCATTGTTATTTTATAGGTACCAGGTTTTACCAACATTCCACCTCGCTCGTTTTTATTCTTGCTTAATTTTCGAGAGGGTCTATCCGGCCCTTTTTCATCCATATTCCAATAAATTCTGTGGAAACCAGCTTTCTCGGGCGTTCTGTATTTCAAGGTGCGGATCAATCGATTTCCATCATAAAAATCGAACTGCACGGAATCTTTTTTCTGTACGCCCGTCAACTCGTCTTTGACAGTTCTCCCATTTTCGGCCGATGAAGCAATCTCTTCATCCTTGGCAGAATCTTCATCACTATCTCCATCTGTATCCTTCCGCTTATTCTCTTTCTTTTGCCCTTCTTTTATATAATAGGTAATCATAGCACCTGCCTTCCGGTTTTCAGCATTGTAGATAGCATCACCACCAAATCGGCTGCCCGTAGGTTGTTGGTAAGCCGCTTGATAGGCCGTTGGAGGTGTAAAGAGTTTCGCGTCTTTATTCAAAATAGATTTATCGGAAGCCAACGCGCGTAGCGGTCGAATATCATCCATTACCCAAACGGCACGACCAAAAGTACCGAGGACCAAATCATGCTCCCGCGGGTGTATGACCAAATCTTTGGTGGAAACGGTGGGGTAGCCTTCCGTCCATTTTTGCCAGCTTGTCGCTCCGTCGAAGGAAATATAGAGTCCGTCATCGGTGCCTAAAAACAATAGGTTGGGATTTTCGATATCTTGAACGATGGACAACGTATAGCTCTGAACATCGGTAGCATCTACGATACGTTCCCAAGTTTCACCATAATTTTTGGTACGATATGCGTAGGGCGTATAATTGAACCTGCGGTAATCGTTCGCGATCAAAAGTGCTTCCCCTTTATTTTTGTTGGATGCTTTTATTTGTGGAATCCAACTTCCTGTTGGTAGCCCTTTTAGGTTTTGACCTACTTCTATCCAAGTTTCGCCCCCGTTTTGGGTATAATGCACGCGACCGTCATCGGAGCCTACCCAAAGCATATCTTTTTCAACAGGGGATGGTTCAACCACCAAAATAGTAGTATGGTTCTCAGCTCCCGTCGCATCCATCGATAGGCCGCCACTTTCACTTTGTTTTTGTTTTTCAGGATCGTTAGTGGTCAGATCGGGAGAAATCACCTTCCATGTCAAACCTTTGTCGGTGCTTTTATGCACAAACTGACTACAGAAATAAACGGTATTGTTATCGAACGGGTCTTGCCCGATAGCGGCGTTCCAGTTGAAACGCAATTTTGTGTCCGCATCTGGTGGAGTAGGGCGTACTATATAATTATTGCCGGTCACGTGGTCGTAACGCTGTACGTAGCCCTGCTGGCTCATGGTATAGCCAAAACGGGAATCATCAGGATCGGGTACCACATCAAAACCATCGCCAAAACTGATTTCTTGCCAGTAGCTGTTGCGAATGCCTTGTGCTTTCCAAACATAAGCCGGACCGCGCCACGAGCCATTATCTTGTAAACCCCCGTATACATTGTATGGAAAGTCGTTGTCCACATTAATATGGTAGAATTGTGCTACGGGAATATTGCCCACAAAACGCCAAGATTTACCCCCGTCTTTAGAAATATTGAACCCGCCATCGTTACCGTTGAGCATAAATTGACCATTTTCTGGGTGTATCCAAAGTGCATGATGATCAGGATGCACGCCGTTCGTCACATCACCACCGTAGGCGTTCATCAACTGCTCGAAATTCTTGCCCCCATCCTCGGAAACATTCACGAAGGTAAACACAGAATACACCCGATTTTCGTTCTGCGGATCTACATAAATTTCTGAATAGTAAAATGGCCGGTTGCCGATATCGGCTTTGTCGTTAATCATTTTCCATTTGAAACCACCATCTTCCGATTTGTAAAGTGCGTTCTTTTTGGCCTCCACCAAAGCATAAACAATATTTGGCTTTCCGGGAGCAATCGCGATACCAATTCGACCTAATTCCCCTTTGGGAAGGCCATCTTCATCCGTTAGTTTTTTCCAATTCTTACCGCCGTCGTGGGTCATGTACATACCGCTGCCTTCTCCCCCCGATTTGAAGAACCACGGGTCCCGTTTATGTTCCCACATGGCAACGAACAGTTTGTTGGGGTTGGTCGGATCCATAACCATATCGGCCACACCGGTCTTATTATTTACGAACAGTATTTTCTCCCAAGTCTCACCACCATCGGTAGTTTTAAAAACACCACGTTCGGCATGTTCGCCCCAAGGCGAACCGATTGCACCCACATAAACCGTATTCGGATTCGTCGGGTCTATTTTTATTCTATGGATGTGGCGGGTCTTTTCGAGTCCCATCGATTTCCAGCTTTTACCTCCGTCTAACGATTTGTAAACGCCAAAACCGCCATTAAGACTATTTCTAGGATTGCCTTCGCCCGTACCCACCCAAATTACGGAAGGGTTCGATTGCTGAATCGCCAAGGCACCGATAGATGCCGTAAGTTCCTTTTCGAAAAGCGGTTCCCATTTGATACCACCGGAAGTCGATTTCCAAAGTCCGCCCGAAGCCGTACCCACGTACATAATGTCTGGATCGGTAGTAACCACATCAATCGCCGTTACACGACCGCTCATACCACCGGGACCGATATTTCGGGGTTTCAGGTCTTGGACTAGATCCATTTTAAACTCTTGGGAAAAAAGGGAAAGAGATGCGAAAAGCATCACTAACGAGAGTAATTTTTTCATCAGTTTTTAGCGTAAGTTAATTAGTCGCCTAAATATACCAAAAACCATTGGGAGAATTCTTAAGGGAGTGTTAAGTAAAAATGAACTCAAGATGAGTTCAATAGTTAGATTAGTCAAAACCTAATCGTAAATCTATCTAAGAATTTATGCCAAAAATATCCATAATCATGATAGGCGCAACCGGCGCAGTAGGCGGTCACACGTTTCGCACTCTTTTAAAAATACCTGAATTGGAGCAACTGACCCTATTAGGGCGAAGACCCGTAGCAGATGTGCAAAACGATGCCGTTCAACAACATATGGTCGATTTGTTCGACCCCAGTTCATATACCGATTTTATTACTGGACACCAAATCGCGATTTGTACGCTAGGCGTAGGCCAAACCTTCAAAAATCAGCAAAGAAGAATTTGTAAAAATCGATAAACTGGCCGTTCTTGATTTCGCACGAGAATTCAAAAAAGCGGGCGTAAGGCATTTCGAACTATTGGCCTCCGTGGGAATCTCCCCGAAATCCTCGTCATTTTAGCTACGTACCAAAGGCGAATTGGTCGAAGAACTAAAAGCCCTGCATTTTGAACGTTTGAGTATTTTTCAACCTTCCATGATTTTGACCCCGGCCGATCGTTATGGCTTTTCGCAGGCGGTCACCTTGAAAGTATGGCCTTGTTGAAACCTATTTTCTTCGGTAATCTTCGTAAATATCGAGAGGTAAAAGTCGAGGACTTGGGGAAGGCCATGGCACGAAATATTTTGACGGACAAAAGAGGGGAGGAATATTTGGTTTGGGATGATTTCCAAGAACTTCAGTAAGTGGGCTTGATTTTTAATATTTCAAAAATTTTTGAATGAAAGGTAATTATACTTCCTATTTTGTAACAATTTGCTTCGGTACGAGTCTTACAACCAATTCAATCAATCAAAATAACAATCATGAAACTATCGCTAAAAATTCGCGTAACCCTAACCATTATAGTTACTTTTTTAGTTTGGGGGCATATTGCATGGGATTATTCTCATGGAGGAATCCCAACTCACTATCTTTTACATGATGCAGATTTACCCGGAATACCCAATTGGTTGGGAGGTTTGGTACTTCCGTTTTTCACATGGTTCTTACTCTATCGCATTCATAAAAGAATAGATCGACGTGAAATACCCGTGACTTCGGACAACCTTCGAGCTGTTGCACTTCGATTTCTTGCCGCTTTTTTGGTCGCCATATCAATTGCGGTCTGCTTTGTGAACGGTATTGAGGCAATAGATTATATTATGGGATGTATATTTATTTTGGCTTTCTTTTTTCCATTATATAAATCTGAATATTTATTAGGGTGGGTATTGGGTTCAGCATTTACGTTCGGAGCCATCATCCCAATAGGTTTCGGCAGTCTGTTCGCCCTGATATTTTATATATTTTATCGATTGAGAAAAGCGATTGTCGGTCTTTTTCGTCGAAAATGAAAGCGGGATCCACTATTTCTTTTTAAATATTCCAAAAAGCTCGTTCCCTTGCCGTTCTGAAATCGAATTATAACATCTTTCAAAAGCCCTGACTTTAAAGTAAGGTCTTAAGTATTTCAAATACAGATTTTTGTTGCCGCCAAAAGGTCGTTTTTCCATATCGCCCGTCAATGGGATATCGAACCAGACGCCTACCAATTTTCCATGAGGTTTTAATAGGATGGCCATCTGTTCTGCGTATGCATTTCGATTTTCATCCGTTGGAATAAAAGAGCAGAAGAAGGTTTGTTCCAGTATCAAATCGTAGTGGCCTTCGTGTTCGAAAAAGTTGGTACGGAGCAAATTGGATTTTGGAAAATCGGGATTGCGCTCTTGAAAATTCCGTAAGGGGATTTCCGATATATCCATGATGAAAACATTTCGAAACCCTTGTTTCCAGAGATATTCCGCTTCATAGGCGTTTCCCGCACCGGGAATCAAGATTGAAATATCTCTATCCGTTATCTGATCGATATAGGTTTTTAAAGGTGTGGATGGATGACCGATATCCCAACCCAACATGTTCTCTGAATAACGATTAGACCAGTATTTTTCTTCTTTTGCATTATTCATTTTTGTAAATCTCCCCGTCTTTCATCACAAATTTCACATCCCTCATTTTCTTGATATCCTTAAACGGATTTCCCTCGACGGCAATTATATCCGCTAGAAAACCCTTTTCCAACTTCCCAAGGGAATCCAAATGAAAAACTTTGGCATTCAACGAAGTGGCGGATTTCAGCACATCAGAAGGTTGCATGCCGTATTCGACCATCATTTCCAGTTCACGATAATTTTGTCCATGGGGGAAAACCCCAACGTCTCCACCAAAAACGATATCGACTCCCGATTCTAAAGCAAGCTTGAACGACCGCTTCTTTTTCACAATACGCTCGGGATCGGGATCGTTACCTTTTTTCCAACCTCCATATTGCAAAATCGCATCGCCTGCGGCAAGGGTGGGGCAGAGGGCAACCCCTTTTTCTTGCATCATTTTAAAGATTTCCATAGTGCCACCATCGCCATGTTCTATGGTCTCGACACCACCTAAAATGGCACGTTTCATACCTTCGGGAGTACTGGCGTGGGCCACGACATATTTTCCGGCCGTGGTTGCGGTCGCGACCATGGCATCGATTTCTTCCTGTAAAAAAGTGGGTTCGCTCGGTGCACCGGTCGTCCAACGGTAATCTGCGTAGATCTTTATCAAGTCCGCACCGTTGCCCATTTGCCGGCGGACCGTCCGGATGGCCTCATCGACCCCGCTTACCGGTTCAGCGCCCAGCGGTACGGTTACCCCGGCATGAAATCCTTTTGGACCATAGGCACCAGTGGCAACGATAGCAGGGCCAGCGACCAATAGCCTTGGCCCCTTAATTATTCCTTCTTCTATCGTTTTTTTCAAATAAACATCGGAATATCCGGCCCCCTCGGCCCCTAAATCACGCATGGTGGTTATTCCCGCCATTAGGGAGTTTTCAGTATGAACCGTACCTCTAATGGCACGTTCAACGGGAGATTCTTTTAGTACTTGATCATTCCATTCCGTTTCATTGTAGGGGTGCAATAATAGGTGTGAATGTCCCTCAATAATACCGGGCATCAGCGTTGTGCCCCTTAACTCGATCGTTTTCGAGTTTTTAGGAAGCTTTGTTCCGGTAATTTCTCCAACATAGATAATGGTATTTCCCTCGACTAGAACCACCCAGTTCTCATTCATTTCTTCCCCATCAAAAACACGGTCGGGTTTGAGTAACGTTTGGGCGGTCATGTTGAATATTGTCAGAATTAGTGCAACAGTCACAATTCTCATTGTTCGCATGGGCATCTTTTTATTACATTTTTTGGTTATTCCGTTCGAACCCATACTTCGTCATATTCATTATTGAGGCCTGTCTGTGATAGGGTGTCACCCCTTACTTCTAGATTGAATTCTAAGTTCTCGTTCAGGAGATATGCAGTACTTTGATTTGCAAAAGTGATGGTTTCGGAATAGGTGTCACTGTCTATTTCATAGCTACCACCATGATAGTGGACCAATTTATCGGTTAGGGTATTGGTATGGGTAATCGACCAATACCCATCGGAAAATATCTTGATGCGTTCAAACGTGTTCGAGGGAGCAGGTTTTTTTCCTTTTTCGCTATAATATTTCCAAGTGCCTAGCAATTGACTCGCTAAGGTCGGATTGACAGCAGTCTTACTTGACATTACAGTATTCTTATTCGAAATCTGTTTCAATCTTTTATTGATACTTGCTTTCGATAACCATTTGCCTTGCCTGATAACACCGGAAAGATCTTGTAGTGCATCGATATCTTCTAAGGGATTACCGTTCAGTAGCATCAAATCGGCCTCGAGGCCTTCTTTTACTTGCCCGAAAACGTCTTCCATATCAAAATAGGTGGCCGGATTTAGCGTTCCCGAACGGATGATTTCTAGATTGGAAAGTCCGGCGGCCTGCATGCCGTCGATTTCATGATGAATAGAAAATCCGGGCACGTTGAAGAGTTGCGGCGCATCGGAACCCAACAACATACCGTGGCCATTTTCTTGGAGCTTTTTAATTAATTCTTTTCGGATGGTATCGAATTGCTGCCATTGGGCTTCGTTGAATCCTGTTTCGGAGGCGATGGATTCTTCTTTGCGTTGTTTCCAGTTTTCTAATGTTTCGGTAGGCATGTACCGCATTTCAGGTTGCCTCAACAATACATCGGCGGACACTGGCGCGAACCACCTTTCAAAAAGGCTCTGGGTCGGCACGATCCAGACTTCGTTGGCTTTGGCCATAGCGACCAGTTCGTCGATTTTAGAAACATCCGCTAGTGGCGTAAAATTATAACCAAAGAATCCGTTTGCATCAGGTTTTACATTTGCAGATTCGGGAACGAGTCCTTCTAAAAATCCGTCTACGTGATCAATGGAGGCATATTTGCTTTCCAAGGCGTGACGAATACCTACATCAACGGGAACATGACCGGCAAAAGGGATGCCAACTTCATTGGCGGTCTCAACGACTTGGTCAAAAACTTCACGTTGAATCCCCGGATGAATCTTCAAAAAATCATAGCCTGATTTTTGGTAGGCCTTTACCTTTTCGATGGCTTCTTCTTTGGTAGTTACCGAATTTCCGTTCAAGGATGGGCTGGACGTAAAAATACGGGGACCTAAAATCTCGCCATGAGCAACTCTTTCGCGTAAACCCAAGTGTATCGGGTCTCCGAGCATGCCTCGAATGGTGGTAATTCCGTTGGAGAGGTACAAGAAAAGCACATCTTCGATTCGTTCGGGATCAGTCGAGGCAGGGGGAATGTGCGCGTGCATTTCTGCAAGACCGGGCACTAGGTATTTTCCTTTTCCTTCGATGATCTGTGCGAAGGTGTCGCTATCCATAATATCGGCCGAGATACTCTTTATTTTCCCTGAATCAATGACGACATTTTGACTTTCCAAGATTTTGCCATTGTTAACATCGACAACATTCACATTGGAAATTAAAATGGCGGTTCCGACATTATTTTTCTGAATGAGACCGCAGGAAAAGTACAGCATCAAGAGCGGAATAAGCACTATTTTTTTCATGGTTCGTAAAATTATTATCTATTATAGGGGTATTCGTTTATCCAATGAAAACCTCTGTTCATCAATAAGAAATCTTCCTTTTCAATACGTTTCGATACATGCATAAATGTATCTTTTTTAATAACTCCGGAAAATGTTAACGTCGAGTCCGTTTTTTCGTAATTGAAAGTATACACATCTTCTGAATCCCTGAAATTTTTCAAGGTAAATTTTTTGGCGATGCTGTCCACTTCGAATTCATATGCTTTTTTTGACATATCGGTCTGAAGGATCTGAGCCGATTTATCGTGCTCGATAATCAGGTACCGCCACGTATCGGCATATTTGACTTGTGTTGTAATCGAATCATTCTTGATAACGACCGTTGAGATTTCATAAAGTCCGTAAAGCGGAATCGTTTTTTCTTTTTCGGTATGGAAAGAATACGTTTTTAAGACGGCATTCAAGGTGGTGAAGCAGAATATGGCCACGAAACCCCATTTTAAGAAGGGTCGTATAGTCTTCCATTTTCCTTTGTCATAAAATGATTTGGGAGTGATTTTTTCGACGGCTTGATTCGTAAGAATTACTTTTGAAAGTCTAGGAAAATAGGGAATAATCAGAAGCACTGCGATAATCAAAAGTTCAGTAGAAAATAGTTTTACCGGAATATCATAGAAATAATTGACGGCCACAACATTTGTAAGAACACCTATGGAAATCAATGCCCCCAGAAGTTTTGTTTTTTTATGTAGCAAAAGTATTCCGCCAGTAACTTCCGCCAATCCGGCAAAAAGTGCATATCCTTTTGAAACGGCCATCATCGTCCAAAAAATACCCATTGGGGATGCCTTGCCATAGGATTGCAACAACGTGGAAAAATAGGGTTCGAAAAATTGTACGGGGATGATTTTGAACATCCCGTAATAGATCATTTGGTATGCCAGAAAGTAGCGAAGTATAATTTCAAAGATATAGTTGAGTTTTTCGTAAGGTCGATTGCGTTTTTCAAGAAATGACCATATTAGGGTGCCGAGCAATGCAAGAATTATAAAAAACAAGAATAGAAGATAGTGGTAAAGCTTGTCTCCACTACCTGTTACTGCACCGCTGATTTCGGATTCAATACCAAGAAGGTCATTTCCGAACCAAGAAATCAACGGTCCAAAGAATCGAAAATAGTATTCTTCCACGAACCCGAATCCTGGAAGTTTACTTAATGGCCATGGAAAAATAAGAAGGCAAAAAAGAATAAAAAAGAACCGAAAAAGGATGTTGTTTTTAATTAGCACTACGCTATATTTTTAAGTCATTCAGCTCTTACTTACGAGGCTTTTATTATTTTCGTTTGGTTCGAACAAATCCCATTGATTTCCATATAAATCCTTAAACACGGCAACTGTGCCATACGCTTCTTCTTTCGGAGGACGTACAAAATCAATATTCCGTTCAACCATCTTATGATAGTCCCTCCAAAAATCATCGGTAAACAAGAACAGAAATACCCTTCCGCCGGTTTGGTTTCCGATGCTTTTCGACTGTTCGTCGTTCGCTGCTTTGGCCAATAAAAGTGAACATTCATCGGCACCTGGCGGGCAGACCAAAACCCAGCGTTTTTCTTCGCTTAATTGGGTGTCTTCGATCAATTTAAAATCAAGTTTCTTGGTATAGAAATCTATGGCTTCGTCATACTCTTTTACTACTAACGCGATATGGGCTATTTTTTGGTGCATATATAATTTATTACTTTTTTTTTGGGGTTCCTTACCCTAGCAGGGGAAGGTGGATTGCGTCCGCCTACGGCGGACAGCAAGACGGAAGGGGTTGAGCGCAAACCCTGATCCAATTGACCCAAACCCAATCAAAGGTGTACGCCAACCTGGGTACCAAAGGAGTGGTTCGGGATTAAAAAAAAAGGCTCGGGTTCAACCTCTTCCGACCCGTTTCGCCTATCGGCGGACGGCCCACCTTCCCCTACTAGGGGAAGGAACTAAAATTGACCCTTTTCTTTTGTAATAAACCCTTCCCTAATTTCCATCAAAACAGATCCCAAATTTTTTAAACACCATTTTGTTTTCGAACCTCAAGATGATAAATCCGAGATTTTGTAAATATTTTGTCCGTTTTTGATCATATTCTTGAGTCGTAGCGTTCATGTGCACTTCCCCGTCAAGTTCTATGATCAATTTCTCCTCCGCGCAATAAAAATCAACGATAT
>CAYGPR010000002.1:185135-209560 GCA_964351985.1 uncultured Maribacter sp. | reverse complement strand
CTCATTTTGCTTCACAAAAGCACCCCACCCCGAATAACCTTTACCAACCTCAACACGACCTTCATTATAAAAATGACAAACCGCTGCAGCCAACCCATCGGTACTATCTAAATTTTTCGGTAAGGTTTTCAGGCCCAACGTGCTCTGCAACATTTTAGCTACTTGCTCTTTACTGGCATTTCCGTTTCCGGTGATGGACATTTTGATTTTTTTCGGAAGATACTCCGTTATCGGAATTTGACGGGAAAGTCCGGCCGCCATGGCAACGCCCTGTGCCCGGCCCAATTTGAGCATCGATTGTACGTTCTTTCCATAAAAAGGAGCCTCAATAGCGATTTCGTCAGGATGATAGGTATCGATCAGTTCGATAGTCCGTTCGAAAATCAATTTGAGTTTGGTATAAGGGTCTTTGTATTTGCTCAAAAGCAATTCGTTCATTTGAACGAACTCCATCTTTTTATCGAGCACTTTGATAATACCAAAGCCCATGATGGTGGTGCCGGGATCGATTCCGAGAATGATTTTTTCAGTTGCTAATTTTTTTTTCATAATTGCGCTCCGTTCGGTATCGCGGTTTTAGGTTTAGCACTTCGACTGCGCTCAGTTTGACAGTTTCAGGTTTTAGAAAAAATCATCACTCTGAACTCATAACTCTGCACTCATAACTCTGCACTCATAACTTTATTTACTGTTCAATTGAATGGGAATCCTGAATTTGGTCTTGACCGGAATTCCACGTTTCAAAGCAGGGGCAATGGGCGGAAGTCCTTTCAGGCTCTGTGTGATGATTCCATCGAATTCGGGCATTTGCATGTCGATGAACCTATCTTTTTCAATTTTCAAGACCGATACTTTACCTTCTTGATCAACCATAAAATCTACATACACCGTCGAGGCCACATTTTCTTGTAATACGAATTCAAATTCTTTTAGGGTAGCTGAAAAATGGGAAATCACCTCGCTTTCAAAACATTCACGCTGGCCGTCTTTGGTAAGTGTCTCATCGCAATTTTCAAAAAGTGGATAGGCATCCACCTCGTTCCAATCGATATTTCGCATTTCTTGGTTGACCAGTTCACGTGCTTGTTTATCCTTTGAAGCCGAAAAATCGCAGGCAACAAAAACCAGTATGAACGTCATGGACCAAAACTTTCGCATCAACCACCAATAATACGCTGAAATTACGATTTTTTGGGAACTCAGAGCCTGTTTAAGATGTTGTCGATTATTTTTTTACGCCCCTTTTTCCGCCCTTCTTCGTTAAAATTTTGAACCGTAGCTAAGGCTATGCTTAAAAATTTTACCTATAAGAACAAAAAAATGGTCTCTAAAAATTCTAATCACAACATCCTAAAAAGGCTCTCACTCTTTGGCAAAATGGATTTCTTCCTTGAGTTCGGAAACCCTTTTCGTTACAAAATCCTTGTAAAAAGACTTCTTATCGATATATCTTTTCAAGAACCCTTCGTAGCACTCCAACTTTTTTTTCGGGTCATCGTGCAATTGTTCCGATACTGCACAAATCTGGTAATTTGCAAAATCATTTTCGGGTTCCTCTTCAAAGGCCAGATCATAATATTTCAAGGCGGGCCTTAAATCGTTTCGCTCTCGTGCCAATTGCGCCAATGCTGAATATTCCCGACCCAAAAAGGGCTTTTTGGCTTCTATCGCTTTTTGGTAGTACACAGCGGCACTATCGGGTACTTTTTCTTTGTGAAAGGTACGGGCCAGACCGCTATAGACTTCCGGTTCGGTATCGGGAAATTGAAGCAATGTTCGATATGCTGTTCTTGCCTTATCGAATTCCCAAACCTGAAAATAACAGAACGCTAATTTTTGATAGACATGTGGTTTTTCTTCGCCCATTTCTAGCAACTGCTCGAATACCGGTCGCGCTCCTTCATAATCGTAATCATTGAACAAAGTCAAAGCTTTTAGGTTGATCAATGCCACATCGTTTTCATAAAATCGCAATCCTTTTTCGATATAGTTCAGCGCTTGGTTCGTTTCTTTCTTTACCATAAAATATTTACCCAACTGAAAGAGGCTGCGCAAATGCGTGCTATCGACGGAAACGGCATTTTTATAGGCGACTAGGCTGCTGGCCTCTTCCTTCATTTCGCGATAGGTTTCCCCCAGGTAGTAATAATATTCGGAGTTTGATTTTTCTTCAGAGGTCAATTCATAGAATTTGGTGTTCGCCTTGCTATAATCACCTATTTTGAACAACAGCTTACCCAATTCGAATTTGGCCAATTGTGAGCTTTCCTCAGAATTGACAATAGCTTCATACTCCAAAATCGCTTTGTCGTAATTACCGATGGCATTGTAGGCCCTAGCAATCTGCAATTTTGAGGTCGCGGAATTTTCTTTGGCGTATTCGTTAATGGCTTGGGAATAATTGCCCAACGCATACAAACTATCGCCAACCACGGAAGCCGAAGTTTGGGCTTCGACTTTGTAGAAAATGATGAATATTAGAATTGCTGTTATTCTCAATTGACTCATTGCTTATTTTAAAACTGAATTATTTCTTAAATATCAAATTGTAATCCTCCTGAGCGGTAATGGGTAGCGCTACCGCGGAAAACCCTATATATTGAAAGATTACCATATCTCCTTCGTTGACTTCTAAAGTGAACTTTCCATCAAAATCTGAAACCGTATGGTTGGCATCTTCTACTCTTATGTTCACTCCGGGCAGACCTTTTTCGCCGTCAGTCACTATTCCAGAGAAAAATAGTTTACCGTTTTCATGGTAGGCGTTCGCAGTCAAATGCAGCTGATCTTCATTCAGACGCAAACTTTGATAATTGCCCTGATTATTAATTCCATTTTTTAATTTTTTCAGTTGCTCGTCGAGATTCGTAATTATTGGATTACCCTCATCGGCACTTCTTAATAATCGATTTCTCTCGGCCACCAATTCATTATATTTTGAAATTGTTGAGTTAGAATGAATTTCTTCTGTTACACCATCTAATCTGAAGGTAATCGGCATGGAAAACGGAACCCTTACGGCCTTACCCTTATGTTTTCCAGGTGTCAGTATGGGCAATAGATCAATAATCCGTTCTGTTTCCGCTTCCAAAGATGGGTCGGGGCCTCGTTTTCTCAGTTCCGTAATGGCCCCATTTTCATCGATAACAAAATTCACATATACCTTGCCTTGAATTCCTGCTTCTTGCGCAACTTCGGGATATTGGAAATGTTTCACGATATGCTCTTGCAATCTTGATTTGAAACATTCCCTTTTATCGCTCGCATTTTCGCAACCGGGGAAGACAGGCACCTCATCAACATTGGCGAACGCTATAGGGGGTTGGTTCTGCTGTTTAGGAGTGATATCCCCTGACGCATTAACTTTCAAAGCAGCGTAGTCAAACATGTTGATGCCGAGCAAAGGTTTAGTCGCGAAAACGCGAAAACTATAGTTGTCATCCTTTAAAATTATATCCTCATATTTGGAATTTCCACTTTTAAAAATTTCATCCACTTTATTATTGAATGCCATAACTTCCTCGCCATTCACGTTGGTAATATCCGCTACTTCCATCACATGGGAGTTGGCTGTGTAACTATCGCTTTTTTCTATTTCTTGAACATCGATACCATATTCCTTATTCTCGGATTTAATGGAAAATTTCAGATTCTCGTCCAATATTTGAAAAGCTTTTTTTCTTTTGACGTAGCTTTCATATCGTTCCGTCGAGGGCAATGGCACATTTTTGGAGATATCCACTAACTCTTCCCCTGAGTCGTTGGCTATTTTTTGAGCAATATCCTCCATGGTCAGTCTGAAAATTAATGCGCTTTCAAAATAAGCTTCCTTTGATAAAATCGGACCATCCGAATCGGCGATAAAAGAAGCCCCCTCAAGAGATCGAACTTCATTTAGCGAACCAAGTCTTTTGATATCCTCCTCTATTTTTGAATTGGTCTTGTCAATCAATGTGGCATCCTCGGAATTAAAGTTTCCCGTTTTGGAAATATCCCGCTCACAAGAACTATACACCAACATCCCCAAAACCAATGGCACCAACACCAAATACTTCAACTGCCAAATGCTTTTCGATTTCGTTTTCTGTAACATCAATATCCGTTTTTTGATCAACGACCTTTTAAAAAATTGATTGATAAATGAAATATGCTGTGTTTGAAATACTTGTGACAACAGCGTTTCATATTGCTCTTTTTTATGCGTTTTGGCGACATGGGCATCGGCAATGAACTCGTGTAGTTCAGAAACCCGGTTTTGATAGACATACACTAAGGGATTGATCCACCCCACAATACGCATCAATTCAAAAAACAACAGGTCCCACGAATGTTTTTGTTCGATATGTACCAGTTCGTGCTGAATGATGCTTTCGTGTTCCTTTTCCAGCACTTTATCACCAAGGAAGATGGACTTGAAAAAGGAAAAAGCCAACTCACTGTTCTTGACCACCACCCTAGTAAATTTTGGAAAGAAACGCACTTCACCACTTTTACGTAGCCGATAGATCTGGTATAATTTGTACCCAAAATAAAACGCCGCCAAAATCATTCCGCAGAAAAAGACGGCACTTTCCATTGAAATGGTATACTGTGAGGATTTCTCGACCGTAGGTGAAACAGCATCCATATTTAGAAGAAACTGCTGATATACAACATATTGTTCGGGCACCGTCGTTTTGAAGGCTTCGATTTTTATCCATGGTAGCACCAAAGACAAGATATAAGTGCCTATGAGATAGGCCCGGTTCCATTGAAAAAAGGTTTCCCGTTTTAGAAAAAAATCATATATGATGAGGAAGACCAATTGAAAGGCTATTGATTCTAAGATGTATTGTATCATGATTTAGATATTTGACTTGAGATTTTAGACTAAGAACATAACCTGTTTCCACAGGTCTATTTTCCCCGTTCTTTGTGCTACTCTCTGTTTTCTTGCTTCTTTATTTCATTTAAAACGGATTCCAATTCCGATAAACTCATATCGTTCTTTTTCATAAAGAAAGAGACCATACTTTTGAACGAGCCTTGAAAATATCCGTCGACCAATTTGTTGATCGATTGATTGCTGTAATCCGATTTCTTGACCAAGGGAAAATAGAGATAGCCCTTCCCCTCTTGTTCGTGGTCGACAAAACCCTTGCTTTCCAATATGCGCACAATCGTGGAAACCGTGTTGTACGCCGGTTTCGGTTCTGCCAGTTCATCTATGATTGCGGCCACATTGCACTTTTGTAACTGCCATAGAATCTGCATTACCTCTTCTTCTGCTTTTGTTAACTGTTTCATGAATAATAGATGTTTACTTTCATTCCGGCGAAGGCCCGAATTTGTTTTAACTAATTTTTTAGTTGAACCACGAGCCAAATATAACTAAATATTTAGTTTAAACTAATTTCTTAGTTGAATAATTTGTAACAAATCCTCATTATCTTCGTCAAACAGAAAACTATTTGAATGGATATAGCACTTTTGGTTATCGGATTTCTACTAATGCTCGTGGGTATTTTGGGCAGTTTTCTTCCCGTACTACCAGGGCCCCCGGTAAGCTGGTTGGGATTGCTCTTGCTCTATTTGACACAGGCCGTTCCAGATGACTGGTGGGTCTTAGGAATTACGGCAGTCGTAGCCCTAGTGGTTTTCGGGCTCGATTATGTAATTCCGGCAATGGGAACCAAAAGATTCGGGGGTACTAGAGCAGGTATGATCGGAGCGACGCTCGGGTTGATCATTGGTATTATCGCTCCTATTCCCGGAGGCATTATTATCGGCCCTTTCGTTGGCGCCTTTGTTGGCGAATTAATGAACAAGGCCGATCAAAAAACAGCCTTAAAAGCAGCATTTGGATCGTTCCTCGGCTTTCTGACGGGCACCTTTATGAAGTTGATCGTTACCCTTATTTTCTTAGGTATTTTTATTACTACGGCTTGGGAGTATCGAACTGCATTGTTTCCATTTTTTGATTAGACATAAATGGCATGATCAATCTAACAAAAATTCAATGGCTTACTTATGGATTGCCTTTATTGGTAATCTTGTCCTCCATAGCCATTGCGATGAGTCCTTTGTTACGACAATATCCAGAATTGGCCACGGCAATAACCTATGATCTAACGTTTACTGCTCCATTGCTTTTTCTTTTGTTAAGGGGAAGAAGCAAAATTTCAAAATTAAGGGCCATTCCCTTTTTTATCGGTGGAATACTTATCGCCTCTTATTTACTTCCGGAAACGGCACAGGTGCATCTTGACTACATTAAATCGTATGTCTTGCCATTAGTGGAATTAATAGCACTTACCTTTTTTATTTTCAATATCCACAAGGCTATAAGAATTTTCAAGTCCAATTCCGACAAAACCACCGACTTTTATAGGCTTAGTAAATTAAGTGCCAAAGAACTCTTTGGAAAATCTAAATTCGGCACCTTTTTTACCACAGAAATTATCGTGATGTACTATGCCCTTTTCTCTTGGAGAATAAGAAAACGTAGCCCAAATGAATTCACCAACTACAGGAATAATGCCAGTATAGCTTTAGCAGGGGCTTTACTTATGGTCGTTTTTATTGAGACCTACGCATTTCACATACTTCTGGTCAAATGGAGCGAACTTGCCGCGTGGATATTTTCGGCCGCCAGCCTTTATACGGCATTGTTCATCGTTGCACATTGTAAGGCCCTAATGCAGAGACCTTCCATAATTAACAATGCTGAATTGATCTTAAAAAATGGTCTTATCGCCGATATTTACATTCCATTGGATAAAATAGACGAAGCAATTCTGTGTAATCAAGAGATATACTCCAAAGAAATAAAAATCGGAAATCTCGGTATCTCAAAAGAAAGTACCAACCACAATGTTGCATTATATTTCAAGGCCCCGCAAACGATAGAAAAGATTTACGGATTTACAGAGCAATGTGATGTACTTCTGGTGTATATGGATAATAAAAAGGAATTTGTGGAGAAGCTCACCAAAGCAATTCAAATGGATTAGGCCCTAGATATTCGGAGAAAAGGAATTCCTCTCCGCGCTCGGAATGTCAAATACGGGTGGAACAAAAAAACAGAAGCCTACCCCCAAACCACCTTATCCTCAATAGACCCTCGAGTCACTTCAGGAATTTCTCCTTCATAATATCCCATATAAAAGAACCCCAAACACTTTTCGCCTTCGTTCATTTCGAAAAACTCATCCATATGTTTTATCAATCCCGGAGAACTCCAATAACAGCCGATACCCATTTCGGTACAGCAGAGCCACATATTCTGTACGGCCATGGCAGTAGCTGCGATTTCTTCCCATTCAGGGAGGCTTTCCATCGGATCGCGTTGCATACAAATAGCGATAATGGCCCCTGCCTTTTTAGGATTTTCTATCAATTTCTTGACCTTGAATTCCTTGGGTTTGGGTTCGGTCTCCATATATTTCATGGAAAGGAAAAGTCCCAATTTCTCCTGAGACTCTCCTTGCAATACCTTGAAACGCCAAGGCTCTGTTTTTTTATGCGTGGGTGCCCAATTGGCCGCCCTCAAGATTTTTTCGATATCGTTCTTGGCGACGGGTTTATCAATATACTGCGCTGGGAAAATTGAGCGTCTCTTTTTTATCAGGTCGAAAATCATACTTCAAAATTTTACTGACAAAGTTAAAAACAATCCTTTGGCTATTCTCAAATGGAATCGATACTTTTAGGGTACTTTAATCTTTCAGTATATGATGACCGTTCCCAAGTCCTTTAATTTCGGGGAAGACCACCTTACAGCAGGTATTGCCATTACCATTGCAGAAGGAACTACCAAAATGAAGTTAACGTCTGCAACTCGAAAGAAAATAAAATCGAGTTGGAAGATTGTCCAAAATATCGTTGAAAAAGGACATCCCGTATATGGAATCAATACAGGGTTCGGCCCCCTTTGTACCACAAAGATTTCCAAAGAGGAAACGAAAGTACTACAAACGAACATTCTACAAAGCCATAGCGTAGGAGTTGGCGAACCCATCCACATTCAAATCGCCAAACTGATGATGATCCTCAAAGTACATGCGCTGGCAAAAGGCTATTCGGGCATTGCGGAAACCACACTTGAAAGAATTATTTGGCATATCGAAAACGATGCAATTCCGGTTGTACCATCGCAAGGGTCAGTGGGAGCTTCAGGAGATCTTGCCCCGCTTTCCCATCTATTTTTGCCCTTGATAGGGTTGGGTAAAGTAAAATATCAGGGCAAGATTATTTCTACTGCCACCTTATTCAAGAAAACGGGATTAAAACGGTTGGAACTTGGACCAAAAGAGGGTCTGGCCCTAATCAACGGCACCCAATTCATCGCAGCCCATGCCGTAAAAGTGATCGAAAAACTGCACAGTTGCCTTTCACAGGCAGATATTATCGGTGCAATGATGATCGAGGGACTCCAAGGATCGGTAAAACCTTTTTTCAATGAATTACATGCACTTCGCCCTTTTAAAGGAAATATCCATGTAGCCAAACGGGTCAAAAGACTTTTAAAAGGCTCTGAAATTCTCGAAGACCACATCGATTGTGAACGGGTGCAAGACCCCTATTCGCTGCGGTGTATTCCGCAAGTACACGGAGCGAGTCGTACGGCATGGCTACATTTAAAGGAGCTGTTGGAAATCGAATTAAACTCGGTCACCGATAATCCGGTGATCATTGATGAAGAACTGACCATCAGTGGGGGCAATTTTCACGGGCAACCCTTGGCCATGGCCTTGGACTATGCCTGTCTGGCTGCCTCAGAAGTAGGGAGTATTTCGGATCGGAGAATTTATTTGGCCTTGGAAGGTAACAGCCCCGGAGTACCAAAACTGTTGATGGAAGATACGGGTATCAATTCCGGATATATGATTTTGCAATACACCACAGCTGCCTTGGCAAGCGAGAACAAAGGGTTATGTTTTCCATCAAGCGCAGATAGCATTCCCACTTCCTTAGGACAAGAAGACCATGTCAGCATGGGTTCGATAAGCGGAAGGAAAGCTTTGCAGGTCATAGAGAATGTGGAAAAAATATTGGCCGTTGAATTGTTGACTGCAGCCCAAGCTTTTGAATTTAGAAAGCCCCTGAAATCTGGGGTCTTCTTGGACGAAATCCATAAGGAAGTTCGAAAGAAAGTGGCCTTCGCCAAAAAAGACCGAGTTTTTGCAGATGATATCGAAAAGGGAATCGAAATGATTAGGAACAAAACGATTATCAAGGTTATCGAGCGGATCAAAAAGAATAAAAAATTGAAATTTCAGGTGCCGTTTACCAAAGAATTTGATACGTATTAGGCTGGATGCTGGATGCTGGATGCTGGATGCTGGATGCTGGAAAAAACATTATAAAATTCGTCTTCGCGAGGCACGAAGCGATCTGTTTAAAAATGATGAAGATTTAAAATGACGAACAAATCAAAACTAATCGGTCCGTTCAAACAACTACTCCCCATGACGGGACTATCACTCAAAGGCGCAATTTCAGACGACAAACTGACCGTTTTGGAGGGTGCCGGAATTTTAATCTCCGAAGGGAAAATCATTTCCGTTGGAGGGTTTGATGAACTAAAGAATAGTCATCCGGAAGAAGAAATTCATATGTTGGAAGGTAATCATACTTGCCTTCCTGGGTTTATCGATTCACACACCCATATTTGTTTCGGCGGTTCGCGCGCCAACGATTATGCAATGCGAAATGCAGGAATGACCTATCTTGAGATTGCCAAAGCAGGTGGTGGCATTTGGGATACCGTAACCCAAACCCGAAAAGCGACACAAGAAGCTTTGACAAAGCATACGGTCAAACTCGCCAACCGACATTTAAAAAATGGAACGACCACCATCGAGGTCAAAAGTGGCTACGGACTCTCTGTCAGCGAAGAATTTAAAATGCTTCGGGCCATTAAAAATGCGGACACGACAGCTCACGCAGATTTAATTTCTACCTGTTTGGCGGCCCACATGCTTCCCAAGGATTTTTCGGGCAGTGAATCCGAATATTTGGATGAAATCAGCACAACACTTTTTCCAATACTAAAGGAGGAAAAATTGACCAACCGCATCGACGCCTTTATCGAAGAAAGCGCTTTTTCGGCAACCCAGATTGCTACCTATTTTCAAAAAGCAAGAACAATGGGCTTTGATATAACTGTACATGCCGACCAATTTTCAACTGGAGGAAGTAAAGTCGCGGTTGAGTTCGGGGCGGTAAGCGCAGACCATTTGGAGGCAAGCAGCTCTACCGAAATAGAACTATTGGCCAAGAGCGACACCATAGCTACCGCATTGCCCGGGGCCTCATTGGGATTGGGATGTAATTTTACTCCTGCTCGAAAAATTCTCGATGCCGGCGGCGCACTATCGATTGCCAGTGACCACAATCCGGGTTCGGCACCTATGGGCGACTTATTGACTCAGGCTTCCATTTTAGGAGCTTTTCAAAAATTGTCGAACAGCGAGGTTTTAGCAGGAATCACATTCCGCGCCGCCGCGGCCTTGAAGTTGAATGATAGAGGAAAATTGGAAAAAGGTATGCTCGCCGACCTCAGCATTTTCCATACCAGCAATTACAACGACATTTTATATAACCAAGGCAACCTAAAACCTTGTATGATTTTTAAAAATGGAGAATTGGTTTTTGATAAACACAGCAAATAAATGGGAGGTATGACTTTCAAAGAACAAATACTCCAAGGCATTCCCGCAAAAATTCCTCCAAAAAGGGAATATGATCCCAATGCCAACCATGCCCCAAAAAGAAAGGAAATTCTTTCTTTGGAAGAAAAAAAACTGGCAATCCGTAATGCGCTACGTTATTTTCCAAAAGATTGGCATACAGAACTTTCCCAAGAATTCGCCGAGGAATTGAATAAATACGGCCGCATCTACATGTACCGGTTCAAGCCGAACTATAAAATGTATGCGCGACCCATTTCGGAATATCTGGCAAAAACTTCACAAGCTGCCGCTATAATGCTAATGATTCAGAATAATTTGGATCCAGCCGTGGCTCAGCATCCTGATGAGTTGATTACATATGGTGGAAACGGGGCGGTTTTTCAAAATTGGGCGCAGTACCTTTTGACCATGCAGTATCTTGGCACGATGACCGAAGAACAGACGCTACATATTTATTCAGGGCATCCGATGGGCTTGTTTCCATCTTCTAAAGAAGCTCCGAGAGTCGTGGTCACTAACGGAATGATGATTCCCAATTACTCAAAACCCGATGATTGGGAAAAATATAATGCTCTTGGGGTCACGCAATACGGACAAATGACCGCAGGTTCTTACATGTATATCGGCCCACAGGGAATCGTTCATGGCACGGCGATCACCGTCATGAACGCTTTTAGAAAGGTGTTGAAAAAGGGGGAATCCCCTGCGGGAAAAATATTCCTAACCGCGGGGTTGGGCGGCATGAGTGGAGCCCAACCGAAAGCTGGAAATATTGCCGGATGCATTACAATATGTGCGGAAGTGAATCCTGCGGCAGCAACCAAACGGCATGAACAAGGCTGGGTTGACGAGCTTATTGTCAATATGAACGATTTGGTCGCCCGAACAAAAAAAGCCAAAGAAAAAAACGAAGTCGTCTCCCTAGCATTTATCGGCAACGTAGTCGATGTTTGGGAGCGATTCGATAAAGAAAATATTTTTATCCATTTGGGTTCTGACCAAACTTCTTTGCACAACCCATGGGCCGGGGGATATTATCCTGCTGCTCTCACTTTTGAGGAATCGAACCGGATGATGAGCGAGAACTCGAAAGCATTTAAGAAAAAAGTACAAGAGTCGTTACGAAGGCATGCATCGTCCATTAACGCACATACCGAAAAAGGCACTTATTTCTTTGATTATGGAAATGCATTTTTATTGGAAGCCTCCCGAGCAGGAGCCGATGTAATGTCAGAAAATCAAATCGATTTTAAATATCCATCCTATATACAGGATATTTTAGGGCCGATGTGTTTCGATTACGGATTCGGACCTTTCCGATGGGTCTGTACTTCTGGAAATCGAGAAGATTTAAGAAAAACCGACGCAATTGCTCTTAGGGTCATGAAAGAAATTAAGGAAGAGGCCCCGGAAGAAATCCAGCAGCAAATGCAGGACAATATCAAATGGATCGAGGAAGCGGAACAAAACAAATTGGTCGTCGGTTCACAAGCACGGATTTTATACGCCGATTCAGAAGGACGATCCAAAATTGCAGAAGCTTTTAATCAGGCCATTAAATCAGGGGAGATTTCAGCTCCAGTGGTTTTGGGTCGTGATCATCATGATGTCAGTGGTACAGATTCTCCTTTTCGGGAAACAAGCAACATATATGATGGCAGTAAGTTTACCGCTGACATGGCCATTCATAACGTAATCGGGGATAGCTTCCGCGGAGCGACCTGGGTCTCCATTCATAACGGTGGCGGAGTCGGCTGGGGCGAGGTCATCAATGGTGGGTTCGGGATGGTTCTCGACGGTTCTGACGATGCAACGCGAAAACTGAAGAATATGTTATTTTACGATGTGAACAACGGTATTTCAAGAAGAAGTTGGGCACGTAACAATGAGGCCATATTTGCAATAAAAAGAGAAATGGAGCGAACTCCTGAATTAAAAGTTACTTTGCCTAATTTAGTGGAGGATGAACTTCTCGAAAACCTATTCGACCGATAATGCCGATTTATAGAACAACAAATCCTGACCGTTATGCCGGAAGAATGTCCGGCCAAAAACGCTATTTGCACGAAAAAATAGAATGTATTGGTTTTGATGGTCTCGTTTCAAATTCTTCGAACACGACTTTTGCGATACTTGGATACGCCTGCGACGAGGGAGTAGAAAGAAACCAAGGGCGCATCGGTGCGGTCAACGGACCCGATGCCATTCGTGAACAGTTGGGAAAAATGGCCAACCACCTAGACGATGGCACACAACTCTTAGATTTAGGCTCTGTTCAGTGTACGGACGGAAATATGGAAGCCAGCCAAGACTACCTATCGAATAAAGTAGGTGAACTTTTGGCCGCCAAAGCCTTTCCCATACTTTTGGGTGGTGGACATGACATCGCCTACGGCCATTTTAACGGAATCAGAAAATATCTCGGGCCTAAAAAATCCATTGGTATCATCAATTTCGATGCACATTTTGACCTGCGGGATAATCTAAAGGGAAACAATTCTGGCACTCCCTTTTTTCAAATCGCACAAGATTGTAAGAAGGATGGCTCGGTTTTCAAATACCTCTGCTTGGGAATCCGACAAGATGCGAACGATAGTGTTTTATTTAAAACTGCCGAGACATTGGGTGTTGAATATATGTCAAATACAAAATTTTCCATGGCCTATGCCAAAACAGTGGTTAGAACACTTTTAGATTTCATTGCACAGGTAGATACTTTGTACGTAACCATAGACCTAGATGGATTTTCATCAGCCTATGCACCAGGAGTCAGTGCCCCTTCGCCAATCGGTTTTTCTCCGAACGTGGTACTAGAATCATTGGAACTTATTCTCAAGTCTAAAAAGCTGATTTCATTGGATATCGCCGAGATGAACCCGAAATATGATATCGATAATCAAACGGCTAAGTTGGCGGCTTCATTGGTGCATTTTGTAGTGCACGTCATTTAATTACTCCAGCCAGCTCTGATAATACTTTCCATCATCAATATCCATGGCGACCTGCGTCAATTGCAACGGCTTGAACGTATCGATCATTACAGCTAGTTCTTCGGTTCCTTTTTTACCGATACTGGCTTCATAAGTTCCAGGATGCGGCCCATGCGGAATACCGGCCGGGTGCAACGAAATATAGCCTTTATCGATATTCTTTCGGCTCATAAAATCGCCATCTACGTAATACAGTACTTCATCGGAATCGATGTTGGAATGGTTATAAGGTGCAGGAATCGACTCGGGGTGATAATCATACAATCGAGGCACGAAAGAACAGACTACAAAGGCAGCGGTCTCAAAGGTCTGGTGTACTGGTGGTGGTTGGTGCACACGCCCTGTAATCGGTTCAAAATTATGGATGGAGAATCCGTATGGGAAATTGTATCCATCCCAACCAACAATATCGAAAGGATGCGTAGCGTAAATCATATGGTGCAATTGCCCTTGCTTTTTAACTTTTATTAAAAACTCCCCTTTTTCATCATGGGACTGAAGGTTTTGCGGCAATTTAAAATCACGTTCACAAAAAGGCGAATGTTCCAAGTGCTGCCCGAACCAGTTACGATATCTTTTTGGGGTATAAATTGGATGATACGATTCGGTTATCAACAATCGGTTGTCCTCGGTATCGAATTCAATTTGATATATCATACCACGGGGAATCAGTAGGTAATCTCCGTATTCAAAAGGAATTTCGCCCAACATCGTTTTTAACGTTCCTGTTCCTGTATGCACGAACAAAAGCTCGTCGGCATCTGTATTCTTATAAAAATAATCGGTCATCGATTTTTTTGGAGCTGCCAGACCAACGTGAACATCCGAATTGAACAGTACCGTTTTTCTACTATCCAAAAAATCATCTTCGGGTCTGATTTCAAATCCTTTTAATAATCTGGATTTTATATTATGTTCTACTGCCGCTCGGGGCGAAACATCCAAAGTCTTACCTACCTCTTTAACTTGTGTCGGTCGTTGCAGATGGTACATCAAAGATGACATTCCATCAAAACCAATGGTGCCGAACAATTGCTCGTAATGAAGACTTCCGTCTTCTTTTCTAAATTGTGTATGACGTTTTTGAGGAATTTTTCCTAGGGTATGATAAAGCGGCATATTTTAGTTTTTTATCCTCTTTAAAATTACAACAATTTTTATGGCAAAAGAAGGATACGTTGTCGGTCTTCTATGTGGTAAAACCATTTGGATCAATAAAAAGTTCGTTCCCGTTTAAAAATCTATTTCACCTTTACTATTTTGAGGGAAAATCTCAAAAATATAAGCAGATGGACAAGAAAGACAACAAAATCGAAAAGAGCAAGAATCAAAGCCTAGAAGAGCAAGCGATTGATGAGCGTGCCAATCATGGTAGGGAAATAAACCATCAGGTAAAGCAAAAACGCGAGCAACACCAGCCTAGGGATACAGCTTAAAATAGAATCCACAACTTGGTCATGGCAATGCTATCAGAATAGAAAAGCTCGCATACGGTTAAACAAAAAAAGCCTCCCATATATGGAAAGCCTTTCATTGGTCCTAACCTTATGTTTAGGTTTAGGATCACAACACAACACCGTAAAGATAATAAAGCTTTTTGGAATAACCGCGGTCGACCGAACTGGGCCTTAGCCATTTTATAATGATCTTAACTTATTGATCAACGAATTTTAAATAACTTTAAAAGAAAAACTAAAAGTTATGAAAACCTCTGCGATGTTTTGGGTCGCCGCCACGACCATAGCCTTAATTACTGTCACTATTATGTCTTCGATGAACTTTCCGTTCAATTGGGTATTCTATGTGACCATTATAGGGCAAATAATGATTTTATACATGGTCTATAGGGTTCTGACGGAAGACTACACCACCGATAAAACGTTTGAAGATTTCTACGAAGATTACCCTATCGGCAACCGCATGCGCTAGTTGGAGAACGACACTTCCTTTTTTATCTTGGAATGTGAATTCATACCTAATTCTGGAATAACCAATAACGGAATCTGCGTGTGAAACGCAATACGTTTTACGACAGGTTCACGCGTCATACGTTCCATATAGCTATGCTGATAATTGAGCATGGCCAGTAGATGTATGTCCAGCTCATCGGTAAAGACTTCCAATGTCTTTGAAACGGAATTCAGTTCGGACACCGTGTGCACATAATGCTCGACCTCATTCAAATACTTACGGAGCATGCTCAGGTTGAATTGCTGTAACTCGGTCAACGCTTTTATTTCATATTGTACGTGAACAATACGTACCGCCGCATTAAAAGTTTGCGCCATATCGATCAATGGTTGTAGTTCAGAAACGGTATAGAACCGATTGAAATCGGTAGCAAAGGCGATTTCTGAAGGTGTTTCGAACTCAAAATGTTGTGGGATTGCCAAAACCGGACAGTCCTTGATCGATTTGATGATACGGACGGTATTACTTCCCATGAAGACTTCCTCAACTCCCGAAGCCCCTTTGGTACCGGTTACTACCAAGTCAATTTTTTTTTCCTCTACCAATTCTTTGACTTCATCCACCAAAAGACTGAACGAAGAAATCGTCTCAAAATAGTGGTTGGGGTTCTGGTAGGTCTTTTGAATATCCTCTACGACTTTTTCTAGTCCTCTTTGTGAGTTGACCCGGGTAGCATCTTCCATACCTCCATTGACCGCCGAAGCCATAAAACGACTATGGGCTATGCTGGGCGTATAGGTATTGAGCAAGTGAAAAACACACTCCTCATGTTCGAACAATGCGATGGCATATTTGGTAGCGTTCCATGCATTTTCTGAAAAGTCCGTGGGTATCAATATGTTCTTCATGTTGTCTTTTTAACAAAACTATGGCGTAAAATTACCTCATGACAGTACCTGAAACTATGACATATATCAGTTTTTCAGAAAGATTTTGGTACGACCTTTGGATTAATGTTGAACGTTAAATTTTTAATCTTTTAACATGTAAAAATCTTAGATTATGAAGAAAGAACCTGTCAAAGTTTCACTGATCGGAAGGGGTAAGAACAATTTCTATCAGATCAAGTTTCCTAATTTACAGATTCCCGTAAATGTTAATGAAGAACTCTATCGGAAGATGCTTCATAGCAATCAGTATGAGTTCAAACCGCAATCACCTAGCCAACAAAGGAAGGATACTTACTCAGATCCACAAAAAATGCTTTCTACATAGAAAGCATTTTATTTTTGTGGTCTGGAGTGCGTTTCCCGGCCAGCTTACCAAGCCATGGGTTTAGAACCCCTCTACCAAATCTTGAAGCCCTCGCTCATCGGCAATACCGACTTTCTTTCCTGAAGTTTTTATGTACCCTTTCTTCTTGAATTCTGAAATAATACGAATACATGATTCGGTGGCCGTACCTACTACATTAGCGATATCCTCACGAGAAAGGGTAAGGGCAAGGAAACCATCTTTATCTTCTCCAAAATTATTTCTTAAGTAAAGAAAAGCCTCGGCCACCCGCTGCTTTACCGTTTTTTGGCTCATATTCACTATAACGTCATCGGCCTCCTTAAGATCGTGGGCCATGTGACGCAAAACTTCTACCGCAAAGTTGGGATTCGTATTCAGCGTATCAACAATACTTTCCTTGGGAATAAAACAAACCTCCATGTCGTTAACGGCGGTAGCACTGAGATTCGCATGTTCTTCGGCAATAACAGAGCGTTGACCGATAACCTCGCCCTTAGTGGCAAGTTTTACAATTTGGTCCTTACCGTTGGCGCTCAATTTAGAGAGTTTTGAGACTCCGCCACGAACACAATAAACACCTGAAAGTTTGTCGCCTTCCTCAAAAATTGACTCTCCTCTTTTAACGGTTTTCGTGACTTTGGAGTCTGAAACCTTTTTCAGTTCCTCTTTGCTCATCGCCCGCAGCGAATTAAATTGTCGAACGATACAACTTTCACATCGTGTTTCTATACCATCTTTCATCTGCTTAAATTTACCTGACCATCAAAATTACAAGTTACCGAAAAGCCCGAACATGACAAAAGTCATGTTTTAAAAATTGCGTATGTCGCAATTTTGTCAAAGGTATAAGTAAATGTGAAATGAAGAGTAACAAATGTTACCATTGCGGCGATGATTGTGGCAACGCGATTATTGAATTTGATGAAAAAGACTTCTGTTGTAATGGATGCAAGACCGTTTACGAGATTTTTTCTAGCAATGACCTATCATATTACTATGACCTGCAATCGGCTGCTGGCGCAACTCCAAAAGTGGTTGAGGGCAAGTACGATTTTCTCGATACTGCTGTTATTGTTGAAAGACTGACCGAGTTCAACGACGGCAACCTTCAAATCGTAAACCTTTACATTCCACACATTCATTGTAGTTCGTGTATTTGGGTTCTGGAGAACCTGAACAAGATTAATCGCGCCGTCAATAATGCTCAGGTCGATTTTCCTAAAAAAACGGTACGGATTACCTATCGCACTTCCGATATTTCTTTGAAAGAATTGGTCATTCTGTTGGCTAGAATCGGCTACGAACCCTATATCTCTTTGGACGATTACGACAATAAAAAGAAAGGTACCGACCGAAGTCTTATCTATAAATTGGGCGTTGCGGGCTTTGCTTTTGGCAATGTGATGTTCCTTTCGTTTCCCGATTATTTTGATCTAGCCTCTAGCGATGCGAGCGGAGGCGAATTTTGGTTGAACCAGTACGAAAATGTTTTCCGATGGTTAATGTTCGTGTTTTCGCTGCCCGTAGTGTTTTACGCGGGACGGGGCTATTTTATTTCTGCTTTTAAAGGGTTACGGAGCAAAATACTGAATATCGATGTTCCCATAGCCTTAGGAATTTCGGTACTTTTCATCCGAAGTACTTTGGAAATCATTTTTGACCGGGGGCCGGGATTTTTCGATTCCTTGACAGGATTGGTTTTCTTCTTGTTGTTGGGGAAATTCTTCCAACAGAAAACCTATTCCTTCCTATCATTTGAGCGGGATTATAAATCATACTTCCCCATTGCGGTTACACGGATTTTATCCTCTGGAAAAGAAGAAACCACCCAAGTATATGATATTAAGAGAGGCGATCGATTATTGATTCGAAACGAAGAACTGATCCCTGTTGATGGCATCCTCATCAACGGAAACGCCCGAATCGATTATAGTTTCGTGACCGGAGAATCGGAACCCGTCTATAAAGAATCAGGAGACAAAATTTTCGCCGGCGGGAAGCAACTCAACGGCGCCATCGAAATGGAGGCTTTAAAATCGGTATCTCAATCGTATTTAACGCAGCTTTGGAGCAGCCAAGTTTTCCAGACGGATAAATCCAGTAAATTCCAGACCCTGACCGATAGTATTGGCAAACGTTTTACCATTGCGGTGCTGACCATCGCTTTTGTGGCGACCGCATTTTGGTTGTATTACGACCCGAGCAAAGCCTTGAATGTTTTTACAGCGGTATTGATTATCGCCTGTCCGTGCGCCATTGCCTTGGCATCTCCTTTTACGTTAGGGAATATGCTCCGTATTTTCGGTCGAAAGAAATTCTACCTAAAGGACACACAGACCATAGAAAAATTGGCACAAATCGATACCGCCATTTTCGACAAAACAGGTACGATTACCACCTCCAAAAAAAGCACCGCCGTTTACGAAGGGTTGCAGTTGACCTTGGAAGAAGAATCATTGCTGAAAAATACGCTCCGTGCTTCGAACCATCCATTGAGCCGCTCTCTTTACGATATGCTTGCAGAACAGAACATCATCACGTTGGATGAATACGAGGAACATTTAGGAAAGGGTATCGAAGGGAGTATCGAAGACCGCCATATCAAAATAGGTTCTGCCGATTTCGTGGGAAATAAAAGTTTGCCAAGTGCCGAGAACACTTCGGTGCATATCAGTGCGAACGATACCTACAAAGGATGTTTTGTTTTCCATAACGAATACAGAGAAGGCGTTACCGAAGTCTTTCAAGCCATGTCAGAAACCTTGCAGCTCGCCATTCTCTCAGGTGACAACGCAGGCGAAAAAACACGCTTGGAAAAACTGCTGCCAAAACTGACACCGCTTTATTTCAATCAAAAACCAAAGGACAAACTAAAATTCATAGAATCGCTTCAAGACCAAGGCAAAAAAGTGCTCATGGTCGGCGACGGACTGAACGATGCCGGTGCCCTCGCACAAGCGAACGTAGGTATCGCGATTTCCGAAAACGTAAACGTCTTTTCCCCCGCATGTGACGGCATCCTCGATGCCTCAAAATTTCAGCAGTTATATCAATACATCCTAGCCTCCAAAAAAGCGATAAAAATCATCAAATTGAGTTTTATCCTATCCTTATTATATAATGTAGTCGGACTCTATTTCGCCGTATCAGGACAATTACAACCCGTAATCGCGGCGATTCTGATGCCGTTGAGCTCGATAAGTGTGGTGGCGTTCGCAACCGTAATGACCAATATATTGGGCAGAAAATTTGATTGACAAAAAAGATTTAAAAAATGTGCAAACCTGATATATGTCATATTTATTAGACAAACGTCAAGGTATTTTTACACCAGAATTCAGGTAGGTATGAGTGTTATATATGTGTTACTGACCATCAGCATTGTTGTTGCGGTCATCTTTTTCATTGCATTTATCGTTTCGGTCCGAAGTGGTCAGTATGATGATTCATACACTCCATCGGTTCGTATGCTATTTGAAGATGAACTGGTCAAGCCGACCATTTCCGCATCTGGAAAAACTCCTAAAAAGAAAGAGAAAAAACAAATCCAACTAAATAAAAGTTTAAATCAATAATTATGGAAGTACAGCAGTTTTATTACGATAATAAGATCGTAAAAAATTTCCTCTACGCAACGATGCTGTGGGGAATTGTGGGAATGTCCGTTGGCCTGTTGTTGGCCTTTATGTTCATGTTTCCGAACTTGACCGATGGCATATCGTGGTTGAGTTTTGGCCGTTTACGACCTTTGCATACCAATGCCGTAATCTTTGCCTTTGTAGGTAACGCAATTTTTGCGGGAGTTTACTACTCTACGCAACGCCTGCTAAAAGCGCGAATGTTCAGTGATTTTCTGAGCAAATTCAACTTTTGGGGCTGGCAATTGATTATTGTAGCTGCTGCGATAACACTTCCACTAGGGTATTCCACTTCAAAAGAATATGCCGAGCTAGAATGGCCCATCGACATTGCCATAGCCCTGGTCTGGGTGGCTTTCGGGGTCAACCTCATCGGTACGATGATAAAACGTAGACAGCGCCATTTATACGTGGCTATTTGGTTCTATGTGGCAACCTTTGTTACCGTAGCCGTACTCCATATTTTCAATAGTTTAGAGCTTCCGGTAAGTGCTTTGAAAAGCTACTCCGTTTATGCGGGTGTGCAAGATGCACTGGTACAATGGTGGTACGGACATAATGCCGTAGCATTCTTTTTGACCACTCCGTTCCTTGGATTGATGTATTATTTTGTACCCAAAGCGGCGAACCGCCCAATTTATTCTTATCGACTATCGATAGTTCACTTTTGGTCGTTGATCTTTATTTATATCTGGGCAGGACCACATCACTTGCTGTATTCCGCGTTGCCAGATTGGGCCCAGAACCTCGGTGTTGCGTTCTCGGTCATGTTGATTGCACCATCTTGGGGCGGTATGATAAACGGATTGCTAACGCTACGCGGTGCTTGGGATAAAGTTCGTACCGATCCAACCTTAAAATTCATGGTCGTCGCGATCACCGGTTACGGTATGGCCACTTTCGAAGGACCCATGTTATCCTTAAAAAATGTAAACGCAATTGCTCACTTTAGTGATTGGATTATCGCTCACGTTCACGTAGGAGCCTTGGCTTGGAACGGTTTCTTGACCTTCGGAATGATCTATTGGTTGGTGCCGAAAATGTTCAAGACCCGTCTGGCAAGTGTCGGGCTGGCGAACTTTCATTTCTGGATCGGCACTTTGGGAATCATCCTCTATGCTTTGCCCATGTACGTAGCTGGGTTTACCCAAGCTTTAATGTGGAAAGATTTTAATCCGGATGGCACCTTGGTCTACGGTAACTTCTTGGAAACCGTGAACGAGATCATGCCCATGTACTGGATGCGCGCTATTGGTGGCACGATGTATATTATTGGTGCTTGTGTTATGGTTTATAACGTTGTGGTTACCATAAGGTCTGGTAGCAAAGTGGAAGACGAATTGGCCGAAGCGGCGGCCTTGACACGGGTATCGAAAAAGAGAACGGCCGGCGAGACCTATCATACTTGGTTGGAGCGTAAACCGATACAATTAACAATCTTCGCTACTGTAGCGATTTTGATAGGAGGTGTCGTTCAGATCGTTCCTACGATTTTAGTAAAATCCAACATCCCGACCATAACAAGTGTAAAACCCTATACCCCTTTAGAACTGGAAGGTCGTGACCTTTATATACGTGAGGGCTGTGTAGGCTGCCACTCGCAAATGGTGCGTCCGTTCCGTAGTGAAGTAGAGCGCTATGGGGAGTATGCCAAAGCGGGGGAATTCGTGTACGACCATCCTTTCCTTTGGGGAAGTAAACGTACCGGGCCAGATTTGCTCCGTGTCGGTGGAAAGTACTCCGATAACTGGCACCTGAACCATATGTACGATCCCCAGAGCACGTCTTCGGGGTCTATAATGCCCGCCTATCAATGGTTGGTTCGCAACAAGCATGACCGAAGCGGGGTCCAAGATAAAATGGAGGCTATGGTTTCTCTTGGGGTACCTTATTCCGAAGAAGATATAACCAATGCCCAGACACATATGGCGGAACAAGCTTCACAAATAGAGAAAAACCTCTATACGGATCCCGATTTTGCCAAAGGCTATGAAGCGGATAAAAAGTATGCCGCCGAAAACGGTGAGGAATTCATAGAGATGAAAGATCGTGAAATAGTGGCCATGATCGCCTACCTACAGCGTTTGGGTACGGACATCAAAGTAAAGGAAACGAACGAACTGTTATCCGAAAATAAAGAATAAAAAGAACCAAGAGTCTAGCGCCAAGAGTCAAGACCAAAAAAGTATTGCATTTCGTCTTGTCTCTTGATTCTTAACTCTGCAATCTGAAAATATCATGCTAAAATTTGTAAAAGGTTATATGGAAAGTATAGATGGCGTCGCCACCTACCCCATGATATCATTGATTATCTTCTTTGCTTTTTTCGTGGTGCTTTTTTGGTGGGTCTTTACAGCCTCAAAAGCGCACATCAAGGAAGTTAGCGAATTACCCTTAGAAAAAGACAACCAACAAAACTTTGAATTATGAAAAACATGTCACCCTGGTGGATCCGAATTCCTGTTCTATTCTTCCTGATTTTCGGATTGATGGAGTACTTTATAGACTCCGGCGAAAAGCCTGCTATTATCGAATATCCCATAACCCAGTTCTTTATGCTGATGGTATTGTTGATATTGATAGGTATCGAACTGATATTACAATCTGTCGAAAATGTAATGCTGCAAACGCTATCCCCGGAAGCAAAGGAGCGTTATCTGGCTTCAAAATCCGAAGGTTTTAAATGGGAATGGGGCCAAAAGATGTGGAAGAAAATGACCGGCAACAAACCGATCGAGGCCGAAGGTGAAATTATCTTGGACCACAATTATGATGGTATCCGAGAGCTGGACAACAAACTACCGCCATGGTGGGTATGGATGTTCTATGCCACTATTGTTTTCGGAGTAGTCTATCTTGTGCGTTTTCATGTATTAGGAGATTATGACCAAGACACGGAATATTTGACCGAAGTTAGCATTGCAGAGGCCGAAATAGCCGAATACAAGAAAAACGCCAAAGGTTTGGTCGACGTGAATACAGTCGAGCTTTTGACCGATGCATCGGACATCAGTGCAGGTAAGGCTATTTTCGAGACTAGCTGTGTAGCCTGTCATATGGCCGATGGCGGTGGCGGAATCGGCCCTAACCTAACCGATGAATATTGGATCTTGGGTGGTGGCATTAAAGAAGTTTTCAATACCATTTCAGAGGGAGGCCGTGACGGAAAAGGCATGGTCGCCTGGAAACAATCATTAAAACCATTGGAGATGGCACAAGTGGCAAGCTATATACTTAATTTTCAAGGTACGACACCTGCAAACCCAAAAGCTGCGGAAGGTGAAATTTGGGTTGATGAAAATGCACCAAAGACAGAAGAAGCTACCCCAGAGCAAGAGAAAGATTCAACTGTGGTAGTGATCGATTCTACTGCGGCGGCGGTAAACTAAGAATTGAAATAGAAGGGTCCTCCCCTTTTTTCAAGGGGAGGTGCCGACAGACGGAGGGGTAAAAGTACAAGCCAAAGAAGCATAGAACCAACATTGAAAAGATTCCCGCCTTCGCGGGAATGAAAAATAAGGGTTTATTAAATGGCACAAGACCAAGAAAATTTTAGGGATAGTATTGGTACGATCAATGAGGAGGGGAAACGTGCATGGATTTTTCCTAAAAAACCAAGCGGTAAATGGTACGAATATCGCAAGTATGTGAGTTACTTTTTACTGGCGTTTTTAATCGCCGCCCCTTTTGTAAAAATCAACGGCAACCAGTTTTTGATGTTCAATGTACTGGAACGCCGCTTTAATATTTTTAGCTTTCCGTTCTGGCCACAAGATTTTCATCTGTTCGTAATCTCTATGATCATCGGGGTCATTTTTATCGCTCTGTTCACGGTAGCTTTCGGGCGTATTTTCTGTGGTTGGATGTGCCCTCAGACCATTTTTTTGGAAATGGTTTTTCGAAGAATAGAATAC
>CAYGPR010000002.1:0-185125 GCA_964351985.1 uncultured Maribacter sp. | reverse complement strand
ATACTGGATCGACGGTGACCGAGGCGCCCAAATCAAATTGAATCGCCAAGAATGGAATGCTGAAAAAATAAGGAAACGGGTTACTAAGTGGATCATATTCTTTATGATTTCCTTTCTGATCGCCAACGTTTTTTTGGCCTATTTGATAGGAAGCGATAGACTGATACAATATATCACCGATGGCCCTTTAAAGCATGTCAGCACCTTGATCTCACTTTTGGTTTTTACCGCTGTATTCTATTGGGTATTTGCATGGTTTCGAGAGCAAGTCTGTATCATCGCTTGTCCATATGGAAGGATGCAAGGGGTCTTGTTGGATAATAAGTCCATCGTAGTAGCTTACGACCATGTACGTGGCGAGGCAGAGAACGGTCGGAAAAAATGGCGAAAGAATGAAGATCGAGAGGCCTTGGGTCATGGCGATTGCATCGACTGCTTTCAATGTGTCAATGTTTGCCCAACGGGAATCGACATTCGTAATGGAACACAATTGGAATGTGTCAACTGTACTGCATGTATCGACGAATGCGATACCATTATGGAAAAGGTCAACCTTCCTAAAGGCCTCATCCGCTATGCCAGTGAGGACGAAATTACCAAGAAGGAAAAATTCAAGTTCACCCCGCGGTTAAAAGGTTATACGGCGGTACTGACGATTTTAACGGGCGTACTCATCGGAATGCTGTTCCTGAGAAACGATCTGGAAGCTAATATACTAAGACTTCCCGGACAACTCTACGAGCATAAGGAAGGTAACATCATCAGCAACGTTTACACCTATAAATTGGTCAACAAGACCACAAAAGATGTTGAAGATGTAAATTTCAAACTCCTATCCCATAAAGGAACGGTAGAACTCGTGCGGCACGAAGATTTTAAAGTACCGGCACAAGATTTGGCAGAAGGTACTTTGTTCATAGAAATCAACAATGCCGCTATCAAAAGCGATAAAGAAAAAGTAAAGATCGGGGTGTATAGTGGGGATAATCTAATAGAAACGACAACGACGGCTTTTCTAGCGCCTAGAAGTTATAAATAGAAAAAAATCATGAAAATAAACTGGGGAACTGCAATCGTAATCGCATTTATAGCCTTTATCAGCTTTATATTATTCTTTGTCGTGCGTATGAGCACGGACGGCCGTGCCAACCATGATCTGGTAACTGAAGAATATTACAAAGCCGAACTTGGGTACCAAAAAGAAATCGATGCCGAGACGAACGCAAACGAAAATGCAAAAATCACAATAGACAAAACGCCGGAAGGTTTGCTTTTGAAATTTCCAGAACAAAAGGATTTCCAAAAAATAAAAGGAACGGTGTCCCTATACAGACCATCCAATAAACACTTGGATTTTGACTTACCCGTAAGCATATCCAATGCACATTTGCTCATACCTGACAAACGTTTGTTGGATGGTCGCTGGGACATTAAAGTTTCATGGGAATATGAAGGAGAGGATTATTTGCATAAAGAGAGCATTACTTATTGATGCCTTTATGAAGAGCATCAAAAAAAGTTTAGACCAAATAAAATGTCGAGCGCGACGCTGCGAACTGTTGAAACTTAGTGCAATTATTCAACAGATTGCTTCGGGCCTCGCAATGATGAATTAAAATGTTGCTATCAGCCATTATACTAGGATTAATGGGAAGCCTTCACTGCATTGGTATGTGTGGCCCTATTGCCTTTATGCTTCCGGTAGATAGAACTAACAACACCAAAAAATTCGGTCAAATTTTCATCTACCACTTCGGTAGACTTTTGGCCTATGGCATCATCGGATTATTATTCGGACTCTTAGGCAAAGGCCTGTATGTTTTCGGCATACAACAAAACCTTTCCATTGCCATTGGTAGCTTAATGATTCTTATCGTATTGATTCCTCATAAAACGTTCGGTAAATACAACTTGTCAAAACCTATATATAAAATCATATCAAAAGTTAAAAACCGATTGGGCCAAGAACTGAAAAAGAAATCCTCCGATACGTTCTTGACCATCGGTTTTTTAAATGGATTTCTACCATGTGGACTTGTCTATATGGCACTCTTCGGTGCCATTGCCATGGGAAATGCTTGGCAAGGTTCTTTATATATGATTCTTTTCGGACTGGGAACGATCCCCCTAATGACCTCAGCTATTTATTTTAGTGGAATACTTAAAGGTGGGCTTCGGCGTAAAGTGCAAAAGGCAATTCCTGTTTTTGTGGTAATCATTGGCGCACTTTTCATTTTACGTGGTCTTGGTCTTGGTATTCCTTATGTATCGCCAGCACCGGTGGCAGAGGTAGTCTCGTCCGAGATGGAATGTCATAATTGATTTGAAAAATAAAATCCTATTTATTAGATTTAATCTCTTTTTAATAACCGAAATATATTCGAAAATGAAACGTCCGTTCATTTTGGCCTTTGCTTTTTTCACGTTTTTTTGTGCGAATAGTCAAGGCCAAGACAAAACAAGTGAAGAAGAACCTCGTGGAACTGAAAATGTCGCCTACCAATGGGGTAAAATGGCATTGAATGCAACAGCCAGCGATACAGAAAGATTCAAACCGAGACCTACCATAACTTCGCGATATTTAGGCTTGATCTTTGTTTGTATCTTTGATGCTTGGTCGCACTATGACGAAAATGCGATTCCGGTTTATTTGACTGGAATGGAAAGAAGACCGTCATCAGAGCACACTTTGAAGAATAAGGAAATTGCCATCAGCTACGCCGCCTTCGGAGCGATGAAGGAGTACTATTATTCCGATACGGAAATGTTCCGAAAATTTATGACCGATTTGGGATATGACCCAGACAACACCACTTTGGACCCCACTACGCCCGAAGGTATTGGAAACCTTGCGGCCAAAGCCGTAATCGCGGCCCGAAAGAATGATGGCAGCAACCAATATGGCGATGTCGAAGGCTCAAACGGCGAACCTTACTTTGATTACACGAACTATAACCCTGTGAATTCCGCTGACGAGAATACCGATATCAATCGCTGGCAGCCCAAATATTTTTCCGATGGAAAAGGCGGACAGTATGCGCCAGGTTGCCTGACTCCTTATTGGCAAAAAGTAAAGCCCATAGCCTTGAAATCTGCCGACCAGTTCCGTCCCGGGCCCCCGCCTATGGTAGGTTCCGAACAATTGAAGAAAGAGGTCAAAGAGGTTATCGACCTTCAGGCCAACCTCACCGATGAAGACAAGGCCTTGGTAGAATTTATGCGCGACGGACCACAATCGGTTCAGCAAGCCGGCCACTGGCTGAAGTTCGCCCAAGACGTTTCCCGACGTGATAAACACACGTTGGACGAAGATGTCAAAATGTATTTTTTAACGGAGGTAACCGCCATGGATGCCTTTATCGCTTCTTGGGATTCCAAAATGTTCTACGACTATGCCCGACCTTATGCACTGGTACACGACTATTACCAAGACCAGGTTATCAAGGCATGGGGCGGACCGAGTGCCGGTACGATTGAAATGAAAGGGCAAGAGTGGCGACCCTACTCACCCGAAGAATTTTTATGTCCCCCTTTCCCTAGTTATGTATCAGGTCACAGCACTATTAGTGGAGCCTGTGCCGAAGCGTTACGCTTGTTTACGGGCAGTGATGAATTTGGTGAAGAGGTCGAGCTCGTACCCGGATTGCTTACCGAGATCGATCCGAAATATTATGGCAAACCTGTGATGCTTAAATTTCCAACCTTTACCGAAACAGCAAATATGGCAGGTATTTCCCGTGTAATGGGCGGATACCATATTCAGGCAGACAACATAGCGGGGTTAGAATTAGGGCGCAATGTCGCCAATGAAACATGGAAATTCTATCAAAAACATCTGGGAAGAAAAGTAAATTGACCAACAACTGAAATAGTTAGAAAGGGGAAATCAATTTTAGATTTCCCTTTTTTTACAAAAAATATCGGCCTAAAACATGATAATTTTCATGTTTTACATGGGTGATACCATTGATCTTTGCACTCTTCAATTCATTTGTTCTATGAAACTAGTATCAGCCGTCGAAACGGTATCCATTATAAAATCAGGTCAGCGCGTGTTCATTCAAGGGGCGGCAATGACACCCAACGAGCTCATCGATACCATGTGCGAACGACATGGCGAACTTGAAGATATAGAAATCATCTCGATACATACCGAAGGGGATGCCAAGTACACCCAAGAGCCCTATTCCTATACGTTCAGATTGAACTCTTGTTTTGTTGGGGGAAATGTGAGAAAAAGTGTCAATTCACTCAAGGCTGATTATATACCTATATTTTTGAGTGAAATTCCTTTATTGTTCAAGCAAAATATTTTACCCTTGGATGTGGCGATCATTCAAGTTTCCCCGCCAGATAAGCATGGTTACTGTTCACTTGGCGTTTCGGTCGATGTTGCGCTTCCTGCAATAAGAACGGCCAAAAAGATTATCGCCCAGATTAATCCGTCCGTGCCCAGAACCCACGGTACAGGCATCGTACATATCGACCAAATTGAACTTGCAACCGAGGTGAACCGACCCATACACGAACATAAGCCTACCGAAATCTCTCTGTTAGAACATAAAATCGGTGCAAATGTGTCTTCACTTATCGAAAACGGGGCAACCTTGCAGATGGGTATCGGGAATATTCCTAATGCAGTCTTGGCCAACTTGAACGACCACAAACATTTGGGCATTCATACTGAAATGTTTTCAGATGGGGTATTGCCATTGTTGGAAAGTGGTGTAATCTCAGGTGATCAAAAAGTGGTCAAAAAGGGTAAAATCGTGAGTTGTTTTGCGGTAGGCTCCCGAAAGTTGTACGATTTTATTGATGATAACCCTATTTGCGATTTCAGAGATTCTGGTTATACCAATGACACTGCCCGAATAAGAAGAAATCCGAAGGTGACCGCCATTAACAGTGCCATTGAGATAGACCTGACGGGCCAAGTTTGTGCCGATACAATCGGAAATTATCAATTTTCAGGGGTCGGAGGTCAAATGGATTTTATTCGGGGGGCTTCGCTTTCCGAAGGGGGCAAACCAATTTTCGCAATGTCGTCGACCACCAACAAAGGTGTTTCGAAAATTGTTCCATATCTGAAAGAAGGTGCGGGCGTAACCACCACACGGGCACATGTACATTATGTCGCCACGGAATTCGGAATAGTGAACCTCTACGGAAAGAACCTCAAACAGCGTGCAAAAGCATTGACTTCGATTGCACACCCTGATCATCAAGAGACCTTGGACAAGGCTACTTTCAACCGATTTAATCGTTAAAAACCAGTACCTTAATCTCATGGACAAACCAGAGCTAATAAAAAGGGCGGATGTACGACTTTTGGTCGAAACATTCTATGGGAAAATAAGGAAGCACGAAATCTTGGGGCCTATCTTCAATGGAATTATTTCAGATTGGGATAGCCATTTAACGCTGCTGACAGATTTCTGGGAAACCCAACTTTTCTTAAAACGCAAATACCACGGAAATCCGGTTACCGCTCATCAAGAAGTCGATGAAAAAATGGACCATACCATTACCTCTGAGCATTTTGGCCTATGGCTCAACGAATGGTTCACCACCATAGATGAACTTTTTGAGGGTGAAACGGCTTGGATCGCCAAAAATCGGGCGCAGAAGATGAGCACTATGTTATTCATGCAGATCTATGAGCATAGGAACAAAACCTAAAAATCTTTTCTTTTAGATTTATTAGCCAATCGCCAAATGGGAAGAAGCGTCCATAAAAGCAATACACCTATGGAAACCATCAATCCCAAATTTGTGCCAAAAAATTGTTTGAAAATGGCTCCAGTGTATCCCAGAAGAGCGGAGATATCAAGTTTTAGAAGGATAAGGGTCCGCGACAGATCTATCGGATTGAACATCGTCGCCGCCAAGGAAAACGAATCCAAGGGGTATTCCTCAAAAACAATCAAGGACAATAAAAAGAGGCCGTCGTAAATGACTGCTAAAAACAGCCAAAGCAAAACGGCATAGCCAAACCCCTTAATCTTATTTTCATTGGAAAGGGCGATATTAAAAGCCAACGCAGTAAAAATAAAGGTCAAAAAAGCCCCTGTTATCAGTAAAAGTGAAAAGTCCCAAATCGCCTCACTTCTGAACAATCCGTACAGCACAAAGGGAATACCTAGCCCTAAGACCAAACTCAAGGTCAACGAACCCGCCACCCCGAAATATTGCCCTAAAAAAATGGAGGAACGTTTGATAGGTTGGGCGAGCAACAATTCGGTGAATTCCTTGGAGTTGTAATAGTACATCACTCCGAAAATGGTACCTATAAGTGGAACCAAAACGATAATGACGTTCATAAGTGTTATCACTGCCTTAGATACATCATTGTTCAAAAACAATAAGACAAAACCAAGTGCCAAATAAAACAGAAAGTAAACGTAGCTCCAGCGGCTGCGCATCAGGTCGTAAAAACTATACTTTAGAATCTTAAACATGGGTCTCGGTGGTCGCTATGGCCGCTATGGCGTGTTCAAAATCGGTCTGTTCGGTCTTTTTCAATAACTCGGAAATGCTTCCTTTAAAATAAATCTTGCCTTCCAAAAGGTATACGATTTCATCTGCCACTTCTTCAACAAACTGCATAATATGAGACGTAACAAGAATTGTTTTACCTTTTTCCTTTTCTTTCTGGATGAGTTCTTTCAGACGGATCAACGCAACGGGATCAAGGCCAGAAGTGGGTTCGTCCAAAATTATCAAGGGACTATCGAACATGAACGTCAATACAAGATTGACTTTTTGTTTTGTACCTCCAGAAAGGGTCGATAGCTTCTTGTCCAAAAAGGGTTCTAGTCCAAAAAGGGAAATCAATTTTTCTTCATCGCTCGGTTTATTGCGTAGATCTTTGATCATACGGATTAGCTCTTTAACCCTAAGATTTCCGGGGAAATTGGCAATCTGTGGCAGGTATTCGATCTCATGACGGTATTTCCATTGATTTTTGATGGATTTACCCAAAACTGAAATAGTTCCCTTGTTGGGGATGACCATGCCCAAAATTGTCTTTATTAAAGTGGTCTTCCCCGATCCGTTCGGACCGAGAATAGCGAAAATTCCGCCTTGATCGATATGAAGGTCCAACCCAGTCAGGACTTGGTTCTTGCCGAACTTTTTGTGTAATGTTTGTACTTGTATCATTTCTTGTTATTCCCTCCCGCCCACTCCATTAAGAATACACTCTGGCGGAAATCTGTTTAATGTTAATTCGTCATTGCGAGCGTAGCGCGGCAATCTGTTTATGTGTGTTCCTAACCCCGATAGTTTGTTGCGCTTTCAACACCTCTGTCTTCCCGTCGAAAAGCGGGAATCTACCTCCCTTCATCTGAGGGTAGAAGCCTTTAAATCGCAATCTACTATTAACTTTTAACTTTTTTCATCAACGGCCTTGCATCCAGCAAATTATCAGGCGTAAATACAGGGGAAACTTTCTCAGAAAAATCGATGATATCCATAAACAGACTGCGCAACAGCACAATTGTTTCGGGAGTTCGGTTTACGATATACGAAAACAATTTTACGGGGCGATATGGCACATCGCCGATGCCGTTTTTATCCAGATCGTAGCCGGTGTAATCGCTCCAATAATTCTGGTCGAAAACATTGTCGTTCAGTTTGCTGTTGTACGAGATGTCAAAGGAGTTGTACAAAAAATTATTGTTCGTAAAAATGTTGGTATAACAGGCTCCTAGCACTTTCACGGCCCATCCGTTGTTGATAAAACTATTGTTTTTGTACTCGATGCGGTTCGAACCTTCTATGTTGATTCCCGTTGTATTCTCCTCAAAAACGTTACCGGTTATTTCCGCGTCGTTGATTTCCTTCAAGAGCATTCCGTAAGCCGCGGTACCCCAGTTTTTTCGGAAAATATTGTTATACATTTTTATCCGTTTCGAGAACATGACGGCTACACCAGCACCGTTGTTCTCGAAGGTATTGTTGCTGTACACATCGTCGTTGGAGAACATAAAATGGAGTCCGTACCTTAGGTTATTGGTGCTTTGGTTATCGTTGATGGTAATGTTGTCAGAGAACTCGAGATAAATACCATCACGCACACCTTGTACGATATTTCTATCGACTTCCACATTTTTTGAATACCACAATTGTATGCCGTTGCCTGAATTATATTCATCTACCGCATCGCCGATAATTTTGTTGTGGTATACTTTTCCGTTATTCGATTTTTCCAAATAAATACCAAAAAATAGCTTTTCTAGCACCACATTCTGAATAAGGAAGTTTTCACTCTTTACCACCCGAATGGCAGCATAATCGCTGGTATAGCTTGTGCCTACATTGATGATGAAAAGTCCGTCAACGGTCACATTATCCGATTCTATCCGGATGATTTCGCCTTGTTCTTCTCCATCGACTATCGGAAAATCTTCGCCCAAAAGGGTCAACGGCTTGTTAATAAAGATATTGAACTCTTTATACGTTCCCTTTTTGATCAGCAAGGTGTCAAAATCGGAAGCCAGCGCAATGCCTTCTTTAATCGATTTTACCTCACAGGAAGGGCAGACCGTAATCGTGTTTGCCGACAGGAAATATCCGAAAAATAGAAAAAGGGCGGCCCATGTAGCACGTAGGTTTATCATTACCGAACAATCAAAAATTTCGAATTCTCGTTCGCCTTGACCCAATGTGCGGTTTCCTTGGGGAAACTAAAATGTTGCTGCGCCGTTAGGTGAAAGGTTTCTTCATTGATATGGAAAAAAATATCACCTTCCAAAACGATTAACTGTGCATCGGTCGGGGAAGTATGTTCGGGGAAAACGGCTTCTTTTTCCAAACTGATGTTCAGTATCTCGAAGGCATCGTTTTTTGAAAGTTTTTGAACCTGTAGTTTGTCGTATTCCTGGACTTTTATGGTGTTATCGATTTTATACATATGATATTTATATTTAATGACTTAATTTCTTACTACATATACCTTCCAGTAATATCCCAAATTCGGATACGGTAAACGATTGGGTCATTTTTTGGAAACTTCACATTGGAAAATTCATTCATGGCCCTTGTCTCTTTTTGCTTTTCGATATTTAGAAGTTCTTTGATGCCCTGTCCCAACTTATCCAAATGAAATTTTCTATCCAAAATATCCAATTCCTCGAATGCCCCATGTATCAAAATCGATTTCCATTTTTTGACCGAATCTATTTTATCTAGATACAGGCAGACTGCTTTGTTGGTTCGCATACCCTCTATTTTGTGTCCATATGTGGAAAAAGCCATAATACTTTTATCATCTTCATCATAATAATAGGTTATGGGTACAATGAAAGGACTGCCTTTGGAGATATATCCCAACCTAGCCACATATTGATTTTTAATTTCTTCGAGGCATTCGGTTTTCGATAGGAACTTTGACATAGGCCGATACTATACGTTTGTGCTATCTAAATCTTGATAGTAACTCATCCCACGACAAAAGTTCTCCCCCATTCACTTTTTGTGCTTCCTGCGCATCTTCTGAAGAGGCAAAAGCAGTAAGGAACTCGCCCATGGGACTGGGAATGTTCTCACTGATCAAATAGGTCGCTTGGGTGGCATCGATCAATTCGCCGGGATGATTGTAATCGTTGACCAAGAAAAGTGCAACGGTCGAATCATCCACCTCTTTTAAATGGTTCATCATACATTCCGAAGCATCAAATTTGAAGGGCTTTCCTTTTTCCGTTACGATTTGGGCCGCATGTTGTCTATCAACGATGGTCATACTACAGAAATGGCATCCATCCGATCCATACTCTATGGGTTTCGGGCTGATGCTACATCCCAAAACTGTTAAAAAACCTATCAAAACCATTGCATATTTTTTCATAGTGTTGCCGAGGTCTTAGACGTGTCCTCCTTTATCGATTTATTACTTCTCCATCCCATAAAAAAAGCCAGAACGGTCAGCATCATTCCCGTGAACATCATCCAAGCTCCGGTGGCGGGCAAAGAAGTCACATCAAAATTCAACATCTTCTGATTCCCGAACAGTGGTGGTTTATAGGACATGGGCGTACCATCAGGGTTCTCTAATTTCATAATGGCATTGGGATCCAAATTGGTACCGTAATCAATGAGCCATGCATTGAAATCGTACATGCCCAAGATACCTAAAATCGACATCAGCACAAACCAGCCCAAGAACCATTTGTAGCTCACTTTACCAAAAAAACCTAATAGCCCTATCAATACGCCAAGCGCTACCATGCCAATAATCACCGAGGGGAAAACATCGAATTCCCACATTTCACCGGGCTTCGGTATGGTCTTCATACCTATATAATGATTCAGACCATCGATATTTTGAAGGTCGAATTCAGAAACACCTTGTATTCCGGTAATATGGATGTTCATGCCCAAGGGTTCAGGATATTGTGGTGCGCCCAACATAATATTCCATAGTGGAAAGGCGAACAATCCCAATAAGAACAATGGGCCGAGCATCATAATAATACTTGCTTTTTTCATTTCCTAAAAATTTAAATTATTCAAATCGAAACTTCCTTTGTGTGGTTGCCGGACTTCAATTCGTTAAAAAGCGGGCCGGTCTTGGAACACAGCCCGCTTCTCTGCTTGAAAAAAGTACTCTCTAAGGGTCAATCTACTCGCCCAACGACCATGATAGTTCGATGTTCGAGTTGGCAGGGGATACCCTTACATACCCCTGCATTTCTTGATGCAGTGCCGAGCAGAAATCGGTACAATAGAATGGCCATACACCCACTTTTTTGGGTTCCCAGACCGACGTTTTGGTCTGACCGGGCATAATCAATAATTCGGAAGTATTCTGACCGATCATCGAGAAGCCGTGCGGCACGTCAAAATCTTGTTCGTGGTTCGTGATATGGAAGTACACCTTATCGCCAACTTTGATACCTTCAATATTATCCGGAGTAAAGTGGCTACGGATGGTTGACATATAAATATGTACCTCATTGCCTTCGCGTACTACCTTGGCATCGTTAGGTGATTTCACGGCATATGGATGTTCGTTCTCGTCCAACCGATAGATTTTTTTCGATTTTGGGGCCAGAAGTTCAGCTGGGCAACCGGCGGCATAATGAGGCTCGCCATGTGTCGGAAAATCATAAATGAGCTCCATTTTCTCGCCCGAAATGTCATAAATCTGGGCAGAGTGTTCCATTTCAGGTCCCGTAGGCAAATAACGGTCTTTGGTAATCTTGTTCATCGCGACCACATATTTTCCGAAAGGCTTCCTAGAATTTCCACCGGGAATCATCAAGTGGCCCACGGAATAGAAAGTCGGTTTTCTGTCAATGACTTCCCAAGTACCCAATTTCCATTTTACCACTTCCGATGAAATAAAGAACGTAGTGTAGGCATTGCCCTGGCCATCGAATTCGGTATGAAGGGGGCCTAAGCCACCACTTTTTACTGTTCCTGCTAAGACATCTTCGAATTTCAAAATTGGGATTCCGTAAGCCTCGCCATCGAATTTCTTACCTTCTATGGCAGCTAGCATTCTGTCAAAGGAATGTACCGTAAGGTCTGCGGACAGTTTCCCGTTTCCTATAATATATTCGCCAGAAGGATCAACGTCGCAACCGTGGGGCGATTTCGGTGTAGGTAAGAAGAAAACAGCTCCGGGCACTTCTAACGGATCAACGGTCAACACTTCTTTTTTCATGGTTGAGGTACCGGTATGGGTCTCATCACTATATACATTGTGCGCATAGTTTGTAGGCATTTTTTTACCTCCACCATTTTTTACATATTCTTCTATTTTCTTCCAGTTGATGGCAGCGATAAAATCTTTGTCATTTTGGGAAGAGTTCACTTCCATAAGTGAATTGGCTTCTTCGGTATTGTAAGTGGTAAAGAAGAACCAACCGTGTGATTTTCCACGACCGGGATGCGAAAGGTCATAGTTGAATCCAGGCATTAAAACTTGGAATTCCAAATTCAACCTTCCATTGTCAGGGGCAACACTGATAAAGGACAATGCCCCTTTAAAATTGCCCTTGTACTCATTGATGGGCATATCTCGCTGTGGAACAGGGACGGAAAAACGGGTTCCTGCAACTACGTACTCCGTGTTTTCGGTAATGAACGAAGAACTGTGGTTACCTGCACTATTCGGTATTTCAATGATTTCTTCGGTCTCGAAAGTACTCAGACTGATCCGGGCGATACGGGGTGTATTGTTGCCGTTGATGAAAATCCATCGGCCGTCCAATTCCCCATTCGTCTGGGAGATATCAGGGTGGTGGGCATCATCCCAAGGTACAAATCCGAAGGAAGTGTTCAACATGGGTTTTGTCTCTTCGGAATAGCCATACCCGGAAGTAGGAAATTGGGAGAATACAGGAATTTCCTTGAACATCCTTCCCGAAGGAAGTCCGTACACGGTCAAGTTACCACTATATCCTCCAGAAAGGAAAGCGTAAAATTCATCTTGCTCACCAGGGGCGACATATACCTTTTCGGCATTGTTCGATGCAAGGGCACTACTGCTACCACCATTGCCGTTTTGATTACCGCAACCGGTCAACATCAACACTGACGCCATTAGTGCGGAAATAAAATAACTATACTTTTTCATTTGTCTTTCTATTTAATTGTTCGTTCTGTATTTGACTATTTATTCGGATGGGGGAAGTATTACCTTGTCTACCACATGTACGATTCCGTTACCTGCGGGAATACTGGCTATAATTTTTGCGCCTCCCACATAGACATCGTCGCCTTTAACTTCGACGATGGCATTTTGGTCGTTGGCCTGGCCTATTTTCTTGAACTTTTTTAGAAACTCCTTGTCGTAGTTTCCGGCAGTTACGTGATGCTTTAGAATGTTGGCCAAGGCATCTTTGTTCTCAGGTTTCAACAAATCTTCTACCGTACCTGCGGGCAGTGCATCGAAAGCCGCATTCGTGGGCGCAAAGACCATCAGTGGACCTGCATTGACCAATGCATTTTCAAGGCTTGCGGCCTGAACGGCGGCAACCAAGGTGGTATGGTCGGGTGAGCCAATAGCGATTTGCAACACATTGGGGGTTGATCCATCATCTTCTATAAAGGCCTGCCCTTGTTTGGCAGTTTCGGTAGCAGATTCCGTATTCGTGGAATCCGTTGTGGTCGTTTCGGTCTTTGTCTCGTTCTTGCAGCCACATATGAGTAATAGCATCAATAGCGAACCAAATACAAGTTTTACATTGGTTGTTTTCATATTATGAGAGTTTATAAGGTTCTAAAATATTCTAATACGGCGCGGGCCTGTTCTTCGGTCAAACCTTGGTTCGCCATTGGCGCTCCGTTGAACTCGGTGAGAAGATCTTTGGCCAAAGGATCTTCCTTTACCATAACTTCGGGATTTAAAATCATGTTCATGACCCATTCAGGACTGCGTCTTTCCAAAATATCATTAGGTGCAGGTCCGATAAACTTCTTGCCGACCCTATGACAGGCCGTGCACATCTGGTTATAGACTTCCTCTCCTTTTTTTGCCATGGCTTGATCGATTTCCGCACCCAAAGTAATCGATGTTATGGGACCGACCCCTTTATTGTCCAAATCGACCCGTTCGGATGCGGGTACGGTACTTGTAGTCGGTGTGGCCTCAGCGGGTGCAGCCGTCTCCGATTTTTGTCGCTCCACGCTAAACCCTTCTTTTTTCTTTTCCTCTTTTCCGCCGCAACTCATCAGGAGTACGGTAAAAAGTAATGTCAAACTTTTGAATACTATTCTCATTGCTACTTATGGTTTTAAATTTATGCCTCAAAAGTAAAGGGTAGGTTATCCAAAAAACATGATATTAATCATATAAAAGATAAAAAAGTCTTTTAATCTTTATATTTGTAAAAAAATGCTAGCGAAATGTTATCGAATTCCTCGAAATATGCCCTCAAAGCAGTGCTATACCTAGCGGTACATTCATCACGAGGGAATAAAATATTGGCCAAGGATATTAGTGGCCCAACGAATATTCCCAAAGCCTATCTCTCCAAAATACTTCAAGAGCTATCACGACATAATATCGTATCATCGGTTCGTGGCCCCGGTGGTGGGTTTTACCTATCAGAAGAAAACAGAACGGTGCATTTGATGGATATCATACATATTATCGATGGAGATAACCGCTTAACTTCGTGCATGCTCAGCCTACAGGATTGCAACGCTGAACACCCCTGCCCTATGCACGATCTCGTTGGCGATACGAAAGTCCGTTTTGTCAAGAATTTGGAGGAAACCACGGTTGACGACCTTGTGGCGGATATCGAGGCAGGGAAGTCCTTTTTACCACTTTGAAGGGAGTTCCGAAATAATGTACCTAAACGTAACGCAAAAAGGTTCTTTAAAAGAAACCGTCTTTCACAATTCTGCCTAATCACAATTCAAAATTTGAAAAGAAAATGTAACTTGTTGAGTCGATTGAACACAACTCAAAATTCATTCAAATGAAAAAAGACACTTCCCGCCGACGGTTTCTAAAAAAAGCTACTTTAGGTACGGCAGCAATTACTGCGGCACCGACTTTACTTGCCGCCTCATACGAACAAAGAATACTACTGCCGAATAGGGCATATGACAACACGAATTATGCTGCTAACGATCAGGTCAATCTTGGACTTATAGGCACTGGAATTCAAGGAATTTACGATACTATGGCGGCCTTAAAGACCAGTGGCGTAAAATTGGTTGCGGCCTGTGACCTCTATACAGGTAGATTGGATCGTGCCAAAGAACTTTGGGGAAACGACGTTTTCGTAACCCGTGATTACCGCCAACTGTTGGATAGAAAAGATGTCGATGCCGTTATCATCGCCACATCCGACCATTGGCACGAGACGATTGCCGTGGCTGCAATGAAAGCGGGCAAACACGTGTATTGCGAAAAACCGATGGTACAGAATTTCGGGGAAGGCCAAGCGATGATAAAAACACAGAAAGAGACGGGAATGGTCTGTCAGGTCGGCAGTAATGGAATGTCGTCGCTCGGCAACGTAAAGGCGAAACAATTATATGATGAGGGTGCCATCGGCGAAATCGTATATATTGATATGTATAACGACCGCTATTCGGCAGAGGGTGCCTGGCAGTACCCAATTCCGCCGGATGCGAGTCCCCAAACGGTAGATTTCGATACATTTTTGGGCAATGCCCCCAAAGTACCCTATGAACCGAAACGTTTTTTCCGATGGCGCAATTATCAAGACTATGGCACCGGGGTCGCAGGTGATATGTTCGTACATGCCTTCTCCACCTTGAATTATATTATAAGTTCCAATGGGCCGGAGCGTGCATTAGCTACTGGAGGACTTCGCTTTTGGGAGGATGGCCGAGACGTACCCGATGTTATGACGTCGCTGTACGACTTTCCAAAAACAGGTACCCACAGCGCATTTAATGGCTCGTTTCGGGTTAATTTCATCGGTGGTGGAGGTGGTGGAAGTCTATTCCGCCTGTATGGTACCGAAGGGATGATGGATGTTGATTCGGATTACGTAAAGGTTACCCGCACAAAACTGGGAATGACCCCTGGAGGCTACTCTATGATTCCTTACACCGAAGCAATCCAAGAAAAAATACGTCAGGGTTATGCCGACGAGAATTTGGAAGACCGACCCGCGTTGTTGAATACCGGGGAGACCATTTTTGAAGCCCCCAAGGGTTATCAGGGCTCTCATTTCGACCATACCCATAATTTCATTCAGGCCATACGAGGCAAATACAAAGTAATTCAGGATCCTACTTTCGGTCTTCGTGCGGCCGGGGCGGCGCTGTTGGCCAACGAAAGCTACTTTAAAAAAAAGACTGTAAACTGGGATCCAACGGCCATGAAAATGGTATAATAGTAACATCGCAATGAAAAAATTTGTTCTAGTTCTCTGTTTGTCATTCTTTGCTATCACGACTTTTGCCCAAGGAGATAAAATCAATGTTATCGTTTTTGGTGCCCATCCTGACGATTGTGACAATGACGCGGGTGGCACTGCCATTTTGTTCTCGAAAATGGGCCATAACGTAAAATTCGTTTCATTGACCAATGGCGATGCGGGGCATCATGAAAAAGGGGGTGGAGAATTGGCGAAAATCAGGATTGCCGAGGCAAACGAGGCCGGGAAAAGATTCGGGGTCGAATATACCGTTTTGGACAATCATGACGGCGAACTCATGCCAACCCTTGAAAATCGTCTCAAGGTTATCCGCGAAATCAGAAAATGGAATGCCGATATTGTCATTGCTCCGAGGCCGAACGATTACCACCCAGACCATCGGTATACCGGTATTTTGGTCCAAGATGCCGCCTATATGGTCATCGTGCCCAATGTTGCGCCAGAAGTGCCTCCGCTTAAAAAGAACCCCGTTTTTCTGTATTCGGAAGATGGGTTTGAGAAACCTAGTCCGTTCGAGCCTGAGATCGCTGTAAATATCGATGAAGTTTTCGACCAGAAAATCTATGCCATGGCAGCACACAAATCACAATTTTTCGAATGGTTGCCATGGACTTCCGGAAATCTGGACAAAGTACCTGAAACAGAAAAGGAACGATTGGAGTTTTTGTCAAATTGGCGTTCTTCAGGCCCGAACGAGGTTACTCTCGAAAGTTTAAAAAAATGGTACGGCGAAAAGGCGAACGAAATAAAACATGCAGAAGGATTCGAAATTTGCGAGTATGGTAAGCAGCCCACCGATGCTGAAATTAAAAAGCTGTTTCCTATGCTTAAAAAATAATCCGTTGTAAAAGAACGGCTCAAGATAGCTTCAAGGACTATAATATAAAAGGGAAGCTTAAGCTTCCCTTTTGTGTTTTCATTACCTGTTACTACCCAATAATTTAAATGCCTTTACGGTATTAAATCTTAAAAGTAACCACCGGTATTTTAGAATGATTGGCCACATCTTCCCCAATACTTCCCATAAAGAAATGAGATAGCCCTTTGCGCCCGTGAGTAGGTATGGCGATAAGGTCGGCACTACTACTTTCACTGTAGTTCAAAATACCTCTTTCAACGCTATAGTCATTATAAATATCCACTTCTAGACCCACATTGGCTTTGGCAAGAAACTCATTTATTCTTTCATACGTATCTTGGGAACTTAAGAAACTGTCCCCCGGCGTATTGATATAAACTAAGTCCATTTTGGCAGAAAGTAATTCTGCAAAGGCCTTGGCTTTTTGAAAAGCCGCAAGGTTCTCTTGCTTAAAATCCGACGCGAAGACAAAACGATCTATCTTAAAATTCTCGATTTCATTCTTTATGACCAAAACCGGAATGTCAGCATTTCGTACCACTTTCTCCGCATTCGAGCCTACAAAGATTTCTTTTAACCCATCGCTTCCGTGCGAACCCATTACGATAAGCTCAGCATTGTGTTCTTTGGCCACTTCATTGACCTCGCTGAAAACCTTATAGTGTTTGATAATGGGCGTGAGTTTGATATCCTTAACGTACGGTTTGTCTAAAAACTCCTTAAACCGTTTTTCCGCCAATTTTATAAGAAAAACGGTCTGTTCGGGGTGAAAACCTTCTGAGGAGGTAATCATGGCCTGGTTCAATTCCAACATGTGTAGCGCCAAAATTTCAGAACCATGTTTTTTTGCCAACGAAACAGCAACTTTTAAAGCATATTCTGACTGTTCGGAAAAATCTAAGGGTACAATTATTTTTTTCATTGGAATAGTTTTATTGTCGTTCCGGCAAAGGCCGGAACCTGTTTAATTAAGTTCTTCTTTCAAACCGTCAACGAAAACAAACGTGTTTCCGGTGCTTTTCTATGTAATAGAACGTCAAACGCCATACAAATATTACGTACGAAAGGTCTTCCTTTTTCGGTCACCTTTAATCGGTTCGGTTGTACTTCGACCAATCCATCGAACTCCATTTCATTTAGGCTTTCAAGCACTGTATCCAAAGACGAAAAAACCATTTCTTCGTCATGCCATGAGGTTTCCAAACGGCACATTATATTTAAAATATGCTTTCTTATGATTTGGTCTTCATCCGTTAAGATATGTCCCCGATAAATGGGAATGATTCCGTTTTGAACCAAATGTTGATATTCTTCGATACTTTTAACGTTTTGGGCAAAGCTATACCAGCTATCGCTGATACTCGAGGCACCCAACCCGATCATCAGCTGCGTTTTTGAAGCGGTATAACCCATGAAATTACGGTGCAAATTTCCGCTTTCCATTGATGCGTACAGACTATCGGTCGACAATGCAAAATGATCCATTCCGATTTCATGATAGCCTACTTCGGCCAATAATTTCTTCCCATTTTCGTACTGGCTCCTTTTTTCCTCCCCGGTCGGCAAATCGCTATCCTTATACCCTCGCTGACCGTTTCCCTTTAGCCATGGCACATGCGCATAACTATAAAAGGCCAAGCGATCCGGCATGAGCTGCTTCGTTTTAAGGATGGTTTCTTTAACATGTTCCAACGTCTGGTGCGGTAATCCGAATATGATATCATGCCCCACGGAATTATACCCGTTCTCGCGGGCCCACTCCGTCACATTCTTCACGCTCTCAAACGACTGAACCCTATGTATAGCTTTTTGCACGCCCTCGTTGTAGTCTTGCACACCGTAACTCACCCTTCTAAAACCTACATCGTACAACGCTTGTAGGTGTTCACGAGTGGTGTTGTTGGGGTGGCCCTCAAAACTGAACTCATGTTCTGCTGCACGATCTGCATGTCTAAAAATACCGTTGATAAGCCTTTTAAGGTTTTCGGGAGAAAAGAATGTCGGTGTTCCACCACCAAGATGCAGTTCTTTTATAATGGGTTTTTCAGAAAAAAGCTCGCAATACAAGTTCCATTCCTTCAAAACCGATGTGATATACGGACTTTCGACATCATGTCGTTTCGTAATACGCTTATGACACCCGCAGAACGTGCACATACTTTCGCAAAAAGGAAGGTGTATATACAGACTTATACCTTCTGAACCATTGCTCTCCGAAAAACTTCGCTTTACGGTGGCGGTCCATTTTTTACCTGAAAAAGCTTCTATGTTCCAATACGGAACGGTGGGATAACTGGTATACCGCGGACCTGGCATATTGTATTTCTGAACGAGGCTGCACATAGGGCGTATCTTGTTTTGATACAAACTTACGTGCGTTTTTCAAGGGAAAACATGACAAATGTCAGGTCTGAAGTATTGTCTTTGATATCAGTCCTTTTCGCCCAACTTCACATTGCCCAACTCATTTCCATTTCCATCCAAAAAGAAGGGTTCGAAATCAGTGTCCTTTACCCAATCCGCTTTCGGATTTTTTCCGTCCATAAAATCTTCATAAAAATTACGTCCACGGCCCTCAAGAAATGGTGCTTGCTCGTACAAATGACCATAACCGATCATTCGCAAATCACCTTGTTTCAAAAGTCTTGCTTCCATTTCTTTTTGCAATTCTGTCTTTATAACCGCATAAGCAACATCATCGGCCAAGTTCTTCATACAGAAAGGATCATTTTCGATATCGTATAATTCTTCTTCTACCCTTTTCCCAAAATTGAGTTTCCAAAAATCCTTGTCACCGTTTCTTCTAAGATTCAAAATCTCGGTCTTTGTCGGACTCTCATCGGTATTCAAATAGCCTGTTTCCGGATTGCCAGAAGGCCAACGGTCGATCTCATAATTCTTGATGTAAAACATATTGTTTTTATGGATACCTCGGATGGGATAACCCACATCGCCCGGCCTACCCGTATCGTGCCGTTCTTTGCCGACAAGAACAAAATTTCGCTCTGTTTCGATTTGGCCTGATTTTCCGGAGGTTATGATGTTCATTAAGCTTTTTCCGGCCGCCGGATGCAATCCTGAAGACTGCCAATCAACCCCCGCTGCTTCCAAAAACGTGGGAGCAATATCGACAAAGCTGATATAATCATCCACCTTTCTTCCTTGCGCCGTCATTTTTCCCTTCCAAAGTATTGCCATTGGAATATGGTTGGCGTTTTCATATTGATCTCCCTTAACCCTGGGGAACGGCATTCCATGATCCGAAGTGACCACGATTAAAGTGTTTTCCATGAGATTCCTTTCTTTTAAGGTCTCTAGTATTTTACCAATGTGTTTATCGGTATCCTCAATTTCATAGGCGTAGTCGAGCAAATCGTTTCGAGTGATTTTGTTATCCGGCCAATACGGAGGAAAATCGGTGATCATTTCCTCAGATTTACCGGCAAGTTTTTTTCCAGAACCATATTCATAGCCTCGATGCGGTTCTATGGTTCCCACCCAAAAACTCCATGGTTTGTTAGCAGGAGCTTCATCCAAAAAATCGGCAAAATTAGCACTGTAATCATTGGGGCCAATAAAAGAAGTCGCTGGCTGTAACGTTTTCTCGTTGTAGGCCGGGCCCATAACTTGGCGTTGACTTCCGTCTTCCCTTACCGTCATGCCCGGACCCCAGCCTTTGCCAGTGTGACCCGTGGTATATCCGTTCTCGAGCAATACTTCTTGATACGTCTTGAATTTGGCAGGAAAATAGATTACATGATTGGCAGCGGCATCGAGCTGCCAAGAGTTTCTACCTGTAATGATCGAAGCACGTGAAGGTGCACATTTTGCGTTGGGCGTGTAGGCCTTGTTAAAAAGAATACCTTCCTTGGCAATAGCATCAAAAGCAGGTGTTTTGACATATGTGCTTCCGTAGGCACTCATATCAAGACCCGCATCGTCGAACATGATGACGAGAATATTGGGCCTTTCACTGGTTTGAGCATTGGCATATAGAAAGACTAACAAAAAATAACCCAGAAACAGTTGTCTTGACTTATTTCTACTCTTGTACCGATCGCTATTTTTCATACATGGTTTGGTTGAGATTATTTCTTTGAGAGCCTTTCTCAAAGAACTTGTTTAAAATATAAAATTATGAACCAAAATTCTATTTTGATGGTTATTAATCTTATGTATATCGATCGAAAGAATCCATTTTGTTTACAAAGTCCTATTTTTACATCATTAAAAACCAAAAATCTATGACCTTACTTTTAATGGCCGCAGGAAGCGGTAGCCGATATGGAAAACTAAAACAATTCGACGATTTGGGACCCTCGGGGGAATTTTTGATGGAATTCGCCATGTACGATGCCCTTGAAAATGGATTCGACCATATCGTGGTCATTACCAAAAAGGAATATATTCATCATGTGGAAGACCAAATGGTAGGAAAACTTCCTGAAAATGTAAGAATTGATGTGCTCGCACAAGAAATTACCGATTTGCCCGATGGGGTTACCTATACAGGAGAACGCCCTAAACCTTGGGGCACCGCCCATGCGGTTTGGACCGCGCGGCATGTTATCAAGGGACCGTTTGCAGTTATCAATGCAGATGATTTTTATGGAAAATCGGCTTACAAGAATGCAGCCGACTTTATGCGAGAGCATAGGCACGATAACGTATATGCTCTGGTTGGCTATACACTAAAAGATACTTTATCGGAGCACGGTTCGGTATCGCGTGGGGTATGTGAAGTAAAAGACGACCAGTTGATATCGGTGGAGGAACGATTAAAACTGGAGCGGGATGGCAGTCAAGTAATCGACCGTGATTCCGGTAATCAATATTCGGGCGACGAACAGGTCAGTATGAACTTTTGGGTCTGTAAACCCTCGATTTTCGATAAGATAGAAAAAGATTTCAGAAGATTTTTGGCAGATGACGTGCTAGCGAAGACCGGAGAGTTATACATTCCGAAAATAGTACAAGATATGCTACAGGCCGGAGATATTTCGGTAAAAGTAGTACCCTCTGATGGTGAATGGTTCGGAGTGACCTATGCTAGCGATCGAGAAAAAGCTGTTGATTTTCTTCAACAGAAGACTGAGGAAAACGATTACGTTTCGCCACTTTGGGGTTAAGAATGGAAGATTATTCAAACACCATATTAAACTCCGTATTAAGAAATTTTTCGATTTCGGTAAAAGACTATCATTTTAACCCTCTAACCGACGGATACATCAATGATACCTTCATGGTACTCGATTACGATAGGCCTCTCTATATTCTACAACGGGTAAACCATACCGTATTTAAAAATATGGAAGGTCTCATGGCGAACATCGATAACGCGTTAGACCAATTAAAAGACCCTTCATATACTAAAATTACCTTGGTCAAAACGACCGGAGCAAAGACCTTTTTCGAAAATGAAAAAGGGTATTGGAGATTGATGACCTATATTGGCCATAGTGTGGCTTACAATACAACGACAGACCCACATATCGCTTTTGAAGCCGGAAGGATAATCGCAAAATTTCATATTCTTCTACAAGACGCCAAGTTAGATGATTTTGTTGATACCATACCCCGGTTTCATGACCTTGCACTACGAAAAGAACAATTTGAAATGGCGCTTGAGTCTGCTAACCCAGAGAAAAAAGAAATTGCCAAAAAGGCAATTCTATTTGCCCAAAATGTATTGGTAACCCTTTCTGAATTGAGTAAAAAAGAGCTTCCGGTTCGTGTTTGCCATAACGACACCAAATTGAACAATATACTTTTTTCAAAAAAAGAGAACAAAGCACTTTGTCTCATCGATTTGGATACGCTTATGAAAGGTCATTTTTATTATGATTTCGGGGATGCCGTTCGAACAGTCGTTAATACGGCCCCTGAGGATGAACAAAACCACGAAAAAATCACTTTTGACAGGCCCCTATTCGAAGCTTTTGTGAATGGCTTGGGATCTGTAGGTCCTTTTCTTTCAAAACAAGAAATCGAAACCTTGCCTCTCGGCGCTAGTTTTATGCCTTTTATTCATGGCCTACGTGCTTTGACCGATTACCTGAACGACAATGTATATTATAAGGTCGCTTACCCGAACCAAAATCTAGACCGTTGTCTGAGTCTTTTCGATTTCACGGAAAAGGCGTTGAAGGAAAAGGTGTATATGGAAAATGTGGTTCTAGAAAAGCTAAAATATAGGATATGGCAACATTGATTTCTTACCATTAGTTCTTAAAAATATCCTTCAAGACCCATTCCAATTCGGGGTCTCTGTTCTGAAGCCGGTCTTTTTGTGTCGGGATTATTTCTACATCCGGTTTTACGCCATATCCGTCGGGTTCTGTTTTATGTGGCGTTTCGATCTGTAGCAGACCAAAATAGAGTAGTACTTTTGAATTTGGCAGTTCTATGTATTTCGTCTGACCAGCAACGGTTCCATTGTAGCTTCCACCTGTTTCCTCTCCAACGAAAAAAGCCCTCCTATTGGCTTGCAAATTGGTAGCCAACATGGAAGCGGCGGAAAAGGAATAGCCATTGATCAACACGTAGATTTTACCCCTGAAATTTTTCTTTCTTGGTGATTTTATTTTCGAACCTGAAAATTTGCGATATAATTTTCCACCTTTCTTACGAATATTCAGCATATCATAGACGATCATACCCGGACTTCCGAGTATACGGAGCGCTTCGTTCAAAATACCGGTTCTTTTTTGCGAGAAGACGGCCTTTGTCATCGGAATCCTTGTTTTGGTCTCGGCGTCGTTCATAAACCGAAAAGGTGATAAAGAAAGATAACCATAGAGTTTTTCGATTTCATCCAAACTTCCGCCACCATTGTCACGTAAATCCAAAATCAAGTTTTCAGAACCTGCGGAATCGATTTTTGCAAAGGCTTCTTTATAGAATTTATTGTAGTTGCCATGACCGAAACCTCGAATCTTGAGGTAGGCCACCGAACTATCGTTTCCAATAAAATCTAAATTTCGTAGGTAATGGTTGCGCGGTGGCACGTACCCCCTTTTTCTTCCGGCCCGCTTTCGTGTTTTTCTGAGACGTTTTTCTTTTTGTTTTATAGCGGTTCTCTCGGCTTTTGATAGTATCGTAGACTTTTGTACGGAACTGGAGTCTTTTGACGCTGATCGGTCTTCGGCAACTCTTTTTAACGTCTTGAAATAGATGGAGTCGTTCTTTTTTAAAAGAAGGGTAAGACTATCTTTGAACCCTTTGTCGACATAATAAAAATTGGAAAAGTTCTGGGCCACAAAACGGTTATGATAGGTAGTGTTGAATCCGTCGGAAGAAAATAATCGTTTATACTTGTCCACTAACTTCGCTGCCAAATCCTTGTCGAAGGCCAATACCTCGTGCCCTACGATAAGACTGTCCTTACCTTGGTTGGCCTTGACCCACAATTTGTCTTCCAACAATTCGAAATCGACCTTATAAAATTCAAACGGTCGTTTGCGTAGTTCTTTTTGTTGTTTTTTTGTAAACCTGTACGTTGGGGGTCTTACATTCAGATGGCCTTGACGTACTTCGTTAACTACTGAAACCAGCCTTTCATAGAATTCCTTGCTGCCCATAGGGCCATTTATACTTCCCTTTAGTGCATCGAACTTTTGGTCAAACTCTGTTCTAGAAACGTACTGATATAACCTCGGATGCCATCTTTGAAGTTGTTCGTACACCTTATCGACATCTTGATGAAGTTCTTCTACCGAATGTAATTCGATAATTTGTGCGTTGTATTTCTTTACACCCGAACAAGAGGTGCCCAAAACAATGATTAGTAAAAAACGAAGAGTATTGTTCATTGGTACAAAACTAAAGAATCGCTTGGATATAGGGTTAGCTCTGTGGAGTACCTTAAAACAGTATTTTCTGAAATTCAAAAAGAACCAAAAATGGCACGAAGTTTTACCCAGGATAAGATTTAAAATTATAGTTTCTTAAAACGGCTATATTAAAAACCTTATAAATAATTTTAATGAAGTGATTTAAATTTATGAAGATTGGGGAGCAATGCTTCCCAGTTTTTTTTGGCTCATGCCCAGTGAATAAGGTCTAAACAAAGTCCTTCAAGACGGTATTATAAAGATGACTTTATATATATAAGCAATGTCAGCAATTTGTTAAATACAAAAATTGGTATCGGAGAGATTCAATGTAAATTTATCGTACGCAGGTTTTGTGTTAGAAGGTTAAATTTCCTTTGAAGGTGAGTAGCCCGTGACAAACTCTACTAGAGAATATGGGCCTACCTCATTCGGTCAAAACACCGGCTATCTCAGGATTAGACAGTTGATTTCAAGATGGAAAAATCCTAGAGGTATAAAAAGTAATATATATTAATTAGTTTCTTTATCATTTTTTATATCTTAACCTGATACCATTTTAGTTACGAAACTTGGAGATATCATCGCGCAAATGGGCCGTTCCGTAAGTCGTACTTTACTGAAAGAAACCGAACCAAATAACAAATCATGTCTGAAGTACAAGAAAAATCTAACGGTCGGCTTTTATCCCTAGACTTTTATAGGGGATTAACGATGTTTTTACTTATTGCCGAGTTTTCTCATCTATTCACATATTTTGTGTCGCCAGAATTAGAAGGAACATTTATTCATACTATTGGAACGCAATTTCACCATGTTGAATGGGAAGGAATGCGTTTCTGGGACTTGATCCAGCCCTTTTTTATGTTCATTGTTGGGGTGGCCATGCCCTTATCTTTTTCAAAAAGGATGGCCAGGGGAGATTCGTATAAAGATTTAACCAAACATGCCGTTAAAAGGGCATTTTTGATGTTATTCTTGGGCTGGGCATTATATTGTATTGACCCGGGAGAAATTGTTTTTAGGTTTCAAAACGTATTGGCGCAATTAGGAGTTACCTATATTTTGGCCTTTTTGGTTATCCGAAAATCCGTAGTCGTTCAAATTGGTTTTTCAATATTGTTACTTTTAATTACTGAAGGCTTATATCGCTTCTTTCCGGTTGAAGGGTTCACAAATGCTTTTGTCAACGGAGAAAATTTTCCGGCCTGGTTCAATATGCTTATTTCGGGCGAAAACGATGGTGCCGGTTGGGCAATGTTTAATGCGATTCCGACCGCAGCACATACAATTTGGGGGGTTCTGGCAGGCCAATTGCTCATAGGCAAGTATTCGGCCAAGAAAAAACTGCAAATCTTATTTGCCGCCGGTATTATCGGATTGCTTATCGGGTATGGCCTGAGCCCATTTACGCCCATCATAAAGAAGATAGCAACGACTACATTTGTTTTTGCCAGCGGCGGATGGTCGTTGATAGCTCTCGCTTTATGTTATTGGTTGATAGATATCAAAAAATATCAAAAAGGCGTGTTGTTTTTTGCCATAGTAGGCATGAACCCGCTATTTATTTATCTGTTCGCACATGTTGGGGGAGCTGATCTCATCAAGAAAATATTTCTTCCTTTTTCAAATGCGCTTTTTGGTTGGACAGGCGATTTAGGCGCACATATCATCTTAAGTTGTATTGTGCTTTTTATGCTTTGGTACATTTGTTATTGGATGTACAAAAAGAAAATATTTATTAGAATATAAACGCGTTTCGAAATAGGGTCTAATCAATAAAATGAGAGGAAGATTTTTGCGTTCGAATAGCAATCTACGGGTTCATCGGTTGGTTGTTATCGGCGAATTCTGTTTTCGCTTCACGATTTTTAAAAGACGTTAAAGTGATAAAAACATGCTTTCTTTTGCTCAACAATTACTGGGTATTCACGGCTTAGTTTCAACCTTAAGAAATATTCTACAAACGAATGCTGCCCTCTTACTTCCAAAACATCTGTCATAGCATAGTGCATACAATGGCATGAATAAAAAGCTTAGTGAAAAAATCATTTTCATTTCATCATTCTGAAAAGTCCTAAAAAACGAACCTTTACAGTACAGGTACTTTTTTAAACTGAATTTGTCGAAGTCTCTAAAAAATATACTATTTCGGAGAATTGTTGCGCGTACCAAAAGGTTTTTATGAATTAATCTAGTAAGCCTCAAATACGATTGATCGAAGAATTCCAGAACCTTATCCATAAAAGACAGAAATCCCGGGATTTTGAAAATTTCATTTCGAAACCAAATGCGTCGGAAAATCAACGATCTGTTCACAACATATCTGGTCCATGACCTGTTTCAGTTGTGTCTTCAATAACGATATGGTATGGTTACCTCCTTCGTTTCCCAAGGCCGAAACTCCGTACATGAACGAACGACCCATAAAAGTAAATTTTGCCCCGCTTGCCAATGTTCTGGCAATATCAGGGCCTGAGCGCATACCACTATCCATCATAACCGTGATTTGGTCTCCATATTTCTTAACAATTCTCGTAAGCGGTTTTATGGTAGATTCCCCGGCATCCAATTGGCGGCCACCGTGGTTAGATACAATAATTCCATCAAGACCTAAACGAATCGCTTTTTCTGCATCGACTTCGTTGGCGACTCCTTTCAGTACCAGTTTGCCCTTCCACATATCTCGAATGGGCTTTATTTTTTCTTCGTTAAGCCTTCCCGAGAAAGTTTGGTCCATGAATTTTCCCAACTGTTTTAGATCTAAGTTCTTAGGCATGTAGGGTTTCAAGGTTTCGAAATTCGGTTGACCATGTACTAGGGTCTTCATGGCCCATTCGGGTTTTCCTAATATCTGTAAAATATTCTTTAGCGACATTTTAGGTGGCATCGCCAGCCCGTTTCTAATATCCCTTGGGCGAAAACCAAAAGTGGGCACGTCGCAGAGAATGACCAAAACGGGACAAGAAGCTGCCGCCGCCCTTTTTATAATGTCATCCCGTAGCGCATTTTCAGTAGGATGGTATAATTGGAACCAAGCTTGGCCCTCGGTCAATTCTGAAATACGTTCGATACTACTCGTGGAGACCGTACTCAACACAAAGGGAACATTGTGTTCAAAAGCCGCTTTCGCCAATATCTCTGGAGAATTGGGCCACATCAGCCCCTGCAATCCGACAGGAGCGATCCCGAAAGGCGCATCATACGTATGGCCGAACAGTTCAGTCTCCATACTCGAGCTGGTATGTTTGCTCAAATATTCGGGCAACAACTCGACTTCCCGTATTTCGGAGGTATTTTTATGAAGGTTAACATCTTCGTTACAGCCCCCATCCAAATACTCAAAGGCGAATTTGGGTATCTTTTTTTGTGCCCTGCTTCGCAAATCCTCAATCGCCGGATACTTTGAATTAAACTGAATATTGGTAATTCTTCCCATAGATATTTAAATTCCAAGCACCAAATTCTAAATTCCAAACGTAACGTTAATAAGGAGTTTCAGAAAATATAGTGCGGATCCTTTTTGAAGACATAACTTTATTGATAGGCCTTTGCGGTCTGTTTTGAACTTCCTAGTCCTTCGATACCCAGTTCCACAATATCGCCCGGTTTTAGATATTTTGGCGGATCAAATCCCAGACCGACCCCAAAGGGAGTTCCCGTGGATATCACATCGCCGGGCAGCAAGGTCATGAATTGACTTATATAACTGACGACTTCTTGAACGTTGAAAATAAAATCATCGGTAGAACTGTTCTGTACGGTTTCACCGTTCAACTTCAACCATAAATTGAGATTGTTCGGGTCGGAAATTTCATCGGTAGTCGCTATGAACGGTCCTAATGGAGCGAACGTATCGCAACCTTTTCCTTTACACCATTGGCCTTCTTTCTCGATTTGAAAGGCACGTTCGCTGAAGTCGTTATGCAGCACATAGCCGGCTACATGGTCTAACGCATCGGCCTCGGATACATAGGAAGCTCTTTTGCCGATGACAATTGCCAATTCAACTTCCCAATCGGTTTTTTCACTTCCTTTCGGAATAATCACATCATCGTTCGGGCCCACGATAGCCGAAGTTGCCTTAAAGAATAATACGGGTTCTTTGGGTATATTCATACCTGCTTCTTTAGCGTGCTGTGCATAATTCAGGCCGACGCATACAAGTTTTGAAGGGCGCGTCATCGGCGGACCAAGACGTACTTCGTCAGAAACTTCTGGGCAAATTCCTTGGTTCGTTTCGAGCCAACGTCTTAACCTACCTACCCCATCGGTTCCGAAAAAACTTTCATTATAATCTTCACCAAAACCTGAGACATCGATTCTCGAACCATCCTCCAACTGAAGACCGGGTTTTTCGTTTCCTGCACTTCCAAATCGTATTAACTTCATAAATAACTTTGTTTAATTTCCATTCCCGCACTACAACTTTGTCCGTCTTGAGCGAAGTCGAAAGGCTCAGTACAATTTTCAGCGAGAATATAATATTTTTCCTATGTGTTTAGTTTAATAAATCCGCCGTCGATAGGGAAATCCGTACCAGTGATGAACGATGCTTCGTCAGAACATAAATATAAGGCCAAATTTCCGATTTCTTCCGGGGTACCCATTCTTCCTATGGGTTGCGTTTTCGATAATTTTTCGAACATTTCTTTTTCTTTGCCCGGATAATTCTTTTTGATAAACCCATCTACAAAAGGGGTATGTACCCTTCCCGGTGAAATACTATTGCACCGAACGCCATGATCAACGTAGTCTTTGGCGACCGAATAGGTCATCGTCAAGACCGCTCCCTTTGATGCCGAATAAGCGAAGCGGTCTATTAGACCTACAGAAGCTCCAACGGAAGCCATGTTAATTATGACCCCCCCACGCGCCTTCATAAACGGAATAGCGGCATGAATGCAATTGTAGATTCCTTTTACGTTTACATTGAAGACGTCGTCAAAATCAGCCTCCTGAGTGTTTTCGACGTTGCCGATATGCGCTATACCCGCATTGTTCACAAGGATGTCCAAGGTGTTATTTTTGACAACCTCAGCAATTGTTTCCTTTACTTGTTGTTGATCTGCCACATTACAATTGTAGGATGTAGCCTTGCCACCATGCTGCAATATTTCTGAAGTAGTTTGGTCTGCCGATTCTTTCTTCAATTCCAAAATATGTACAAAGGCTCCTTGCCCGGCCAGCGCCAGTGCTATCGCTTTCCCAATACCGCTGCCACCGCCTGTTACAATTGCATTTTTTCCTGTCAAATTAAACTTCATGTATGTTGATTAAAGAGTTATCATATTCGAGTCCATCTCGAAATGTAAAAAGAAATAATGAAAACTACCTTAAAAAATTCATCACACCTTATTCAAAACCGAAGAGTTAGATAATTCAGCAAACGCACAAGCATTGTATCACACATTTAAACTTAAATAATTTAACTTGTACGTACAAGTTAGTTTCTATATATTTACTTTTTCGTACTTTCATATTCCCTCTTAAAAGCCATTGAAAACAGACAATATCTTCGTCAAATATGAAAACAACAAACCCCTTGAATCGCCGAAGTTTTGTAAAAAAATCAAGTCTTGGCGTTGGTAGTATTTTACTTGCACCAAGCTTGGTGATGTCATCATCGACCTGTGGCAATCTCGCAAACGACATTCCCGTCAATGCCCATCTCTGGGTTTACGCCAGCAAATTTCCGCCGAACTGGGACTGCACTCCGGTTTTAGATACTGTTTTTTCTGATTTGAGCTACGCGGGTATCGAAGGTGTCGAGATCATGGAAGGCCAATTGCGCCACGATGATTCCGTAGAGCGTTTAAACGGACTTATCAAAAAACACAACCTTCCCGTTTCGGGTTCTTCGTACGGAGTGGGGTTTAGTATGTGGGATGCAAGTCAACATCAGAAAATTATGAATGACATTAAAATAGTCGTTCCCCGTTTGGCCCAAGTGGGCGGAAAGACATTTGGTATTTCAGTAGGAAGCAAAAAAGACGGACTCAAAACAGAGGCCGAACTGGATGTACAGGCCGACATCCTTAAAAAAATAAGGAATATCTGTAATGACAATGGCATCGAAGCCAACCTGCACAACCATACCTATGAAGTCGAAAACGATATGCACGATTTAAAGGGAACGCTGGCTAGAATTCCCGATTTCAAATTGGGCCCAGACTTGAACTGGTTGATTCGTGGGGGTATTGACCCCGTTGAATTCATCAATACCCACGGAAAGCAAATCGTATACCTTCATATCAGAGATCAATACGAAGATGGCACCTGGTCTGAATATGTTGGGCAAGGCGACACCGATTTCGAACCCATAGCGGCCGCCCTGAAAGCGAATAATTTCAGCGGACAGGCTGCTGTCGAATTGGCATTTCCTAATGACTTTACGCCAAAAAACGAATTGAAAGAAGACTGGAAAATGAGCCGAGAGTTTGTGAGAGAAACATTCGGATGGTAAAGAAGAAAAAAGAGTATAGAGAAGAGAAAATAGATTTAAAAGGAAAGGAACAGATTCCCGCCGAAGTTTATCCTGAGCCTTTCGACTTCGCTCAAGACAGGCTAGGCGTAGGGCGGGAATGACAATAAACTAAAAATGAAATCATGAAAATCGCAATGCTCGGCTCGGGTTTTATCGCCCGTTTCTATGCCGAATCGCTTCACGCACAAAGACGTGTAGACCGTGTTACGATGGTCTACTCCAGAAATGAGGAAAATGCCAAACGCTTTGCAAAAGATTATGGACTTGAACATTATAGCACTTCGATGGAAGAGGCCATAGAACATCCTGAGGTAGATGTTGTTTTGATTTCCTTACCCAACCATTTGCACGAACCTGCAGTTTTGGCCTGTGCCAAGGCAAAAAAACATGTCATCTGTACCAAACCCTTGGGAAGAAATGCCGAAGAAGCCAAACGCATGTTGGATGCCGTTGAAGAGGCCGGAATCTTCGGGGGATACTTGGAAGATCTTTGCTATACGCCAAAATTCCTAAAATCGATGGAGAGTGTAAAACGAGGGGATATCGGGAAAGTGTTATGGGCAAAGTCCCGCGAGACGCATCCCGGGCCCCATAGCGATTGGTTCTGGGACAAGGAAAAATCAGGTGGTGGAGCCATTATCGATTTGGGTTGCCATTGTGTTGAAATTAGCAGGAATTTTATCGGGAAAAATATAAAACCCATCGAAGTCATGTGCTGGGCGGATACCCAAGTGCATCCCATCGATGCTGAAGATCATGCCATCGGATTGGTAAAATATGCCAATGGTGCCATAGGTCAATTCGAGGTCAGCTGGACGTTCCGTGGAGGAATGGACCTTCGCGACGAGGTCATGGGCACCGAAGGCACCATTTGGATCAACAGTTTTTTACGCACAGGATTTGAAATGTTCACAACCGGAAAAGGAGGTGACGGCTACGTGGCCGAAAAAGCGGAATCGAGCACGGGTTGGTTGTTTCCCGTTGGGGATGAAGCCCATGAATTAGGTTACCCACATATGTTTACCGATATGTTCACGGCCATCGAAGAAAATAGAGATCCGTTGGAAACCTTTTATGATGGGTACGTCGTGAACGCTATTTTGGATGCCGCATTTAAATCCGCCGAAAGTAAAACTTGGGAGCCGGTTATTTTGGAGGATTGGCGCGGCGATGAACCCAAGGACGGTCAAAAGAAATGGGAATCCTACGATGATGACCACTATCTAATCAAAGAGGAAATATTACCGAACGGGGATAAAAAGTTGATTCTTAAACATAAAGAAACGGGGGAGGTTTCCCAGAAAGTAAGTATGGCCTAAACAATTACAGAATTCAGTCTAATGTCTCGAATCTAATATCTAATACATGTACATCAACGGAAAAGGAGCTGCCGAAAACACCTATGACGCTATTGTTATCGGCTCGGGAATTAGTGGAGGCTGGGCCGCCAAGGAACTCTGCGAGAAAGGCTTAAAAACATTGGTTCTCGAGCGTGGCAGAATGGTTGAACATATCAAAGACTATACGACTGCGACCATGCATCCTTGGGAATTCAAGCATCGTGGAGCCATTCCCCAGAAAATTAAAGATGAAAATCCGGTTATCAGCCGTTGTTACGCCTTTAACGAAGCGACCGAACATTTTTTTGTGAAGGACAACGAACACCCCTACGAACAAAAAAAGCCTTTCGATTGGATCCGTGGCTATCAGGTCGGTGGAAAATCGTTGCTCTGGGCACGATGGACACAACGTTGGAGCGACCTCGATTTTGAGGCCAATGCCAAAGAAGGTATTGCAGTCGATTGGCCGATTCGGTACAAAGACATTGCACCTTGGTATAGCTATGTAGAGAAATTTGCGGGAATCAGTGGCAACAAAGACGGACTTTCACAGATCCCGGATGGGGAATTCCTTCCTCCTATGGAAATGAACTGTTTGGAAAAACATGTCAAAGAAACCCTCACAAAACATTATGATGACAGGCATTTGGTCATTTCGCGTACGGCAAATTTAACCACAAGACACAACGGTCGTGGCCCATGTCAATATCGTAGTCTATGTAGTCGAGGGTGTCCGTTTGGCGGCTATTTCAGCAGTAATTCGTCCACACTTCCGGCCGCGGAAAAAACTGGCAATCTTACAATCCGCCCCTTTTCTGTAGCACAGTCAATTATTTATGACGACAAGGCCGGTAAGGCAACGGGAGTCCGGGTCATCGATGCGAACACCAAGGAATCCCGTGATTATTTCGCCAAGATTGTTTTTGTCAATGCCGCGACCTTGAATTCGACTTTGCTTTTGCTGAACTCCAAATCCGACCGGTTTCCAAACGGATTGGGCAACGACTCCGGTGAACTCGGCCACAATCTCATGGACCATAACTACAACTGCAAAGTGGAAGGCGAATACGAAGGTTTTGCCGATAAATACTATTCAGGAAGACGACCCACTGGAACCTATTTGGCACGTTTTAGAAATTTCGGAAATGACCAACAAAAAGATTTCAAACGGGGTTACGCCTATGCCTGTGGAGGATCACGGGCTCCGTTCAGTGATGTTGGCGAAACTGCCATCGGGGAAGCCTTGAAAACAGATTTGACCCAATTAGGCCCCTGGAAATTCGGTTTCAGCGGTATGGGTGAATGCCTTCCGTATTACGAAAATCAGGTAAGCTTGAGCAAGGACAAGACCGATGAATGGGGCGTTCCACTTTTGGAAATCGACGCGGAATACAAAGAAAACGAAACCGCTATGACGAAAGACATGATCAATACGGCAATGGAAATGTTGGACAAAATGAAGTTCAAGAATATCAAGGATAAAAAGGAAATGCGCAATATCGGTTTGAACATTCACGAAATGGGCACCGCCAGAATGGGGCGTGACCCGAAGACATCCGTCCTGAATAAGAACAATCAGGTCTGGGGCGCTGAAAACGTTTTCGTGACCGATGGAGCCAGTATGACCTCGAGCGCTTGTCAGAATCCGTCTTTGACCTATATGGCATTGACGGCGCGAGCAGCGGATTTTGCAGTCAATGAATTGAAAAAAATGAATTTGTGAGTCGAGGGTGTCTAAAAAGTATGCTCAAATGTCATATTGAGCCTGTCGAAATATTTTAACTTATTGATAACCAATAATCGGTTTCGACAGGCTCAACCTGACAACAACGCTGAATGAACTTTTTGGACACCCTCAAAAAACATCTGAATTAAAGTACGAATAAAGCATCAAAAAGCCAATTGAGCTATATGGGCAAAAATATCGAAAAGCCATCCCCCTCCCCCTGGAGGGGTTAGGGGATGACTTTTTGGAGGAAATTAAATGACAATGAAAAACAAAATTTCAAGACGAAGCGCCATATCGACGGGGTTGAAAGTATCCGTAGCAGGAATGCTTGGCCTAGGTTTCGATACGAATAGTAAGCCCTCACTTCAAAGTGTCAACAAAAGTTTAAAAACGAACCTTCCTTTTCGCATCAGCCTTAACACCTCGACTTTGATGGCCTATAAATTGCCCGTTGACCAACAAATCGATTTGGTGGGAAAAGCGGGATTCAATGGAATCGAACTTTGGATGCGCGATATCACGACCTATGTTGATTCCGGAGGGAGCTTAGCGTCCTTAAAAGAAAAACTACAGTCGTATAACCTCGTACTTGAAAATATAATTGCTTTCTCCAAATGGTGCAGCGATAATACAACAGAAAGAAAAGAGGCACTCGACCTGATGCGTTCCGAAATGGAGATGATTGCCGAATTGGGAGGCACCTATTTTGCAGCTCCGGTTCAGGGAATCGATAAAATCGACCCGTCTAAATTTGAAGAGTATGCCCAACGCTACAGGGCCGTGTTGGAGGTTGGAGATGATGTCGGTGTAGTACCCCTTATCGAACTTTGGGGCATGGGGGCCCTACATAAGGTTTCTGATTGTGCCCAAATAGTTATTGGAAGCGAACATCCGAAAGCGGCCATGTTGCTCGACTTTTATCATGTGCATCGCGGCGGAAATTCGTGGGAGACCATAGACACCTTGAACGCGGGGCGATTTCCCGTTATTCATATGAACGATTATCCGGGGAATCCAGCTGCCGAATTATTGACCGATGCCGATAGGGTGCTACCGGGCGAAGGGGTTTGTCCTTTTGATGAAGTCCTACCAAAATTATATGCCGCAGGATTTCGGGGCGGGTTATCCGTAGAACTTTTCAATAAGGGATATTGGGAAACCATGGATGCGGAGACGTTGTTAAAAAAGTGCTATGATACCACACGGATGACCATTGAAAAGTCAATGTCATCTGGTTGAGCACATATTTCAATCATAAAGATTTCCCTCTTCAGGGAAATGAAAAATAAAGTAACTGTTAATGAAACGAAAAACATTTATGAACCGAGCGGCTTTAGGAAGTGGGGCAGCTTTCATACTTCCTTCGATGGGCCTCTTGCAAAGCTGTGAATACCGGCCACAAGTACGCACCGCTTTGACCAAAGCCGATATTCCTATATTGGATGAAATCGGGGAAACGATTATTCCGACCACGGAAACGACACCTGGTGCCAAAGCCACCGGCATTGGGGAATATATGCTACTCATGTACAATGATTGTATGCCTTCTGAAGAACAAGCTGTTTTGGTTAACGGGCTCAACGACTTGGACTCTCGCTCTTACGAAACTTTTTCCTGTTCTTTTGTAAAAGCTGAGGCAGCTAAAAAGTTACAATTATTAGAAGCAATGCAAGCAGAAGCAATTGCCTATAATTTAGAAATGGAAGGTGTCGAAAAAACGTTACCACATTATTTCGACATAGTAAAAGGTATGACTATTTCAGGATATTTTTCTTCAGAAATCGGAATGACCGAGGCCAGAAATTACCTGCCCGTGCCGGGAAAATTCGAGGCATGTATTCCATATAACAAAACCGACGGCGTTTGGGCCCTATAAAATCAATGGACTTTAAGAACACCACATATATCATCATGGGCGGCACAACCGGAATGGGCCTTGCCGCAGCCATTGCATTAAAGGAAAATGGGGCGAACGTGCTTGTCGTTGGTAGAAACCAGGAAAGCTGTAAAAAGGCCGAAGATTTTTTGGGCAGTGATAGCATTTCACTAAGTGGCAATGCCACCGATCCAGAGACCATGAAAACTGCCATTCAGATGGCCCATGAAGCTTTTGGCACAATTTCAGGATTGTTTCATGTCGCTGGAGGAAGTGGTAGAAAATGGGGCGACGGCCCGCTGGACAAAATTACGTTGGAGGGCTGGAACAAAACTATGGAGCTCAACTTGACTTCAATGATGCTTTCCAATCAGGCGATGGTCAATTATTTTCTCGAACGTAAGAAGGAGGGGGTTATTTTGAATATGGGTTCGGTGCTGGGCTACTCGCCTTCACCGAAATATTTTACGACCCATGCTTATGCGGCCGCAAAATCGGCGATCATCGGGTTTTCGAAATCCATCGCTTCCTATTATGCCGAACATAATATCCGAATAAATGTAATCGCTCCGAGCCTTTTTATAACCCCCATGGCCAAACGTGCTGCCGAGGATGAAAAAATTCTTTCCTTCTTAAAAACAAAACAACCTTTGGACGGTGGACGACCTGGAGCCTCGGAAGATATAAACAATGCAGTGTTGATGTTTTTACATCCCGAGTCAAAATTTATCACCGGGCAAGTATTAGCCGTTGATGGTGGTTGGAGTATTAGTGAGGGCCAATATAGATAATTTATGACCTACCTCGGCATCGACATCGGAGGCACCAAAATTAAGACTGTTGTCATGGACAATAGCGGAAAGATCTTGGAACAGAACGAAATCTTGACCGAAGATGGAGGTGGTGAGGCAGAACTCTGGAAGAAAAAAATCATTGCCGTCATTCATAAAAAATCCGTACAATATGCCGATGGAAATCACGACGTTTTAAAATGTGGTATTTCCGCTCCAGGACTTGTAGACTCCGAAAACAAAATGACCCTTCATATGCCGGAGCGACTTCAAGGAATCGAAAATTTTAATTGGTCAAACGAGCTACAACGCGAGATCAAGGTCATCAATGACGGGCACTCTGCATGTTTGGCCGAATATGAATCGTTTTACCGCTCTGAGGGAATCCAACAATTTTTGATGCTCACTTTGGGAACAGGGGTTGGCGGGGGTATTATCATCAACGGCAAGCTTTATCAAGGCAACCTGCAACGTGCCGGCCACGTGGGGCATATGACCGTTGACATCAACGGTGCTCAAACCATGACCAATATGCCCGGAAGCTTAGAACATGCCGTGGGAAACTTTTCGGTATCCGAAAGGACCCAAGGAAAATACAAAAGTGTACGTGAACTGGTCGAGGCCTTTGAAAAGGGAAGTGCCGATGCCAATGTCTGGTGGCTTGAATCGATAAAAAGATTGGCCGCAGGTCTGGCGTCCCTCACGAATATACTTTCGCCCGAATTGATTGTTCTTGGAGGTGGAATCACGGCCGGTGCAGGCGATTCCCTATTAGAACCTTTAAAAAAATCAATGGCCGATTACGAATGGCGACCTGGAGGACATCAAATCAAAATAGCAAAAGCAAAATTAGGAGGGTATGCCGGTGCTATCGGCGCAGCTTACTTCACAAAAAACTATTTATAATCCATGAGTTTGACAAAACAGTATTTAGAAAAAGGAAAAGAAATTATTTCCGCTATCGAGAAACAGGAATCCGTGATTCAACAGGTGGCGAAGTTATTTGCTAAATCCATTTTGGATGGCCGAATGGTACATCTTTTCGGCTCGGGCCACAGTCGTATGATGGTCGAAGAAATGTGGCCGCGTTACGGATCTTTTCCTGGGTTCAACCCCATCGTAGAGCTATCGCTTTCGTTCCACAATCTAGTGGTCGGGGCCAATGGACAGCGACAGGCGATGTTTTTGGAAAATGTTCCGGGTTTGGCCGCTCGCATACTTCGAAATTTCGATACGAGTCCGCAAGACACTGCTTTGGTCGTTTCATCTAGCGGATGTAATGTAGTGCCCATCGAAATGGCCGAGGAATTCCAAAAGCGCAATATAAAAGTCGTTGCATTGGTCAGTAAACTGCATTTGGAAGGCAGCACTTCCAAAAAAGCTGACGGGAAAAAATTGACAGAATTCGCCGATTATGTTTTGGACACAGGAGCCCCCCTGGGCGACGCGATGATCTATTTGGATGGATTGGATTCGCCGGTAGCTCCAGGTTCTACTTTGGGCGGAGTGTTAATCATCAATTCCATCAAAGCGGAAGTTGCGAATATTCTACATAAAAATGGAAAATCACCAAAGGTGCTGAGTAGTGGTAAAATCGTCGGAGATGAAAGGGCTGTTGACTTATTTGAATCTGCTTATGATGAGCATGCCCATTTGATGGCAAAGTTGTACGAAAATGTAGGGCCCAAAAAGTAAACCGGATGAATTTTAGCTCAACGATTACAAAATCGTATCAAACTGATATTCTCATTATTGGAAGCGGCAGTGCAGGCTCTATCGCCGCCATAGCCGCGGCGCAAGGGACCTATAAGGTAACACTCGTCGAGCGATATGGATTCGCAGGGGGTACTTCGACCCAAATGTTGGATACCTTTTACGGATTTTTTACACCTTCAGAGACTTCGAAAAAGATTGTCGGTGGGCTACCCGATAAGGTCGTTAACGAGCTGAACAAAACGGGGGATATTTTTCTCAGGCCAAATACCTACGGAGCTGGCACTGGTGTAAATTACAATCCCGAAAAACTAAAGCAGGTTTGGGATCGACTATTGACACATCAAAACATCGAAGTTTATTATCATACCACTTTGGTAGCGGTCGAAAAAACCGGGGAAACCTCGGTCTGTATTTTTTTTCATAAAGGAATAGGTTTTTTCTCCATTACTGCAAAACGAGTAATCGACGCCTCGGGAGATGCCGATTATTGTCATTGGGCCGGAATTCCGTATGAAAAAGCTGGTGACGTTGAACCCGCCCAAAGTATGACGACCTCTTTCAGAATGGCAAATGTTGATTTGGGTAGGTTCGAACAAGCAGGCGGCAAAAAAATGTTACAGGAAAAAATGACGAAAGCCTACGGATCAGGTACTCATCCGTTACCCCGAAAGGAAGGTTCGGCCCACGAAATGTGTCAACCCGGATGTATTTCTACCATTGCCGTAAAAGTAGTCGATTTGGACCCTTTGGACTTAGAGCAAATGACCCGGGCCGAAAAAGAAGGAAGGCGACAGGCCTTTGTTTTTGAGGATTTTTTTCGAGCTGAAGTGCCCGGTTATCAAAATGCAAAAATCATTGGTCTATCCCATCAAATCGGGGTTCGGGAAACCCGAAGGGTATTTGGAAAATATCGTTTGACCAAGGAAGATTGTATGGCCGCTAAACAGTTTAACGATCAGGTTTTTCTATGTGGCGCCCCAATTGAAGACCATAGAAAATCAGATGACGGGGGCTCTGAGACCCTTTGGCAATATGTTCCTGACGGTGGTTCTTACGGTGTTCCATATCGTACCTTGGTTCCAAAAAATAGTATGAACACTTGGGTGGCCGGCAGATGTTTTTCTGCGACTCACGATGCTCACGCTTCATGTCGCTCCATGGCACAGACCATGAGTATGGGCCAAGCGGTAGGTTTGGCCGCCACCCTTTCTTTGGATTCCGATCAAGACGCCGCAACTATCGATGTCAAAAAACTGCAAGATTCGCTTCTGCAATTGGGCGCGATGCTTCAAATGCCGGATAAGGCCGCCGACACGTCAAGAAATGGATGGGCAAATAATTGAGTGAAATGGAAGATAAATTCTTCAGAACAGTTTTAGGTGACAAACCCATCTCGGAAATGGGCCTCACCTATTCCCATGAGCATATCGTGATAGAGGATAGCTACGTAACGGCCAAGCATCCCGAGTTTTTGTTGAACGATGTCGATAAGATTTCCGAAGAGCTTACTAATTTTTATAATGCCGGAGGAAGAACCGTTGTTGATACCATGCCCGCCAACAGCGGCCGTAATATTTTGAAATCCATTGAAGTCAGTAAAAGAAGTGGTGTAAATATTATTGTACCGACCGGCATTCATCTAGAGACATACTACCCGGATAACCATTGGCGGTATACCGTTCCGGAGGATGAACTCACCCGGTTTTTTATCGCTGATATCGAAGAAGGCATCGATCGGTTCGATTATTCGGGACCTCTTGTAAAAAGAACACCCCATAAAGCAGGTCTGATTAAATTGGCAACTGGTGACGAACCCTTCACAAAACATCAAGAAATGATTTTCAGGGCCGTCGTCAATGCCCATCTAGAAACCGGTGCGCCCATTTTGACCCATACGAATTTTGGAAAACAGGCTTTGGAACAGGCCAAACTGTTCCATAAACTTGGCGCGAAGTTGGAGCATGTCGTGCTCTCGCACGTAGATCGCGCAAAAGATTTAGACTATAACAAATCCGTTCTGGATGTTGGTGTTCGCGTGGAATACGATAGTGCTTTCCGCTGGAAAAAAAAGGAGCCCAATTATACGTTGAACCTTTTGGGGAATTTGCTTCCTGAGTATCCCGACCAAATCGTTATGGGCATGGATATGGCCAAGAATGCCTATTGGAAAAGTTATGGCGGTAGACCAGGAATGAATTATTTGATCGAAACCATTCCTGATTTTCTAGCATCAAAAGGGATGGAGGAATACTTTCAAAATTTATTTTTTGATAACCCTAAACGGTTGTATGCTTTTTTTAATCCTATCGGTTAAAATCAAAATAATTTTTGGCGTTGTGATAACAAATGTCCGCCACAATATTACCCAATAATTTTTCATCTTTCGGGAGCTCGCCATTTTGAACATCCTTACCTATCAGGTTACACAAAATTCTTCTGAAATATTCGTGTCTGGTAAAGGACAAAAAACTTCTCGAATCGGTCAACATGCCCACAAAGGTACTGAGAATACCCATGTTCGAAAGCGTATTCATTTGACGTTCCATTCCATCTTTCTGATCCAAATACCACCAACCCGAACCAAACTGCATCTTGCCCCTAAAGGTACCGTCGTTGAAATTACCCATCATCGTAGCGAACACCTCATTGTCTGACGGGTTCAGATTATATACTATGGTTTTTGCCAACTGATCGGTACTGTCGAGTTCGTTCAGAAATCCACTTAAAGCCCTAGCCTGCGAAAAATCTCCGATAGAATCAAAGCCGGTATTCGGGCCCAAACTTGTTAAAAGTCGTTTGTTGTTGTCACGAAGTGCGCCCAGATGAAATTGTTGCCCCCAACCCCTTTTATGATAGTTTTTACAAAGAAAGAGCAAGATTTGAGATTTATAATAATGTACTTCTTCCGTTGAAATTGAATTTCCTTTTATAACTTTTTTGAAGATGGACTCACTGTCATAAGCACCCTTCTTAAAATGATACAGTTGCTCCAAACCATGGTCGGATAACCGACAACCGTGTTCGTGAAAATAATCCAATCTACGCTCTAAGACATCCAGAAGATCTGCATAGGTGTCGATCTTCGTTTTCTCCGAGTTCCCCAAAAGTTTTAAATAGGAAAGGTAGGAAGCCCCGGCATCAATGGCAAAGGCCTTGTCGGGCCTAAAGGCAGGAAAAACCTTTGGGGAAATCTCCTGTTCGGCAATACTTTTATGATGCTCCAAGGTGTCATGCGGCTCATCGGTAGTGCATAACGATTCCACATTTTGTTGTTGTAATAAACCAACCGCGCTATGGGTCTTTTCTTGTAATCTTGCAGATGTCTTTTGAAAGACTTCTGCCGCATTTTCCACGTTCAACAATTCGTCAATACCAAAATAACGCAACAGCTCTAAATGTGTCCAATGATACAAAGGATTTCTGACCGTATATGGAACCGCTTCGGCCCATTTTTGGAACTTCTCGCTATCGGATGCGTTTCCCGTAATATATTTCTCATCGACTCCTAACGTTCGCATGGCCCTCCATTTGTAATGGTCGCCCGCCAACCAAGCTTCGCTGATACTGGAAAAAACATGATTCTTGGCTATCTCCTCCGGAGGTAAATGGTTGTGGTAATCTATAATCGGCAAGTCCTTTGCGTAATCATGATATAATACCTTTGCAAATTCGCTTTGCAACAAGAAATTCTCATCGATAAAAGAGGTTCTATTTTCCATAGTGTATGATTCTAAAACAGAGGTTGAGAAGCGGACTTTCCCTCATTTTTTTCAACAAATTCGTTCAGTTCTTTCTCGGTAAACTCCATACCTGATTCCGATTTTACTTCTCTCAGGTTTTTTATTGTCTCAGGCTTCAAAGATCTAGGAACGTCTGAAAATGCACTTGTTGCATAGGCGATTACATCGGCAATATCTTCATCCGTAAGGCTTTTGTTGGCAATCAGTCCGGGCATCGCTTGATTGAACTCATATTCTTTCCCGTTGACATGAACAGGGCCACTTAGCCCATGCAAAACGATAAGGCCGAGCCGCTCCAATGGAGCGTTCATATATTCCGATTTTAAAAGCGGTGGAGCAAGCCCTTCTGAGCCTTTTCCATTGATTCCATGACAAGCGGCACATATCTGACGAAAAATCTTAGCCCCTCGGGTTCTATCATCTTCGGCTAAAAGCTTATCGGAATATATCGGATTTGGGGTGTCAGTTTTTTGTAAAGCCAGAGTTTGATTCAAAAGTGTAACCAAGGTATCCTTCTTGGTTTCAGAATCGTTTTCCAGAGCGGTGATAGCTGCCTCCATATTTTTGGCCAATCCGCTTATGAGCGCTTCATTCAGAATCATATCATCGGTATACCTTTTCGACAATGTCAACACTAATGGCAGAAATTTACTTTCCGAGACCGTACTCCATTTGCCGAGGGTCGAGGCAAGATAGAGATCTATCACGGGTTCTTTTTTTGATAACAAACCCTGGAATAATTCTAGGGCTTGTTCTTCATTTTTTTCTGAAACATATTCCTCTAATAAAATCAATGCATGGGAAACCACCTTATCATTGCTTACGGAAGCTACCTTTTCTAAATGTTTAAAGGAAGCATTTTCCAGACCATCTAGGGTATATAAAGCATGTATTTGGGCGATGGGGTGTTCAGTATCCAATGAAATTTCATACAATCGGGAAACATTTTCTTCTTCCCCCTTCAGAATCAATAATTGTTGCGTACGATCACGGAGCCATCCGTTTTCGCTATAAAGCAATTCGACCAATTCAGTACTCGATAGTTCATTTAAATTCGGAATCGTAGCGAGTGCTTTTCCCTCTACAGCGATCTTTAAGATTCTGCCCATATCTACAATGGTATCCATTTGTCGTTCCTTGGCGATTTTCTTAAGATACGGGCTCAGATATGCATGATGCCCTAAAACCCCGAGGTGCATATCGACAACGTACATCGCACCATCTGGGCCGTTATATAAATTGACGGGGCGAAAACCCTCATCCAAGGAAGCCAAAAACTCCTTGCCCTGCCATGCCTGTTTCGCTACGGTCCGGTTTTCGTCGAAAGAAAGTATATTACGTTTTATCACATTGGCCTCGGGCACACAGACAAATACGTTTTCATCATATTCCTCAGGAAAAATCCCGCCCCTATAAACCAATGGACTACAAGCCGCCGTCACATTGACCAATAGACTATCGGCATCCAAAACACCGGAGGCATATCCCCTATTTACGAGCACAGGTTGCAGTGGATAAACCCTTTGATCTTCGGTTAAAAGTTGTGCCACCCCTTTCTCGGGCGTAAAATATTTGTTCCTTATAAAACGGTTCGGCAGTGCATGGTCGCCCAAAAGTTGCCGCGAATTATCATTAAAATATAACCTTCCGAAATTGTCATGGCTAATGCCCCATTGCCCGCGAAAGGTTGTAGGCTCTTTGATCCATTTACCCTTTTTTCTTTGGTAGCGATGGTTTGATTTTGCATTGTAGATCCAATTATCAATGTTCATCAATAACCCGTTGGGTTGATGTTCGGGGTTGCCTTCGGCGGCGTACAATGAATCGACCAAAACCCTTTTACCAGGAACATCGTTTTTAATACCGACAAACCACAAATTTGGGGGTTCGGCATATAACAAACCGTCATAGACCAAAGCAAGTGCCCTGGGTAATACAAGGCTGTCCAAGAATATTTTAGCATGATCAATGCGCCCGTCGCCATCTCGATCTTCCAATATTTTAATCGAACCTGTGGGGTCGTTCTCGCCTTTACCATCCATATTGTGCATATAGCCAGGCATCTCGGCAACCCACATTCTTCCTTGGTTATCAAAATCCATAGCCAAAGGAGCTTTTAGCAAAGGTTCGGAGGCTAGCACTTCGAGCGTAAAACCTTCTTCGATTTTATATCCGTCCAAAACTATTTCCGGTTCCTCAAAAGATTCTTTACAGGAAAGCAATACAAGCGTAATTAAAATATAAAGGGGAATTCTCATTTTCTTCAATACATTAATCGATCAAGCCAAAAAATCTTGGCATCCATAGGGAAAGTTCGGGGATATAGGTCAACAGCATCAATACTAGCACCATAATGCCCAACAATGGCAACAGGGGTTTTATGACTTTGGTAACGGGAACGTTCGCCACTCCACTACCTACAAAAAGTAAGGTTCCTACGGGTGGGGTACAAACACCTATACACAGGTTCAAAACAATAATCATCCCGAACTGAACAGGGTGCATTCCCAAAGCCATGACCACGGGTAAAAAGATGGGAGTAAAGATAAGCACGGCGGGGGTCATATCCATAAAAGTACCGACAATCAAAAGGGTAATGTTTATAAAGAGCAACACCACTAACGGATTCTTAACCGATTTCAATAAAAATCCGGTAAGGTTCTGCGGAATGGATTCAAAAGAAAACAACCAAGACATCGCCATCGAAGTTGAAATCAAGAACATTACTATGGCCGTTGTTTTTGCGCTTTTGAGCAAAATCGGACGAAAATCAGAAAACTTCAATTGCCTATTGTAGAATCCCAATAAGACGGCATACACCACCGCAATGGCCGCGGCCTCGGTCGCGGTAAATATTCCACCTACGATTCCACCCACCACGACTACGAGCAAGGTCAAGCTTAAAAAAGCCCTCCCAAAATCACGGAAAAGTTGGTTGAAACCGACCCTAGGCGCTCTTGGTAAATCTTTGCGAATGGCATAAATATATACCATAATCATGATGGCGAGGCCAACTAAAATTCCAGGGATGTATCCAGCAATAAATAAGGCCGCAACGGAGGATGTGCCCCCACTTGCCAGTGCAAAAATAATGAGCACGTTGCTCGGGGGAATCAATAATCCCGTCGTGGATGATGTAATGTTAACCGCCGCACAATATTCCCTTGGATAGCCTTCATCAACCATTTTATCGGTTAGCGTGCTTCCTATGGCCGATGCCGCTGCAATGGCGGAACCTGAAATCGCACCGAACAACATCGCCGAAATAATATTTACAAAAGCAAGACCTCCAGGGAAACTTCCTATAAGTGATTTTGCAAAAGCAATCAGGCGATCTGCAATACCTCCCCGATTCATAATTTCCCCTGCCAATATGAAGAACGGAATAGCCAAAAGTGCAAAATTATCGATACCCGTTGTCATACGTTGACTGATCGTCGTCACCGAGGGCATGAAAATCATATTGAGTATCAATGTCAGCGTCGAGGAAATTCCGATGGCATAGGCCACTGGCACACCATAGGCCAATAGTGCGAAAAAACTCAGGAACAGAACTAGGATGCTTATAGTCTCAATACTCATTCGAAGTGGTATTAAAGGTTTTTCGATAATGATAGATGGAAAAGAAAATGATAATCAATCCGCTAATTGGAACAATGGCATAGACAAAGCCCAAGGGAACATTTAGAGCCGGAGATATCTGGCCCAATGTCAAGGTTGTGTACACCAAATTCCCACCTCCAATGATCATGACCACGAGGGCAAAAAGTGCCATAATAATCTGAATGATCCGCTGTCTTCTGAATCTTTTTTCCTTGGGAAGTTTCGAGAGTAGAAAATCCATCGAAAGATGTCCTTCTTGCTGTCCGTTGATGTATGCCGCGCCTAAAACGGTCAACCAAATCAATGCAAAGCGGGCGAACTCCTCCGTAAACGAACTGGATTGACCGATTACATAACGCGATACGACTTGCCAGACCACATCGAGTACCAACAAACCAAAAATGACGACCAAAAATGTCTCGATAGCCTTGTTCAGGGCGACGTACATTTTTTCCATTTACTGTTTTTTTATTTTTTCTATCAGACTCCCCATTTTCGGGTCTTTCATCAATTCTTCCGTGACGACTTTGGCCTTTTCAGAAAACAGGGACTTATCGGGTTCGAAAAACTGCACATTGGCCGCTTCCAACACCTTCATGTTCTCGGCAATTGTCTCTTTCCAAAACCGCTTTTGTTTTTCAACACTTTCTTTGGCCGCCGCTTGTAACCATTCTTTTTCCTGGTCGGTTAGGTTATCCCAATATTTCGTTCCAATGACCACAACATCGGGCGTTAATGTATGCTCATCAATTGAATAGTATTTACAAATTTCATAGTGGTTCGAGGTAACAAACGAGGGTATATTATTTTCTGCGCCATCCACTACACGCTGTTGCAAGGCCGTATACAATTCACCGTAGGCCATTGGCGTCGCAGAAGCTCCAAGGGCATTGACCATATTGACCGACATTTGATCGTTCATAACACGAATCTTTAATCCTTTCAGATCTTCCGGGGTTTTTACGGGTTCGGCAGCGGTATAAAAACTACGGCTTCCGGCATCGTAAAAACAGAGTCCACGAAGTAGATATTCAGTTCCTCCTGCTAAAATTCCTTTGCCGATATCACCTTCTAATACTTCAAAAAGATGCTCGCTGTCCCTAAAAAGATAGGGCACGCCCAAAACACCATATTCAGGAGCAAAATTCGACATCGATGCCGCACTGACCTTTGTTAAGGCAATACTACCTATTTGAAGCAGTTCCAGCACTTCACGTTCGGTACCCAATTGGCCATCGGGAAAAATCTTTATCTGAAGTTTGCCTCCTGATTTTTCACTCAAGGATTTTTGCATTTCAAGAATGCCTAAATGAACAGGGTGTGTTATGGGAAGGGAATGCGCAAAAAACAAGGTTTTCGCATCTTTACTTGTTCTACAGGAAACCATCAGGATGCTCAAAATCAAGAAGGAGAAAACACTCAAAAATAATTTTTTGGCGATCTTATATATCATGGAATCGTTCTGCATAAGCTCTAAATATATTCATTTGATGCCAAATAAATAGATAATTATGTAATCGGAAGTCTAAACGCCCGAAAACGAACTGAAGCCTCCATCAACATCAAAAATTCCACCGGTCACAAAACTGGAAGCATCGCAAAGCAAATAATGCACCATGCCATTCAATTCGGAGGCATCGCCAAAACGGCCCATCGGGGTATTTTTTATAATATCGTTTCCTCTTTCCGTATAAGACCCGTCTTCGTTGGTCAATAACCTTCTGTTCTGGTTACCAATAAAAAAGCCAGGGGCGATTGCATTTACGCGAATTTTATCGCCATGTTTCGAGGCTAGCTCATTGGCCATCCATTTTGTGAAAATATCGATTCCGGCTTTGGCCATGGAGTAACCCAAGACCCTTGATATGGTTTGTTTCGCTGCCATCGAAGATATATTGACGATAGAACCCTGCTTCTGCTTTACCATCAACTCGCTTAAAATAATGGTGGGGAGTACGGTACCGAACAAGTTGATGTCGACTACTTTACGCGTATCGTCGATTGCAATATCATGAATGGTCTGATCTGGTTTTAGCGTTGCCCCCGGAATATTACCTCCTGCCAAGTTCACCAAGCCATCTATCATACCGATTTCGGAGGCGATTTTATCCTTGGTACTCCTTAACTCGTCTTCATTTAATAAATCGACAACATAGGCAGACGTTTTCCCTGACGCAATGGTATCTAGTTCCTCAACTTTCTTATCCAATTTTTCGGGGGACCTTCCTAGCAATACCACTTTTGCCCCATTTTGCACTAAATACGTTGCGATAGAACCTCCCAAAGCACCGGTAGCACCCGACAAGGCATAGCATTTGTTCACTAGTAAAAATTGGTTGTTTTCCATATCATTCTCCTTTTGCCATTTTATAGGCTTCAATGGTCGTGTAGTATTTTGTTATCATATTCGGCACTTCCCAGTCGGGAAGTTCGCCGGCCTCCAAATATTTTAAATAATTTTCCGTAACCTGTGCAAAATGGACTTCATGACCGATTTTAAATTCATCTGGGAGGTTTATTTTCCACATCCCTCCGGAAATTTTTTCAGCTGTCGTTCCAGGGAATTTCTGTCCGATTGTGGTTTCAAGCACGTTTTTTAATTTCCCTTCGAAGCTATCAACATCGATTGGTTCAATATACAACGCTGCCTTAAAATTTTCCTCGGCACCCTGTTTAATGACCAGATTACTCTTTGTACCGCGCATGATGCTGTAATGGGTGTCACCCGTTCCTTCGGGAGCTTGGTAATTCCAGATGACAGAAACCTTGGCATGTTTTCCCTTAATTTTATAGATCATTTCCCCATTGCAATACACGTGCAGATTTCCGTCTACGATATCCTTCTGCAGATAATCGGGGAATTCTTGCAGTCCGGTAACTTTTTGGAATTCTTCTTTGCTCATAATCGTCGGCCAGCGTTTGGCACTGATCATTTCTATATCGGTTGAGTCGATGACCTCTCCGGGAAATGCCTCCCACTGAACCAAATCGACCAAATGGGTAGTTACATCAACGATTCCATCGCCCTCTTCATTTACATCAAAAAACCACGGCGGACGCACCAAAGGCTGGCCCGAAACATATTTAAAAAAATGATGCACGCTCTCTTTACTAATGGCGGGCGCATCAGGACCCCCATCGACCAATTCTCCGAAAACTTCCGGAACTGTGGAGAGCAATTTCTGTAAAGCCGTCGTGGACTCAAAACGCTCCGTCATTATATCGTAGATCAAGACATCGTTCTCTTTGGCAATTTTAAAAGCTTCCTTCAACTTTTCAAAACCTTGCGGATTTATTACGAGCGGTTTATCAGCATACACGTTCAGACCTGCTTTTACGGCTGCGAGGATGTAATCTATTTTTTTCGAATTCTTACCCGCGACCACCATCACGTTGCCAGGTTTATCGCCGATCATTTTTTCCAGATAGTCACCACCGAAATATTGTTCCACCTTCCATTTTGTTGGAGATTCTTCCCGGGAATTGTACGACTCGATTTTATTTAAAAAATCTTGCACCTCCGGACCATCGGGAGCAAAAACATATATCGTGGAATCCACTTGGTCGTACATTGTCTTTTGCACCAGTGCGGCATGAAAATGGCCGGGGTCGAGGGTCATGAGCCTGACCTTTTCAGAAGTTTCTTCCGTTACCTTTTCATCCGACTTTTTTTCTCCGCAGGAGAGGCAGATTAAAAGTAAAGCGGTAATGGCTGTATATTTCATGTGGTACAATTAATTGATAAATTATACTTTTCTTTTGCCCCCCTCTTTAGAAAAAGAGGAGTGGCAGCTTTGCTGACAAGGAGTTTGACCCGTAACTTGCTCACGTGCAGTTGCTCAATCAGTGTTTTACAATACCATCTTTCTAAAAAACCAAGGATACCTGAGCAAGTTTGCGGATCAAACTCCCCTATTTGGTAAAGCCAAATTTTTTCCTCTTTTTCTAAAGAGGGAAGCCTAAAAATTTACCTTTTCATTGGGCTTATTGCTAAACTTTAACATAATCCGTTCCGTACGGTTTTCTTTGTTCACGATGTAACATGGCATTTGCCTCGTCATCATTGATGAAAACTTCGTTTTCGGGATCCCATTCGAGTTTTCTGTCAAATTGCATGGCGATGTCACTGATCAAGCAAATAGCGCATGCTTTGTGACCTTTTTCAATGGGTGATATCGGTTGCTTTCGTGTTTTGATACACTCCAACCAGTTACCATGTTGATCATCGATTTTTTCGAGATGGATTTCATTTTCACCGATAACGGATTCCAATATTTTTGGGTCGGAGGCATTCAGGGCCTTGGCACTCTTTTCTTGGTCTACCGGATCGGAGGCTGAAGCCTGATAATCTCCTCGCGAAACAAAAATCCATCCATCGGTGCCTTCATAACGGATTCCGTTCGTATATCCACCACTGGTATATACGGTCATTCCATTTTCATACTCATGCTTGACAAAGAAATCGCCGTGTACGTTCCAAAAACCCGATTTCGGAAATTCCGCCAAGGCTTCTACAGAAATCGGGCCGGTCAGTTCCGTGTTCATACCCCATGCGGCCGAATCATAGTGATGTTGCCCCCAGCCGGTAATCATGCCTGCCCCATAATTACGGTGCCTGAGCCAACCCGGTCGGCTATAATCGTTTTGCGGATGCACTCCAATTTCATTATATGGCAATTCAGGCGTGGAACCCAACCACATCTCGAAATTCAAATTACTGGGCACGGCCATTTCGGTAACTTCCGGCCCACCTGGGTCGCCAGGAAGTCCAATTTTAACCGTATGTACTTTCCCGATTCGTCCGTTCCTAACCAATTCAGCGGCTACCCGAAATTGCGGCATGGCCCTTTGTTGGGTACCCACTTGAAGAATAACGCCCGTTTGTTTGACCGCATCCCTGAGTTGCTGTCCCTCCTTTACCGTCAATGAAGTCGGTTTTTGAAGATAAACATCTTTTCCGGCCAAGGCGGCCTCCATGGCGGGCTGTGAGTGCCAGTGATCCGGGGTACTGATCATCACCGCATCAATATCTTTGTTCAAGAGCATTTCACGATAGTCGTTATAGGTCTTGGTATCCATATACTTTGCCTTGCCCGTCTTTTCTTGATAGGCCTTGTCCACGAAAACTTTTGCTTTATCTACACGTATCGAATCTAAATCGCAGACAGCCATGATTCGAGCGTCATCAAATTTTAGAGTATCGTGCATGTCATGGCTTACAGCGATTCGCCCACAACCTATTTGACCAATGTTGATTTTGTTGCTCGGGGCATCTTTGCCCAGTACATGTGCTGGAACAATACTTGGGAAACCCATCATTGCTGCTGTACCTAAAGCTGTTCTGTTTATAAATTTTCTTCGTTGCATATGTTTGGATTTTACTTTTAAATAATATTAAAAAACAATCATATAATTTTTTGATGCCCTCCTTTCCCGTTTCCCCCGGCAGGGGAAATGATAAGAAGTATGATTATTTTTTAATTTGAAACTTTTTTTACTTCGGATGGATTTGCAAAAGCCTGCCAATAGTCCTCGGCCTCCTCTGCTTTTAATTCGCCATCAAAGACCACCATCCTGTAATTGAGTTTATAGTCTTCATTAGGCTCTATTTTCCACTCCTCATGACGTATCGGGCAAAACTCAAAAAACATATCACCTCTACCCCCGTTGCCGTCAATGGGCCAAATACGCATCGGTTCTGGATGCATCCGATTTTCGGGATGGCTCATGAATAGTATACCATTAGTGCCCTGGCCATCGGAAGATTCGCCTGACACAATACACCAACGGGCGTTGGTGCCATCAGCGGTTAGTCGATCTTTTCCTTCCGAGGTCAAGACAGAACAATTGTCAGCTTTCCATCTTTCATTGAAGCGCAAGCCGATTCCGCCGCCATATCGATAAGCTTCAAATAAGATTCCATTTTCCAATGTGGAATTGAAGGTCGTGTTGTAATCGAACATGTAGCGATCTGGTCGATTCAAATTCCATAAACTGACCTCAAGATTTTCATTTAATGCTACCTGCGGACTTTCTTGGGATTTGAAATCGATATGTTCTTGTGTTGCGGTGAACGACGAGAAAACATTCCCCGAATCGGTGTCTTTGAATTCTTTAAAAAGCACGGTGCCCATACCTTCACCGAGGTTCCAAAAATCAACGCGGGTAGTATCTATTCTAGTGTGGGTCCAAGGCCCCCACAGGCCATAATGATGATAATGATCGGGGGGTTGAATTCGTGTCAACGTATCTCCTTTGGGTGTCAAAATAGGATGAATATATCCTGACTTTTTAAAAATGGAATCCACTCCTTCGGGTGGGTAGGTCATTTCGTAACGGTAACTGATCAAAGGCTTGTCGTCTATTTTCAGTTGAAGGTTTCCGTTTTGCTTTTCCGTATTGAACGATATTCCGTCGCTACTTTCATCGAAAGTTTCCTCAAAACTATATGAAGTTCCATTTTTTGGATTGTGAACGAACCAAACTTTATCATCTTTTATTTGGAATGGAACGAGGCTTCCATTTTGCAGTAAGTTGAGTTTTTCTAGATTTTTATCCTCCAAATCCTTGATTTCCATAGAAACGGGCCCGGATTGCAAAAAACCGCCGTCCTCCTGAATTTCAAAACGGTATATTTCTTTTTTTTCGCATGATATGAATATCATTGAGAGACAAAAGAGAAAAATACGTTTCATACAATCAGGTTTGGACGACGGAATTTAAAAAAACTAACTCAAACAAACTTCATAAATGCTTTTTTAATCCTCAACAGGTATCTCGGTCAAAGGCGGTATATTATTTTCCGCCCCAGGATACCCTTGGTTTTGATTGATAGTACCTTGCGTATTTGCGTTAATGGCACCCGCCGGTACTGGCCAAAGTACGTGAAACGGACTCATCGTAAACGAAACTCCAAAAACCGTTTTAAGTCCGGGTACATTATAGAAATCGGTTACTTCCATAATTCGATCATACCAGAAATTCTTCTGGGAAAAGCCATCCAAACTATAGGTTTGTCCATTATAGGCCGCCCTACCTGTTTTTGCAAAAATATAAGCAATACGGGTCAACTCAGTATTCCTATTTTCTTCATAATAGAGTTCTCGGGCGCGTTCGTCCAAGATATAATCGATATTTACATCGGCAGCGGTTATCGGATCGGCTTCGGCCCTGAGTCTAACAGCATTGATGTCAGCGGCAGCCGAAGTATTATCTCCGTTCCAAAAATGTGCTTCGGCCCTTAACAAATAAGTCTCGGCCAAACGATAGATATACCAGTCGCCGTGTCCACCCGAAGGCTTGACCGCCGTAGGATCCGGAACGAACATCTTGTACTGTGGAAAACCATACCAGTTTCGAATCGTATCGGTACAAAGTGGTGTACCATCTGGAAGGTATAACTCTAGATTCTGCCCATAGAATGGGTTACCGGCCTCTTCTAGACTTGGCGCATTGTAAACTAGGTCTTCCATATCGAGCCAGTTTCCAAGTTTGTGCCTTTGGTCATTATTGGCATTCTGCCAAATTTCCTTTGTACTATAGTTGGTACCTCGATTTCTTCCAATGCCCCTACCTATTTGACTTACTTGGTCTATCGTAATTCCGGGCTCGTCAGACATTCCGTTCTGACCATCCGGGGTATTGATAAAGCGCCACCATAATGGCGTGGCCTGTCGCATGATACTGGTACCATTACCAAAATCGTTCGCTGCCCCGACATCTTGAAATTCCAATCTATCCACTCCGGCAAGTATGGTTTCGGTATTACTCGGCAAACTCTTGTTCTCAACTTGGTGCAGGTCCCAGGTAATATCTTTTGCGGGATCTCCGCCCGTGCTTCCGAAACGATTTGTCATTAGCGCATATCCACTTCCATCGATCAATTGATTAGCGGATGCTATGGCCTCGGTAAAATCACCCAAGGCCAAATTCACTTTGGTCAATAAGTGCAATACAACACCACGGTTGACCTCTCCACCATTAGAAACCTCATTTACCATGGATACTGCCGAGTTTAGATCATTCTGAATAAAACGAAGAATAACCTCTCTGTCAGTACTAACAAAGTCAAGTCTAGGCGAACTAACCTCTTTCAAAACAAATGGCACATTGCCGAACTGGTGTGTAAGTCTGTAATACGCATACGCCCGGTGAAACATGGCCCGACCTAAAATATCGGCCTTTTGGACATCACTGTCAAACTCGGCATCGTCCAACCTACCGATTACTGTATTGGCAAATTTTATGTTCTCATAAAAAGCCTCCCAAAACCAGCCAATTCTATTGAAATTACCACTATTCAAATTCGCGTCTGGAAGTATCTGCGCATTTAAATCTTGTGCAGGGCCCGATTTATCGGTCGTACCTTCGATAGATACTTCTGAAAAAATGTTCTCTGTAATCATAGGAGCTCCATCACCATAATATTCAGACCGTATATTGTACAAGGCACCCGATAACAAGCTATTGAGTCCGTTTGGTGTATTCAAAGCATTTGCAGGGGTAAAAAATGACTGAGGCTCGGCGTCTAAAAACTCCTCTTCGCAAGAAGTAAAAATAAACGCCAGCCCGATAAAAAGAGCCAATAAACCTTTACGATTGTTGTTTAGTATATTTTTCATTGCTACTTAATTTTTAAAGCGTTATATCAAGACCTACAGTAAAAAATCGAACTGTTGGGTCGCTACCGTTATTTTGAAAATCTCCATTGTCGTTTCTAAACCTTCCTTCTATACTAACGGGCTCGGGATCATAAAACTCCCAGTCTTTGGCCCAAACCGCCAAGTTACGAGCGTTTACATATAGACGGGCGTTCTGTACTGAGATTTTTTCCAGCAATTTTGTCGGTATCCTATAGGCCAAAGTGATATTGCTCAATCTAATAAACGATGCATCACGATAGACATTGAAGGTCGAAGGTCCATCAGCCGAAAACAATCTTGAATAATCGTTTCTCGGGTTCTCTGGTGTCCAATAAGGGGTTTTTATAGAGTTGGTTCTATCGATAAAGCCATTCTTGTTCCTAGCTTCGTTGAATAACCTTTTCTGCCCCCAATTCGAGTACATTTCAAATGAGAAATCAAAGTTTTTCAAAAAGGAAAAGTTGTTTGACATACCCCATCGGAATCTTGGAGTACGATACCCTTGAAACACATTGTCTTCAACATCCAAGACACCATCACCATTTACATCGCGTACTATAAAGTCACCTGGTTCTTGGCCGAAAGCAGCCGCTTCAGCTTCTTGACCCAACTGCCAAATGCCTATGGCTTCACGGCCCCAGATAACATCCGTCGCCTCACCGATAAAACGCGGATCGCTCGGATTAAGGTCGTCTAACTCTTGACCGTTCTCATCAAGGTCTCCGTACAATCGATTGATTTTGTTCCTATTCAGTGAAAAATTGAAATTGGTACTCCACTGAAAATTCTCCCGATTGTAATTCTGGGTGGCTACCTGAAATTCGAAACCACTGTTCTGAACTTCCCCCAAATTAGTTATAACATCGGTAAACCCCGTAACGTTCGGTAGTTGTCTAGTGACAATCAAATCATCCGTGATACCACTATAGCCTTCTATGGCCCCTTCAATTCTACCATCCAACAAACTAAAATCAAGACCAACGTTGAATGCCCTTGTTCGCTCCCAGCGTAAATCATTGTTTTCAAGTGTTGCATTATTGAAGGTGGATACTTGAATAACCTGACCGTTGGGATCCGTATTTAAGAAGTTGCCCGATACTAATCTTGACAATGCCGAAAATCGACCAATGTTTCGATTTCCATTCTCACCATAGGTCAATCTTAATTTCAAGAAATTCACAAAATTCGAATTAAAAAAATTCTCTTCGGATACTACCCATGCCGCCGATGCCGATGGAAAATATGCTCTCTTATTATTTTCACCGAACGCGGAGAAACCATCACGACGCAGTGTGAAATTTACCAAATAGCGCGAATCAAAGTTGTAACCTAGACGCGACATGTATGCATCACCCGTGCTGGTCACATCTTCACTATCTACGGTCTGTACTGTACCTGCTTCAAGATTACTAAAACCTAAGGCATCACTTGGCTGGAAGGTATTCGCTCTTGACCGGGTAAAGTTACTTTGGAATTTTTCAGCATATATCAAAAATGTAAAGTCAAAGGCATGTTTGTCAATGGTCTTGTTCCATCTCAAAATATTATCCAACTGCCATTCATTAATCTTGTTGACCTGTCTTACCCCATTGCCTACTTGGTTCGCAGGACTTGCCGCAAAATAAAAATCATAAAACTCTTGAAATTCCAAGCGGCTGGTGTAGCCTAGTTCATACGAAAAGCCCAGCGGCAATTTCACTTTGGCATAGACCCTTGAATTGAACGTATGGTCCAAATCTATTCTATCTGAAAAATCTCGTCTCAAGAAGGCGTTTACGGCACCTGCCCCATTATCATCTTGTGGACTTAAACGTATGTTTCCTTCATCATCAAATTCAGAACCCCAAGGCGAAGACCTTTCTATCTGTAGCCGTTGAGCCGGAATCGAACTATTGTCCGTTCTTGCAAATTGTGTATTCATACCTACGGTCAACCAGTCAGTTATTTTGGCATCAAGATTCAAACGCGAACGAATCGCCTTGAATTCCTCACCTTCGGTAATACCTTCGTTATCTTGCTGGCCTAAAGACCAATAGTAATTCAACCCTCCATTTCGACCAGAGATACTGGTATTGAACTCGTTTCTGAAACCCGTTTGGTTTATTCTATCATACCAGTCTATACTGTTACCAGCAAGATAATTTCCGATTTCAACATCCTGAAAACCGATTCGATTTAACCAAACCCTTGTCGGATCTCCTTGACCACCGTCATACGCAAGCCACTGATCCAGGGTCAAGCCATTGGGTAAATTATTGGGGTCATCAAAAATACCAGGGTTCTCACGGGCGAGATTTCCTCTACTACTTTTGAATACATCAACACGCCAGGCAGCATACTCGTCTGCGGCATAAGGCCTTTCTTCCGAACCATCTGTAGCAACGCCAACACTCGTATTAATCGTAATGGTAGGTTTGTCGGTAGTTCCTCTTTTTGTGGTAACGATAATAACACCGTTGGCACCTCGTGCCCCGTATACCGCTGCTGAACTCGCATCTTTCAAAACATCCAATTTGGCGATATCTTGCGGTGCAATGTCCGCCAAACTGCCATTAAAGATAAAACCGTCGACCACAATTAAAGGCGATGAATCGGCAGTAATACTATTGTTACCACGAATTTGAATGTTACTCACCCCACTGGGTGAATTAGAGAAACCGACTGCCAAACCCGCTACGTTACTTCTAAGTACATCGGTAACCGAGTTTGTTGATTGGTTCGACACCTTGGTGGCGTCCAACTGTGTAATGGCGCCGGTCAAGTCTTTTTTCTTGGAAGAACCATACCCGACCAATACCACCTCGTCAAGCGTAGATGCGCTAGGCTCTAAGGTTGCATTGATCTGCGACTGTCCGTTTACAGGGATTTCTTGTTCCGCATAACCGATATATGATATTAGCAAAACAGCATTCTGGTTCGTTACTTCTATTGTGAAGTTTCCATCGAAATCGGTCGACACACCATTGGTAGTCCCTTTTTCGACTACCGAGGCACTCGGCAATGGCTGGTCGAATTCATCAAGGATGGTACCGCTTACCGAGAAACCGTCTTGCGCAAATGCGAAAGACGAGAAAATGAAAGCCAAAACTAAAATTAGAATTTTTTGTTTGGGAATTTTAATTGGTTTCGTTGATAATTTCATAGTTGGTTCTTTAAGTTAGAGTCATGATTGAAGATGAATATGGTTCTTGATGTTGTGCCAAAGTTAAAAAAATATTAATATTACGCAACCGATTGCAAAATTTTAACGTAACATATTTTGAAAAAATCACAAATTCAATCGTTATAGTACGAGATATTGACAACTTTACTATTAATTTTTTAAATAAAAACGAAAAAATATTTTGATTACGCAATTTGTTGCGTAATATTGCAACAACACTAACATCTATAATGATTGAGCAAGAAAATCACCATATATGATTTGGCCGAAGACCTTAACGTCTCGCCCGCCACAGTAAGTAGAAGCTTGAACGACCATCCGTCTATCAGTGAGAAGACCAAGGTCAAGGTAATTTCTCATGCCCAGAAATCAGGATATCGTATCAACAAGTTTGCGGCCAACCTAAGCCAGCAAAAATCGAACACAATAGGCGTGATCGTACCCAAACTGAATTCCTATTTTATGTCGACCGTACTTTCGGGAATCGAGAAAGTAGCCAACGAACACGGATACAATCTGATCATTAGCCAATCGTTGGAATCAGAGGAAAAAGAAAAACTGAATGCACAGACTCTGTACGACAGCGGTGTAGATGCGTTGATGGCTTCCTTGGCCTACGAAACTTCGAATTATGAGCACTTTACGACTTTTCGGGATCGGAAAATTCCGCTTTTGTTCTTTGATCGGGTACATCAATTTCAGAATTGCCCGACTATTTTAATCGATAACAGACAGGCCGGTTTTGATGCTACTGAACATTTAATTCAACAAGGATGCAAAAACATCTTGCACGTTGGTGGAAATCTAAAGCGTAACGTGTACAACGACCGCTTTAATGGATTTAAGGATGCCCTGTCTGAATATGGAATCCGGTTTAATGCGAACCAAATGTTGGAAACTGATCTCGACCCCAAAGAAATTGGCCAGGTCATTGAACACCTAGACCGCGCCAAAAAGAAGTTCGACGGTATCTTTATTTCAAATGATAGTATGGCGGTCGCCTGCATTCAGGCCCTGCTGAAAAACGGATACAAGGTACCCAAACAGGTCAAGGTAATCGGTTTCAATAACGACCCTATTTCCGAAATAATCAGTCCTAACTTAAGCACCATCGATTATCCAGGTTACGAATTGGGGGTATTGGCAGGTCAAAGTATTATTAGTCATCTAAAAGGCAATATCAACATTCAATCGGCAGAGACCATTCTTTTAAAGCATCAATTAATCACTAGGGAATCCACATTAAAAAAATAGGTATAATGAAAATCAAAACATATTTTACCATTGCATTTTGCACACTTCTTACTTCACAAGGCATTTTGGGACAAAGTTTGGAGGAAATCAAAATCACCCCTGAATGGCTTGCCAAAATCGAAAGTCTTGCCCCGTCGGCACCTACAGTGAAAAACGTGGACAAAAAGAAAATCTTGGTTTTTTCGAAGGCTACCGGTTTTGACCATTGGACGATTCCACATAACATAGAGATGCTAAAAATCCTTGCCAAGAAATCAGGCGTCTTTGAAGTGCACGTAGGCTATGATATTGAAAAATTCGAGGCCAAAAACCTAAAAAAGTATGATGCCGTTGTTTTCAACAATTGCAATCCAAGCGGGCCGGATAGAGACCTTTTTGCCGATTTGCTGCGACAAAATACTTCGCTGTCCGATTCCGAAATCAAAAAGCGTACACCGGAATACGAGGCTAACATGATGAAATACGTTTCAAAGGGCGGAGGTTTGATGATATTGCACGGCGCCATTACGGTGCAGAATAATTCCATACCATTTAGCCGGATGACAGGTGGAAGCTTTGATTACCACCCAAAACAGCAAGAAATGCACGTACAAGAAGTTGATAAAAACCATCCTTTGGTGAAGGCTTTCAAGGGCAAGGGACTAACCCATATTGACGAGCCCTATTTTTTCAAGAACGCCTATTTCGATTACGATTTTAGACCTTTGCTATATATGGAAGTTGATAAATTGGAAGGTTTAAAAGAGGTAGTGGCCGAAAAAGTAGTATACGTTTCTTGGATCAAAAGACATGGTAAAGGACGTGTTTTCTATTCTTCGCCCTCGCATAATGCTCAAAGTATGGATCACCCAGAGTTGTTTCAATTCTTTTTAGATGGATTGCAGTATGTCGTTGGGGATCTGAAATGTGATGATTCACCAATAGGAAAACCTAAGTAGGTATTGAAAATCTAAACTCGATGTAATTTGTAGGGATAGACCCCATCTGCATTCCATTGGCAGACATAAAGGTTTTTGTCATTATCAACACAAACATCATGGCAGTGCTTAAAAACTTGTTGTTCTTGAAACATTAATTGTAGTTTGCCATTTTCATCGTAGGTCGGTTCGGTACCTCCCGGATTCGAGACCACCTTATTATCTTTATCGAGTACAGTGACGAAACCTTTGTTCAATTGCATGTTGTAATTGCCTTTCGACATACCGAAACATACTCCCGAATAAATATTCCCATCGTCGATTACAGGGCGACTAATAAACAATCCAGGCATATAAAAATCTTCCAGATATTCGCCTTCTAGTGAAAAGCGCTTGAACGAGTTCTTAATACGAGCGGAACAGATTAAAGTGAGATTGTTAGCATCCCTAGTATCCAAAGCCACACCATGGGCCTGTTTGAATTTTTCGGGGGAAAGAAAACTATCGCCTCCAAACTTTCGGATAAAATTGCCCTTGGCATCGAACTGTAAAATATACTGTGAGCCGTAGCCATCGGCCACATAAATATCCCCATTGGGGCCAATCGCTGTCTCCGTCGGTCGAAAATGTAGCCCTTCTTCATAGGCTCCGGACTTGACAGGATGCTCTAATTCCATCATAATTTCGCCACCTATGGATGTTTTGAGAACCCTACCTTGCGAAGGATCCGTGATGTACAAAAACTCTTCTCCTCCTTCATCATGGATGTTCAGACCATGTGCGCTGGGTAAATTCAGCGTCCAACTATCCATTAGTTTTCCAGAGGTATCGTAAATGAGCATATTGTTCTTTTGATGATCAGTGAGCATCAAAAGCCTTCCTTTATGATCCATGACCATTTCGTGGCAATTATTCACAGGATGTTTTTGCGGGTCCAAATCGCCCCACCCTTTTTCCAAACGATATTTGAAATCGCCGTGGCCGAGAATGGTTTCTTCTAATTTTGGTTTGGAAGGCATAATATAAAACGGAACAGCCGTTGAGACCATCACAAGGCTACTCGATGTAACCGATTTCTTAATAAACTTTCTTCGAGAAATTTTTAAGCTTTTCATTAAACGAGTATATCCTTAACCACGTGCCCATGCACATCGGTCAAACGATACCTTCGACCTTGGTGTTTAAAAGTAAGTCTTTCATGATCGATACCAAGAAGGTGTAACAATGTCGCCTGAAAATCATGCACATGTACTTCATTTTGAATGACGTTGTAACTGAATTCATCGGTCTGGCCATAGACGGTTCCTGCTTTTACGCCCGCACCTGCCATCCACATCGTGAAACATCCGGGGTGATGGTCTCGACCATAATTATTGGCTGTTAACCTTCCTTGGGAAAAACTGGTTCGGCCGAATTCTCCTCCCCAAACTACCAAGGTATCCTCTAACAGTCCTCTTTGTTTTAAGTCTTGTATGAGTCCTGCCGTAGCCTGGTCCGTATCCATAGCCTGTCTTTTTATCCCACCGGGAAGTCCACCGTGTTGATCCCATCCCATGTGGTACAACTGAATGAACTTCACATCTTTTTCAGCGAGACGACGCGCTTGTAAACAATTGTAGGCATAAGTGCCTGGTGTTTTAGCATCCTCACCGTACAGTTTGTAAATATGCTCGGGTTCTTCGGAAACATCAACCGCATCGGGCACAGAACTTTGCATTTTATACGCCATTTCATATTGGTTAATCTTCGATTGAATCTCGGGGTCCTTCCAAATATTGTATTGCTCGTTGTTCAAATCAGCAATATAATCCAAAGCCCTGCGCCTGTCATGATCCTGCACCCCATGCGGATTATTCAAATACAAGACAGGATCCTTTCCTGAGCGAAATTGCACCCCTTGGTGGTGTGAAGGCAAAAACCCATTGGCCCAGGCCGCGGAACTCAAAGGCTGCGCACCACCCCCTTTCGAAAGCATGACCACAAAATTTGGGAGGTCCTTGTTGTCGCTTCCCAACCCATAACTTAACCAAGAACCGATGGAAGGCCGCCCGCTCTGCTGAGAACCCGTCTGTACAAACATCACTGCTGGTTCATGATTGATGGCATCGGTGCGCATCGATTTTATGATACAAAGATCGTCGACCACTTTCGCCGTATGTGGAAAAATTTCACTGACCCATGCCCCAGACTGCCCGTATTGTTTGAAACCATATATCGATTGAACCAACGGAAAGGTTGACTGATCAGACACCATACCCGAATTTCGCTGCGTACCTTGTACAGAAGGGGGAATCTCTTTTCCGTGCCATTTTGCCAAACCGGGCTTGTAATCAAACGTTTCTAGTTGGGAGGGACCACCACTTTGAAAAAGGTAAATGACCCTTTTGGCCTTCGCCGGAAAATGAGTGCCATTCAAAACACTGCCTGAGTTACCCATCAACAAATCATTGGCATAGCCTGAGGTTGGCCCTAACATGCTTGAAAGTGCGATAGAACCAAAACCCAAAGATGCTTTTTTCAGGAAACCCCTTCTCGTTTCGGTAAATTTTAAGTCTCTCGTCAAATCGTCCATATCCCTATTTTATCGTATTGTAAATCCATCGGCTGTATTCAATATTCCGTTGACCACCGTGGCCAAGGAAGCTACCTCGATGACATCCAATGTTTCCTTCGGTGTTGAATTACCAGTTTTAACATAGGCGACAGCATCCTCTTTGATATTTGTAAATCGCTGCATTTCATCCGAATGGAATTTCTTTAAAATATCCATTTCGTTGGCATTGGGCATTCGTCCAATAGCGAGACCATAGGCTTTTTTCAAGCGTTCATCGACATCCTGATAATCCGTCAAAAGGTTCTCGGCAATCACTCTTGAAGCTTCAACAAATTGCGGGTCGTTCAAAAGCACCAAGGCTTGTAGCGGCGTACTGGTCTCTCGGCGCTTTACCGTACAGACTCCCCGTTCGCCGACATCAAAAATGAGCATGGAAGGTGGCGGGGAGGTCCGCTTCCAAATAGTGTACAAACTTCTTCGGTACAATCCTTCTCCATGTTCCTGAAGGTACTTGTAGCGCCAACCTTTATTACTGATTTCGTCCCAAAGGCCTTCTGGTTGGTACGGATATACACTTTGGCCACCTATTTTACTTGAGAGAAGCCCACTAATGGCAAGTGCATTATCACGTACCATTTCAGCGGTCATGCGAAAACTTGGGCCGCGTGCCAGCAACATATTATCGGTATCGATTTCTAACAATTCTTGACTGACTTCCGAACTCTGGCGGTAGGTTTCCGATAGTACGATGCGCTTGTGCATTTTCTTAACATCCCAGCCGGATTCACGAAATTCTACCGCAAGCCAATCCAACAGTTCTGGATGCGAGGGCAGGTCGCCTTGATTTCCGAAATCATCGGAAGAAGCCACTAACCCCCTGCCGAAATGCATCTGCCATAATCGGTTAACATAGACCCGTGCCGTTAAAGGGTTATCGGGGTCGAACAGCCATTTTGCAAGTCCGAGTCGATTTTTCGGAAAATTCTTATTGAATGGCAAAACAGCCTCAATGGCATCTGGAAAAACCTCCTCGGTTGGCGAATCGTACATGCCCCGATCCAAAATGTATGTGGGCCTAGGTTCGGGTAAATCTCCCATGACCATGATTTCTTGTATCGTATCGACCAAACTAAGCTGTTCTTTTCTCAGCGCACGTAATGCCTTTTCAATGGATTGTTTTTGCGAATCGGTATGTTCATGAAAGGTTTTTATCAATCTTTTGTTTTCTGAAACTTCAGGTTTCATAAAAACTTTTTCGGCATTCTCTGCGTCATAGCTATAAAGGACTTCCAAAGCCGATAGTTCTTTGGCATGTATTTTCAGTTCATCGAGCCCTCCATTGATAAATGTTTTCATTTTATCACGCGCGCCTAACTGAAATCCGGCAAAATAATAGGTATGGATGTTTGGCTCGTATATAATCGATTTATAGAGATTGTTTATCTCGATATCGACTTCCACTTCTATTCCTTCAAAATAGATATGGACACCTTCGGCATTTCCAAGTCCGTCATAGGAAACGGTCAGGTTTGTCCATTCCTTAACGGGAATCGCATTTTTTGTCTTTACCTGAATGGCATTCGTTGGCCAAGATTGAGCGATAATAAATTTCGGTCGATTATTTTCAAGATGTAACGAATAACCGTTGAGGCCAAGTCTCAAATCTTCACAATGATAGAAAAGTCCTGCTTCCTCATATTCGATATCTGGAAACACGCTCAAGGAAACCGTAAAGGGATCCGTCTGGTCAAACCAACCTACTTTTTCGGGCAATACGAGGGTTGTAAAATCATTCAAAAATATCCCGTTGCCTTTGGCACCTTTTTTAATATCGGGTTCATCTACCTTAACAGGTTTTCCATTGGTTACTGAATTAGGTCCAAGAAACTTTTTGTTTCCTTTAGCGATGAGTTTGTCAAAAGAATAATCGACGATCAATCCTTCTTTATAACTTTTTTGAACAACTTTCAATGAACTCGATGCATCGCTTATTTTAGTGGAGTTCGATGTAGCGGATTCCTTTTCCACTTTGACCAACTGCTTTTTTGTTCTTTCGATGTTGGTATCGATATATTCCAGAACTTTTTTCTGCGCATCGGAAGTCAACAAGAGGGAAGGGCCCGGTACTTGCCCCGGTCCGTATACCGCCGTGCCGATTTCATTCGTACTATTGAAAAAAGCGGCCATTTCATAGTGGTCTTTTTGACTAATGGCATCATATTTATGGTCGTGGCATCTTGCACATTCTACACTTAAACCCAAAAATGCCTTGCCCGTGGTCAAAACCCGATCGGCTACATATTCTTGCCGATACTCCTCAAAAATGATTCCCGCCTCAGAATTTCTTTTGTGCAATCTATTAAATGCGGTTGCCAGTATACTTTCTTGGGTCGCATTGTCAATAAGGTCGCCTGCCAACTGCCATGTAGTAAATTGCTCGTACGACATATTTTCATTGAACGCCTTGATGACCCAATCGCGGTACGGACTAAAATCGCGGTGCTTATCGTCTAAATAACCATCACTTTCTGCATATCGGGCTACATCCATCCATTCCGCGGCCATACGTTCGCCGTACATTGGTGATGCCAACAGACGGTCTACCAATTTCCCGTAGGCATTTTCGGAGATGTCATTTACAAAACCCTCAATCTGTTCAAGGCTCGGTGGAAGTCCCGTTAGGTCAAAACTCAATCTGCGGATCAAGGTTTCTTTAGTGGCCCTTTTTGAGGGCGATACATTTTCATTTTCCAACTTATCAAGAACAAAATGGTCGATTTCGTTCTTGGGCCAGTCTTTTGCCCCCGATTCTGGAGGTTTTTCTTTTATAGGTTTTATAAAAGACCAGTGCGGTTTGTAGTCAGCGCCCTGCTCCACCCATTTCGTCAAAATGGCAATTTCTTTTAGGGTGAGTTCCACCTTGAATTCCGGCGGGGGCATTTGGATTTCAGGATCATCGGAAAGAATTCTTGAGACTAGCTCACTTTTTTCGGGTTTGCCGCGAACGATCGGATGTTTTCCCGAACCTTCCAAAGCTTCATAGGCATTTTCGGCAATATCTAATCGTAAACCCGCTTTTTGATTGGCCATATCAGGACCGTGACAGGCAAAACATTTATCGGAAAGAATCGGTTTAACATGATAATTAAAGTCGATTCTTTCGGGAAGGTTTTCGTAGGCGAGCTCGATTTCCTCAGGTGCATTCCAACCACAACCCGTCATTAGAAACGAAAGAAGTAGCAACGTTTGAACTTGATAAATTCTCATCCCTTGATTAAAATTTTACCTAATATACAATGATTTTTAACAGTTAATTCGTTAATAAACAGTTTCATTAACTGTTAATAAACTATATTTATCTTTGGCTAAACCTTTGATTTTCTATGGTTTCCGAGGAATACGAAAAATACATATCTAAAATAATCGAAAGTGCATCTTTTGGCAATTCAACTACCTATGCCAACCTTTTACGATATTTAGTTCGCTGTACTATCGAAGAAGATATTCCAAAAGAAACTACTATTGCTTCCGAAATTTTTGGAAAGAACGATTTTGACCCATCACAGAGTACCCTCGTGCGTGTCTATATGTACAATCTCAGAAAAAAGCTGGATGCCTACTATAAAAAAGAAGGAGGGCGAGATAAAAAAAGAATTCGTATTCCAAAAGGAAGCTATGCTGTAGAAATCGTTGACCGTGACAAGGTTGACCCCGATAGTATTCCATCAATTGGAAAAAAATGGATTATTCCGATTATCGGAACGCTAATTGCATCTCTGGCGTTCAATATTTATTCAAGCACGAACAAACGCGATAAGGCTTTAGTAACCAAAGATGGACTTTGGAAAGATTTGATAGAAAGTGAGCGTCCGAAAATGCTTGTACTCGGAGATCTTTTTGTTTACAGTGAAACGGACACTGTAATCGGCCAAACAAGAACCATTAGGGGCCCGAATATCAATTCGTTGCAGGAATTCGAGGAATATAAGCTGAAGAGTGCAAGACCCAACTTGGACATTGAACCTTTGACCTATACGCACCTGATACTTGGCAGTACCCAATGGATAAAAAAACTGAGCGAAATTTTTTATTCGATAGATAGTGACTACACAATTCGCACCATGTCACGTTTCAACCCCAAACAGCTTCAAGATTATGATATTATGGTCGTAGGTATGCATAAAACCTTGGGCGTATTTAGGTCGTTCTACAAGAACAGTGTTTTCGAGTACGATGCTGAAAATGACGCGTTTCTTTACCAAGTAAGCGATGGGGGGCAACCTATTTCATACGAGCCTAACGGAAATGCCGATGCTTACCATACCGATTACAGTTTGATGGCCAAAGTACCCGGACCCAACAATAATACGGTGTATTTGTTCTCAGGGATCTGGGATACGGGGGCAACCCAGAGCCTAAAGAACTTTACCGACGCAAAACTTTTACTTGAATTGGAGTCAAAACTGAAAGCTGAATTTGGAACGCTTCCTAAATATTATGAGGTGTTTTTCGAAGTTAATGGCGTAGATAGAATGGAGCTAAGTAGCAAGATATTGCATATGAACAACTTGGAATAGCTCTTATCAAAAAGTAAATCATAAATTCCCTTACCTAAAACGGTATATTTTGAAAACAAAAATTTTACTATTATTCTACTTTACCTTATTGATTTTTGGTTGTAAGCCAGAGCAAAAAGAGACGAATATCTTCACGGCAATTAAAATGTCGGAGATACCCTCAATCCCTTCCGAGGAAAAGGAAGGACAAGCACTTTTGGAAAAATGTATAGCAGCACATGGCGGATTAGCAAAATGGAAATCTTTCGAAGGTCTGGAATACAATCTTGACGACAACGGAAAACAGGTATACCAGTTGACCCACCTAAAGGACCGTCGTGCCTACCTGAAATCAAAAACATACGAAGTTGGCTTTGACGGAAAAGTGGCTTGGGCACTACCTGATGTAAGTGAGATTTCCGGTAAATCGGCCGCTTTCTACTACAATTTGGACTTCTATTTCATCGGAGTCCCCTTTTTATTAAAAGATCCGGGAGTCAATGTGTCGTACGAGGGTGAAGTCAATGTGAGCGAAAAAGAATATGAATCGTTAAAAATAACTTTTGGTTCTGGGGTCGGGTTCACTCCCGAGGATGTCTACTATCTCTATCTTGACCCCGAAACGTATGTATTACAGATACTTACCTATTCCATTTCTTATTTCGACAGCGAGAATGCAGGAATCAATAGCGCAAAAGTCTACTCCGATTATCGAGCAGTACAAGGACTTTTAATGCCCCATAAAATGGAAAACTTCGAGTGGAAAGATGGCCAAATTGGTAATAGCAAAAACCATTTACGTCTTTTCAGCGATATCAAATTTTTGGATGAAATACCTGATGAAAAGCTGTTTGAAGTTCCTGAAGGGGCGGTCGAGGAAACTTTAGACCGTTGATACCTCTATAGATATGTTAAAGGAAATAACTATTCCGAATAGGATACTCGGTAGTATTGCAATACAGATCTCCATATAGATTTAGTCCTGGTTTGCTAGTCCGAAACCGAACCGAAATATGTAGAATAGAATTTCCTTCTTTTATACCAAGGTTTTTAGCTACCGCTTTCGAGGCAGGTATGGATCGTAATTCTTGATCTGCCCCCATAATCTCTATCAAGTGCTTTTGACTTAAGGTCTTAAAAAAAGAACCCTCCACAAATTCGTCTGCCTTTATGAGTTCCAAAGCATCGAGAGAATACCAATTGTTCTCCAAGACTACAGGTTTATTGTTGATATGCCGAACTCTTTGAAAATAAACGCATTGCGATTTTTTTTCATCATTTGTCAATCGAAAAGCGATTACCGGATCCCACTTTGTAACCTTTGGGTGGGTAGTAACTATCGTTTGAACCTCATAATCTATCGAGCCAGAAAAACCTTTTACTGTTAGCAGTCCCAGTGATTTTCCCCGTTCAATGACCTTGCTTCCCTTGCCATGTTCCTTTTCAATAAAACCTTCCTTGAGCAATTCATCCAGAGCCTTTCGCACGGTTGTTCTTGTAGTGTCGAACCGACCACAAATTTCATTCTCCGAAGGCAGATAACTCCCAACCGGATATTTCCCCATTTGGATTCTCTTTTTAATGTAATCCTGAATGGTAAGGTATTTTTTGGTTTTTGTTTTTTCGGATTTCATGACAATTCAAATGAAAATTCTTCCCGTCAGAGGTTTGTGAAATGTAGGGATTATTACTTGTACATACAAGTTGTTTTGGTTACTTTAGCTTCTACAGGATCATTCTTCTAACCAACTAAAAACAGATTCCCGCCTTCGCAGGAATGAAAAATAAAATCTTTATCAATGAATGAAACTCCAATTAGAACAACGGTCATAGGTAGTTACCCTTTTCCCGGCTGGCTTGAATTCGTCTCACAAAACTTAGATAAGTTCGGTGCTGCCGACATCGAAGAAGCAATCGAAGATGCCGTTATCGCCGCAATACACGATCAAACCGCCGCAGGTCTAGATGTTATTACAGATGGCGAGCAGACCCGACTCGATTTCAATCTCAGTTTCTATGGATTTATCAACGGAATAGAGAACAATACTTCGAGCACAAGACTCTTCGGCCCACCTGCCCACGATCAAAGGGGCAAAAACAATATCGTTGACAAACTGGAAGCACCAAAAGGTCTTGGGGCGGTCAAAGAATTTGAAAGGCTCAAAAAATTGGCTCCCAAAGGCCCGACTCTAAAAGCGAGTATTCCCGGGCCTTATACGTTATCGGGAAGATTACTGCCGAATGCCACATACAAAGACCGTTACGAAATAACCGAAGCACTATTACCGATTATCAGTCGCGAACTGGAGGCTTTGGTAGCGGCTGGCTGTACCGAGATCACGGTCGATGAACCCTCTATGAGTTGCTATGCCTATAAAGCAGATACCAAGCGATTTGTAGATATTTTCAACCGCACTGTAAAAGCCATCAAAGGAAAATGTAACCTAAGCACCCATTTGTGCTTTGGAAACTTTAAAGGAAGACCTGTAGGCTACCGAAGTATCAAACCCATGCTTCCCGATTTTTTAGATATGGATGTGGATGAAATCCATATTGAAATGGCGAACCGTGAATTCGTCGAAATCGAATTATTGGCTCCTTTTGCGGAAAAAATGAACGTGGCGGTCGGCATCATCGATGTCAAGAACTATTATATCGAAACCCCTGAAGATGTCGTGGAACGGATTAACCGTTGCTTAAAATACGTGCCGGCCGAAAAATTATCCGTTGCTCCAGATTGCGGATTGAGTCAAACTGCACGCTGGGCCGCAAGACAAAAATTGATAAATATGGTAGCCGGAGCCAAAAAAGTGAGAGAATCGTTATGAACACATTGATTCCCGCGATAAAAAAAAATGAAGAACTTATAGCCGAGATGGATTCCTTTCTCGACGAAAAAAAAGGTTTTCGATTATGGTGGTTGGGGCAGAGTGGGTATCTATTGCAATGGAACGGAAAAAGGGTTCTGATTGACCCCTACCTCTCCGATTCATTGACAAAAAAGTATGCGGAGACTGAAAAACCTCACATCAGAATGAGCGAGTTGGTGATTCGTCCAGAAAGGCTTAGAAACATTTCAGTAGTGACCTCGAGCCACAACCATACCGATCATTTGGATGCCGAGACGCTCATTCCTATTTTAGAAAATAATCCTGGAATCAAATTCATTATTCCCGAAGCCAATCGTGAATTCGTTTCAAACCGAGTACAGTGTGAGCCCGATTTTCCCATCGGGATGAACGATGGAAAATCGGTAACCATCGACGGATTCACGTTCGTTGGAATACCGGCAAAACACAATGAGCTTGCCCGTGATGAAAATGGTAATTGTAAATTCATGGGCTTTGTTATAAAATTTGGGGAATATACCATTTACCATAGTGGTGATACACTATGGTTCGATGGCATGGTCGATGTATTGAACCCTTTCAAAGTTGATGTTGCGCTACTTCCTATCAACGGAAACAAACCAGAGAGAAAGGTCGCCGGTAATCTCGATGGCAAGGAGGCCGTCGATTTAGGAAAAGCCATAGAAGCTAAGTATGTCATTCCCTGTCATTATGATATGTTTACCTTTAATACGGCCGATGTGAACGATTTTATTGCCGAGGCCGAGAAGAAGGCACAAGATTTTAAAGTCCTTAAAGGAGGAGAAAATTTTTGTCTCTAGAATTCAAACAATACAATTATGTCCATAAATAAATCGAATATCAATCTTATCCAAATCCTAATTTTCTGGATTTTTTTAGGAATCTTATCCGGATGTAAGGATTCAAGAACTATGGAATACTCCACTCCGTCCCTTGATTTCAAGACGACCGTAGAAAATGGTTTTAACATGCCCGAAGGATGGGAAGTTTCGTTATGGGCAGAATCTCCATCGCTGTACAATCCCACGAATATGGATGTCGATGCCAAAGGCAGGATTTGGGTCACGGAGGCCGTAAATTATCGCGATTTCAACAATGACCCTAAAAAGCGGTTGAATTTTGAAAAGGGCGATCGTATCATGATTTTAGAAGATACCGATGGGGACGGCATTAGCGATTCTTCTAAAGTATTCGTGCAAGATGAAGATTTGGTAGCTCCCATGGGCGTTGCGGTAGTCGGCAATAAGATATTTGTTTCCTGTGCGCCCAATTTGATTGTGTACACTGATGAAAATGAGGACGATGTTCCGGATAAGAAAGAAATTTTTCTTACCGGTTTCGGGGGTTTCGATCATGACCATAGCCTTCATTCATTAGTCGTTGGTCCTGATGGCAAATATTACTTCAATACTGGAAATGCAGGGCCTCATCAAGTGACAGATAAGGCAGGCTGGAATTTACGCTCCGGCAGTGTTTACACCGGTGGCACCCCTTACAATGACAAAAATGAACCGGCTCAGATCAGCGATGATGGCCGAATTTGGGTAGGTGGTCTGGCCCTAAGAATGGAAAAAGATGGTACCGGCCTAGAAGTGTTGGGCCATAATTTCCGAAACTCGTATGAGGTGGCTTTGGACTCCTATGGCAATATGTGGCAAAATGATAATGATGATCAGGTCGTAACCTGTCGCGTAACTTGGATCATGGAAGGGGGCAATGCGGGTTATTTCAGTGCAAACGGAAAACGTACTTGGCAAGCAGACCAAAAACCCGGTCAAGATATTTTTACCGCACACTGGCATCAAGAGGATCCTGGAGTTATGCCCGCGGGAGATAATACCGGTGCAGGGTCACCCACGGGTGTCGTGGTTTACGAAGGTGATGCATTTGGTCCCGAATATCGGGGCATGTTGCTCAGTGCAGATGCGGGACGCAACGTGATTTTCGCTTATCAGCCTGCAAAAAAGGGTGCAGGTTTTGAACTTAAAAGAAGGGATTTAATCACTTCGATGCAAGAATCGACCGAAGGCTACGTATGGAACGATATCGATGACGACAAGCGAAAATGGTTTCGACCAAGTGATGTAGCGGTCGGCACCGATGGTTCCATTTACATTGCGGACTGGTACGATCCTGTCGTCGGCGGCCATCAAATGATGGATAGCATAGGATACGGACGCATCTATCGTCTGACCCCGAAAGGAAAACAATTAAAAAGTCCTGCTATAGATTTAGCAACCACCAAAGGTCAAATTGCGGCTTTACTAAATCCCGCGATCAATGTGCGAAATTTGGGTTTTCAGAAATTAGAAGACCAAGGTGAAGCCGTAGTCGACGACGTGCAGAAAATTCTGGAATCGAACAACCCCTACCATAAAGCCAGAGCCGTTTGGCTTTTATCGAAATTAGGAAACAAGGGAATCGCCGCTGTAGAAAATGTCCTCAAAAAAGAACCGGATCCCAGATTACGGGTCGTCGCTTATCGCGCATTGAAAAACGATGCAAAATCGGTATTGAAATATGCAGATATTGCAGCTAACGACCCCGCTGAAGAGGTGAGGCGCGAAGTGGCCATATCGTTGCGCGATTTCTCTTGGGAAGAAAGTGCACCCATAATCAAAACCCTTTTTGATAATTTCGATGGAAAAGACCCTTGGTACCTTGAAGCTTTAGGTATGGCGATGGACGGCAAAGAAGAATCGGCCTACCAAGAACTTGTAGTGAAAGAATCGGAAAATCCTGCAGAATGGTCCGAAAAATTTGCAAGCTTGGTCTGGCGTCTACATCCACGATCGGCGGTAGCGGATTTAAAAGAAAGAGCCGTATCCGAAAATATAGACGATGACTCAAAAAGGCGAGCTGTCGATGCACTTGCTTTTGTCAATGATGAAGAGGCCGTAACGGCCATGGTAGACCTAAAGAATCTAAAGGGAAAACCCTTAGTTCAAGAACGGGCCGATTGGTGGGTCAGTTTTAGGAAGACCAATGATTGGTATTCGTTAAGGGATTGGCACTCCGAGGCAGGGATTACTTTTGAAATTCCCGAAGAAATAGCCGCTCAACAAGAACTGCTTCTTGATACTTCCAAATCTATGAAAGATAGAACGGAAGCCGGAAAAAATATGGGCAAAACCTTAATAGGCGGTCGATTGTTGATCGCAATGGCGGTGAACGATCAACTTTCCAAGGAGCTTATTCAAAATGTTTCCGGGGCACTTTTTGAAAATCCTTTTCAAGAAGTGCGGACCCTCGCTTCGGGATATTTTACAAAACCCAAAGAAAGAGCCCTTTCACAAAACAAAATTTTGACCTTAACAGGAGACCCAACCCAAGGCGAAAGTTTGTTCACGGCCAAATGTGCCTCATGTCATAAAAACGATAAGGGAGGCAATGACATTGGTCCGAATTTATCGAATATAGGGGGTAAATTTGATACATCCGCTATAGTGGATGCAATCGTGAACCCCAATGCCTCCATCGTATTCGGATACCAGCCCGTAATGATAAAGACCAAAGCGGGACAAGCGTTTTATGGTTTTCAATTATCGGAAGGTGAGACTACTGTTTTGAAAGATGTTAACGGAAATCAAATCGTAATCGCCCCAGATGAAATCGAGAACAAAGCGAGAATGAAAACAGGAATTATGCCCGATGCCAAAGCATTGGACCTGCAAGAAAAAGATTTGGCCGATCTTGCGACCTATCTTTTGACCTTAAAAAAGACCGATGTCTGACACATTCGAACATAAATAAGAATATCATGGAACAAAATAGTATAACTAGAAGAGATGTGCTAAAATCTTCTATCGGACTTTTGGGCCTGAGTTGTCTGAGTGCGTATGATGTATTTGCATCCGACCCGTCGAAAAGATTTAAAATAGGGGCCTGCGATTGGTCTATCAATCAATTGGCAAAGGTAGAAGCCATGGAAGTAGGTCAAAAAATCGGACTTGATGGCGTACAGATCAGTTTGGGCACCTTGGATAACGATATGCACCTTAGGCAAGAAAAAATACAACAAGAATATAAGGACGCTTGTAAAAAACATGATATGTCTATCGGTGGAATTGCCATTGGCGAAATGAACAATATTCCCTATAAATCGGATCCTCGTGCAGAACAATGGGTCTCCGACAGTATTGATGTGGCCGTGGCCATGAGAGTAAAAGTGGTCTTGTTGGCCTTTTTCCACAATGGCGATCTGAAAAATGACGTAGTAGGAACCAAAGAAACCATTCGAAGGCTGAAAAAAGTTACATCCAAAGCCGAGGACAACGGTATTGTACTAGGATTGGAAACATGGTTGAACTCTGAAGAGCATATGCACATTATCGATTCGGTCAATTCGCCAAACATAAAAGTGTACTACGATGTCGCGAACTCAAATAAAATGGGTTATGATATTTACAAAGAAATAAGACAATTAGGAACGGAGCATATCTGTGAATTCCATGCCAAGGAAAATGGTTTTTTATTAGGGAAGGGACGCATCGATTTTCAGGAAGTTCGAAAGGCCATGGATGACATCGGGTACGAAGGTTGGGTTCAAATAGAGAGCGCCGTACCTGAAAATGCCGATATGTTCGAAAGCTATTTACATAATAATAAATACATCCGGTCGGTGCTGGAAGTCTAAAAGAGTATAAGTGTTATTTTTTTGAAATCGAACGAAATCTAAAACACTCCGTTATCGCTTTTCCAAATCACCAGTAAACACTTCCTACGATCAATTGTCAAAAATCAAAGGAAAAAACTTACCCTCCATTTTTTGCCCTTTTGGAATTCTAGGCACACCTGCCAAGAGTTCATCATCGGTATTGCTGATCGTACCGTCGGCGAAGACGTTCAATACGAAAGCCCTTCGGCTGATTTCCGATTTATTCTCATACGAACCGTGCACCATTAACGGGTGGTGAAATGTTGCATATCCTTTTTTAAGTTCTATTGCGACCGGATTCTTGAATTGTTCTTTTTGTTCGTCGTTCAGGTAATCCATGAGTCCGTTCATATCGCCTGCCAAAGAAGGCGCGTCCAACAATCCCCATTTATGGCTTTTCGGAATATAATGTAAACACCCATTTTCAACGGAAGCATCGTCGAGTCCGGTCCAACAGGTCAAATGCTGCATGGCGATGGTGCGGGTCCAATACGAATAATCTTGGTGCCATGCGACGACCCCACCATGTTTTGCCGGTTTGCAGAACAATTGGTCGTGCCAGAAACGCACGGGTTTGTTTTCTAAAAGCTGATGTGCCGCCATCACAAAAGCTGGATTATATATGACATCATGAAAACCTGGTGTAATGCGCCAATGCCCCAAAGAATGGAATAAAACGGAATTCGGGTTCTCCGATTCATTGCTATGGAACTCATAGAACAAATGATGCCCCGGATGGCTCGAATCGACGATTTCAGCCAGTTCATCACGCAGGGTTTCCACTTGGCTTTCATCCAACATTTTAATGCCCGATACATATCCGTATTCGTGAAAATGTGCGACCTGCTCATCGCTCAATCGATATTGATTCCATTCTTCGGCCGTCTTCGGAAGTTGAAAAAGGTCGGAGACCATTTCGTGATAATCGGCCAAATCTTTTACTGCTGCCATAATCTTTACTTTTTTATGAATTTAATTCAATTTTTCCACTTTTTCCCCAAAGAATAGAAGGCTCTTTTTGATATGCTCTTGCCAATAAGGCCATTCGTGCCCACCCTTGAATTCTTCATATTTGTGTTCTATGGATGCATCTGTAAACTGTTGGTGGAGTTTGCGATTGGCTTCGATAAGTTCGTCGTCTTTACCACAATCGAAACGAATTCTTGGAAGCTTCATCGAATGATTCTCTAGAAGCCTGAAAACAGAGTTTTCCCTTTCATCCTCTTGAAAATAATTCTCCGAAGGCTCTTCTACGAACAGTTGCATTTGTTGCACCTCGGTAATGGACGAATGTGCAGAAACGGCCTTGAATTTGTCCGAATATTTTATTCCTAGGCGCAACGCCCCAAAACCGCCCATCGAAAGTCCTGATATAAAGAGCTCACTTTTTTCACTCACCTGAGAAATGTTTTCAACCACAGCTTTAGGCACATCTTCTACGATCCATTTTTCAAAATCCCTTTCATCATGCGGAAGATATCCTGAACCGTCGCCCCAAAGTCCGTCGGAAGGCATCACGATGACCATCGGCTGAATAATTCCATCCAAGATCATTTTTAAAGCAGTGCGATGCACCCCGCCTTGCCGCGACCATGACCAGGCACTTCCGTATACACCATGCAATAAAACTACGATTGGAATGTCCTTTAAACCTTCCATGGGGGGCACAAACACACAAATATCGCCACGACCTTTTAAATTAGGTGATTTGACCGTGATAAACCGAAGATTGTCACTTTCGAATTTAGGGTCGGATATTTCGGTCGTTCTAAATGCTTTTTCCATTAGTTGAATATGATAACCCCCTTGGCATTTCTTCCCGAAAGCATATCATCGAAAGCCTGCTGTAAATTTTCTAGGGGATAGGTTCTCGTGATCATCTCATCCAATTTTAAGTCTCCCGATTGGTAAAGTTCCACAATTTTCGGGAAATCTCTTTCAGGATTACAACCACCGTACAAGGGATTGATATAAACCTTATCCCATTCGAAAAGATTCATATCAAATTCAATTTCCTGTTCGATGCCACTTACCTGAACCGCAGTTCCTGCATTACGGACCATGGCCAATGGGGCCGCCCCCAATTCGGGAACAGCGGTGCATTCAAAAGCATAGTCCGCTCCACGGTGATCGGTCATCGTCTTTACCTTCTCGGCCGCACGTAGTAACCCTTTATCATTTTTATCGGCCAAAATTGTGTGGGTAGCCCCGAAATTTTTGGCCATTTGCAAACGGCCCTCATTGATATCCACCGCTATAATTTTAGAGGCTTTACTGATTTTTGCCCCTTGGATCACGCTCAACCCGACGCCGCCTGCACCCAAAACCACAACGGAACTACCCAGCGCCACTTTTGCCGAATTAACAACGGAGCCATACCCCGTCATCACGCCACAACCGATGATGCTTGCCGATGTAAACGGCATTTTTTCGGCCGGATTTCTAATCACCGCCGAAGCTTTGACCAAAGCGTATTCCGATAGGGTACCAATATTAAAAGATCGTTCTATCGGCTTTCCGTTCCAAGTTGTTCCCTCTAAATGGGCATGACCCTCGGTATATCCGTTTGCACCTGCAACCACTGGCGAATTTTTTTCACAAAGGTGTTCATTGCCCAAACGGCATTGAAAACAATTTCTACACGGAGTGGCCCAGTTCAAAATTACTGAATCGCCAATCGCCACGTTTTGAACTGACGCTCCTACCGCTTCGACAACCCCAGCACCCTCATGGCCCATTACAATTGGTTTGCCCCATTTTAAAGAATCAAAATCGGTATGGCACAGGCCTGAGGCTATAATTCTCACCAATACCTCGTCCGGTTCCGGGTCACCGACTACAACGGTGTCAATAGTAAAATGACCGTCTCCTTTTGATATGGCTGCTCGACAATACATCAAAATAATTTGTTGTTATTTATCACCTTTTAAATTTAAGAATTAATCATCCAGTCAACCATTAAAATTCGGTTGATATTTATGACCTTCATTAAATGGTTATTTTCATCATCGACAGAATTATTCCAACATTCTTGAAATATTTTTAGAAAATCGTCAATATCTACTTGGGAATTTGTCTAAGAGGAACCTTGTTTTCACTATTTTTAAGAGCGAGTGCAGTTGAAACGCTCGCTTTAATATTATTGACTCAATGAAATATATCATCTGTGAAAAACCGGGGGAGTTTCTTCTAAAAGAAAAGGAAGAACCAAAAAGAAAACCTGGTGAAGTTCTACTTAGGGTTAAAAAAGTCGGCATTTGTGGTACCGATCTGCATGCTTATACAGGCAATCAGGCTTTTTTCACGTATCCAAGAATTTTAGGGCACGAGCTCGCGACCCAAATCATCGAAATCGATGAAAATGAAAGAGGTTTGAAGGCCGGCGACAACGTTGTCATTATGCCGTATCTGAACTGTAACCAATGTATCGCCTGTAGAAACGGCAAAACGAATTGCTGTACAAGCATGCGTGTCTTGGGTATTCATACCGATGGGGGCATGCAAGAAAAGATTACTGTTCCTATCGATTTATTGATTCCCGCACAAAATCTTAACGATAATGAAATGGCAGTCGTAGAACCATTGGCCATAGGGGCCCATGCAATTCGAAGGGCACAATTACAAAAAGGCGAGAATATAGTAGTCGTCGGTTGCGGTCCCATAGGCATCGGTATCATGAAGCTGGCACAACTGGCCGGTGCAAGGGTTATCGCCATAGATATGAACCAGCAGCGTTTAGATTATGCCAAGAACGAAATCGGAGTAGACTATGTTGTGAAAGGTGGAGCTGATGCAGTAGAAAAGGTCAAGGAAATTACCGATGATGATATGTGTACCATCGTATTTGATGCTACCGGACATAAGGGTGCCCTTGAATCAGGCCCCGATTATATGTCCCACGGCGGTAGCTATGTCTTGGTCGGACTCTCAAAGGGAGAACTGACCTTTACCCACCCCGCGATACACGCCAAGGAAACCTCGATTCTCTGTAGCAGAAATGCCACGCTGGAAGATTTTGAACATATTATTTCAGTGTTGTCAAAAGGCGATTTCCCGATTGATTCCTTTGTCACACATAATGTGGATTGTACAGAAATGATCGAGCATTTTGATAGTTGGCTCGATCCCGCAAATGGAGTTATAAAAGCGACGGTCAATTTTTAAAACTAGTTATGAACCAACTCAGTCGAAAAGCCACGCATGAAGAGAGAACACTTCCGCTAAAAATAATACAATTCGGCGGAGGCAATTTTCTACGTGCCTTTGTTGACTGGATGATACAGATACTAAATGAAGAAGCCAATTTCAATTCCGGAGTCGTCATTATCAAACCGACCGAACGGGGAGACTATCAAACTTTAAAATCACAAGACGGACTGTATACCGTGGTCTTGGATGGAATTATAAATGGCGAACTGATTTCAGAAAAAAGACTAATCGATTGCGTTCAAGAAGTTGTAAATCCGTATTCGGAATGGGATGCGTATTTGGCTTTGGCGGAAAGCCCCGATATGCGGTTTATTGTTTCGAATACCACCGAGGCGGGCATTAAATTTAATTCGCAAGATAATTTCGGGGATAATCCGCCAAAAGAATTTCCGGCAAAATTGACGGCTTGGCTGTATCATCGGTTTCGGTATTTTAATGGTGACGCTTCTAAGGGATGTGTTTTACTACCCTGTGAATTGATAGAAGATAACGGTGCTGCCCTTAAAAAATGCACTTTACAATATGCCGACCACTGGAAGTTGAACGATGGTTTTAAAAATTGGATTGTGGCCTCGAACCATTTTTGCAGCACCTTGGTCGACCGTATCGTTTCGGGCTATCCTTCCGATCAAGTCGAGGGCATTCAGAAAGAATTAGGTTACAATGATGAACTTTTGGTCACCGGGGAATATTACCACAGTTGGGTCATCCAAGGAAATCGGGTCATTCAAAAGGAATTACCTTTCTCAAAGACCGGTTTAAATGTTGAATTTGTAGATGACATCGGTCCATATCGCGAGATGAAAGTCCGAATTCTGAACGGGGCACATACCACGATGGTGCCCGTGGGTTATTTAGCAGGCATCCGTTTAGTCGAAGAGGCCATGGAAGATCCGGAAGTAAGCCATTTTGTGGAATCACTTTTATTGGAAGAAGCGGCCGCAACCTTAGACTTTACCGAAGCAGTAAAGACCAAGTTTGTCTCCGATGTGTTGGATCGTTTCCGAAATCCGCTTTTGAAACATCAGCTTATCAGTATTTCATTGAACAGCACCTCAAAATTTGTCACGCGCTTACTGCCTACCCTAAAGGATTATTTGGAAAAAGAAGGAAAACTCCCAAAACGAATTGTTTTTGGATTGTCGGCATTGATCCAGTTTTATAAGGGCGAATTCAATGGTGAGAAAATCGATTTGAAGGATGATAAGAATGTTCTTGAATTTTTTGCTTCCTCCTATAAAAAATTGGATTCCAATGAGCTGACATCCCTAGAATTTGTTGAGCTCGTTTTGAAAAATAAAATGGTCTGGGGAGAAGATTTGACGCAAATCGAAAATTTGGCAAAGTCGGTTTCAACGCATTTACTACATATAAAAAAGAAGGGGATTCGAAAAGCGTTAAAAGTAGTACTTTAACCCTAGTCTAAATTGATTGTAAATTTCAAAACTAAAACCGGATGGATTTACACGTAAAAGATAAAGTAGTCGTCATCAGCGGAGCGGCCGGTAAAGAAGGTAGTATCGGTGAGACCATATTGCAACGCTTAGTGGAAGAAGGTGCTATACCTGCGGTCATCGACAGAAATGCACGGGGCTTTGGGTACGTCGAGAAAATCCAGAAGAAAGGAATCGATGCCATTTTCTGCCAGACCGATGTTACCGATCCCGAACAGATTGAAAAAGCCATAGATACCATTGTAAAAAAATACGGTCGAATCGACGTGGTCTTGAATAATGTGGGCGTAAACGATGGCGTAGGTTTGGATGCTTCCTACGAGGAATTCATGGACTCCCTCAAACTGAACATGGTCAGCTATTTCTTGATCGTAAAACATGCGCTGCCCTTTTTGAAAAAATCCAAAGGAAATATTCTGAACATTGGATCTAAAGTCGCTTTGACCGGACAAGGAAGAACCTCAGGCTACGCTGCCTCAAAAGGTGGCGTTCTCGGTTTGACGCGAGAATGGGCGGTAGATCTCATTCCGTACGGAATCCGCTCGAATGCCATCATCATTGCCGAAAGCTGGACGCCTTCGTATGATACTTGGATAAAAACGCTGCCAGATGGTGAGGCAAAATTAAAGTCCATTGTCAAAAAAATCCCTTTGGAAAACCGTATGACGACCACCGACGAAATCGCCGATGTTTGTTTGTTTACGATTTCCGATAGATCATCGCACACTACGGGCCAGTTTATTTTTGTCGATGGTGGTTATGTGCATTTAGATAGATCCTTGCTCACTCAAGAATAAAACCAACGCTGTAAATACCGACCATGGCCGAAAACAAAAAAATACCCGTAGTATCTAAAACGGTAATCGTTCCGTTTATTTTGATTACCTCTTTGTTCGCCCTTTGGGGGCTGGCCAACGATATGACCAACCCCATGGTACGGGGCTTTCAAAAAGTATTGGAATTGACCAATACACAAGCATCTTTAGTACAATTGGCTTTCTATGGCGGGTATTTTACGATGGCCATACCGGCCGCTTTATTTGTCAATAAATATTCTTATAAAAAAGGGGTCTTATTGGGATTGGCACTATATGCGGCCGGAGCACTGCTTTTTTGGCCCGCTGCGGCAAACGAGAGTTATGGTTTCTTTTTAGCGGCCCTTTATATTTTGACCTTCGGACTGGCGTTTTTGGAGACCACTTCCAATCCTTATATTTTGTCCATGGGAGCGGAAGAAACAGCTACCCAGCGATTGAACTTTGCGCAAATGTTCAATCCGATGGGGTCTATTTTAGGGTTGTTGATCGCACAGAACTTTGTTTTAGGCGCATTACGATCGGACGATACAACATTGGATGGGACACCCATTTACGACACACTTGAAGAGAGTGCCAAAGCCGTAATCCGCACTTCCGATCTGGAGATTATCCGTAATCCCTATGTGATTTTAGGATTGGTGGTAGCGGTTTTCTTTGTTGTTATCAGCGTGATGAAAATGCCGCAGAACAAAGATCAAGAGTCGAAGGTAAACTTTTCGGATTCCGTCAAACGGCTTTGGAAAAAGCCTAAGTTCGTGTATGGTGTCGTAGCGCAAGCATTTTATGTAGGTGCCCAGATTATGTGTTGGACTTATGTATATCAATATGCGGAAACTTTAGGTATTGATGCCAAGTCAGCGGTGTGGTACGGTCTAGCAGGGTATATCGTTTTCTTGATCGGAAGGACCATCGGTACCGCCTTAATGAGCAAGATCGATTCCGGAAAATTGTTGATGTACTTCGGGTTTGGAGGAATGCTAACCTTGATCGGAGCCATATTTTTACCCGAAATGCTCGGTATTTATTCCCTTATTGCCACTTCCTTATTCATGTCGATTATGTTCCCCACCATTTACGGCATCGCATTGGAAGGTCAGGGCGAAGATGCCAAATTCGGGGCTGCCTTTTTGGTCATGGCGATTGTCGGCGGGGCGCTGCTCCCCTACCTGCAAGGCTATATGCTCGATTTCGGAGGAGTAGGCTATGAGGATGTTACCTTTTTAGGCGTATCCGAAATGCGTTTTTCTTTTGTATTGTCGTTGGGCTGCCTATTAGTTGTTGCACTATACGGAAGAACGGTTTACAAAAATTATCGTAAAAGCACCTAACCTTCAATCATCCCAATGCGCATCGATCACTTTTTGAATATGCGGATAGTTCTTATCGGTCTCGTTCAGGTCTTCCCGCAATTTGATGAGTTGCGTTTTTAAATCGGCAATCACATCCCTGTAATCTTCTGAACCATATGCATTGTTCATTTCCTTAGGGTCTCTTTTCAGGTCGTAGAATTCCCATGCGGGTGGGGTGTGGTTGGCAAAATCGTTGCCCCAACTTTTTTGGTTCCACGAAACGTTCGGGTCATCGGTATCTGCCCAGTATTTTCCGTAGTAAAAAATCAGCTTGTAGTCCTTCGTACGGATGCCGAAATGTGCGGGATTCTGGTGCCGGTGCGCCAAGTGCATCCAATAGCGGTAATAAGTGGCTTTTTGCCAATCTTCCGGTTCTGTACCCGTTTCTAAAATGGTTTTGAAACTTTTACCCTGCATATAATCGGGCGTGCTTCCGCCCGCCAATTCGATCATTGTCGGGGCAAAGTCGGTATTGTTGATGATGGCATCTGTACGGCTTCCCGCTTTTATCTTTTCGGGATATCGTACGAAAAACGGCATGCGCATCGATTCATCGTACATCCACCGTTTATCGATATAGTCGTGCTCGCCCAGCATAAAACCTTGATCACCGGTATAAACGATAATGGTATTTTCCAAAAGCCCTTCTTCCTCTAAATAATCGATCAAGCGCTTGATATTGTCATCGACTCCTTTGACACATCGTAAATATTTTTTGAGATAGTCTTGATAGACCTTGCTTGTATATTTTCGCTCGGTTTCATTCATTTTCCATTTTTCGTATTCTTCAGGTTTTATATCCCTTGCATTTCGGTATTGCTTGTAGATGGCACTATCGTTCCAATAAATATTCATGGCCTGATTTCGAATCAAATTTCGATGTGAAACAGAGGAACCGATAATACGTGTTAGGGAATCATTTTTACCACGTACAGCCTCTGAGCCATGGTCGCCCATTTCGTACAAACTTTCGGGCTCGGGAATGAAAGTATCGGCCAGATAATCTTCATAGCGCGGGGCGTATTCAAAATCGTCATGAGGTGCCTTATAATGATGCATTAAGAAAAACGGCTTGGTTGGGTCTCGCTTATTTTTAAGATAGTCTAAAGTGGCATCGGTAATGATATCTGAAGAATGTCCCCTTGTTTGTATCACGTTTTCAGGCCACGGTTTTTCACCTTGAACCCTGAAATCAGGATCAAAATACTTACCCTGCGACGGTAACACCTTGTAATAATCGAAAGCTGCGGGTTCTTTTTCAAGATGCCATTTTCCAACAATAGCCGTTTGATAGCCCAATTTCTTCATTTCTTTGGGAAGGTATTGTTTCTCGGGAGGAATATTACCTTCCAGATCTAACACGCCGTTCGTCTGCGCGCGTTGCCCTGTGATTATAGCCGCACGACTGGGCACACAAATGGAATTGTTAACAAACGTATTATCGAATATCATGCCTTCGCTGGCCAATTTATCTAAATTGGGGGTCGGGTTCAAACCGGCCAAACGGCTACCATAAATGCCAAAGGCTTGTGTGGTATGGTCATCGGCCATGATGTAGATGATGTTGGGTTTCTGAACAACAATTTCCTTTTCCTTTTTACAGGAAAACAAAAGCACCACAACAACTAAAATAGGAAGTGATCTATGAATTGGGAAAGACATACTACATTGTTTTATATTTCCTAAAAATAGGAAAAGCATGCAATTTAACGGAGTAGCGATGTTTTTAAGGTTATCACGGGTAATTCGAATACACCAACCCGTTCCACATTTTAAGCCTGGCGTACCGTGAGCCGTTCATTGAAGACAAATCCGTTCAAAGGTGACCTGTTCGGTTTAAGTCAATAAATCCCTGACCACATGCCCATGCACATCGGTCAATCGATACCTTCGGCCCTGATGTTTGAAGGTCAAACGTTCGTGGTCGATACCGAAAAGATGCATCAATGTGGCATGAAAATCGTGTACATGCACGGGATCTTTTACCACATTGTAACTAAAATCGTCCGTCTCCCCGTGTGTGTGTCCAGCTTTCACTCCCGCACCGGCCATCCACATCGTAAACGCCTTTGGGTGGTGATCGCGACCGTAATTTTCTGGTGTCAACTGTCCCTGTGAATATACGGTACGCCCAAACTCACCTCCCCAAACAACTAGAGTGTCCTCGAGCATTCCACGTTGTTTTAAATCTTTTATTAAAGCTGCATTGGCCTGATCGGTTCGTTTGCATTGCGCTTTTACACCTGCTGGACAATAACTGTGTTGATCCCAACCTTGATGATAGAGCTGCACGAACTTTACGTCTTTCTCCAATAACTTTCTGGCCATTAGGCAATTCGCCGCATACGTACCGGGGTCCCTACTTTCTTCCCCGTACATATCAAAAATATAATCCGGTTCGTCCGACATATCGGTTACTTCCGGTACCGAAGTCTGCATTCGAAAGGCCATTTCATACTGCGCCATACGTGCCTGTATTTCAGGATCTCCGTAGGCATCGTGTTGCACTTCGTTGAGTTTCGCCAGATAGTCTAACATCTTTCTTCTATCGTTTCCATCGTAATTCTCGGGATCACTTAAATACAGTACAGGATCTTTACCGGAACGGAACTGTACCCCTTGATGTTCCGTAGGCAAAAATCCATTTCCCCATAATCTCGAATACAAAGGCTGCCCTCCCATGTTTTTGGTAATCAACGTGATAAAAGTGGGGAGGTTTTCATTGTCTGAACCCAATCCATAACTCAGCCAAGCGCCGATCGAAGGCCTGCCGGGCAATTGGTTTCCGGTTTGCATAAACGTAATCGCCGGATCATGGTTGATTTGATCCGTTTGCATCGATTTTATAAAACACAGATCGTCGACAACTTCAGATGTATAAGGTAACAGTTCACTGGCCCAGGTGCCTGTATCACCATACTGCTTAAAATCAAATATCGAAGGTGCCATAGGGAAGGTTGTTTGTTCAGCACTCATAGCCGTTAACCGTTGCCCTTGACGAACGGAATCGGGCAAATCTTGCCCGAACATATTTTTCAATTTGGGTTTGTAATCCCACATCTCAAGCTGTGACGGTCCGCCACTTTGAAAGAGGTAGACTATTCGTTTGGCCTTTGGCAAATGGTGTGGGAGTCCCAAACGATTTTTAGTATAAGACTTCAAAAGCGCATCGGCACCAGAAGCATCGAGATCTTCTCCTTTAACGGCTTCAAAAACTTTGTCAGCATGCAACAAAGATCCTAGCGCAATGGCACCAAGGCCCATGGAAGTCTTCGTCAAGAAGTTTCGGCGGTCCATTTGACGTTCTATTTCTTGCAGGTCTTTGTTGCTGGACCTTAGATTATCATGATTTTGGCACATGTCTAATTCGTTTAATCTATCTCTTAGTTATTGCGGCATCCGAATTGATGATGGTGCTTGCTATTACAGCATTCGCAGCTACCAAAGCCTTGTCGTTGCCATTCGAAATTCGGAATTCGCCGGTATTCAACCAGCCTTCGATTTTTTGCTTGTTCGTCTTGAACTTTTCGTATTCCTCCAATCGCAAATCCACTAGGAGTATAAGTTCTTCATTTTTAATGCTTCGCCCTGTAAGTTTTTTAAAGGTATCAGCTATACCCGCCTTGGGGTCTGAATATTGCAACATATTGTACCCCAAGACTCGCGAAGCTTCCACATAAGTAGGATCGTTCATCAACACCAAAGCCTGCAATGGGGTATTGGTTTCTTGGCGCCTTACGGCACAAAAAGATCTTTCAGGAGCGTCGAAAGTCGCAATCGTTGGATGCGGCACAGATCGTTTCCAAATGGTGTACATGCTTTTTCGGTACAACTTATCGCCCTTATCCTCTTCGTACGCAGCCCCGTTTATTTTCCAAAGACCTTCGGGTTGATAGGGTTTTACACTTTTTCCACCGATTTTTCGATTTAAAAGTCCGGAGGCTACCAAGGCGTTATTACGTAACATTTCCCCAGTCAATCTTCTAGAGGGTCCGCGCGCCAAAAGTCGGTTCTGTTTATCACGTTCCATCAGTTCGGCACTAGCCACGGAGGATTGCCTGTAGGTGTTCGACATGACCAGTAGTTTATGTAGGGCCTTCACATCCCAACCGGATTCCATAAATTCAATGGCCAGCCAATCCAACAAGGCCGGATGACTTGGCAACTCTCCCTGATTTCCGAAATCTTCGACCGTGCGGACAATGCCTGTTCCGAAAACGTTTTTCCAATAACGATTGACCGTGACACGGGCCGTCAAAGGATTTGCTTCACTAGTTACCCATTTTGCCAGCCCCAAGCGATTTTTTTCGAGACTATCGGGGAAAGCGAATATTTTATCGGGCGTGTTCGGATAGACCTGTTCGCCGTATTGATCGTACAATCCGCGTTCGAGTACAAAGGTTTCCCTTGGCTCGTTCATTTCTTTCATGACCATCACTTCTTGAATGGGCTCCATGCTATCGACCAATACTTTTCTTTTCGTTTTTAATACTTTTAGAGATTTTTGATACGCCTTGGAGCTCGTTATCAAATAATACTCTCGGAGTATTTCTTTTTCCTCGGCATTCAATTGATCCGCTTTCTTGGCGAACAATTTCCTCAACCCTTCGGGATTAGAAATTTGAAGTATCTCCAAGGTAGACAGTTCTTTATCAAATACCAATATATCATCGACCACCGCCTCGCCAATTCCTTTACTGCGCCACCGTGCCCCGATTTGAAGTCCTGGATCTTGGGGGATACCCTTTGTACCATACGTATCCTTTCTAAAAACAATATCCTTATAAAGGTTGTCAACTTGTGTCTCCGTAGCTACTTCTTCTCCATTTGAAAAAAGTCGAACGCCATCAGACCTACTTGAACCGTCATACGTCAGCGTTACTTGGATCCATTTCTCTTTCGGAACTTCTTTTAGGCTCTGTTTTACGATCCCGTTGTCCGGATAAAAGTGCGCTAATACCACCTCTAATTTGTTGTCTTTGAGCGCAAGGTGGTATCCTCTAAAGTTGTACAGTTTTCCTCCGATACCTTTGTGGAATATCATCCCGTTTTCTAAGTCTTTGGGAATAAAGACCCTCAGACCGATACTGAAGGGCTCATGTCGCGAAAAAGTACCGATATCCTTTAGATGTAGCCATGCATCACCGTCAAATTTCAATCCCTTTCCAGAATATCCATCAACAATATTTGCGATTTGTTCGGGCGCGAATTGCCTGTCCATCTTCCCTTTTTGAGATGGGTTCAGCCTGTTGTTCAGACTACCGTTACTAAAATCTACTTTTGCAATCAGATGACTTGGGGTTCCATTGGGGTTATTATCCTTGTAGCCTTCGGAAGAAATCCAGTTGTTCGCCTTTACCAATTCCGATTTGGTGATCTGACCCAGCGCTTTTTCCTCGTCCGCCACCAGGCCATTGATATAGTCGATAACCTTTTCCTGTTCGTCGGTTGCGAGCAAGAGGTTTGGAGCCGGCATCGAAAAGTCGAACGAAATCTGACCCGCTTCGTTCACATTATTAAAAAAACTGTACATTTCGTAGTAGTTCTTTTGCGAAATAGGGTCGTACTTATGGTCGTGGCATTTAGCGCAGGCCATGGTCAGGCCTAAAAACCCTTCACCGACGACGTTCGTGCGGTCGGATACATATTCAGAACGAAATTCTTCATCAATGATTCCGCCCTCGCTATTTTGAGGATGCAAACGCCCAAAAGTCGTGGCCAAGATTTGCTCTTTGGTCGCGTTGGGCATCATATCGCCTGCTATCTGCCAACGAATAAATTCGTCATACGGCATGTTTTCCTGAAAGACCTTGATGACCCAATCGCGCCAAGGGGAAACATCGCGGTAGCGGTCTACGGTATAACCATGTGTATCGGCATAGCGTGAAAGGTCCATCCAGTCCAAGGTCATCTGTTCTGCGAAATGTGGTGAGCTCAATAAGCGGTCCACTTGTTTTTCGTAGGCGTTCGGGGAATCATCCTTGAGGAAATTATCGATTTCTTCAAGGGTAGGTGGCAATCCGGTCAAATCAAAGGATAATCGTCTTAAAATAGTTTCTTTATCCGCTTGTTCCCTAGGCTCAAGGTTCTCGATTTCTAATTTTTTAAGGATAAAGTTGTCAATCGGGTTGGACACTTTATCGGCAAGTTCTACTTTGGGCGGTTCTTGTCTTTTAGGAGAAAGAAAAGCCCAATGCTCTTTATACTCGGCACCATCTTCGATCCATTTGACCAACAACGCTTTTTCATAGGCTGTCAGTTCCAGATGAGAAGACGGTTCGGGCATGATTAATTCAGGGTCGTCAGCAAGTATGCGTTTTACCATTTCGCTATTTCCCGGATTTCCCGGGTCAATTGAGAATTTTCCCGAGGAATTGGGCGATTCCGCATAGGCCAATTCTGGAAGGTGTAATTGTAGACCTGCTTTTACCTTGGACTTATCAGGACCATGACAGATAAAACACTTGTCGGATAGTATGGGTTTTACATGCTGATTGAAATATATCGCTTCTGGAAGTTTTTCATAGGCCAACTCAACATCTTTTGGCAGGTCAGGACCGCCACATGAGAATATTATACCTTGTATGAAAATAAAAACTGAATTTTTCAACTGCTTCATAAATATCCTACCATTATTGAAGTATCTCAAATATACATCTTGCCAGCTAAAATTCGCTTTACAAAAGATCTTCAATCCAAGCAAATCGAACTTGCCCAATTATCATTATTTGAGCACGAATAATTATCTGAGAGAAATTGTACATAAAATAGGGCTGGACAATCTATCCTACTTTTCAAGGGTCTTTAAAAAATTGACCGAGAAAACACCCGGAAACTTCAAAAAAGAAAGACCGAACGTTTAAGTTGCAATATCAATATTTTCTATTCTTTCTTTTCTTCATTTTGTCAGCCTCTTTGTCGCCAACAAATTTTTCCTTTACAGGGTTCCAATCCAAGGTTCGGCCCAATTGGTAGGCGATGTTACATAGATTCCCCACGCTGGCCGATCGATGGCCTATTTCAACATCGCAAATGAGTTCTTGCTTGTTCTTTATGGCATTCAACCAATTCTGGTAATGATTGCCCCGTGATTCCAAATCTTCGTTTTGGTCTGTTTCGGCCGTCAAGATAGATGGTGGATCTGTTTCGAGATAATTTCTGCTGATGTCAAGATTGCCTTCGCTCCCCATGAATCGTACGCCCCACTTGCGCCCAAAGTCCTCATGTACCATTTCGATTCCGTTTTCATAGTACATTTTCATTCCCCTAACGGCTGTTGGATCTGATGGCGGAACGAACTTTACAGGTCCAGAACGGTCCATACCAAGGCCCCATTGGGCGATATCGAACATATGTGCGCCCCAGTCCGTCAGAATACCACCGCCCGTCTCGTCGAACAAACGCCAATCTGGATAGAACCCTTCGCTGGTTGAAGGCGAAAGCCTTTCGTTGTAGGGCAACAGCGGTGCCGGGCCGCACCACGCATTCCAGTCCACTTCTTTTGGCGTTGGTTCGGTAGCCATATTAAACGGAATTGCAGGATCACCAACATTGACCAGTACCTTTTTTATTTCACCTAGATAACCTTTCTGTACCAGTTCGGTCGCTTTCTTGAAAGTTGCCCAGGATCGTTGCATACTTCCCGTTTGTAATACTTTGCCTGTTTTCTTTACAGTCTTTACGAGATCGATACCTTCTTGAATTCGATGGGTCAAGGGTTTTTCGCAATACACATGTTTTCCTGCTTTTAAGGCATCAATGGCCTGGATGGTATGCCAATGGTCGGGAGTCGCTATGATTACGGCATCAATGTCTTTTCTATCCAAAATCTCTTTGTAATTACCTGAAGTCGTCACCCCACGGTACCCCGTTTGTTGCCTCTTATCGGCGTACATTTGCTCTACATAACCCTGGAACCACTCGTTTTTCGTTGTCCAAACGTCGGACCCCATCAAAATTTGGGCATCTTTCGTATGTTCGAGAAAAGATCGTGTCAGGCCAGTCGTCTGTTTCCCAAGACCAATAAAGCCTAAATTTATACGATCACTTGGAGCAACAAATCCTCGACCTAGCACATGTCTTGGAATGATGCTAAATGCCCCGACGGCAAGCGCCGTATTCGAAATAAATTTTCTTCGGCTTAGCTGTTTATCAGAACTTCTTGGTTTCTTCTGCTTCTGTTCCATATTTCGTTTGATTATAGGTTCAATGCAATGTTCTATAGTCTAATCTTCAATTTTTATTGGGGTTCATGAACGATATATCCAGCGTATCGTTCAATTTATTTTGCAGTTCTAAAAGCTCATTGAAAAGAACTTGTATTTTTTCTTGATATTTTCCGTTTGCCGCAATATCATTCATTTCTTCCGGGTCATTCTTTAAATCGAACAAAAGCACATTGTTCAATTTAGGATATGCGATCAGTTTGAAACCATCTTTACGAATCATACGTTGTGAATCTACATAGCTTCCATAAATGGAATTATAATTCCCTCCTGTTTGTCCCTTCAATAAGGGCAAGACACTTTTAAAAAAAATGTAATCGGGTTTTTCTACCTCAGCGATATCCAGACTAGTGGCCATGGCATCCTGTAAATAAATATCGTGATTTATCTTGTTCCCCTTAGGAATATTTGGGCCCATAATCATAAAAGGTGCTCGGACACTATGGTCGAAAAGGCTCTGTTTTCCCAACAAGCCATGTCTACCCATGGCAAGGCCATGATCCGCGGTAAAGATAATATAGGTATTTTCCATTTTTCCGGAAGCCTCTAATCCATTAAGGATTTCTCCTATTTGATCGTCCAAATGGGTAATCAGGGCATAATATTCTTGAATATGTTTCTTGGTAGCATATTCCGTTCTTGGAAAAGGGGCCAAAGCTTCATCCCGCAGGTCAGGCCCATTGCCAATACTATCCTTGAAAGGATACTTGGGCAACCAACTTTTCGGAAGACTTATATTTTTCAAGGGATACATATCTAAATATTCCTGGGGCGCTTGACGGGGGTCATGCGGGGCGTTGAAGGCCAAATACATGAAAAAAGGATTGTCTTTCTTTTTCGCGTTATCGATAAAGCCCAGCGCATCATCTTTTAAAACCTCGCTCCAATGTGTACCGCCCTCCCAAAATCCACCGAATCTTTTATCGGTCGGGGACCAAGTGCTATCGTTCTCGCTCAACGGTCGGTTATATCCTGCGGGCATAAAAGTTGTCGGGTCGGTGTTCTTGCCCCTTGTTTCTTTAAACTTTTGAACCATCTCATCATGGTGCCAAGCATCGTCGGGCATACCGGGTCTCACATGCACTACATTCTGAAAAACGCTGTTGGCAGGTGCGTCTACGTGCCATTTGCCGGTCATGTAGGTATCGTATCCCGCATTCTCCATCAGCTTTCCCCAGGTTTTGTCAAAAGCCATTCCCTGCGCCCATTCATCCTTTATCTTTTGCGCCTGCCAAACACTTCGGCCCGAAATGATCATCGCCCTTGAGGCCACGCAAACGGCCCCGTTCCACGCTCCCATATTATAGGCGTTCGTAAATGTGGTACCGTTGGTTACCAATCGGTTCAGGTTGGGAGTTTGTATTTCGGTGTTTCCCAAAGCGTTGATGGCCGTGTAGGTCATATCGTCAGCGAAAATGAAAACGATATTGGGTTTTGTAGCCGTAGCTTCTTTTTTTCCAGCGGTACATCCTAAAATAATCAACCCAAAAAACACAATGATCTTTTTCATTTTGTTAGCGTTTTTCTATTTGTGTGTAATAGGAGGGAATGCGTTTTCCATCTTCAGTAAAGAAATCGCTACTTAGCTTGTAGCTTCCTTTTTTAAGTGTTCCTTCAAGTACGATGTAAGCGTGATTTTCATTTACTTCTGACTGTAACTCGATGTCGCCCACCATGATCTTGGCCGTTTTCAGATTCAACGTTCGACCTGCGGGCAATGGATTTCTAAAAGAGCTTCCCGCGATTTCTTCAGCGGAAGCTTTTAAGAGCAAATTCGATTCGGGCGGATAGCGATACAATTTAAATCGATAGTTACCATCTTCGATCACTTTGATACTGTAATATCCTTCTGGGAAATTTTCTCCCTCACGGACCTGTATTTGGTTCCATGGAATATTTTCCGAAGTGTGGATATCATGCACTGTTATCATAACCGGATTGGCTTCTTTATGGCCTAAAGGTATTTCGGCGTAGCGTATATCTTTTTGGATATCAGCCCACCAAGTATCGTAGAAGGCCTTCATTTCTGACACAACTTCCGGATGTTCCTTAGAAACATCATTTTTCTGACCCGGATCCGAAAGTGTATTATACAGCTCATCGACATTAACCAATCGCCATTCGGTGTTCATCACACAGGGGTTCCGACCCTTTTCAGGCCACTGGTTGCGCTGGGTATCAATGACCAACATACGGTCTTTGCTTTTTTCTTTTCCCCTTAGAACGTTCGCCATGTTCGCACCGTCCAATTGCTTTTTTTTCCCGAAATCGATGCCTGCCAAGTCCGCCAACGTGGGAAGCAGGTCTACATGCGCGGTAAGCTCGTTTATTTTCTGCTTCTGAAGGATATCACCATTGGGCCAACTCATAAAAAATGGGACTCTGTGGCCTCCATCATAATGACTTCCCTTTTTTCCACGAAGTCCTGCATTGAAACCAACTTCTTCTCCACTTTCGCTCAGGACGATGCCGCGATCCGTACCATTATCAGTAGAAAAAATGATTATTGTATTATCAAATTGGCCATTACTTTTTAACTGCGCGATCAGTTTTCCGAAATTCTCATCGATATTGCTTACCATACCGTAAAAACGCTTTTGCACGTCGGTAAGGGGTGTATCGGCATACATTTCGACATATTCTTCAGGCACGTTGAAGGGCCAATGCGCGGCATTGGGTGCGAGGTATAGAAAAAAGGGCTCCCCATTTGATTCCTTCACGTAGTCAATGGCCTCATCGAACCACACATCGGTACAATAGCCCTCGACCTTTTCCGGATTTCCTTTTCTGAAATAGGTGTCATCGAAATAATCGTTTTTCCAGTAATCAGGTGTCTGCTGCACCCCTCCGCCGCCGTGATACAGCGTTTTTTGAAACCCTCGATCGTGCGGCCGAAAAGGATAATTATCGCCCAAATGCCATTTGCCGAACATGGCAGTTTTGTAGCCCCCATCCAGAAAAACCTCGGCCATAGTTTGCTCATCTTCCAAAAGAATCGAACATCCGGCGATAGTGTGCCAAGCATTGTTTCTGTTGGCATTGCGACCGGTCATTAATCCCGCCCGACTTGGAGCGCAGGTTGTGCCTACATGAAAATTGGTAAGCTCTAACGATTCTTTAGCAAAGGCATCCAAGTTCGGGGTTTTTACATAGGGATTGCCATGGTAGCCTAAATCTCCATAACCTTGATCATCGGTAAATACGATGATGATGTTGGGATTGGTTTGTTTTGAAATTTGGGAATCAGAATTGCCTTCTTTGCCATTTACACAGGAAAACGTGACAATAATTACAATTATCTGGATACATCTTGAGACGGTGGTACTTGTCATACAATCGGTTTTGAACTTGTTTAAATTAAGCAATTTTGTCCGTATCTGAATCCAAATCGTGTTTTATGAACCTAGTAAGAGGCTCTTGGGAAGTCTATTTGTTTTTGCCTCAAATTTTATAAACGATTTATTTCAACATTAATATTACATAAAGCAACTGTAGCTTTATTCACTAAATCTTTTTTTATGTATCTTAACCTTACCCTTGATACCTGTGATTAGACAGTCTATATCAGAAAAATGCCAAAAATCAGAACTACTTCTTCAATTATTTCTAGATGCTGCTTCCTATGTATTTTGATTTTTCTAGGATGTAAAACAGTGAACGAACCTGAATTTCTTTTTCGAGCCGCGATGATCCCGAACGAGGATCACACTTGGACGAAAGCCTTTGTGCATCTGGGCGACATTTTGGAAGAACGTTCGAAAGGAAGGATCAAAGTCGAGGTATACCCTTCAGAACAACTCGCGAAGGAAATGGAGGCCATACGGCTGATAAAGACCGAAGTCATCGATATGACCACTACGGGTTCTACCTTGAGCAACTGGACGGAGATCATGGTCTTTTGTGAACTGCCTTTTTTGTTCAAGGATAGCACCGAAATGAAAAAGGTAATCCATGGATTTCTGGGGAAACGTATCGAAGAAGATATGATCCAAAAAGCAGGACTTCGGCCGTTGGGCTATTTTCTTAGGGGAGACCGCCACCTTACCTCGAGCCGACCGATAAAGACTCCCGATGATTTAAACGGACTGATCATTCGCGTGCCGAATGTTCCCTCTTTCGTGACTGCATGGAGTGTTCTGGGCGCCAAACCTACACCAATGGCACTATCGGAAGTGTTTACTTCGCTACAGCAAGGCACGATTGAAGCACAAGAAAATCCGTTTGCCATGATAAAGAACATGGGGTTTGCAGAAGTGCAACAATATCTTAACCTTACGGGCCATGTCGTGAGTTGGGTGTACCCCGTCATCGGAGAAAAGCAGTTTCAAAAACTACCACCCGACCTGCAGATTATTTTTTTGGAGGCCGCAGATGAGATGATACGATATGAGCACAACCTCTTTCTTGAAAACGAAAAAGAAGTACAAGAAGAATTGAAAGCACAGGGAATGCAGTTCATACAAGTTGACAAAAAAGCCTTCATAGAAAAATCGGAAAAGGGCATTTACAATAGCCTTTCCCCGGAAATGCAGGAAGTCTATCATCAAATTAAAGCGGAACTACAATGAGGGTGCACAAGGCCATCGGAAGGTTTTTAAAAATAGGTACTCTTTTGGGAACATTCGGTTTCTTGACCGCGGTGCTTCTTCAAATTTTTGCCAGGTTCTTTCTTGAAAGTGCCCCTTCTTGGACGGAGGAAGCCTCTCGTCTATTCTTTATCTACGCCATTTCCTTTGCATCAGGCCTTGCTCTAAAAAGTAACTATTATGTTGCCTTGGACACTTTTTATAATACATTTGATGACAGCTTTAAGAAATTTTTGAACTGGGGTATTCCCCTATCGATATTCTTTCTGTTTGCCATCATTGTACTATACGCCATTCCGCTAATCATATTGGGTTTGGATGAAAAATCGCCCAGTTTGAAATTTCCTATGGCCGTGGCTTTTTTTAGCATCTTTATTATGGCGACTTCCATTTGCTATTATTCCTATAAAAAGATAGCGTCACTTTTAAAAAATAGAAAACGATGATCTGGGCGCTGGTCATCATATTCGTCGTCTGTCTGGTACTACGCTATCCCATTGCTTTTGCCTTAGGTATTTCTTGTCTCGCCTATTTGCTGCTTAAAGGAATTCCGCTGATCATTGTACCCGCAAAAATGTATTCGGGTATCGATGTTTTTGTACTGTTGAGCATACCTGGCTTTATTTTGGCCGGCAATTTGATGAACCAAGGCGGACTTACCGAAAAAATCATTACGTTCTGTAATCATCTATTGGGCCATATCAGAGGCGGACTCTCATTGGTCAATATAGGGGCATCCATGCTTTTTGCGGGAATATCGGGTACGGCCATTTCCGATACGGCAAGTCTCGGTTCTGTAATGATTCCCGCCATGAAGAAAGAGGGTTACGACGTCGATTTTTCATGCGCGATAACGGCCGCATCCTCTACCGTGGGACCGATTATTCCGCCTAGCGTGCCAATGATCATTGCGGCCACACTTAGTGGATTATCTGTGGGCAAGCTATTTTTGGCAGGTGCCATTCCAGGACTATTATTAGGTGTCGGGCTTATGCTGGTCGCCTATATTATTGCCAAACGAAAAAACTATCCGAAGCATCCACGAAGCAGTTTTTCGCAAATAGCCCGTGGATTTGTCGACACGTTCTGGTCGCTGTTGATGACCTTTATTATTCTTTTCGGTATCATTGGTGGAATCTTTACACCGACGGAAGCATCGGTAATCGCAGTAATATATGCACTTGTCATAGGCCGTTTTGTGTATGGAAAATTGAACTTTAAAAATGTTCAAATCGTAGTGCTCGATTCAATGAAGACCTCGGCATCATTGATGATCTTAGTAGGTTTTGCCAACCTCTTCGGTTGGATCTTGATTACCGAACAAATTCCACAAACCATATCTAGCGAAATTTTAGGTTTCAGTGATAATAAATATGTTGTGTTGTTGCTCATCAATCTTTTGTTGATCGTTGTTGGCACCTTTATGGAAACCATTGCGGCCTTGCTTATCCTTTTTCCCATATTGTTGAAAGTCGCTTTGGCGGTAGATGTCGACCCTATCCATTTTGCCGTCATTGCCGTATTGAATCTAATTATCGGGCTTACCACCCCGCCCGTCGGCGTCTGTCTTTTTGTTGCCTCAAGCATTGGAAAAGTCTCCATCGGAAAAGTGAGTAAGGCAGGTTTTCCATTTTTGTTGGTCAGTATAGTGGTACTGGTTTTAGTAACACTTTTTCCGAGTATTTCGCTATTTCTTCCGAATCTGTTTATGGACTAACCCTGAAATCGGTATTATCAACTATTGAATCGAGGTAGATTATTCTACCTTTGTGATTGACAGTTGTTAAAACCAAAATAACTTCTAAAGTGCTGAGAATTTTATGAGTCTACCTTCCCATTTTATAAGCTGCGATTGGGGCACAACTAATTTTAGGTTGCGGTTGGTAGAAACTGATTCGTTAAACGTTATCTCTGAACATAAAACGGATCATGGTGTAAAAATGCTCTATCAAAAATTTTTAGCGCAAAATGAATTCGACCAAAAGACGTATTACCTTAATTATCTTAGGAACCGGATTCAAGAGTTTCCGTACGAGCATCGAAATCACTTGGTAATTTCTTCGGGAATGAGTACCTCGAACATTGGCTTGTTGGAACTACCTTATGCGGACCTTCCTTTTGATAAAAATGGTGAAACACTTGTTCGCCGAAATATTTCATTGGGCAAAGAACAGGAGTTATTTCTCATTTCAGGAATTAAAAGTGAAACGGGCATGATGCGAGGCGAAGAGGTTCAGGCCTTAGGATTAGAAGAATATCTCATTTCATACGAAAGAGGCATTCTTTTGCTACCAGGAACGCATAGTAAACATATTTCATATCGAAAAGGAAGCTTTTATGCCTTGAAGAATTTTATGACCGGAGAACTTTTCGATGTTTTAGGAAACAATAGTATACTAGCAAATTCCATCGAAAAAAGCGAATGGGATATGAAATACAAAGATGGGTTTCTTAAAGGATTCCATCTTGGTTTGACAGAGGGATTGACCCCCAATTTACTTCGAATCCGTGCTAGACATGTAGTTGAAAACAAGAGTAAAAAAGAAAATTATTTTATGCTGAGCGGCCTATTGATAGGAGATGAACTGTCATATTTGAAAAATACGCCTGAAAATGTTTTTCTAGCTGCGCCAAAAACAATAATCGAATTATATCGGTCTGGTCTTGAAACTTTTCTGCATCCCTCGAAATTGAAAGTACTGAACGAAAATATTCTCGAACGAGCCCTACTCGTCGGCCAAAAGAAAATACTGGAACAACATGCAACATAATACCTTATTTTCATGGGAGCGATTCACAAAGGCACCCATTTTAGGAATCGTTAGGGGACTCGATTTGGATACTGTTCAAAAAATCGCCGAAACCTATTTGGATGCGGGACTTTTTACCTTGGAAGTCACCATGAACACGAGTGGAGCGGAAACCATGATTTCGAAACTCCGACAAGAATTCCCGGAAATGAACATTGGGGCCGGTACCGTTTGCACCATGGAAGACCTAGAGGCCGCACTCAATGCAGGATCTCAATTTATTGTTACTCCAATAATTGACGAGAACGTTATCAAAAGAGCGGTAAACCTAGACATTCCGATTTTTCCCGGGGCATTCACTCCCACAGAGATATATCGGGCGTGGTCATTGGGAGCTAGTGCCGTAAAAGTTTTTCCGGCTACACAAATAGGTGCAAATTATATAAAGGATGTACTGGCTCCATTGAACGAAATCAAATTGATTCCTACCGGTGGTGTATCGAAAGACACCATTAAATCGTTTTTTGAAGCGGGTGCTTTTGGGGTCGGAATGGGCAGTTCTTTACTAGATAAAGATTTTATAAAACGTTCTGATTATAAGAGTCTAAAAAGTCACTTCTTGGCCATAAAGGAAGAAGCAAAAGATATTTTCATTGATTAAGATAAGGTTTGTTCAGTACGGATGAAAATGTAATGCTACACTCCTACTATAATATCAAAAGAGATTCCTTCAATTTTAATTCGCATTTTTTTAGGATACATTTTAGTACGACAAGCATGTTATTTCCTTGCGGGAAGTCGATATGTAATCGATTACTAAAGAAAAATCCTCTTGTGATTTCACTAAATCATATCCATGGCTTAACAATGGATTTTTAACCCTATTAATTGGTGATTTCTTTTTATTATTGTATTCATCCCTTTTCTAATTAAAAGCTTAAAAATCAAATCTCTCTCTTCCAACAACCGGAAAAATTGTTCTGCAATGAAAAATCAAAGTTTACCACTACTAATCATCTTATCAACAATGTTATTGGCAGCTTGCAAAGAAAATGTAGCATCCTCAGAAAAAGCACTTGAGAAAGAAGTTATCGAGATAACCGACGGGCAACTCGACAAATTGGGCATTACCAATAAAGAATACCTCAGCGCAGCCTCAAAACGGGCATTACAATGGCCCGCTGACTTGGGCAATGAGTGGTTCATCGAGTTCAGTAAACTAGAGCCCTTGAAAGGTGACTTGGCCTATGAGGAAGGAGTTGTGCGGAGGGATCCGAGTGCCATGATCAAGGAAAACGGAAAATACTATGTATGGTATTCCAGAAGCGTGGGACCGTCACAGGGTTTTGGTGGTGATGTTGAAAATGACAAAGTATGGCCGTGGGACCGTTGCGATATTTGGTACGCCACTTCGGAAGATGGCATCACATGGAAAGAGGAAGGTATCGCCGTACCTCGTGGAGAAAAAGGCGCGTATGATGACCGCTCGGTTTTCACTACTGAAATCATGAAGTTTGAAGATAAATATTACCTCTGCTACCAAGCCGTAAAATCGCCTTACACCGTTCGGGTAAAAAATACTATCGGTCTTGCGTGGGCAGATTCTCCCGATGGCCCATGGACGAAAAGCAAAGAGCCCCTATTAAAACCCGCAGATAACGGCATGTGGAAAGGCGAGGAACAAAACCGTTTTATGGTCGAGAAAAAAGGCGATTTCGATAGCCATAAAGTACACGACCCCTGCATTCTTCCGTATAAAGGGAAGTTTTACTTGTATTATAAAGGAGAGCAAATGGGTGAGGAAATTACCTTTGGTGGGCGACAGATTCGTCATGGTGTTGCCATTGCCGACCGACCAGAAGGGCCTTATAAAAAATCACCGTACAATCCCATCAGTAATAGTGGGCATGAAATCTGCGTATGGCCTTACAACGGTGGAATTGCTTCCCTTATCACTACAGACGGTCCTGAAAAAAATACCATTCAATGGTCTCCTGACGGAATAAATTTTGAAATCGTCGCCTCCATAAAAGATGCGCCCCATGCTATCGGACTCAACCGAAGCGCCGACCATGAAAATGAACCTACCGAAATTCTTCGCTGGGGATTATCACACATCTACAACAGTAGCAATTACAATAGCATTATGCGTTTTACCTCTAAAAGAAGAACATCACATACGGCAAAAGGAGAGAAAGCGAAGTAACACATCGGGGACGCGCTGGTTTTAATAACTCGACAGATTCTCGAAAAAGCTAGAAAATGAAAGCAACACTATACCAAGGAAACAAGACCTTCTCGGTCATTGAGAAAGATATGGAGCAACCTGTAGAAGGTGAAGTTCGGATCAAAGTAGCCTATTCTGGTGTTTGCGGTACTGATGTACATATTTATCATGGAATGATGGACAAACGTGTTAGCATCCCCCTTACCATTGGTCATGAAATGTCGGGCATTGTCGATGCTATCGGTGAGGGTGTAAAAGGCTATGAAGTAGGTGACAAAGTTGTCGTACGCCCGTTGGATGATAGAGGAGTAAAGCCTTCCGATAAAGGTTTCAACCATATTTGTGAAGATTTGAAATTCATCGGTATCGACAGCCCCGGATCCATGCAGCAATATTGGAATGTGCCTGCTTTTACACTTCATAAATTAAGAGCCGAAACTGATTTGAAATTGGCCGCTTTGATAGAACCACTCGCCGTAGCGGTTCACGACGTTCGCTTGAGCGAATTGGTCAAAGGAGAAACCGCAATTGTCTTAGGTGGTGGCCCCATCGGCTTGTTAGTGGCCTTGGTCGCAAAAGAAACGGGTGCCGACGTGATAGTATCGGAAGTCAATGAAATTAGGGTTGCCAAGGCGAAAGAATTAGGTTTGAACGCTCTGAATCCAACCAAAATTGATTTAGTGGACTATGTAAAAGAACGTACAGAAGGTCGTCGTGCCGATGTCGTTTTCGAAGTAGCAGGAGTACAACCCGCCCTGGATATCATGACGGAGGTCGCCGGAATACGGGGAAGAATCTTACTAGTCGCCATCCATGGACAAAAAAGAGAGGTCGATCTCTTCCAGTTCTTTTGGAAAGAACTTAAATTAATAGGTGCAAGGGTCTATGAAAAGGAGGATTACGAACGCACCATCGAACTCATTACCGCGAACGAGCTGCCTTTTGAAGAAATGATCACCGATGTACAACCGTTGAGCAACATTCAGCGGGTTTTTGAAAAGATAGATAATAATCCAAATGGCATGAAAGTGCTGATGGACTGTCAAAAATAGGGAACGTATACCATTTAAGGGTCGAGCAATGTCGAGGTGTAGGTACTCCCTGCTCCCTTGTAGCGGGCTCGCGACTTCGCCCGAAATGACGGAGACGAACAAACCCAAGACAAAAACAAACAATACACAATGAGCATACTGAACAAATTTAGTTTAAAAGGAAAAACCGCCCTGGTTACAGGATGTAAAAGAGGCATCGGAAAGGCAATGGCCCTAGGTTTGGCCGAAGCGGGAGCTGACATTATCGGCGTCAGTGCATCTTTGGAAAAGCATGGTAGTATGATCGAACAAGAAGTTGAAGGCATAGGACGAAAATTCAAGGGCTATACCTGCGATTTCAGTAAGCGGGAATCCCTTCATAAATTCATTGAACGGGTTAAAGACGACTTCCCCAAAATCGATATTCTGGTCAATAATGCAGGAACCATTTTAAGGGCCGCTGCTATTGAACATTCTGATGAATATTGGGACAAGGTTATCGAAGTCAACCAAACGGCACAATTCATTTTGACGAGAGAAATAGGAAAGGAAATGGTCAAAAGAGGTGCGGGGAAAATAGTTTTTACCGCATCCTTACTAACCTTTCAAGGGGGAATTACCGTTCCAGGATATGCTGCCAGTAAAGGCGCCATTGGCCAGATGACCATGGCCTTCGCCAACGAGTGGGCGGGAAAAGGCGTCAATGTAAATGCTATCGCACCGGGCTATATAAGAACTGACAATACCGAAGCCTTACAGAACGATCCAGAGCGGTCGAATTCGATCATTGCAAGAATTCCCGCAGGCAGATGGGGTCTACCCGAAGATTTTATGGGGCCTATTGTTTTTCTTTGTTCCGAAGCATCCGCTTATATGAACGGTAGTACGATGTTGGTCGATGGAGGTTGGATGGGGAGATGATCAAATCAATTGGGCCTCGCCATTCTACCATGATTGGGTTGAATATCGCGGATAAAAAACCGAAGACATACCAACATCTTGACAAAATAGATATACTTAAAATTCAAAGAATAGATGGATACTGCTATAAAAAAATTAGTGTGTCGACTTTTTAAGGTTCCATTGCCCGAGGTAATGAACGACGCCAAACATGGCGATCATACCCATTTCGAGTTAGTTACGACAACGATAACACTTGATGATGGAAGTGAAGGTACAGGTTATACCTATACGGGAGGCAAAGGCGGCCATGCCATAAAAGCGATGGTGGAGCATGATCTAGCCCCTGCGTTGCTTGGAAAAGACGGAACCGACATCAACGGAATCTATGATATGTTGGAATGGCACATTCACTATGTTGGTCGCGGCGGAATTGCTTCTTTCGCGATTTCCGCAATCGATATTGCCCTTTGGGACATTAAGTGTAAAAAAGCCGGGCAACCCTTATGGAAAATGGCCGGAGGGTCTGGAAATACCTGTAAAGCCTATTGCGGAGGAATCGACTTGCAGTTTTCCATCGAGAAGTTGTTGAAAAATATCGAAGGTTATTTGGCAAAGGGATACAATGCGGTAAAGATTAAAATCGGCCGGGAGCATTTGGAAGAAGATCTAGAACGCATTAAAGCGGTCAGAGAATTTATAGGTCCCGATGTAACCTTTATGGTCGATGCCAATTATTCTATGGATGTTGAAAAAGCAATCAAAGCTATTGAAGGTTTCCGTCAATACGATATATCTTGGCTCGAAGAACCTATCGTCCCTGATAATTATAAAGGATATGCAGAAATCGTCGATGCTACCGGATTTCCCCTAGCCATGGGTGAAAACCTGCATACCATCCATGAATTTGAATACGCGATGGCACAATCAAAATTGTCCTACATCCAACCCGACGCCTCCAATTGCGGGGGGATTACAGGATGGTTAAAAGCAGCAAGATTGGCTGCGAAACATAACGTTCCGGCCTGTTCGCATGGAATGCAAGAACTGCATGTAAGTTTGGTTTCCGCACAGCCGAATTCTGGTTGGCTCGAGGTACATAGTTTTCCGATAGATGAATATACAATGCGACCTTTGGTCGTAAAGAATTATAGGGCAGTTGCGCCAGATACTTCAGGAATTGGGGTGGAGTTTGATTGGGAAAAATTAAAGTCTTTCGAAATTAAATCATAAGTGTACCAAGATGATCTCAGGAACAGTATTAGCCAATTTCACCGGATTAATGGCGAATATCGTGACCTTCCCGAAAAATTCACAAAAGATTTTGACTACGAAATACAAGGAGTCAATTCTTTTTTCCGCATCCGGGTCGTTGTGTCGATTATCGATTTGATAAGGTTCATCAAAGGTTATAATGCAGTTCTCTGAAATCTATTTTATTGGGCATTGGTATTATACGCTAAATATTGTTTTAATTATTTTAAACCCAAAAGGAAATGAAAAAATCAGTTGTGGTATTTGGATGGCTTCTATTGTTTTTCGGAAATAATATCCTGAACGGACAAGAAATAAACGGAGAGTTAAAAAAATGGCACAAGGTCACTTTGAGTTTTGAAGGGCCCGAAACTTCAGAGCAAGCAGAAGACAATCCGTTTTTGAACTATCGGCTTCAAGTAACCTTTGAACATCCGAAAAGTGGAAAATCCTATAGTATACCTGGCTATTATGCAGCCGATGGAAACGCGGGAAATACCAGTGCCTATTCAGGAAAAATTTGGAAAGTGCACTTTGCTCCCGATGAAACAGGAAATTGGAATTACAAAGTCAATTTCAAAAAAGGAAAATGGGCAGCCGTTAGAACATCAGAAGAATTAAAGAGCGTTGAGGGTGATAGTCTTACCGGAAAATTCGCTATCGCCGAATCGGATAAAACTGGTCGAGATTTTAGGGGCAAAGGCCGATTGCAATATGTGGGAGAACGGTACCTGAAATTTGCGGAAACTGGAGAATATTTTCTAAAATGTGGTTCGGATGCTCCAGAAAACTTTCTGGCCTATGATAAATTCGATGGTACATTCCAAAATGATGGCCATAAAGACGATTTGGTAAAGACCTGGGAGCCACATTTAAAGGATTGGAAGGAAGGCGACCCCACATGGCAGAACGGAAAAGGAAAAGAAATCATCGGGGCGATCAACTATTTGGCATCCAAGGGAATGAATGCTTTTTCATTTTTGACCATGAATATTGCCGGAGATGACCAAAATGTTTTCCCCTATGTGGATTATGATACTTACGACCGCTTTGATGTTTCTAAACTAGACCAATGGGAAATTATTTTTGAACATGCGGATGAACTCGGAATGTTCTTGCATTTCAAAACGTTGGAATTCGAAAATCAAGGTTTGCTCGACAACGGTGGAACGGGACTTTATACTAAGTTATATTACAGAGAATTAATCGCACGGTTCGGACATCATCTGGCACTCAACTGGAATCTGGCAGAAGAAACCGGTGATTGGACAGAAACGCCACCGACTTTTCCTTTGGATGCCGTGGAGCGAATTCGTTTAGCTGAATATATATCTTCTGTCGACCCTTACAATCATCATTTGGTCATCCACAATGGGGCTTGGTACGATGAAATTTATGGGCCTAACACTAAATTCTCCGGTGCTTCCCTTCAGACCAATCAAGAAGATTTCAGCAATGTGCATCCGTGGACATTGAAAGTTTTACAAGAGGCGAAAGCTGCCGGAAAAGTATGGGCCGTTGCCTGTGATGAACCTGGTGATCATCGGCATTCCCTAATTCCTGATGCAGAAGATCCCGAACATGACAATGCCCGTAAAAATGGACTTTGGGGTGCAATGATGGCCGGTGCCTGGGGTACGGAATGGTATTTTGGCTATGAGCATCCTCATTCCGATTTGAGCTGTCAAGACTATCGCTCGCGGGATTTGTTTTGGGATCAGGGTAGAATCTGTTTGGAGTTTTTCAAGAATAACAAAATTCCGGTTTGGGACATGGAATCCTATGATTCCCTCATTTCTTCCGAAGGTGATTACGTCTTGGCAAAACCTGGAGAAAGCTATGTCGTCTATCTCAAAAATGGAGGGTCATCCATTTTGGATTTTGGGGATTCCGATAACGAATATAATATCCATTGGTACAACCCTAGAAAGGGCGGGGAACTCCTACAAGGCAAAATTAAAAGCCTAAATGGCCCGGGCAAGCAGTCCTTGGGAAATCCTCCAAAAGAAAGAGATAAGGATTGGGTGGTTTGGATAACCAAAAAATCATAGCAGTACTACTACAATTGAATATACTTTCAAGGGGAAGCTTACACATGCACTACAATTATTTCCCCAATTATAATGTTCACTATTTTCTTTGGATTTTTTCATTTCGGTATTAATGGTAACTGGTTTATATGCGTATGTTTTGGCTAAACATCTATGTCAAAGCGGCATATTCGGCGAATACTTCATAGTGAGTAACTTTTTCAGGGAAATCAATCAAATAGATCTTGTCTTCTGGATAATATTTGGCTTTTTCAAAATCACTCCCCGCGAATCCCTTGATTAATTCCTTATTTTCCCAATAAGTGATTAAATCGAAATAGGCATAATCAGTATCGATTCGTTTCAAAAAAGTCAATTTTATAAAGCCTTCAACTTGAGAATAATCAGGAATTGCTTTGACTTTCATAAAATCAGTATATTCTTCTAAATGCTCAATTTTTGTTTTACCTTTCCAGATTCTTGCAATCATTTGTTTGAGATTATATTTTCAGCTTATATGTTGTTCAGCTTAGACTTTAATTCGTTTTAAACTCCATAAGCTTTTTTTGCACTTTCAATCTGTTCTGCTTCCGTTGTTTCTGGATAGAACATAAATTTTGGTGCGATAATTGGCTTAACTTGTGCCAAGGTAATTTCTGTTATCGTTGCAAAAGGAAAATTTCCACCTGTCATTTCAGTCAATGTCTTTTCCATTTCTAAGAATTCAGAATCCGTTTTTCCAATGATTCTTGCTTTACCTTTCAATTGAAACCCTTTCTGCAAAAAAATTTCAATGAAGCTCAAACAAACATTTTCGTTTTGCCTGATGTTTCGAACAGTTTGCGGTGAAGCGATATTCGCTACAATTATTTTGTCCGTTCCGTAATAGTTGAAAATTTCTTTTGGAGAAACATTCGGTACATTTTCGGTCGATACTGTCGCAAGCCAACAGAGAACACTTCTGTTTACATATTCCTTAATTTCTGTCGTTAATTCCATTTTTTTAGCTTATAAAAACTGGATGGCATCATATGTTATCCACCGTTATTTCTTTTCATTTAGCCATTCCATTGCTCTAATTATTCCTTTGTCTTTGTCCAGTTCTATTTTTGGCTCAAACTCAATTATTTCATCAACATCTACAAATTTGTGGTATAAATTTGCTTCTCGGTCTTTATAATAACTAACAGAAATAGACATCGCTGTTAAACTATCAATTTGTTTATAATCGGTCGCGGTAACCATGCCCATCGTTTTATTTCCGAAAAATTTTGTTTTTGGACGTTTTTTTAAAATCACGGCTAACGCTTCTCCTGAGCTTGCAGTATAAACGCTTGTCAAGACAGCAATTTTTTGAACTTCAGGGATTGGGCATTTGTTTTCTATGGCTACATTCTGTTCATCATAGAAGAAGTCGCCATTGTTAATTTGCCAAACAGAGCTTTCGTCTTCCGTAACTCCTTTTGTGCCACCGACAATACCATCTCCAATAATATTTGTTATTCCCTCAACCATAGGAAACATATTTCCGCCACCATTATAACGTAAATCAATAATCCATTTTTTTGCTCCCTTTTTGATTACTTGGCAAACAGCATTTTGAATATCCGCTGACATTTTTTGATTGTCCCCCATGGGTAGCCCAACAATTCTAACATATCCTATATTATCTTCTAGATTGAGCGCCTTGAATTCATAAACTTGTATGGACTGGATTTCGTCGTAAATCTCTGAACTCATATTTTTTCGGTGCTCTTTCTTCTCCCCAGTATAGTATGAAAGATATTGATTATTGTAAAAAACACGACCATGGGTATCGTTCAATTCTTTCAGCATTAAATCAAGTGCTGGTTTCAGTTGCGATACGGAATCTGCATCTTTTGCAAGTGCGTACATCTCTTTTTTTAGCGAAGTCCAATCAACATTTTTTCTGTAAAGAGAATTATTCTCTGCGTGTTCAATAATCTGATTAAGGGTCAATTCCGTTTCAGATTTCTGTGCACAGGAAGTAAAAGAATTTGAAATTAAAAAAAGTATAAGGATGTATTTCATAGTTTGTTCTATAACTGGAGTTACTATAGTATAGTCGAAAGTTACTATTTTAAGATATTCTTGGCCACTTAATGCCCTTCATGAGAAACATTCCGTTGTTCCCATAAAATCAAAATGTCAATATCTTCATTAAGAGCATCAAAATAATGCCCATTACCTTCCTCAACAAAGAAAATTGAACCTTCTTCAACAGATATTGTAGCTTCATCCATAATAAATTTACTACTTCCAGAAGTTACTATATTTAATTCTTGCCAAGGATGAACCAATCTTTCGTCTCTATCAACCTGATGTGGTAGCATATACTTCCCAAAAATAACATTAGAGTACATTATAAAAGGATTCCATTCGTTCTCATCGGGAATTCTAGAGGATTCTATAGCGGATTTAGAAAAATGTTTCCAATTTGATGTTTTTGAATTTGAAGGTAGTGTCATACTTACCACCACCATTTGAAGAGACTCTTTACTATTATCTATCCTGAAATCTGACCCTTTTTTAGCAAATAGTATATCACCTTTATCAAAAGTTTAATTAGCATTTGACAGGTTTTCAGAACAAGAGCCCGAATAGAGATAGTAAATATCATCTGTTACTGCTTTTCTTTTAAATGATTCTCCTTTTCTTAATTCGATATAAGTGCCTTTCATAGAATTCTCATCCAGGAAAGCCAATTGATTTGATTTCATGTTTGACAACGAATTTGAAAGTTTAGAAATTGACCAGTGCTTATACTCCTGACTCTTGATTTGCAAGTTGCTAGCCATGATTTCTATTGAGCTAGATTCTGAATTATCCTTTAAACAATAAAAGATAATGAATACTATTGCTATTGAACTTATACCTATAATTACTTTACTTATCATTTTAGTTTCCTATTATATTTTGGTTATTTAAGTCCTACGGATTCACTTCTTTTTTCCAAAAGAATTGTGTCTCGCCAAATACCGTTCATTTGTCCAATCTTCTCTCTATATCCGACCTTTCTAAATCCTAGTCTTTCGTGAATTATAATGCTTCCTTTATTTTCAGTAAAAATTCCAGCTTGCAAAGTCCAAATTCTATTATTTTCACTTTCAGCTATCAATCTTTCTAATAATTTGGTTCCTATTTTCTGCCCCGAAAATTTTGATGAGACATAAACACTCACTTCGGCAACTCCTCCGTAAACACAACGAGAAGAAACTGGCGACAATGCTGACCAACCAACAATTTTATTCTCAATTTCTGCAATAATTCTACATGCTATCATATGTTCAGAATTCCACTCATTCCAATCTGGAACACTTAATTCAAAAGTTGCATTTCCCGTATCAAGTCCTTCTTGATAAATTCTAGAAACCTGTTCCCAATCTGTTTCCTTTAATTCTCGAAATGTTAGTTTTTCGCTCATCTTATTCTTTGTGTTTTTGATAATAATCTAAAACATGTTTCGGTATTTCCATTTTCTGCGGTAAACCTTTATCAGTAATTGGGTATTCTGCGACTTGTTTTAAAGGAACTAAACCAGCCCAAACATCTAATTTGTAATCTTCTGGTTCGTCAGCAACACCAACATCTCTAACTTTAGCTGAAGCAGTTTCAATCGTCATTTCTACAACTATTGTTCTGTCTAACTCTTCTTGGTGCATGGGTCTAATTCCGTCCCAACGCCCTTTCATCATATGTTCCATAAAACAAAAAAGAGCCGCGTCTTTTTCTTCGGGGTTTTCAAGATTTTTAACCGAACCGAATACCGTTGCCGAGCGATAATTTACAGAGTGATGCAAGCCAGAGCGCGCCAAAACCAATGCATCTAAATGCATAACTGTCATGCTCATTTTTTTAGCTTCTAATAAAGCAAGCAACATTCTGTTAGCCTGTGAGCCATGCAAAAACACTTTGTTATCTTTTCTTCCGTAGGCCATTGGCAATGTAATTGCTCTGCCTTCATAAACATAACTTACATAGCCGATAAAACCAGCATCTAAAATGGTATTGATTTTTTCAACATCGTAAGTAGCTCTGATTTGCCCGCGTTTTACTCTGTTTAATTTCGATTTTGAATACTCCTTCATGCTTATATTTTTTAGAGAACACTATATTTTCATACCCTTTTCCATTGACTATAAAATTTAGTTCCCCAACGTTTTTAAATTCGTTTCTTTCATAGAATCTTATGGCTCTGTCGTTTTTTATGTAAACGGAAAGCCACATGGTATCTAATTGTAATGCTTTGGCCTGCTCTTCAACAAAAGTTAGTAATTGTTGTCCAATTTTCAATGGTATAAAATCATTTAAGATGAAGATCCTTTCTAATCGACAATTGTTTTGTGAGGCAACACTTTCTTGTGTGGCGTTAAGTACTAATTTTGCATAACCAGCCGGTAAATCATCTGCATAAATAATGTAGAATAGACTCTTTGGATTATCTATATCCTGTTTCGTTTTAGAAACCGAAAAATTCTTGTCAAGGTATTTTAATAGATCATTATTATCTTCTATATAGTGACCATGAGATTCAGCCCAAGTTAGTCGCCCTAAAAGGGCTAAAACTTCTGTATCTCCTTTCTTAGCTTTTTTTATTTTAATCATGACTACTATTATTTATTCGTAATCTTCTGATGTGATACCCATGTAGAAATACTGCAATTGTACAACCTATTATTATTGGAGGAGCACTAATTAATGCACCATAGAAAATGTAACCTACATTAGCGATTAATGAAATTAACCTTAGTTTATATTCGCCCTTGGTAGACATTGAGTATAAATTGATAATTAAAGCGCCGTAACCAATACTGTCAATTAAAAGAGCATTCATATGTTATCTGTTTTCAGGAGGTATATTTTTAAATTCGTCTGAACTTATTTTAGCTTTTTCTAAATCTTTTGGTTTAAAAACAGGTTTGGTTGAAGCTGGATATTTCTCAATTTCTTTTTTAGGTCGAATGGGACGCTCAACAAAATTTCCTGCACAACTCGGACATACATTTTCAAAGATTTCAAGAGCACATGCTCTGCAATAGGTACATTCAAAAGAGCATATCATTGCATCGGTTGAAGTGTTTGGCAAATCTTTGTTACAATGCTCGCAATTGGGTCTTATTTCTAGCATATTATAAATGTTTTACTTGTATTATTTTGGGCTATTCATCTCTTAGTTTTACCCATATATAGTCGTCGATTATTTTTCCGTTTTTTATGACTGCATTTTTTCGAACACTTTCTAAGTAATATCCATTCTTCTCTAATACTTTCATCGAAGATTTATTAAAATCAAAAACTCCGGCAACTATTCTTATGACATCAAAATGTTTAAATGTATAGGCTGTCATTTTTTTAACTGCTTGAGTGGCCAGTCCTTTTCCCCAGAACTTTTTAGAAATAAAATACCCGATTTCAGCATTTAGGCGAAAAACATCATCTTTTATTGTAATTCCTATTTCTCCCGCTACCTCATTATTCCAATAAATAAGAAATCGCTCTGCTGGTTTTTTTTCAATTTCTTTCTTTATAAATTCAATAGCATCTTTTTCGGTGTATGGGTTTGGTGTTTTATCATACCCGTTATCAAGGATTTCAGGAACATTCTTCATTTCAGCAAATTCTTTGGCAAAATCAATACTGTGTGGTTTGAATCCCATCATTTTTTTCTGCTTTTATAGTTCAAAAATATTATATTTATGGACCCCTATAATCGTCCAGAATAATTATAATAAGTAGTCCAGATGTTTCCATATAAAACCAGTATTCAATTTGATAGAAAAAGCAACCAATCTTTATATCTTCAACTATCAAATCAAATTATTCAGTTTATTAAAAACCAAACTTTAGCGCCCAACACAAAACTTCCCGGCAGCAGAACTTTAGCAGAACAGTTAAAAGTTCATAGAAAAACAATCGTTGCTTGTTATGAAGAGCTATTGTTACAAGGTTGGGTAGAGAGTGTTCCTAAAAAGGGAACTTTTGTGCTTCGTAATCTACCTGTTTTACATCATCAAAAATTGGGTGATCCTGTAGTTTTGGATTTTAAAAAAAGTACAGGTTTTTCTTTTTACAAGAACAGTATTTTACCTGAAAATCTTGCGGAAAAGAAAGAAGGTTTGATGTATTTGAATGATGGAATTTCAGACGCAAGATTAACACCTATAGATGAAATCGCAAGAACATATAGAAGGGTTTGCGCCAAAAAAAAGGTGTTCGAACATTTGTCTTACGGTTCTACCTATGGCAATACTGCGCTACGAGAAGTTTTAGTTGATTATCTGAATGCAACTAGAGGCTTGCATATCGCCAAAGAAAATGTATTGATTACACGTGGCAGTCAAATGGGCATTTGGTTGTCGTCGCAGTTATTGCTTAAAAAAAATGATGTTGTTGTCGTTGGAAATACTAATTACGATTCAGCTGATGCCACTTTTTTAAATCAACAAGCAAGGCTTATACGCGTTTTGGTAGACAAGCACGGAATTGTAACCGACGAAATTGAAAATCTATGTAAACGACAACAAATTAAAGCTGTATACCTAACATCGCATCATCATCATCCAACAACGGTAACACTTTGCGCTCAAAGAAGAATTCATCTTTTAAACCTTGCCAGACAATATAATTTTGCGATTATTGAAGATGATTACGATTACGATTTCAATTACAATCACGCTCCAATTTTGCCTTTGGCCAGTCACGATACTAACGGAAACGTAATCTATATCGGTTCTGTTTGTAAAACGGTTGCTCCGGTTTTTAGAATTGGCTATTTAATTGCGTCAAAAGAGTTTGTAGATGAAGTAGCTAAATTAAGAGGCCTTGTAGACAGGCAAGGAGATGCCTTGTTAGAATTAACATTTGCTGATTTTATAAAATCGGGCGACTTAGATAGACATATTCGTAAAGTGATGAAAATTTACAAACAGCGACGTGATTTGTTCTGTAAACTTTTAAAAGATGAATTAGGCGGTTTTTTTCAGTTTGAAACTCCTAAAGGAGGAATGGCGGTCTGGACCAAGTTGAATGCGAATTATTCGTGGGCAACTATTTCTGAAGTAGCTAGAAAGCATAAACTAGAAATTGGAGATTGGCAGCGTTATGATACTGCTAAATTAAAACACAATTATATAAGAATTGGTTTCGCAGCCTATGACGAAGAAGAAATTCATGAATTGATAAACAGGTTAAAGAAAACAATTAATGAAATCAAGATAGATTAAAATGAAAAAGCCTTTGATTTCTCAAAGGCTTTTAGCGGTCCGGACGGGACTCGAACCCGCGACCCCCTGCGTGACAGGCAGGTATTCTAACCAACTGAACTACCGAACCGTGGCGTTTAGCGTGTGCAAATATACATCGCTATTTCAATTGCGCAAACAATTTCACTTAAAAATAGATGACCTAAAGAAATTTTTGTCGTTCCGCCATCAATGTATTCAGAACCTTCGAAAAATTAGATTTGACATCGACACCGACATATTTAATTTTATACTGGGCGCATTTCAATTTTAGTTCTTCAAAATAGGTGTTCATATACTTTTCATACCCTTCTTTTACAGTATCGGAATACAAATCGATATGCTCCCCGGTCTCCACATCAAAAAAACGTTTGGGCGTATTTTCGAAATCAAAATGAAGTTCGGTCGAGGTATCCAACAAATGGAATAACACGACCTCATGTTTGTTGTATTTCAAATGACGTAACGCATCGAATAGTTTTTCGTCTTCGGTTGCGGTCTGAAGCATATCTGTAAAAAGGAAGACCAAGCTTCTTCGCTTTAATTTTTCGGCAATCAAATGTAGATAGGTATACGTCTCAGTCTGCTTTGCAGGTTTCGTATCAAGACTTATTTCGGATAATTTGGACAACAACATCTGATGATGCCGTTCACTGCCTTTTTCAGGATAATAAAACTGATAACTATCCGAATAAACGCTCAGCCCGACGGCATCTCGCTGTTTTTTAAGAATGTTCATCAAAGCAGCGATCGCCAAGACCCCAAAACCGATTTTGTTCAGATTCCCGATATTCAAATCCTTTACTTCAGGGTAGTACATCGAAGCGGAATTGTCCAAAATCATATGGCACCTCAGATTGGTCTCTTCTTCATACTGCTTGGTATAGAGTTTATCGGTCTTTGCAAAAAGTTTCCAATCGATATGCTTTGTGCTTTCCCCAGTATTATAAATCTTATGCTCGGCAAATTCCGCGGAAAAGCCATGAAACGGACTTTTATGTATTCCGCTAATAAATCCTTCGACGACTTGATTGGCCAAAAGTTCCAAATTTTGGAATAGTGTTGCCTTATTTAATTCGGATTGGAGGTTCATGCTACTAATATAGAACAAAAAAAAGACCGAACTTTCGTCAGGTCTTTTTAAAAATATTGTTGGATCTTTTATTTACAGCACCGCGTCGATAGCATCGGTATAGACTTTCTTCGGGGAAACCCCTACTTGTCTATTTACGATTTCGCCACCTTTAAAAACCAAAACGGTAGGTATATTTCGTACGCCGTATTTCGCAGCGAATTCTTGGTTCGCGTCAACGTCGACCTTACCGACTACCGCTTTTCCTTCGTATTCTTGACTTACCTCATCGATGATCGGGCCTACCATTCTACAGGGTCCGCACCAAGCTGCCCAAAAGTCGACTACTACGGGTTTATCACTTTTTAATACTACTTCGTCAAAAGTAGCGTCTGTTATTTCTAATGCCATGTTATCTATTTTATTGGATTACACAAATTTAGTCAAATATTCTTGTGTTTTCTTACCCAAAAGATATTCGTTTTAGCTATTACACTATCAGAGTACCTTATTTTTAACTCCATCTCACTAGGGATGACTAATTCAACTTATAATGTACTTCCTGCTCTTCTAGATTTGCCAAAAGCTCACTTGAAATCTGTACTTTCTGTTTTCGGCTCAACAAATTGACCTTAATTTGTTCTTCCATCTCGTAAACCACAAAATTTAATGCATGGTCTCCTTTGTGGGAAACCAAGGTATCTTTTAAAGTTGAGATATGGGTCTCTTTTAATTCAGCGATATTCAGTTTGATGGTCAGTTTTTTGGCATAGGTTTCCATGACTTCCTGCAACAGCATAAAACTATTGAACTGTAGCCGAGGGTCTCCCTTTTTACCAGTATCCCGATTTACCCATCCTTCCCTAATAAATACTTTGACATAAACAAAGGAATTGATCATCAAGAAATGACGGTATTTTAGATACTCTTCCCCAAAAATTCTGAACTCGAACGTATCAGTGTAATCTTCAACAGTAAACAGTGCCCAACCCTTTCCGTTTTTTGAGATACGATGTTGCACATCGGTAATCACTCCGGCGAAGGACAACTCCCGGTTTACATAATTCTCCAATTCACTGGCACAGGAAACACTGGCATTGCAAAAGGCATTGATTTCCGTCTTAAAATCATCCAACGGATGCCCCGAAATATATATGCCAACTACTTCTTTTTCTCGTCGGAGCTTTTCCATGGTGCCCCATTCTTCACAAGGGGGAACTGTCGGCTCGGGAATCTGAACCTCACTTGCATCACCAAACAGGCTTACCTGTGACGAGTTTTCGTTTTCCTGAAATTTGGCCCCGTATTTAATGACTTTTTCGAGGAATGTAATTCCGTCACCGTCATCATGAAAATATTGCGCACGATGTGCCGCACCAAACGAATCGAAACCACCTGCTACCGCTAAATTTTCAAAAGCCTTTTTATTCGAGGCCCGCAGGTCAATGCGCTTCGCCATATCGAAAACCGACTTGTAGGAACCATCCTTCTTTCTGTTTTCAACAATTGTTTCTACGGCCGAACGACCTACGCCTTTAACCGCACCCATACCGAAACGCACGGCACCGTCTTTGTTAACGGCAAATTTATAGTACGATTCATTGACATCGGGGCCAAGAACTTCAAGCCCCATACGCTTACACTCTTCCATAAAGAAAGTAACCTGCTTGATATCGTTCATGTTGTTGCTCAACACTGCCGCCATATATTCGGCGGGGTAATGGGCTTTTAAGTACGCCGTTTGATACGCGATATAGGCATAACAGGTCGAATGGCTTTTGTTAAAGGCATAGGATGCAAAGGCTTCCCAGTCTTTCCAGATTTTCTCGAGGATATCCTCGGGATGCCCATTCGCCGCACCGCCTTCAAGAAACTTGGGCTTCATCTTTTGCAGCACGGAAAATATCTTCTTTCCCATAGCCTTCCGTAAGACATCCGCCTCACCCTTAGAAAAACCGGCCAGTTTTTGGGAAAGCAGCATGACCTGTTCTTGATAGACCGTAATACCATAGGTTTCTTTAAGAAACTCTTCCATATCGGGAAGGTCATAGGTAATCTCGGCCATTCCGTTTTTGCGGGTAATGAAATCGGGAATATACTCCATCGGACCCGGTCGGTAGAGGGCGTTCATGGCAATAAGATCATCAAAGACCGTGGGTCTTAGATTCTTTAAATGCTTCTGCATTCCGGGAGATTCGTACTGAAATATCCCTACCGTATCCCCTCTTTGAAAAAGTTCGTATGTCTTCTCATCGTCCAATGGAAAATCGTCGGGTACCAGTTCGATACCGTGTTTGGCCTTTACGATTTTGACCGTGTCCTTAATAAGTGTTAGGGTCTTTAATCCCAAGAAATCCATTTTCAATAATCCGGCACTTTCCACAACGGAGTTATCGAATTGGGTTACATACAAATCGGAATCCTTGGCCGTAGCCACTGGAACAAAATCGGTAATGTCGCTGGGCGTAATAATGACCCCACAAGCATGAATCCCAGTATTCCGTAACGACCCTTCCAATACGCGGGCCATTTTTAAAGTCTGGGCCTCAAGGTCATCGCCCTCGGCAATGTTCAAAAGTTGGTTGACCTTTTCCAATTCCTCCGAACGGAATCTTTTTTTAAGCTCCGATTCCTCCACTCCGAATATCTTTGCGAGCTTCGACATGGTGGGAATCAATTTGGCAATGCGGTCGGCATCACCCAAAGGCAAGTCTAGTACTCTGGCCGTATCCCGAATCGACGATTTGGCGGCCATGGTACCATATGTTATAATTTGCGCCACCTGATTGGCACCGTATTTATTGATTACATAATCCATGACCCGACCTCGGCCCTCATCATCAAAATCGATATCGATATCGGGCATACTCACACGGTCCGGATTCAAGAACCGCTCAAAAAGCAAATCGTATTTTAATGGATCGATATTGGTAATCTTCAAACAATACGCGACAACGGATCCCGCGGCCGAACCTCTGCCCGGGCCAACGGAAACATCCATATTTCTCGCTTCGCGAATAAAATCCTCAACGATCAAAAAATATCCGGGATACCCAGAATTTTCGACGGTCTGCAATTCAAAATCAATGCGCTCCGTGATTTCAGGGGTGATTTCCACATAACGCTGCTTAGCACCTTCGTAAGTTATATGCCGTAAATAGGCATTTTCACCACGTTTTCCACCATCGGCCTCATCGTCGGCAACTTTAAATTCTTCTGGGATGTCGAACTTGGGCAAAAGTACATCGCGTGCCAAATCAAAAGCTTCAATTTTGTCTACGATTTCCTGCACGTTCAAAATGGCCTCGGGCACATCTTTGAACAGTTGCTTCATGTCGTCGCCAGACTTAAAATAGTATTCTTGATTAGGCAAACCGTAACGATAGCCACGGCCACGGCCTATTGGCGTAGCTTGTTTCTCGCCATCTTTGACGCATAAAAGAATATCGTGGGCATCCGCATCGGCCTTTGCACAATAATAGGTGTTGTTCGAAGCGACCAATTTTACTTCGTGTTTCTTGGCAAATTCCAAGAGCACTTTGTTTACCCGGTCTTCATCCTCTTGTCCGTGACGCATCATCTCGATATAAAGGTCATCACCAAATTCTCGTTTCCACCAAAGCAAGGCCTCTTCGGCCTGGTATTCGCCCACGTTCAATATCTTTCCGGGCACTTCGCCGTAGAGGTTTCCGGTCAAGACTATAATATCCTCCTTGTACTTTTTAATGACCTCCTTGTCGATTCTCGGTACGTAATAAAATCCATCGGTATAGGCAATGGAAGACATTTTACATAGGTTTTGATAGCCCTTTTTGTTCTTGGCCAACAGCACGATCTGATAGCCATAGTCCTTGACGTTCTTGTTCGTATGGTCTTCGCAGACAAAGAACTCACAGCCGATAATCGGTTTGATCTCTTGGCCTGTGGGTTCCTCGCCATGCGCTACCGCAATTGCATTTTTCTCCTCCACACTTTTGTTGTGGGCCTTTACTTCTTTGACGAAATGGAAGGCACCCATCATATTCGCATGATCGGTCAGGGCCACAGCCGGCATTTTATTTTCAGCTGTGGAACGGATTAAATCCTTGATATTGATCGTTGATTGTAAGACCGAGAATTGCGAGTGGTTGTGAAGGTGCACAAAACTCGCATCTTCAAGCGTCTTGATATTTTCCTTGATCTCTTCTTGTGAAACTCCGCCCGTATCTTTTTCCCATTGGGCATCCGCTATTTTTTTGGAAGCTTTTTTTAGGTTGATATGTTTCAGGCCGATGAGTTGAATCTCCTGTGGGTTCGCCTCCGAGAAATTCTCGAAATAATCAGGCTGAACATCCAATTTTTCGATGGGATAATGCTTTCTTCGGATAAGCTCTAAAAAACATCGGGTCGTAGCCTCTACATCGGCGGTCGCATTGTGCGCCTCGGAAAAAGGTTCTCTGAAGAGGTATTCATGCAATTCCGTCAACGTAGGAAGCTTGAACTTGCCACCTCGACCACCGGGAATCTGGCACAATGAGGCAGTTTCTTCCGTACAGGTATCCAAAACCGGAAGTTCCTGCAATGGGTTTTCAACACCCTTTCGATGGAATTCAGCCCCCATAATGTTCAAATCGAAACCTACATTCTGTCCAACGACAAATTTTGTTTTCGACATGGCCACATTGAACTTCTCCAAAACTTCCGATAAGGGAACCCCATTTTTTTCGGCCAAAGCAGTAGAAATACCATGTATTTTTTCCGCATCATACGGAATATTGAATCCATCTGGCCGTACCAGATAGTCTTGCTGATCCAACAAGTTGCCCATCGCATCGTGCAACTGCCAAGCAATTTGAATACATCGGGGCCAGTTGTCGGTGTCGGTAATCGGGGCATCCCATCGTTTGGGAAGTCCAGTTGTTTCAGTATCGAAGATTAAATACATATATTTTTTTTCATTCTCGAGAAGTCGGGAATCCGTTGAAATTATGATACACTTTTAAAAAAGGGTTTAAATTCCAAATCCCAAGCACCAAATCCCATATCCCATATAGCCATCCTTGGAATCTGTTTATTGGAACTTTACTTTCAAAAAAGTACCGCTAAAAATACTAAAAAGTCTTGCTTGTCTAAAAGCGAGTTGTCATGAGTTATTAACGTAGGATTATGGTCATGATCTTTTCCGCTTTACGGGGCAATGATTATATTCAAGGCTGAAAATATCAAGAAAATGAAAAACGGTCTACTCGTACTAATCGTAATCTCACTGAGCTGTTTTAACGGATGGGGGCAACAAAACAAGGAAAGACCCCCCAACTTCATAATTATTTTCGCCGATGACCTGGGGTACGGCGATTTAGGCGTGTACGGACACCCAACTATCAAAACCCCCCATCTCGACCGTATGGCAGCAGAAGGACAGAAATGGACGAACTTCTATGCAGGGGCCAGTGTCTGCACCCCGAGTAGAGCCGCGCTGCTAACGGGTAGGCTTCCTGTACGAAGTGGTATGGCAAGCAACAAACAACGAGTACTATTCCCTGATTCCAAGAATGGGCTCCCGGCTTCCGAGATTACCTTGGCCGAACAGTTGAAAACAGTGGGCTACACTACAGCCTGTATCGGAAAATGGCATCTAGGCCATAAAGAACAGTATCTCCCCACCAATAATGGGTTCGATTATTACTTCGGCATTCCCTACTCCAACGATATGGATAGACTTCAGGGCGAGAAGTATGACGAGTACTGGAAACGACCAAACGACAGCATAAAAACAGAACATTTCAATGTCCCGCTTTTTCGAAATACGAAAATCATCGAACGCCCTGCAAACCAAAATACGATTACGACCCGATATTCCGATGAAGCTGTTTCATACATCAAAAAAAACAAGGACGAACCCTTTTTTGTGTATCTGGCGCATAATTTGCCACACATTCCCCTCTTCGTTTCGGATGATTTCAAGGGGAGGAGCAAAAGAGGATTATATGGAGACGTACTTGAGGAAATCGATAATGGGGTCGGAAAAATTTTGGCAACACTAAAAGAAGAAGGCTTGGCCGAAAACACGATTGTGGTTTTCACCTCCGATAACGGCCCTTGGCTGCCATTTAAACTCAACGGAGGAAGCGCCGGACTCCTTTATGCCGGAAAAGGTACCACTTGGGAAGGTGGTATGCGCGAACCTACCATATTTTGGGGACCTGGCCATATCAGACCGGGAGTCATAGATGACATCGGCTCCACTTTGGACCTTTTTACCACGTTCAGCAAAATGGCCGGTGCATCGTTGCCCGACGACCGTATCATTGATGGCGTCGATTTAAGCGCTACTTTATTAGAAGGAAAAGAAAGTCCGCGTGACAAAATGTTCTATTATCGGGGTACCGAACTTTACGCCGTAAGGCTTGGTGATTTCAAAGCTCACTTCGTAACACAAGGTGCCTATGGCGAATTCGGGGAAAGACAAGAGCATGACCCTCCTCTACTTTATAATTTAAGTCATGATCCAGGGGAGAAATTTGATGTTGGCGAGCAACATCCTGAAATGATCCGGAAAATTAATGAATTGGTTTCACGCCACCGCTCCAAATTGGTTTTGGGCAAAGATCAATTGGCGGATAGGGAATAGTAAAACAAAACAATCCGAGCGTTCACACGCTCGGATTGCTTTTAGATTTGGAACTTATTTATCCTTAGGATACGGCTTCTTCAAACACCTTGGCCTTATTCAATGCAGCCTCTATTTCGTTTCGCTGCCTCATCAATATGCTCTCGGTCGACGGCGGCAGTACCATATCCGAGTCATTTAGTATCTCGTTGTATTGCTCAAGACTCGCTTTTTCGCCCCGTTCTACTTCTTCAAGCATACGCTCGGTGTCCTCACTCGATAGGGTCGAGGTCAGTTTCATCCAAGTTCTATGTAGGTCGCCTTTAAAACTTCCATCTTTTTCAGGTAGCTGCCCAAACTGGGTGATTTCGGATTTCAACTCGTGACCAAAATTGTATCGTTGTTGCACTTTATCCGCCAAAAATTGTTTTACCGAAGGATTATCGACTTTTTCTTGTGCCAATTTATATCCTTTTTCGGCATCGTATGTTTTTTCTAATAAATGGTTCAGCTTGTTTGAAATTTTTTTTGAATACTTCATAATATCTCTCATCATTTTTAAGTTCCTATGTGTTATTGTCTTTCAATAATCACGTTATATAATGTAAAGGATGAGATGCTAAAAGTCAAGTGTTTACGGGGGTTTAGCAACGATTTAACGTTGTGGGGGCCATCCGTTAAAGGCATTTAACATTATCCAACATTTTTCTTGCAATAATTTGTCGATTACCTAAAATAGAAATCCTATATTTGCATCCGCTTAAATAAAAGTGATGAATAGATTCCTGCTAGGGTCTATTCTGAGCTGAGTCGAAGGGCGGGATTGAAAAATAAATTTAGTTAGAATTAATAACCAGGGTCGGGCACCCTACAAATTAATGTGATATGCCAGTAAAGATTAGATTACAGAGACACGGTAAAAAAGGAAAGCCTTTCTATTGGATCGTAGCAGCCGATAGTCGTGCAAAAAGAGATGGTAAGTTTTTGGAGAAATTAGGAATCTACAACCCAAATACCAACCCTGCGACCATCGAACTCAATATTGACAATTCGGTACAATGGTTACAGAACGGGGCACAGCCTACCGACACCGCCAGGGCCATACTTTCTTATAAAGGCGCTATGCTAAAACATCACCTTTGGGGCGGTGTTCGTAAAGGTGCATTGACCGAAGAGCAGTTGGAAGAGAAATTCAACGCCTGGTTGGAGGAAAAAGAAAAATCCGTAGGAGCCAAAATCGAGGGATTGGACAAGGCCAAAGAAGAGGCCAGGAAAAAAGCATTGGCGGCAGAGAAAGAAGTAAGTGAAAAACGTGCCTTGGCAGCCGTTGAAGCCGAATTGCCAGAAACTTCTGAAGGTGAAAGTGCCGAAGCTGAAGTCGAGGCAGTAGCGGAAACATCTGAGGCGGAAGCCGTTGTTGAAGAAACAACCCCGGCTGCAGAAGAAACCAAAGAAGAGGCTATCGTTGAAACTCCAGAAACACCTCAGCCCGAGGCGGAAAATGCAGACCATACTCCCGTTGCACCAGTAGTTGAGGAAAAAGTTGTCGAAGCGAACGACGATATGGAAAAAGCTCCGGCCGTTGAGGAAGTTATTGCCGAGAGCGACGAAGAGGTAAAACCAGCAACTACTTCAGAAGAAGAGTAAGACTTAAAAACGATGCGCAAAGAGGAGTGTTTCTATCTCGGCAAAATCGTTTCAAAATATAGTTATAGGGGCGAGGTACTTGTAAAATTGGATACCGACGAACCTGAACTTTACGAAAATATGGAATCAGTATTTGTTTCGTTGGGAAACAATCTGGTTCCATTTTTTATTTCGCGATGTCGCCTGCATAAATCAAATCTCCTGCGAATCGATTTCGAAGAGGTCAACGAGGAGGCCGATGCCGATCGGATTATGGGATCCGAACTATATCTTCCATTGACATTCTTACCAAAATTGGAAGGTAACAAGTTCTACTTTCACGAAGTAATCGGTTTTACCATAATGGATAAGGTTCATGGCGATATCGGCACTGTACAAAGCGTTAACGATACGACCTCACAAGCATTATTTGAAGTCTTAAAAGGAGACAAGCAATTATTGATACCTATCAATGATGAAATTGTAAATAAAGTAGATAGGGTGAAAAAGACCATTCATGTAACCACGCCCGAAGGTTTGGTGGCACTTTATTTGGAATAAGAACCTCCCCTTATTTCAGTGCCCGTTCACAGTAAGCCAAACATTTTTTTACTTCCTCGACGGCATTTGAACCCTGAGGAACTTCATATTCCAATTCTATAGTACCTGGAAAACCGTATTCTTCTTTGCGCATCAATTGTAAAGCTTCTGCAATAGGCGTGTCTCCCGTTCCCCAAGGTAAATTGCCTTTGTCGTGTTCAGGAGTTTGACGATCTTTTAGGTGCATACTTTTAATTCGGTCATGCTTGGCCTTTAGAATATCCAAGGGTTGGGTATTGCCAGCGGCCACGTAATGGCCTAAATCGAGGTTCAGGGCATTATATTCAGATTGTTCCAAAGCGGTATCCCACAAAGTAGGGGTCTGTTGTTCATGACCGTGGTATCCAACATAAATCCCGTTCTTTTTGGCCAGTGCTCCCAATCTCATGGTATGTGCATCATCACTTGGATGCTCTACGGTTACGTGGCTTGCTCCTAGAATTTTTCCGGCTTTCATTCCCCATTCGATATCTGCATCGGAATTTTCCTTTCCAAATGTATTTCTTGGCTTAAAGGCATAAATTGAGATTCCGGCATCATTGTACATTTTGCGAAATTGAACGAACTTATCCATATCACAACCAACTCGCCAATCTGATACCTGTTTCTGATATGATTCTTGTTGAGCCAACATATCAGCTAATTCCTTCTCTTCGTCTTCGGTAATTTGCCCATCACGTTTTTTTCTCCTCAGACCCCACATGTTCGACATATTTAAGGGATTTTCGGGACGTCCCGCAAAAATTTCTGCCGGATCACCGATTAGTTCAATTGCATTGATACCGCTCTCCGTAATATATTTTAACATGGCTTCGGCACTTTGATCTTCCATACTACGGAACGAATACGTTATTACACCTATCTGCACTCCATTGATTTTGGAATTTGGCTTTCTATAATGCTTCAATATAGAAGGTGCTCCAAAAAGTGACGGCCCTATTAGAGCAGAACCTGCCGCCAAAACCGTAGAATTACTGATGAACTTTCGCCTACTCATTGATTTTTTACCTGCTTTCATACCTTGATTGTTTAATTGGTTTTTTCCTTTAAAGACTTGTCGCATTTTTGACACTATAAATTTTCATTTGCCGCATTGACCATGGTATTTCATGGTCTTCCTCTGGACCAAAATCTTCCTGCAATGTCATCCTTAAAAATTTTACCTCAACAGGATCGAAAACTATGGAGATATCGGCATGATCACCCTTATTTTCGGCCAGTATTTTCCATGTATCGCCGTTCGAGGATGCTTCTAACGTATAACCGCGAGGAAATGTCTGTAATGGTGGCGGCGCATCGGGGCGCCATCCCCTTGATATCGGGGTCGCGTTAAAGTGTAGTTCTGAAATTCGCATTTGTTCGGGGAATTCTATTTGAAACCACATACCTTTTTTCTGGTTCCCACCTGTACTCCAACCTTCAAAATTAAAGGAACTTGCGGGAGAAGCGGTACCACCTACCCGAGTTGGAACCGAATGGCTCGCCGTAATCTTCCAGCTTTCTTCGGGCAACAGAACCTGAGGTACAGACGCCACAAGTTCTTCATATTTGTATGGCGCTTGCCGGTCTTTGGTCTTCGAGCGTATTTGGGCCACATCTTCAGAGGTGATCATGATCGCATCGTTCGATAGATTCGTCCGAATATAGGACGTAATCGCTGCGATCCATTCGTCGGATTGTTCTTTATTGCCCACCATGATTCCTGCAGGATATGTTTTGCCGTCCAAAGGGCCTTCCATACCATGCATGACCGTTTTGATGATATATTCAGGATGAGACTGCACCCTGGCCGAACCGGTCAGCGGCGGGGCCATGACCAACCCTTCTCCCACAGGAGTTCCATTGCCGTCGTTGCCGTGGCATTGCACGCAGAGCTCGTTAAAAATTACTTTTCCCTTTTCCAAGGTCGATTTTTGAACCTCTGAAATTTTAGAACCAGGTATTTCCCACCAATTTCTGACCTCCGGCGGATTCAAAACTTGGGATCCAATGGTCTGCACTCCTTTTGCCTTGTTCGTTTTGAGCAGTTCTTTTAATTGGAATTCCAGTTCAGGAACTTTCAAAACATTGGCAGTGAGTATGGCCTGTATCGCCACGTCGGTGTCGTCATCCTTCAATAATCGAAAATATTCATCTGATAACGATTTATTCCCAGCCTTGTATAAAGTCTCACTGGCCCGTAGCGCTTGAATGCGCATTCTCGGGCTAGGATCATTGAACAACTGTTGCGTCATTTCGGGAGTAAGTTTTCCCAATCCCTCTAAGCACCAAAGTGCATGAAAACGGGTCAAAAGATTTTTATTACCCTTGACCATGGTCTCCAATTGGGGGGCGACGCTTTTATCTTGCGCCAATACGATCAACTGTTGCGCTTGGTCTCGCCACCATCCGTTGGGGTGTTCCAAATGCCTTAACAGCTCAGTAGGCGATTCATCGAGCATGCTTGGTTTGGTCTTGTCGCGCTCCTTACTATCGTGGGTAATTCGCCAGATCCGACCCAACTGGACGACCTTGTCCAATTGGTACTGTTTGATCTTAGCTCGCAGATATGTTCCTTCTTGCGCCCAATTCCCCTCTTGTATGATCCCGTGGTACATATCAGCAATATATAATGTGCCATCGGGTGCGGTTGCCATATCCACTGGCCGGAATAACGGATCTGTCGATTTCAAAAACTCCGACTTTTGATCTTGAAATGGATTGTGTAATGTGGTCAAACCCTCTGTAACGATTGGATCGACTTGACGAACGATCCGTGCTACGGGTTCTCCGTAGAATAATTGGCCGTAAAGCTCTTTTGGCAAACGATCACCCCTATAGATATCATTACCAGCGGCTCCGGTCACGCGCTTTGGGCCTCCATGTGACTCACGCACACGGTCCATACCTTCTTGCAAATCCCCGATCAGTACCGGAGCGCCCCAAGGCTCTTCGAAACCTTCGGCATAGTTGTTCTCGTACTTAAAATTACCGTAATGCACCGGAAATTGAAATTGAGAGGGTAGGCCACTTGCCCCACCTAAAAACCAAAGTTTACCATCATCATCGTGGGTTACACCCCACTGAGCACGGTTGTACCCAGTATCTTCTCGAATTATTCCCGTCGGGGTTTCCCTTATTCGAAAGGCGTTGTAGGTACTGTAAAGCCAATTATCCATGTTATAGTACATAAAAGCTTGTTGATGTTCTACATTGCCCGAGCGGCCATATTTATTGGTGAAAAATTCCTTTTTATCAGCCTTGCCATCTCCATTGGTGTCAGTGAATTTGTAGACATTATCTTCATCCGAATTCATTGTCAATACCGCATCTTTTCCATAAGGTAGTACGAATCGAGGAAAGATCAGGCTATCGACAAAGACGGTTCCGGTTTCATAAACACCATCGTTATCGGTGTCGGCCCATCTCGATATTCTACTTACAGGTTCCAATGTACCTTCTGAATCAACGTTCAACATGTAGGTACGGAGCTCTAGAACGAACATGCGTCCGTTGCCATCGAAAGCGATCGCCCCGGGTTGTTCTATTTCAGGTTCGGTAAGTATCGGTTCTATGTGATACCCTTCGCGCAAAATGAATTTCTTCGCTTCTTCTTCAGGATATAAGGGAAGTACAGGTTCCTTTGGTTCCAGATCGGCGCCCTTCCAATCTTCGTGTTTGGGGTCAGCACCCTCTGGAAGAGCAAGTCTGGGCAGTGTGTCGGACATTGAACTTATTACCTTGTCAACCGGATGTGGTTCCTTTTCCTTTGCGGCACAACCCGCTAGAAAAACGATGACACTAATAAGAGCCCATTTCATAAAACCAATGGAACCGTACATTTTTTTGGTGCGATTTTCAAGATACAACATACATGATTTTTTAAAACCAGATGGTTGAAAATTAAGTATATTCATCCCAATTAACAAGCACTTTTATGACCAACAAAATAATTCGGACCATTAGTTCACTTCTGATAATTTCAATGCTGTCAGTGGGCTGCAAGGAGAAATCAATACAAGCGGCAAAAGAAAATAATACGCAACCCAATATAGTGCTCATTTTCACGGACGATCAAGGCTATCGCGACGTGGGAGTCTTCGGGGCAGACGATATTGCGACACCTAATCTGGACCAAATGGCCGCCGACGGTATAAAATTGACAAATTATTATTCGGCACAAGCGGTTTGCTCAGCATCTCGCGCAGGAATCTTGACCGGATGTTATCCGAATCGTATCGGCATTCATAATGCGATGATGCCAAATAGTAACAAAGGGCTTCATCCATCGGAAACCACTTTAGCAGAAATGCTCAAAGAGAACGGTTATGCTACGGGCATCTTTGGCAAATGGCATTTGGGCGACCACCCAGATTTTTTACCGACCAAACATGGTTTCGATGAATACTTCGGTATTCCCTATTCGAACGATATGTGGCCTTTGCACCCGCAACAAGGACCCATCTTTAATTTTGGCCCACTTCCCTTATTTGAAAATGAAATTGTTATCGATACGCTGACCGATCAAACCAACCTTAACACACAGATTACCGAACATAGTGTTGATTTTATTCATAGGAATAAAGAAAATCCGTTCTTTTTGTACGTGCCACATCCGCAACCGCATGTTCCTCTTTTTGTTTCCGATAAGTTCAAGGGAAAATCGAACCGTGGATTGTACGGTGATGTAATTATGGAAATCGATTGGTCGGTCGGACAGATTTTGGAGGCACTCAAAACAAATGGATTGGAAGAAAATACTGTTGTCATTTTTACCTCGGATAACGGACCTTGGCTCGCTTACGGAAACCATGCCGGAAGTGCTTTACCCTTTCGAGAGGGAAAAGGTACCGCTTGGGAAGGTGGGCAACGAGAACCTTTTATTATGCGATATCCAGGAAAGTTAAAAGCGGGCGAGGTAATCGATACGCCCGTGATGGCTATCGACATGCTACCTACCATTGCCGAGATTACCGATTCTGAACTTCCAATTAAAACCATCGATGGTAAAAGTGCCTGGAAGGTCTTTACCGGGGAAAGAAAGGAAAGTCCACAAAAAGCCTATTTCTTTTACTATCGTGTCAATGAGCTTTTCGGGGTCAGGTACGGCAAGTGGAAAATGTACTTTCCGCATACCTATCGTACCATGGACGGACAAGAGCCAGGCAAAGATGGATTGCCAGGAGCCTATCGCATGGTCGAATTGGAAGACATCGAACTTTATGATTTGGAAAGCGACGGGAGCGAGACCAAAAATGTGGCGGATGAAAATCAGGAAGTAGTGGCGAAAATCAAGGTTTTGGCCAATGATATGCGCCATCGACTCGGAGACTCCTTGTTAGGGCTAGAAGGCACGGAAACTCGGGAAGCTGGATCGGTGGGCAGTGAACAGTAGAAAGTGGGCAGTTGCGGTATGCAGTTGCGGTAAGCCTGAATTTTATTTTTTCTAAATTTCTAACCCCATAAACCCCTAAACTTTTTTGAAACCCTTCAAATTCAAACAATTTACTATCCACCAAGACCGTTGTGCCATGAAAATCGGTACGGATGGAGTTTTATTAGGGGCTTGGGCATCGCTAGAAAACAACCCTAATTCAATTCTGGATATTGGTGCGGGTACTGGGGTTATTACACTAATGTTGGCCCAAAGAAGTGTGGCGAAAACCATCGATGCCATTGAAATCGATGAAAATGCATATGAACAATGTGTGAAAAATTTCGAGGCTTCGCCTTGGGCCGATCGGGTTTTTTGTTATCATGCAGGGCTGGATGAACTAGTTGAGGATGTAGATGGAAAATACGACCTGATCGTTTCCAACCCTCCTTTTTATTCAGAAGAAATGTCAAGTGGAAATCTAGCACGAGACAAGGCAAGGCAGAATCAATCGCTTCCTTTTGATGAACTGTTGATTTCGATTTCCATGCTACTTTCCTCAACTGGTGTTTTTTCCACCATTATCCCTTTTAAAGAAGAAGAGCGTTTCTTGAACCTTGCTTCTAAAGTGGGCTTATTTCCAATTCGAATTACCCATGTCAAGGGAAATCCATCCTCAGAAATTAAGCGCTGCCTTCTTGAATTAAGTTTTAAACAAAAGGAAATTCAATACAACCACCTGACCATTGAAAAGGAAAGGCATAAGTACACCCGTGAATACATTGAATTGACCAAAGATTTTTATTTGAAGATGTAATTATTTTCTTTTCATCCATACGTATAAGGGTATTCCGGCTAAAAGTAACAAAAACCCCCAAAAGACTGCTTTCTCACCCGCCCCATAGACCGCCCAGAACGAATAGGCAAATGCGAGTCCGCCTAGGGCAAGTATGGGAATCCATTTTGTAGTCTGATCTTTTCTTTGAGTCTTGATAATTATATAGGCCGCGCTCGAAAATAGATACGGAATCAAAACACAGAGCGCTGTCAATAAAATAAGGAACTTAAATTGGTCGACCAGGCCTTCGGCATAGTTCATCAACATGACGATGGAGGTCAAAATACTTCCTACGACCAGACCGATTACCGGTACCCCATTTTTATTTTCCTTTTTGAACAGGTTTGGAAAAAGGTTGTCCTTGGCGATTGACATAGCGATTTGGCCCTGTACCAAAATCCAGCCATTAAGTGCCCCAAAAGCGGCAATCGCCGCCCCTAGGGCAACTAAATCCCTTCCCCATCTTCCTCCAATGATTTCCATTGCATCTGCGAAAGGTGCTGGCGATTCGGAAAGAACTTCGGGATGAATCATTCCCATAATCATTACCGTACTTAAAATATAGACCATCGCCGTAATGATAGTACCTAGCATGGTCGCCCTCGGAATATTTTTTTCGGGATTTTCTATATTTACCGCGGGAATGGTAGCACTTTCAACCCCCATATACGCGTATAGTGTCATGGCCGCGGTAATCGATATGGCGCCAAAACTATTTTCATCACTTAGATTGAAGGGAAAAAAATTATCCCACTCAAAAAAGAAAAGCCCTCCAATAATTATTAGGCAAAGAGGTACTAATTTCAAGGCGGTGGTAACCAGCTGCATCTTGCCCGACTCGCGCACGCCCCTCGAATTGATCCAGGTCAAAAACCAAATAGCCCCCAAACCGACCACAACTGCCCATACTTTGTTATCTTCCAAAACCGGAAAAAAGACACTGAGCGCTCCGACAAAGGCAATAGCTATTGCCGCATTCGCCACCCATATCGAAATCCAGTAGCCCCAGGCCACCAGAAAGGCCGAAAAATCGCCAAAGCCTACTTTTGAATAGACATACGGCCCACCACTTTTATTAGGCACCAAGACACTAAGGTTACTAAAAACCTTGGCCAAAAGTATGGCCCCGGCCGCTGAAAAGATCCATCCGATTATACTAATCCCTCCGTAAGCGGCAAGGGCCGAAGGCATCAAAAAAATACCTGCACCTATCATATTTCCAATGACGAGCGAAGTGCTCATCCAAAGTCCCATTTTTTTTTCGGTAGTGGTGGGCATGGTCAGGCGAATTAAAAATATCGGCGTTTATTACTTACTTTTGAGTAAGCTTTCTGCCAAAGTACAAATTAAAACACTGATGGGCCACCACTTCAAAATCGATGCGGATATTACCAAGGCGGAGACGTTACCCGCTTCCTTTTATCGAAATTCCGAAATCTTTGAAGCATTAAAACAACATGTTTTTTATAAAACTTGGCAATGGGTAGGTCATGAAAATTCGGTAGAATCTGCACAGAGAACCCACCCCTTTATATTGTTGGATGGATTCTTGACGGAGCCAATGCTTCTGACCAAAGATGCTTCTGAAAACATCCATTGCCTGACCAATGTCTGCACGCATCGTGGAAATTTAGTTGTAGGCAAATCGGGAAGAAACAAAAAACTGATCTGCGGATATCATGGGAGACGATTTGCCTTGGATGGAAGCTTCGAACACATGCCCGAATTCAAGGAAACCGAAGACTTTCCAAGACCTTGTGATGACCTACACAAATTTCCAATGCGAAAATGGGGGCCATTTTTGTTTGCCGGACTTAATTCCGTTTTTGATTTTCAGACCGTAATCGATGGCATGAACGAACGGGTCGGTTTTCTTCCGTTGGAAGATTTCAGACTAGATGCAACCCGTGGTAAAGACTATTTCGTCAACGCCCATTGGGCACTGTACTGCGATAATTATTTGGAGGGATTTCACATTCCGTTCGTGCACGAAGACCTTGATGCCGTTTTGGATTATGGCGAATACGATACTGTACTCCATGAACATATGAATTTGCAAATCGGATATGCGGAAGGTTCGGAACACACTTTTGATCTTCCGGAAGACCATATCGACTTTGGCAAAAATATCGCGGCCTATTATTATTGGGTCTTCCCCAATATGATGTTCAATTTTTATCCATGGGGCCTTTCGGTGAATATCGTCCAACCTTTATCTATCGACAGGACTAAAGTCTCTTTCATGAGCTATGTTTGGGACAAGTCTAAACTTGAAGAAGGTGCCGGATCCGTTTTAGATAAAGTAGAAATGGAAGACGAAGCCGTGGTCGAGGGCGTACAAAAAGGAGTGCGTTCACAGTTCTACAAAGCAGGGAGGTTTTCGCCCACTCGTGAAAAGGGCGTCCATCATTTTCATAGACTTTTGGCAACTTTTCTAAACCCGGAATAACACAACTAGTTTTCGAACGTTATACTTTAAAAAATATAACATTAGTTGAATATCATGTTATATTTCATTTATACCTTTGATAAAATTTTCACGTATGAGACCTGATTTGTTCGAAGCGCCCGATTATTATAATCTTGACGACCTCCTTTCCGATGAGCACAAGTTGATACGCGATGCTGCCAGGCAATGGGTGAAACGCGATATCTCCCCTATCATTGAAGAGTATGCCCAGAAAGCGCAATTCCCTAAACAAATCATTGGAGGTTTGGCAGAGATTGGTGCATTTGGACCTTATATTCCTGTTGAATATGGCGGGGCAGGATTGGATCAAATCAGTTACGGTCTCATTATGCAAGAAATCGAACGCGGTGACAGTGGAGTGCGCTCTACGGCATCAGTTCAATCTTCATTGGTCATGTATCCAATTTTTACGTACGGCTCCGAAGAACAACGAAAAAAATATTTACCAAAATTGGCGACTGGAGAATGGATGGGGTGCTTCGGGTTGACCGAACCCAATCACGGTTCCAATCCGGGAGGGATGGAAACAAAATTTAAGGATATGGGTGACCATTACCTTTTGAACGGCGCCAAGCTTTGGATTTCCAATTCGCCCTTTGCAGATATCGCTGTGGTCTGGGCCAAGAACGAAGAGGGAAGAATACATGGGCTCATTGTCGAGCGTGACATGGAGGGCTTCTCTACTCCTGAAACACATAACAAATGGTCACTACGGGCTTCGGCCACGGGAGAACTCGTTTTTACGAATGTAAAAGTGCCCAAGGAAAACCTGTTGCCCGGTAAGAATGGACTGGGAGCACCATTAGGTTGTTTGGATTCTGCCAGATACGGAATCGCTTGGGGTGCTATCGGTGCCGCAATGGATTGTTATGATACCGCCTTACGTTATGCGAAAGAACGTATTCAATTCGGTAAACCCATCGCAGGGTTTCAGTTACAACAAAAGAAATTGGCAGAGATGATCACTGAAATCACCAAGGCGCAACTATTGGCCTTTCGATTAGGGCAGCTGAAAAACGATGGTAAAGCGACGACTGCCCAAATTTCAATGGCGAAACGAAACAATGTCGATATGGCCATAAAAATAGCCCGGGAGGCCCGACAGATTTTAGGAGGTATGGGAATCACAGGAGAATACAGCATCATGCGCCATATGATGAACCTCGAAAGTGTCATCACCTATGAAGGAACACATGATATTCATTTGTTGATTACAGGAGCGGATATTACCGGAATTCCCGCTTTTCAATAAGCGAATTAAATTTGTTGCGGAAAAATGTAATGAAGAGAAATCAACTGCGAACGTACACCAACAAAACTTCATCATCGGCGATTCCTGGATTATCTACATACGTCAATTTCAAGGTAGTACCCTCGATTACATAGGAATATTGTGATCCGTTTTTCAGGGTAATCAAGTTCCCGTCGACCGTATAGGATCCCGCGGCATTGTTCAAAAACTCAAATTCTCCGGTATTCTCGACCATAAGGTCGCTACCTTCAAAAGTAATCTTATGTGCACTGAAATCTGGGTTTTCCCCAAAAGCGCAATAGCAAGATACATCGTTAAGAACCCACTTTCCTTCCAACTCGACATTGATGACATCATCATTGTCTTTGGTGCAAGAAGCCATGAATAGCAATAACAGTAGAATGGTGGTTATTCTTTTCATTAAATGATTGGTCGTCTCTTAAAATAGGTTCTTACTAGAGACAACGTTAAAATCTACTACTTCAGTATACTACTTACCCTGTTTTTTATCGGACACAAAACAGTTTTGCCTTATCTCACCACAAAAATCAAGCGGTTCACATCATTTAATTGGCATCATCGACCCTGTGCAGTAAGTTTACCATGTAATTGTTTCAGAAGTAAATTTTTTCATTTTCATATAGTGTTCTCGTAAAAGAGTCCGGTCGTAGTTGATTGGGCTCTTTTTAGTTAATGAAGTTTTTATTCTTCATTCCCATGAAGACGGGAATCTGTTTTTTCCCAAGATGTGTTTTTCATTCCCATGAAGTTGGGAATATCAATTCAATCGATTTCCTACAGAACCTTTTCCAAAGTCACCTTTATCGATTTACTAATAGGGGTTTTGCTTCTTTCTGCAAAATGATTGTAGGGAACCAAAACATTGGTCTCAGGAAAATAGGCTGCAAGATTTCCCTTTGGGATAGCATAAGGAACAATCAAAAACTTTTTTGCCGTTCGAATCTGACGATCATAATCGCTATTGATGTTCACCACATCCAGCTTTTTTAGATGCAACGATTTCATATCTTCAGAGTTCATAAATAGCACCCTACGCTCATTATATACCCCTCGGTAGCGATCGTCCAATCCATAAATAGTGGTATTAAATTGATCGTGCGACCGAATGGTCATTAGCATGAATTCATCTTTCTTTAAATTATGGTCGGGCAACTTGTTGATCGTAATTTGGGCCTTCCCGTTGGGAAGATCGCTGAAATCAAGCTCACGAACATTGTTGGGCAAATAATATCCGGAGCCTTTTGAACGTTCTGCCGTTTTCTCAAATCCTTTGGCGACCTTATCGATATATTCTCGGATCAATTCATAGTCTTCACCTAAAGCATTCCAATCAACTACATGATTACCACTGAAATACGTATGCGCCAATTGGCCGATAAGTTCTGGTTCGCTCATTATTTTTTCCGAGGCAGGTTTTAATATTCCTTTTGATTGTGTTACCCGACCCATACTGTTCTCGACCGTGAAATATCTTTGTTGTCCGTTTTTCACATCCTTTTCGGAGCGACCAATAGTTGGCAGGATCAATGCCGTTTTACCTGTGACCAAATGCGTACGGTTCAACTTGGTGCTTACCTGTACGGTCAATTCACACCGCTGCAAAGCTTCTGCCGTGTATTCTGTATCCGAAGCGGCCATTAAAAAATTTCCGCCGAGGCAAACAAAGACTTTGGCCTTTCTTTCGTGCATAGCACGCATAGCACCAACAGTATCAACCCCTTCTTCGTTAGGAGGTTTGAAGCCCAAATGTTCCTCGATTCTTTTGTTCAGTTGTTCATCCACAAAGTGCATAATGCCAACACTTCTATCGCCCTGCACATTGCTATGGCCTCGAACCGGGCAAGTACCAGCATTCGGTTTTCCGATTGCGCCCTTCAACAACAGAAGATTTACATATTCACGTATGTTCTCCACTCCGTTTTTATGTTGGGTCAGCCCCATGGCCCAGCACACTATTATTTTAGATTTATTCGCTAGTAGCGATACTGCTTCTTCGATTGCTTCAGGATCTACACCACTCGATCGCAGCAATTCATCCTCATCATATCTATCAAGATCGGCAATCAGCGCTTCATAGCCATCGGTATAGGTTTCAATAAATTCATGGTCAAAGACGGATTTGTCCTTGGCATCGAGAGCCGCCAATTTTTTCAACAACAATTTGACCAGCGGAATGTCTTGATTGATATTTACAGCAAGATGTAAATCCGCCATATCCTCCCCTGAAATCCATCCCTTTACATGCTGTGGGTTTTTGAAATTAACGAGTCCGGTTTCTTCAAGCGGATTGATACTGATGACCTTTCCCCCGTTCTTTTTACATTTTTCAAGTGCCGAAAGCATACGCGGATGATTCGTACCCGGGTTCTGCCCTGCGACGATAATCACTTCAGCGTTGTAAAAATCTTCCAACTTCACCGAACCCTTGCCGATGCCCAATGTTTCCCCCAAGGCCACCCCACTCGATTCGTGGCACATATTCGAGCAGTCGGGCATGTTATTGGTTCCGAAGGCGCGGGCGAACATGCCGTATAAAAAAGCGGCCTCGTTACTCGACCTTCCTGATGTATAAAAAATCGCTTCATCGGGCGAATTCAATCGACGAAGTTCTTCGGATATCAAATCAAAGGCTTCTTGCCATGCTATAGGTTCGTAATGTACTTTTCCCGGTCTCAAAACCAAAGGTTCTACCAGTCTGCCAAAATGGTTCAGCTCATAATCCGAAAGCATTGAAAGTTCTTCTACAGAATGTGTGGCAAAAAAATTCGCATCGATTTTCGATGTAGTCGCTTCGTCGGCCAACGCTTTCGCCCCATTTTCACAATATTCGGCTATTTTGGAAGGCTTTTCGGGATCAGGCCAAGCACAGCTCGGACAGTCGAAACCATCTTTTTGATTCATTTTCAACAACCCCTGCATCGAGCGAAGAACACCCATTTCTTTAAACCCATGTCGAAGTGCCTCCTTAACGCCCAAAGCTCCGGCAGCTATGCGCATTGGGTCTTTGAGTTCAATTCCTTGGAACGCTCGAGAACCTGCAGTCGACACGTTTCTTTTAAAGTCTTCGGCCATGCCTAAAGTTATGATTTATTTAGAAACCCAATATTTCGAGGTGCAGTTTAAAAATAAGGTTGCCAAATCCACAATTTCAAGAAGTCCAATAAAATCAGTATAGAATAATCTTGTGTCTTAAAAATCATTGATATATTTACTAGAATCATTCTATTCACAAATGAAAGTCTTTGCTTTTTCTTTTTCCATATTTTTTATGTTTGGTCTTTCCGCCCGATCGCAAGAGGTTTCTGTTGATTCGAAAATCGATCCTCCCGTAAAATTTGAAAAAAAGAAAATCGCCTCCGAGAGTTTCGAATCGGTAGGTGTATTCGATGTAAACAATGACAACATTCCTGATCTGGTTTCGGGATCATACTGGTATGAAGGACCCGATTATCTAGAAAGACATTTCATCACCGATTTCAAACGTTATGATCAGTACTATGATGATTTTTCCACCTTGCCGCTCGATGCGAACGGTGATGGTCTGATGGATTATATTACCGGAGGTTGGTTCGCAAAACGATTAGTTTGGATGGAAAATCCTGGAGATAACAATTCTTGGACAGAACATCTAATCGCAGATGCCGGAAATATAGAAGCGACGAGAATGTGGGATATCGATGGTGATGGAACACCTGAAATCGTCCCGAATACACCTAACGATTCCTTAATTGTGTATCGATTAAAAAAGAATGCACAAGGAAAAAACATAGGCGAATTCGAAGCTTTTCCGATTACGGGAAAACACGGTCACGGACTCGGTTTCGGAGATATTAATGGCGATGGAAGAGGTGATTTGATAACAAGTAAAGGGTGGTTGGAAGCTCCTGAAAAACCTTTTGAAAACGAATGGTCTTTTCATTCAGATTTTGACTTTGACAAGGCAAGTATACCTATAATCGTAGTGGATGTAAACAAAGATGGACTTAACGCTATTATCGTGGGGCAGGCACACGACTATGGATTACACTGGTACGAAAAAGAACAGAACAAAAAAGGCATTATGAGTTGGGTAAAACATGATATCGACCCCAATAATTCACAATTTCATACCATGGAATGGGCAGATTTGGATGGCGACGGCAACAACGAATTAATTACGGGAAAAAGATACCGCGCGCATAGTGGAAACGACCCTGGAAGTAATGACCCCTACGGCCTCTACTACTATAAATTCAACGGAGAAAATTTTGTCAAGCAAATTATCGACTATGGGGTTTTTGGTTCAGGAAAAGGAACCGGAATCCATTTTGTAGTGACGGATCTGAATGCTTCGGGCCTATCTGATATCGTGGTCGCGGGCAAAGATGGACTGTACATTTATTATAACCAAGGACATACCAAATAAGAAAACATCATGAAAAATAAAATTTGTAACATTTTTATATTGGTATTTTTAGTACTGAACGTTCAGTCGTGTAAAGAAAAAGCCGAGAAGAAAGCATCTGAAACAATTGAAAAAGAGATTCAGGAGAATGAGAGCTTTATCAAAATATTCGATGGTGCTTCGCTCGAAAATTGGAAAGGTGACACTACATACTGGCGGGCAGAAAATGGTGTTTTGGTAGGAGAAATTACTCCAGAAACAACTTTAAAAACAAATACATTTATTATATATGAGGGCGGTGAACCCGGCGACTTTGAGCTTAAGGCCGAATTCCGAATTTCAGAAACCGGGAACAGTGGTATTAACTATCGTAGCGAACAATTGGACACGATTCCGTTTGCGCTTCGGGGCTATCAGGCCGATATCGACGGACAACATCGCTATACCGGTCAAAATTATGAAGAACGAAAACGTACCACTTTGGCTTATCGCGGAGAAAAGGCTGAAATCGCTTCACAAGAAAATCATGACGAACCCGGTTCCTTACGTGCCAATGTAGAACGTAACGCTTGGAAGAGTCGTAATATTTTGGAATCTCTCGGTTATATGGATTCCTTAAAAACAAACATTAAAAAAGATGATTGGAACGAAATACATTTAATTGTCAAAGGCAATAGAATGCAACATTACGTGAACGGAATCTTGATGAGCGAGGTTATCGATAACGATTCGATCAATCGAAAAACATCCGGTAAATTGGGTATGCAGGTACATGTCGGACCGCCCATGAAAGTGGAGTACCGAAATATACAATTGAAAAATCTATAGGTTTTCCTACTAAAAAATAGTTGGATAATCTGTCGCGGCAATTGGCCCATATGACTCCCACCAATACCATGCCGTAACCCGTCTCATGGCATAGAGGTCTTGACCATCGGTGCGCACATTGATCATACCGTGCAGGCGTTTTTTGAACAGACGAGCTCCTAATATGTCTGCCATACTCAAAGATCCATCGGGTACAATCTCGCTCAAATCGATTTCATTGACATCGGTAAAGGTACTGGCGATCTCGGTAGAAAAAACCAATGGTGATTTAGAACGGGAGGCCAAACCAATGGCACCGATAAAATTGGCCCTTGGATGTCCATGATCGGGCGAATCTCCAGAAGATACTACAGAAATCTGCGGGCGAACGGCCTCTAAAAAGGGAGCATGATATTCGTGGCTTCCGTGGTGGGGAGTTTTCAAAACATGGGCCCTTAACTTTTGTGCAATGCCCGGATGCTCCAAAAGATATTTGCTGCCTTCTATATTTACATCCCCAGAAAACAATATTCGTACATCTTCATATTGTAAGCTAAAAACTACCGAATGGCCATTAATAGTATGTGGGTGGTTCTTGAACCATTTGAATCGTGGATCCCCAGCGGGGTTTCTTTCAAAAACAGGCCCTAGAATTTCCATTTTGATCTTTGGGTCTCCCGTATCAAAAAAACCGGTTTCATGGCTCACCGCAGTATAGGGAATGTTCTTTTGGTCGATAAGGGCAATCCAATCGTCAAAAGTATTTCGAAAGCTCAGGCCTTGGAGATCTGCCAATTGGGAATGGTAGGTTTCCAAGTATTTTCCATCTACACTCAAGTTTCCCGATTTTTGATCCATTCCCGTAAAAAGTCCGATGCCGTTATGTATAATTTGACGGACTTCGATTTTTGGATGTTCTAGAATATCTATCAACCCTTTTAAATGATCCCCGTCGGCATGGCTCAGTACCAAAACATCTATAACCAAATTGGGCGAGGTCAAATCGGCCAGTTGATACTTCCATTGCAAAAAACCTTTTGCCTGTCCGTCATGCCCCCCATCGATCAATATTTTCTTGCGGTTCGGGGTCACGACCAAGGCCGCATCGCCCTGACCCACATCGATGAAATAAATCTCGAGTTCGCCCTTTGTCATCAATTCATCGGTTTTGACAAACCCTTCATACTTGTTTCTGTATAGGGCCTGGATCCTTCCGTTCTGGGCTTGGCCGCTTGTTTTTACTTCCTCACCATAGATCAATATCTGTCCATAACCCCCATCGGCAAGGTTACTATATAGTTTTGCGGTTTTTTTGTTGATGAATCGTGTCGCCATAGCCGAACTTTTTGAGATTAAAACTTGGTATCGATGTAAGTAAATTCCTTAAAATTACTATTCTTTGGCGGCTACAAAAAATTTTAATGTATAATCGGTACTGATTATTGTACGGATGTATTCTTCTTGCTAACGAAAACTTTGGCACTCGTTTTCATATCGGCATACCTTGGATCCGGAATATAATCTTGCTTTTGCATTTTAACGACCTCGATACTCAAAAAACCGAATTCGCTGACCACCTTACCATAAAAGCGATAAATACCTTTACCTCGAAAATGGTATTGTGCAGCCACGGGAGGGAAAAGTACCGTATCGAAAACCTTGCCTTGTTGATCGATCATCGTCGCAAAATGCATTTTCTTGCCATTATGGGTGCTCGTGTTCTTGACCGTTACCAAATACCCATAGATATCGATGTGATGGCCTAGAAAACGTTCAAGATCTTTGACACAGCGATTATTCTTCGGAGATTCTGCCAGCAGTTCAAACGGACTGCACAAACAAAAGCCCAAAAGTTCCAATTGTGTGAAAGCCATTTCGAGGTCTGTAGTATGTAGTTTTGGAATCTTGAAATCTTGATGTCGGGGCGGAAATAATTTCGGGTGGTCGATCTTTACACTTTTGTTCAGGAAGAGATGTGCCTTCCATAGCAATTGATGTTTGTTCACGCCCGTAAACCGGAAGGCATCGATCCGAATCAGAATGCTTGCTTGATCTACCGTTATAAAAACGCGATCTAAAAAATCTTCCAGAGAAGTAAAATTTCCATTAAGCAGTCTTTCTTTTAGGATGCGTTCGGCTACTCGGTGTTCCAATTCTTTCAAATATCCGAATCCGAGAAAAATATCCTTTCCGTAGATAACATTATTGTTTTGACTTTGATTAATGCAGGGCGGATGGATCGTAGCGCCCATCATACGAGCTTCATGTACGTAAAATTCAGAACGGTAAAATCCCCCACCATTGTTGAGCACGGCGACCATATATTCCAAAGGATAATAGGCCCTTAAAAACAAGGTCTGATAGCTTTCCACAGCATAAGATGCGGAATGCCCTTTGGCAAAAGCATAGCCCGCAAAGCTGGCAATCTGTTCCCAGACCTCGAAAATAATCTTGTCGTCCTCTCCTTTTTTTCGGCAGTTATCGATGAACTTTTGCCTGACTTTTTCGAACTCCTCGCGCGACCGGAATTTTCCACTCATTCCGCGGCGTAGTACATCGGCTTCTCCCAGATCAAGGCCAGCAAAATGATGTGCCACTTTAATGACATCTTCTTGGTAAACCATTACCCCGTATGTATCTGGCATGATCTCCAGCATTACAGGGTGGGCTCTTTCTTTATCCCTTCCGGGATTTCGATGACGAAGAATATATTCGCGCATCATGCCGCTTTTTGCCACTCCCGGGCGAATGATGGAGCTCGCTGCTACCAATCCCAGATAATTGTCAACCTCTAATTTCTTTAGCAACATGCGCATGGCGGGCGACTCCACATAAAAACAACCCATGCACTGGGCCGTTTTAATCAGGTCATTGATTACTGGGTCTTTGATAAATTTCTTGATATCATGAATATCGAAGCTACTTGATTCATCAGGTTGATTGTACGCAATGATTTCCAAAGACTCCTTAATTTTTGCCAATCCCCGTTGACCAAGAATATCGAACTTATAAAGCCCTACATCTTCAGCGATGACCATATCATATTGTGTAGTGGGGAAACCCTTTGGAGGCAGATTCGTAGCTGAAAACCAATGTAGCGGTTTTTCACTGATCAAAATGCCTCCGGCATGAATGCTCAAATAATTCGGCATACCTTTAATCAATCGCCCATATTTTAAGACTAGACACGAGACTTCATCGAGTTTTGAAATGTCAAATCTGCCCTCCGATAGAAAATCGATTTCACTTTTCGGGAGTCCGAATACCTTGCCCAATTCGCGAATGACCCCTCTATCTTTAAAAGTTACATAGGTGCCCAAAAGGGCCACATACTCAAAACGGTCAAAAATATATTGGGTCATTTCGCGCCTGTCACGATGTGAAAAATCGATATCAAAGTCGGGCGGATTGGCGCGGTACAGATTAATGAACCGTTCAAAATACAAATCGAGATCTATTGGATCTACATCGGTAATTCGAAGTAAATATGCCACGATGCTGTTGGCCCCACTACCCCGGCCCACATAAAAAAAACCTTGCTTTCGGGCATAGGAAACGATATCCCAATTGATTAAGAAATAGGATACGAAACCCATGCTTTTGATGAGTTTTAGTTCTTTTTGTAAACGCTCTCGAATGCCATCACCCCCATCCGGATATCGATACGGCAGCCCCTCTTCGCACAATCGCTCGATCATTTCTTCATCTTCTTCTTTAGTGGCATTGTACGTTTTGAGGTTCTGCGGTTCCCTTCCTTTGATAAAATCAAAATGAATGGAACACGAATTCATCAACCGCTCCGTATTCTCCAAAATAAAAGGATACTCGGAAAAAGCTGCCGCAAGGTTTTTAATAGGAAACATTTTTTCATCCTCGTTGGCCTCCTCGGTTTTTTCCAGCTTGCTCAGCAAAATGTTGTTATCGATAGCACGTAGCAACCGATGTGCGTTGAAGTCGGCTTTGTTTCGAAAAGTAACCGGTTGTTGCACAACTAATTTGTCTTTCAATTTCAATAATCTTGAAAAAGGAAGGCGTCGCAAATCGGCAATGGAAATTCCTATAAATTCATTATCGGCAAATATTTTTTGATCGTTCTGAAGTACTTTTTCAAAAGGATAGACTACGTAAGCGTTAGCAAAATGAGGAGCAATCAAAGGCAGTTCTTTTTCTTCATGAAGATATTTCGAAAGAAAATTGTTCAACTCTAAATAACCATCGTTGTTCTTAGCGATACCAACAAAACAATGATCTACCCCGTTGCGAAAATCAATTCCCAAAATGGGACTTATATTGTATTTGGTAGCCAATCGCACAAAATTGAGTCCGGCCGAAGTATTGTTGATATCCGTCAGTACCAATTGGGTCACATGGTTCTCTTGGGCCAGACACAAGAGTTCTTCTTCGGAAAAAGTTCCGAAGCGAAGGCTGTAGTATGTGTGGCAGTTTAAGTACAAATGGTTGATAGTTGATGGTTGGTAGTTGTCGGTCGAACATCAAATACCATGAACTATCAACTGACAACTATCAACATATTTTATTGTTTCCGGTGCGCCAGCACAATCGGTGGTTGCCCGTTGAACGGATTATGCATTCGACCTATCGTATTTTTTCCCATTGCGGATGCACGAACAACACTTTTATCCCCGTAGCGATTTCGAATATGATCCATAGCCTGATACAAGTTCAAGGCCTCTTCGGTATCTTCAAAAAGGTTGATTTGATAATTTCCACTTACCAAATGACTAAACCTGATTCCGATAAGCCGTACCAACAATCTTCGATTGTAAAGGGTCTTGAACATTTCCAATATCTTCGGAATCAGAATATGATCGGCACTGGTATACGGAATGCGCATTTGTTTGGAATAGGTATTGAAATCGGAATATCGGATCTTCACTGCAATACATGCCGTCAATTTCTCCCCGCGTCGTAACTGGTAGGCCAAATTTTCGGTCATGGCAATCAATAGACCTCTTAATTTTATAACGTCAATGGTATCCTTATCAAAAGTGCGTTCATTGGAAATGGACTTTCTTTCCCAAAACGGAATGACCGGAGTATGGTCGATGCCGTTGGCGCGTTTCCAAATGACGGTTCCGTTCTTACCCAATACGCGCTGCATCACATCCATAGGCATTTCTTGAACGGTCTGTACTTTTCTCAAGCCCAGGTTTCGAAGCGTTTGATAGGTTTTGTCTCCCACCATGGGGATTTTTTTTATGGAAAGCGGAGCCAAGAAGGTTTTTTCCAGTCCGTAATCGATCTTTAATTGGTTGTTGGGCTTAGCCTCGCCCGTCGCCACTTTCGAGACTACCTTATTGACCGATAGCCCAAACGAAATAGGAAGTCCGGTCTCTCTTATGATTTTCTGCCGTATTTCGGAAGCATATTTATAGGAGCCAAAAAAACGGTCCATTCCCGTGAGGTCAGCATAAAATTCGTCAATGCTCGATTTTTCGAAAAGTGGTACATGCTCTTTGATAATCTCGGTAACGAGATCGGAATGCTTGCTATAGGTACCTGCATTACCTTTAATTCTAATAGCTTCGGGACACAACTCCTTCGCCATTTTCATGGGCATACCCGAATGGATCCCATACCCCCTAGTTTCATAACTACAGGCCGCCACTACTCCGCGATCACTAAGTCCGCCGACAAGTATCGGTTTGCCCTTTAGGCGATTATCGAGCCGACGCTCTACGGATACAAAAAAAGTATCGAGATCAAGATGTAAAATGGTTTTGTTCATTAGCTTCCCAAAAATCAGGATAGCTAATATATGGAATATATCCAAATAATTGGATTATTTCCAATAATTATATTTGTGCTCACATATAAATGCATCTATAGTTCTATGGTATTCATATTTACATACATATCAGAGGAAAGCACTTCAATTATTTCCAGTATTTATTGATGATGTAAGTAGTAAAACAGGCAGTAGCAAAAACAGCCAGAATACAGCTTATCAACCACAATGGTAACCCCATGACCAAATTCATTTCCACATTTTTGGGGAGATACCACGGAATGGACAATGCAAAAAGAGCTGTATAAACAATCCAAACCCAAAACGGGAAAACTTTTTCAATCTTCATAACCAGCGTTTAACTTATTTCTGAAAAAATGAGAAAAAACAAAACATGCGATTACATTCAACAACAGACCAATTAAGCCCGATTGAATACCCCCCAAAGTCTTATATCCCATAAAAAAAGTGGTTATCGAAAATAGGAATCCGATAATCAGACCGGCCATCATACCTTTAGAAGTAACCCTTTTACTGTGTACGCCCAAAATAAATAACGGTGCAATCTGAACCATGATCTGCATTTTCAACTCGATCAGCCCCCATAAAGTAATTTTGGGTTGTAGCGCCACCAACACGATCAAGAACATGATGACCCAAGAAATCATCTTTCCGGTTTTTGCAAGTTGTTGGTCGGAGCTATTCTTTAAAATCGACTTCCCGAGAATATCCTTGGAAATAATAGAAGACAAGCTCAATAATATAGAATCAGCAGAAGACATGATGGCCGCGAGCAAGCCCAATACCACAATAATCATAAGCACAAATGCCAACAACGACTCTTGGCCCCATATCTGAAGCATTTGTGGCAAGACGGTATCTTGTGATGCTTCGGATGCCTCTACAAAATACGGAATACTGATCACTCCCAATAAGAATAAAATCAACACCGTAATCAGGGGCATAAATACCATGGCGCCTAATGACTTTTTAAGCACTTTGACGGTCTTGGCCGCATAAATACGTTGGATTACCTGAGGGTACACGGCACCGCCAAGCCCTATCATCAAGACCGTACTCGCCCAATACATCCTGAAATCGAGACTAGGCACCCCTATTTTTTCCGGTTCGTTTTCGATCAGCCAGTTGCTGATTTCAGTGAGTTCATCAACATCGGGTACAACGATAAAGAAAAGTCCGGCCAAGCCGATCAAGAGCATCAGTCCCTGAATGACATCCGTCCACGCCACGGCACGCATTCCTCCTAAAGTTTCATAGATAATAACGATGAAAGCCAAAAAAACCACTCCGGCCCAATAGGGTATCTGTCCGTCGGTAATACCATTCGCGATATGGCCCATGGCAATCAATTGCGACAATAGAAAGTTGACGGAAACAATGACCAGTATCAAGTTGGCCACCAAAGTCAACGACGGCATTTTAAAACGTGTATCGAACCAGTCGCCCGGAGTAATAAAATTATACTTCTTTGAAATCTTGAACAGCTGTGGTGCAAAGGTCAGATAGAGCACCACGATGGCAGTCATGTAGCCCAAAACCAGAATCATGCCCATGCCTTGATTTACCACCTCCGCCGGAACGATGAGCATCGTATTGGAGCTGTACTGAGTGGCATAAAGCGTCAACAACAAAACAAAAGGGCCCAAATCTCCGCCGGCCAAGTAAAAGTCCTTAAGCGAATTGGAAGTTCTTTTTTTATTCGCATACAGGCCCAACCCAATCAACAACAACATATAAACCCCTATGCAAATAAGTATTATGGTTGTTGTTTCCATCTAAAAATATCACGGTGTTACTAAAATACTGAAAAGATACCGATGAATTTTCAATAACATAAAAAAGCCCCCAACTAGTGTTGAAGGCTTTTTATAAAAAGTGTTCATTTCGCTTAATTAAAAGGCAAATCCCGTTGACATTCTGAAAATCAATGCGTACAGTCCAACTGCTATTAACAAGAAACTGAACCATGCGAAAATCCTTAAATAGTTCTTTAGGATATAATTTCCCAGGTTTCTAAAACCTTCTAAATAAATCTCCTTAATAAGTAGTGTTGTCTTCATAATCTTATCATTTTATCGTTACACATACTTCTTGTGTTGCAAAGGCCATGCTATGATCAAGAAAAAATTAAAATAATGGTTGAAATGGAATAAAAAATGGGTGAAATACCCAAAATTTAGCCTTTGAGCACGTAAAGAACTTGTATGTAAATCAGAAGCCCCACACCGAATATTCAGTGCGAGGCCTCAACCAAACTAACTCAAACATGAAACAAACTTTCTTTACTCTCCGCGATACTATAGTGGCCCGAATACTCCATTTTAGGCGACGACAACAATGGCTACCGAATGGTTTGCCAAAAATTGGGATTGACCCGTAACACTTGTCTATTGAACCCTAAAATCAAAAACCTCAGATTGTGCGCTGTTGCCCGCTTTGTCCGTGGTGGTCACACGCCAGTAATACGTCTGCCCTGAAATTACACTGACATTCATACTACTCTGAGGGGTCGTACCCAAACTCGTGGTAGGGTTGTCGGCGGTACCGAAAAAAACCTCGAAACTTTCAATATCATTGTCCACATCGTTGCCTTCCCATTGTAAATCGACCGAAGTAGTAGTCCCAATCGTCTGGCCGCGGGTCGGAGCAATCGCATCTGCAGGGAAAGGAGCATAATTTTCGACACCCGCACCCGCGTTATAAAATTTCCATTTTGCGCTTTCCGGTTGCGCTTCCGAGCCTTCCTTTTTGGAGACTACGAACCATTCATACGGGGTATTGTGATCTAAGGTAATCTCGACATCATTGACATTCGAATCAATTTTGATAGTTTCGCTGCTTTCCAAATTCTTGATATTCACTTCGTAACTATCGGTATTCTCGGAAGTTTCCCACTGAAAGGTTATGGTGCTTTGCAAATTATTTGCCGTAACACCTTCGGTACATTCTGAATTGTTTTCAGGGAATACCAAAGTAACGCTACCTGGACCCCCACCTTCACCTGGCAATTTTGGAAAATCGAGATCTGAGTCCCCATCCTTATTCCCTGGGCAGGCGGTCAACAATATCATTGCGGAAGCCCCTAAAATTGTTCTTAAGATTCTCATTGTTTTACGATTTTGTAGGTTTCTATTCTTCCATCGATTTGTACCGATAACATATACACTCCCGATGTCAAGCTATCGGCATCAAGTTTAATGGTTGTCGTATTCGGTTCGACCGACTTTTGCAACACGGCCCTTCCGTCAAAACTGTTCAGCTGTACTTTTATGGCTTGTTCAGAAGTGCTTGCGAGCTCAACAGTAATCTCACCATTCTCTACCGGGTTCGGATATATCAAGACTTTATCGGTCAAATCGATGATTTCCTCATACACCCCCTGACAATCCTTATCGGTTTTGACAGTCAGTTTTGTTGAGGATGATTTTAAGGAAACCGTAACTTCAGATTCCGTTGTGGTAATTACCTCATCGTTCATTGAAATGGAATAACTTTCCCCTCCGGACAATTGTAGAGTCACCGTCTTTCCCGTCGTATCTATTTTGGAAGCGACCGAAAGTGCTTCCGGCTCTACCACTGTAACATCAAAGCAATTTTCATAACCTGTCTGCCCTTCGACCGTGATGCATATCGCATAGGTACCTGCTTCGAGGTTCTCAGCAAGCAATACCTGTGTGAAATTGACAGATTCATTGAGCCCATTGCCGGTTATGGTAGCGGTATAATTAGAATTCGCTGCCGCCTCGACCGTAATGCTACCATTATTACTTTCCGCACACGATTCCCCTTTTGACCGTACCCTAAAATTATCGGAAGGCAGTGAAAAGATTTCGCAACCCGTTACATCTACCGTGGCGCCAAAAGGTGTGTTCGGACATTGATCCAAATCGTTCGGCACACCATCATTGTCGGTATCGTTCGGGTCTGGTTCGGTTCCACCTGCCAAGGTTACCGTAAAATTCTTCGTCGAACCATCCTCGGCCGTAACGGTATACACTATGGGATTTGTGAAATCATTGGCGTTCACCCCACTCTGTTGAACTGTGTTACCCACAGAAACAGTTGCTTTTGCAGAATGGGCGAAGCTAGCAACAAGGGCGGCGGGATTGATATTGCCCGGAATGGAAACATTTATTTCATTTCCACTTATAACTCCAATGGAAGCTGGATCTGTAACATTAAATCTAAATTCAGTTATTTCCTTCTCACTACTTAAGGTGCTTCGCTCTCCAACGGTGTACCAAATGCCCCATTGACCATCAACTATCAATTCTGAGGCATTGCCGGAAGGACTCATTTTATCGTTCGCCAAATCGATGACGGCTATCACCTCGCTACCATTGTTAGTGCTATCGAAAATTAATTTATCGTCATTCTTAGAAAAGTTCGGAAAACCCAATTTATTGTTTTGATATACAACGGTGTTCTCCCCTGTCTCAATATTGGCGGTAAATACACGGTATTCATCGTTCACCGAATCAAAATAGTCGAAGGCCAAAATATTTCCCGATGTTTTGGAGAAGGATGGGTTTCCGATACTTACACCTTCGGGTAGATTGGAAAATATTTTTTGAATGTTACCATCGCCAAAGGAGTTGCTTTGATTGTCCCATACTTTTAGCGCACCGACATCCCAATATTCAATGTCCTGCCCGGTGCCATTTTGAAGTCGGTTCAGGGCATCGTAAATCAGGTATTGGCCTGAATAGTCCCACTCCAAAGCATCTGGGTACAATACTTCGCCGGTTGTCACACCATCGGCCGAGGTCGGATTATAAAGTTCATAGGCCCTTGAATCCCCGGATACTAAATCGGAAATATAGATGATATTCGATTGGTCGTTTCTAACGGAAGCAAGTTTGCTACCATCCTTAGATAAAGAAACCGCGGCCCATATTGACTCTTCTGAAAGTACCGATTCCTCAGGATTATTAGGGTCCAATACCACTGCGTTTACCGTATTGTTTTCGGTAACGAAGATGGTAAGACTGCCATCATCGGCAACACTGGGCTTACGAAATATGCCTGTTGTAGATACCGGAACAAAATTCTGTGCTTGGGTATCTGAAATATAGAGTGTATTGGGGTCGTTGGCATTTACATCGACGCTCAAAATAAATTCGTCTCCCGATGCGGTGGGAATATCATTATCGGTGTCGGTCGGTGCCCCATCGGTAATACCAACGGTATCGAACGCTGTTTTCGCAGCTGCGACCTCTTGCGAATTCTCGCCGTAAAGATCTGTTGCCGAACTGACAATCGCCAAGCGCAAATCGATAAATTGAGACGAGACGGTGAGATAGTTATCCAAAGCCCTATAATAAATCTGTTCGGCTTTCTCTTTTCCGATATCTATGGCGACAAGATAAAAGGCCCTGTTCGGTATGCCACTGTTAATATGAACACCCCCATTATCTTGGTCACCGGTATAATATTCAGTCATGTCTTTGGGCTGCCAACCATTTTCACCCAATTGGGTTCGCCCATTGTTGGGGTTCTGCATATCGCGCATCGCCCCTGAAGGAAAATATTGGGTATTTACGATATCCTCGGCCAATTGCCAATCATCGCGATCTATCATGACCCCGAAAATATCGGCGTACGATTCATTGATGGCTCCCGACTGATAGCGATATTCCAGATTGGCGGTATTCTGAATAACGCCATGTGACATTTCATGACCACCGACATCCAATGCACCGGCAAAAGGCGCAAAAGCGACCCTGCCATTGCCATAGAACATGGCTTTCCCGTTCCAAAATGCATTTTCAAAACTTCCACCGTCCTCGGGGTCGGCGACATTTATAAAAGAAATAATCGTACCGCCCTGCCCGTTGATGGAGTTTCGATTGAACGTATTTCTAAAGTATTCGTACGAGACATCGGCATTATAATGGGCAGATACCCCTGTAGCATTGTTCCAGGTATTGCTGTTCGAAGTGACATGAAAGATTTCTACGCCTTCCTCAGGAGGCTCATTTCTTAGGTCTAAGGTCATTATGGCCCCGACCGGATTATCCGGCAACTCAGATTGTGCGGCATTGAACATAGGTTTTGAGGTATCGACCATGTAATTGGTACCATTAACACTATAGGTGTTCAATTGACGGTTTACCCCGTTCAGGTCGTTGCCGTTGCCATTTTCCGGCGGTCTCGTTGTTGTTTTAGCATGCTCATCCTCTTTATTTAAATTAAAATGGAAGGTACAGGTATGGTAATACTTATCTAAAATCTTTCCCGTTTGGGCATCGATGAAATACTCCCATCGATCCATGATATTCGGGTATACGGTCAGGTGCCTTGCCAGCACATCTTTTCCTTCAAAGTGGTAAATCAATAATTCTTCCTCGAGTTCGGGAAGACTTAAAGGGGAATTATTTTTAACGGCAGTCGTTTTCGGTAGTTTCTTGCCCAAATCATTTTCGGTTACGGCAAGCGCATTCGCCACTGATAATTTCGGAGTCGTATTCTCTAAGACCGGGGTCGGTCTGTTTCTACCGTTCAACCCCCGTACTTGTTGTTGTTTATCTAAATGGAGGATTACTTCGCTACCATAAACTTTTATTCCTTTAAAAACCTGTTGCATTTTTATATGCCTCTGGCCCAGCATATCCTTAGTATTGGCAATGACCTTGAACTCGGAAGTTGGGTCGTTGATGCGCAGCAATTCCTTAACGTCCATCAAATAGTCGGAGGTTATCGCTTCCAACGACTGTCGCTGCACCAATTTTACGGTTTCGGCCTTTGCCTTGCTCTCGATAAAAAGAGGAAGCCCTGCTTCAGATTTGCCCATTACTTTATGTGTGTAAAGGGGCGGCGAAGAAGATAGGTTAAAGACAGATGGCATCTGAAATTGGGTACGGCCAGACTTTGCTGACAAAGTTTTTCCGCTTTTGATATTCAATGTTTTGGTATTGAATTTTGGGCCGGCCATCGACCTTGCAGTACCTGTGTTCGGGTGTCGCTTGTCATCGAAGGTGTCTTGGGCCGCTAGTGAAAATAGGCCAAAAAGAAACCAAACGGTCAGACCAATAAGTAGTGCTCTTTTCATAATCAATGAAATTTTATTTTTCATTCCCGAGAAGTCGGGAATCTTTTGTGGTGGTCATTAACTCTTTGTAAAATGTCTTGCAACTTTCGTCGATTTCATGGTCGTTTGACCCCCAAGTAATTTTATGCGTTTCGTCTTCCTTTATTTCCTCAACAAAGTAATATCGATTGCCTGGGTGGTCGAACTCCATTTTTGAAAGGTTCAAGGAATCTATTTTCGAAAAACACTTTTTAGCTTCCTTCTTGCTGATTTTTTCCAATTCAATGGTTTCCTTGGTCAAGGAATTTGTATGGAAAAGTTGCCCGTTTTTAAGTAGAATATACGTATCCGAAGCACCTGTTATACCTCCTCCATTCCCAAAGACAATCCTTTCCGGAGGCAATTCTTCAAAAGAATAGTGTTGCGATTTACATCCTAAAAACGAGAAAATCAAAAGAGCTGTCAAACAAAAGGTTGGTTTCATAAAAGGTCTCGGTTAAATTTTATGGCATACAAAATAGCATGACAATGTATGTATAAATGCTTGCCTATAAAAAATATGCTACCGCTTATTTTTCTACAGGTTTACATCTCGTATTTCGTTTAGCCACCAAATTGATAGGTAACCGTAAGCCTAACCACGTTTAGTCTACTGGTCAGTCCGTTGGTCTGATCATTTGATAGGTTCGCAATTCCTATCCCTCCAGAAATATCGACGTTCAGCGCATCGAACAGTTGCGCACCGACCCCTACATTAAGGCCACCGTCCAAAGCTTTAAAATCATCGGTGCTTTTGCTGCCGATATCGATTTTCTCCCCGTTCGATTTCCCCGAAACCATATAGGCCACATAACCTCCGCCTAGTGCATATAACCTAGCTGAATTACCAAGGCTGACTACATAAACCTTTACGTTTACCGGCATTTCGACAAATAACGTTTTGACCTTGGTGAAATCAAAAGCATCGGTACTTTCAATGCTAAAACCTTTTTGCGAGAACAGTAAAGCCGGTTCTAAAGAAACCATATCACCAAAATCTATTTCGAAACCAAAACCTGTTTGAAAGGCGAAACCGGCATTGACCAACTCTTGAGATGCGTTCACATCGCGATCTTTTAGTGTGCAGTTTGAAACTCCTAATCCGGCCTTTACCCCAAACTGGGCAAATGAGCTAAAGCTTAAAAGACCGAATACCATTGTTACAACTACGCTTTTAATTTTTTTCATAATTCAAAATTTATTGTTTCAGAATTTGATTTTATTTGATGATAGCAAGGTATTTGAAACCCTTAGTTTATGAAATACCCCGTTCGTTGTATTTTTTTCTACTGGTTTTCCAGTATATTGATTGTAAGGTATTTATAGTACCATATAGTTATAGTATATTGGCTCTTAAGAAACTATAAAACCATAGCTACGAATGCGTGCCTTCTTTCTATTTTGCGCCTTACTGATTTTCTTTTCGTCGGCCGCACAAGACAGTGACCAAAAGAAAATAGATAGTCTTGAACATGAGCTCAAATTGGCCGAGACCGACACCTCGAAAGTGAATATCATGAACCTAATGATAGATGCTTACAACGGAATCGATTCTTTGAAATCATTTCAAATGGGAAGTAAGGCCTTGGAAATCAGCAAAAAAATCGATTACCTTAAAGGACTGACCAATGCCTATATCGAATTAGGAGGAGCCTATAGGGATTACTCCCTTTTCGAGGAAGCTCAAAAACATCTTGAAAAAGGCAATGAACTTGCGCAAAAACTAATTGCCAAAGATTCTTCAGAACAACATTTGAAAACTTGGATAAAAGGCCAATATTGGCTGGGATTGACTTATGGCGATAATGGGGATTTCGATACGGAATTTCAATTTACCGAAAAAGTACTTCCAGTGGCTGAAGCCATAGGCGACAGTATGTTCTTGGCCAATGCCCATACCAATTTAGGAAGTAGAAGATTGAATCTAGGGCAATACGGAGATGCCTACCGAAGTCTTGAAAGGGGCAATGCCATTTATAAGGCCTTGGGCAACCCACCAGAAGCTATTTTTAATAGAACTTCATTGACACAGGCACTTTACTTTATGGACTCCATTCCAAGAATGAAAACAGTTTTGGATCAAGTAAGGAATAATCTAGGAAAAGCGAACAACGACTTCGATCGTTTGAATTTCCATTTACAGGAGAGTATGTATTATATGGGCATTAAGGCATATAATAAGGCCTTAGCTTCTTTAGATGAAGCAAAAGCGTATGTGCAAGGCGATAAAAATTCGGTACAATCGAGCATTTTATTGCAGCGATATGCCTTCATCCACGGGCTGAAAGAAGATTACGATATGGCAAAAACCTATATGACCAAATATTTTGACGCCGCCCAATCACGCAATGATAGTGTCAGTATGTTCCAGGCAATTTACAAAAGGTCGGGCTACGCCGCTGAAGATGGCGATTACAAAAATGCCTACCTAGATTATGTTCAGGCCACAGATATATTCTATCTTTTGGAAGCCCAACAAACAATGGATAAGTATAAAGAGCTCGAGCTGAAATACAGCTCGGCCGAAAATGAAAAGGCAATACTAAAACTTGAAAATGAAAAAAAGATAGGGGAGCTGGCCCTTGAAAAAAGAAAATCACAGACCTATTTATTAGGTGGTATCGTCAGCCTCTTGGCGCTACTGCTTTTTATGGGATATATTTTTTACAGGAACAAATTACGAAAGGCCCGTAAAAAAGAGCGTATTCAAGAGGCAGAGGTACAACTTTTGAAACAAGAACAGCAGAACAAGATATTTTCCGCCATGATCGAAGGGCAGGAAAAAGAGCGCAAACGACTCGCTATAGATTTGCATGATGGACTCGGCGGGAGGCTATCGGGAATAAGCCTAAACCTTTCAAAATTAGATAAGGACGAGCCGAAGGAGTATCCTAAAAAACAATTGCGAAAGGTAATGAAAGACCTTGACGATTCGTTAACAGAACTTAGAACCATCGCCCGTAACATGATGCCTGAGACTCTAGTCAAATTCGGATTGCAGGCCGCCCTCAAGGATTATTGCAGCAGCATGACCGGCAAAGATACCAAAGTGACCCTACAGTTTTACGGAACAGAGAAGGGCATCGACCTCAACCAACAAGTCACCATGTACCGTGTTATTCAAGAACTCATCAACAACGCTATAAAACACGCGAAGGCCACAGAGGTCTTGGTACAATATATGCGAGAAGGAAATAAAGTGGACATCACTGTTGAAGACAATGGTGTAGGATTTTCAAATGACGCGGCCACCACTGAAAATGGTGGCATGGGTCTTTCAAACCTTCGTACGCGTGTAGCCTATTTAAAAGGAAATCTTGATTTCCAGACCGAAGAAAATGAAGGTACCACGGTCAATGTACATATTACCATAGACTCAAATGCAGCATAAACCGATAAGCGTATTGATAGTTGACGACCACCCGATGGTCATCGAAGGCCTAAAAACCCTTTTGAGCGATGACGAACGGGTTGAAGTAAAAACCTTTTTTACCAATGGGAAAGACACACTGGAATATCTAGAAAATGAAATCGTTGATGTTATTCTCTTGGATGTCAACCTGCCCGACATCAACGGGGTCGAAATGGTGAAACTCATCTTGGACAAACGTGCCACAATCAGCATTCTTGGCCTGAGCACATACAGTGAACCGAGCATCATCAACCAAATGATCAAAAACGGTGTCAAGGGTTATCTACTCAAAAATGCAACCGCGGACGAACTGGTCAGTGCCATTTCGCAAGTACAACAAGGTAATTTTTACTTCGGTAGCGAAGTGCAGAAAATACTGGCCGATTCCGTATCACAGGAGAGCAAAGATCTGCCCAAACTCACCCGTAGAGAAACCCATATTCTGCGATTGATCGCTGAAGGGAAGACCACGAATACCATCGCCGAAGAGCTTTTTATAAGTCCGCTTACCGTAGAAACCCATCGCAGAAACTTGATGCAAAAAATGGAAGTCTCGAATGCCGCCTCGTTGATCAAGATTGCGGTCGAGCATAAATTAATCTGAGAATTTCTATTTACCTTCCTGAATTTTTATTCCTTTATTAGGAACATACCAAACATCTTTTTCCAAATCGACACCGCCACCCATTTGTTCTTGCACCGCTCTATCTATGACATATATACCTTGCTTGGCCATATTTTCAAAAGTGTCGATTCCCTCGTTCGGAAAACCGATTCGTGTTCTATGAATATTGAACTTTTCTGCAAACTTTCGATCAAAAGCTTTTTCCACTCCATCCTTGCCGAGCATAAAGCCTAAAAGTCCCCCCCAGGTAGCCGTCGGGTTGTCGGAATCCCATCCGCATAAAGCACCTATTTTTATAGTTTCCTTCAAATCTCCTTCACCATAAAGCAAACTTACGATGCTTGCCCCGAAATTGATCCCTGCGGCGAAACAGCCATTACAGACTTTATCTTTTGTTGCCCATTCGTAACCATCTTCTTGCCTTATCTGATATTTTTCGTGAAGGGCGTCGCGAGCTTCTTCCCAAGTGGCCCCTGACTCATATTGACTTTTTACGAAATCGAACATTTTTGCGGAATAGGAATCGTCGGGCAATCTTTTTCGTGCCTCGGAAGCCATCAATTGTAAATTTTCCTTTATTGATTTATTACTATCCGCCAAAGGAGCTAGAGCATACATGATAACGTTGAATTCCGAAATCCATTCTGCATTTTGACGTGCCACTGTTTGAATTGGCAAATGGGCCATTTTCATAGCTACATCGGGTCTTCCAGGAGCGAAAAAGCCAAAAATCTCGGTGGTCAATTGTGCGTCGATCATGTCATAATCCGCATTGTTTTCGGGAGCACTTGTCGCCGGCGGAATCATTCCTTCTTGCATTAAATCAAAAGCTGTCTGGTTCGATACCCATAGAAAATTTTCTTCTTCTGTTCTGATATGTTTTAACCAACCGTCGCGAATCTGTTCTCCTGTTAAAATGCTGGTCTTGTTATTGTACAAAAGATTTTGATAGATATACTCAATATCTGTGTCATCGTCAGCACCCCAGATACTATCCTCAGCTGCAAATAGAAAATCAATGATTTCAGAATAATTGTTCGAGCCCCACAAATTGGGTTGGTCTGGCATGCCCCAATCTTCGCGTGTATAAAACCCCGCTCCTTTTCCATCTTCGGTAGGGATTCCTATTTTATCCATTTCGGTGACCAGTCCGGTCCAGTTGGCGATACATTGGGCAAGCCAGAATCCATAAAGCTTAGCGGCATATTCGGAACGTGAAATCACTATGTCGGTTTCCTTCGGAACATAGTCCTCATATACCAAAAGTGAATCGGTCAGGGGGTTGTCAATTTTTTGGGGGTTGGCTCGCGAAGTTTCTTTGCACGATATTGAAATCAATCCTATAAGAAGTACCAGAATGTTGATTTTCAAGAAGGAAATTTTAAAAATTCTATGCATCGTTTGAAAAATTAAAAGGGAAGGTTTTTTAAATCTACATTACCTCCGGAAATTATAATTCCGGTTTTTTTGCCTTGAAAATGTTCTTTATTGACGAATACTGCCGCCAAGGCTACCGCACTTGAAGGTTCTATAATAATTTTCATACGCTCCCAGACCAGTCGCATAGCATCGATAATTTCTTGCTCTTCTACTCGAATAATACCCTTGACATACTTTTGAATAATCGGAAAATTTTTATCTCCCAATTGTGTTCTTAGCCCGTCAGCAATCGTATTCGTAGTTGTATTCGATTCTATTTTTCCGCTTTTTAAAGAACGGTAGGCATCATCTACTTCATAGGGTTCTCCTCCAAAAACTTTGCAATCATTTCCAAAGTAATATGCCGCCAAGGCCGACCCGGCAATAAGCCCACCCCCACCGACAGGGGCGACCACAAAATCAAGGTCGGGATATTCTTGTAAAAGCTCCAAGCAAGCCGTGCCCTGCCCGATAATCACATCTTCATCATTCGAAGGATGAATAAAAGTGGCAGATGTCTCGTTTTGAATTTTTTGAGCCGCTGCATTTCTGGCCTCTAAAGTGGGTTCACATTCTATAATTCGACCACCATACCCGGTTACGGCATCTTTTTTGACCTGCGGTGCAGAACTGGGCATTACGATGTAAGCTTTTACACCAAGTCGTTTAGCGGCAAGGGACAAGGCTTGGGCGAAATTTCCTGAAGAATGGGTGACCACCCCATTATTCTTTTGTTCTTCGGTCAGTTGCAAAATGGCATTGGTAGCACCGCGCATTTTATAGGCTCCCATACGTTGAAAGTTCTCACATTTGAAAAATAAGGAACACCCCGCTTTTTCGTCAATCAAATGTGAGGTCAGCACAGCAGTATTGTGGATGTGCGGCTTGATTCGCTGATGGCATTCCACCAATAACTCTTTGGCATTCTGCATTACTGACATTTCATTTTGATTATGACAATGTTACTTTGCCACCAGTTTTTACCGCTTTAAAAATGGCATCGATAATCTTCATATCCTTGACGCCTTCTTCGCCGTTGACAGGAACTATAGGCTCCTTTCCTTCAAAAATAAGTTCGGCCATACCGTCCATTTGCAGGGTCTGGTGTGTGACGTGAGGTTGATTCAATTCTCCCTTATGGGTGCGGCCCTTGATCGGGCCATAGCCTGTAGATGGTTGCATTTCAACATACCCTTCACTGCCGGTCATAAAAAACCGATCTAAATTGTTCATGGCATAGGTCGAAAGACAATTAGCAACCGCACCGCTCGGAAATCCCATTTGAAATTGTATGGTTTCGTCTACTCCTTCCTTAAACTTTACTGGGTCGGTTTTTGTTTCCTGCGCCGTTACCCAAATAGGTTCTTCGCCGAGCATATATCTCGCCCCGTTAATGGAATAAATTCCGATATCCATCATAGCACCGCCACCTGCTAGTTCTTTATTCAATCGCCATTGCGTGGGATCGCCGATGACAAAACCGGATTGGCCTTGAAAAAATTTTGGTTGACCGAAAGCACCTTCCTGGCGCATTCTGATAACCTCGACCGTTTTTGGCTCATAGTGCATACGATAGCCGATCAACAATTTTACGTTGGCCATCTCACATTCATCGACCATTTCTTGACCTTCTTTGGCATTGATACCCATAGGTTTTTCGCAAATTACATGCTTACCGGCCTTAGCGACCCTCTTGGTCTGCTCACAATGCAATCCGTTCGGGGTTATGACATAGACCGCATCGATATCTGGATTGTCCTTTATTGCATCAAAATTTCCATAATCGTAGCAGTTCTTCTTTGGGATTCCGTATTTCGCCTGCCAATCGGTAATCTTTGATGGCGTACCACTAATGGCCCCGACCAATTTGGCTTTTTTACAATCTTTCATGGCTTCCGCTACCCGCGTACCATAACTACCTAGCCCCATAATGGCCACATTAAGAATGCGACCTTGATAAAGTTCTTCCGAAGCCGCGAACAAGTTTGACGGATTTGTTACTAAAGGCAGTCCGATTGCTGAAACGGTAAGCCTTTCTATAAAATTTCTTCTTGTACCCATCGTTGCAGTTTTGGTGGATACTAAAAATACAGTTTATAAAAGATTCGGGCAATATTCTGGTGACGAAAACAAAAAAACCTTCCCAAAAAAGGAAGGTTTGATTAAGTACTCGAGGTGGGAATCGAACCCACACTCCAAAGGAACTGGATTTTGAATTCAGAGTGTTTTGGTTTCATTTATACTTAAATAGCTTATTATTAGATATTTAAATATTTTCAAAAATCAATACAATCCATATAAAACCATTTAAAACCACCATTTGTTGTACCTATGTTGTACCTGAAATTCGTATCTTTAGTATAAATATTCTAGGTATGTCATCAAGTATAAAGGTAACACTTCGCAAGAAAGCGAACAAACAGGGTCTTTTCCCCTTAGTGGTTCGTATTACTAAAAACAGGAAAACTAACTATCTGTACACGGGGCATTATATTGATATTAAATATTGGGATGAAGATAATCGCGAGGTTCGGAAATCCCATCCAAATTCAAAACGCCTCAATAATCTTCTAATAAATAAGTTAGCGGAAGCAAACCAAACTCTGATTGACTTACAGACACATAAAAATGATATTTCTTCAAAACAGATAAAAAAAGAAATTGCCGCTCCACTTTCCAAAACAAGTTTTAAGGAAATGGCCGATAAATACTTATATGATTTAGAAAAAACAAATAAATTACAGCGACTATCTTCCGATAAAGCAAGGGTCGGTCATTTTGTAAAATTTGTTGATAACGATGATTTAAGTTTTCAAGAAATTGACGAATCGCTATTGCGTCGATTTTCGCTTTATTTGAAAACCAACCGAAAGGTATCACAACGCTCCGTCATCAACAATCTGATTGTAATTAGAACTCTTTATAATCAAGCTATACGCTTAGGGATTGTTGACCGAAAATTATATCCCTTCGGAGCGGATAAAATACGTATCAAATTCCCTGAAACCGAAAAAATTGGGTTGACCAAAGAAGAAATTCAAATCATTGAGGGATTGGAGGGCTTATCCGAACAGCAATCTCACGTGCGGAATGTTTGGCTTTTTAGTTTTTATCTTGCGGGAATGCGTGTTGGGGATGTGCTTAAAATCAAATGGAGCGATATTTATGATGGTCGTTTGCATTATCGCATGGGGAAAAACGAAAAATTGTTATCCTTTAAATTACCGGAAAAAATCATATCGATTTTAAATCTTTATAAAAAATCAAAGCAATCTGACGGGGATTTTGTTTTCCCCGAAATGAAAAATGCCAATTTGAAAATTCCAAAAGATGTTTTCAATAAAGTCAAAACTGCGAACAAGAAATTCAATAAATATCTTGAACAAATTGCTGAAAAGGCAGAAATAGACAAAAAGCTGACCATGCACATTGCACGTCATAGTTTTGGTAATATTTCAGGTGATAAAATCCCGATTCAGATGCTGCAAAAGCTATATCGGCATTCTTCTGTGACCACAACTATAAATTATCAAGCCAATTTCATGCATAAGGAGACCGATGATGCTTTAGAAAAGGTTATTAATTTTTAAAAATATCGAATCAAATCTCTCCGAACGAATTCCACCCTACCCCAAATCTTACCATAACAAACCTGCGCGTGGATCCTGCGGAGTTTCTTTAGCGTCCCGGCAGGTAAGCGTAAAGAAGAAACTCCGTAGGGCGCCACCGCACATTGGCTCGGCACGCCATACTTTTTCTCTCCCTAGCCACAAAAAAGCACCCTAGGGGTGCCAAATTCTTTGATAAATTCCTCTGTTTGATTTACATCGATAAGCCCCTACCCTTATATTTCGAGTAATCGGTTAGTTCATCCTTAAAGCCGTTGAAAACTTCTTCCCCTCCAGGACTTTTGCTTCCCAACAGATTGCCCAGAGCATAAATGCCTTTTCGAAGGAGGCGAGCCTGTTTTATATCCATCTGTTTTTTGGAAACAGTATTTAGGGCTTCCTTAAACCCGTTTTCCATATGGTGTTCCAACAGCTGTAAAGGAAGATTGGGTCTGACACCGTCCAATACGAACAAATAAGCAGCCTTGGTATATTGTCTTCTCTCGATCAAATACGCAGACCAAAGATTCTTCAAATTATCCCGCCCGTGGGTTTTGATATCCTTCAAGGTTTTTGTTTGCCCATCCAAAACCTTATTTATATCACCCGATGATTCCAGATAGGTCTGTGTTATTGGCGGGAGCGGAACTTGTATGGGATACTTGGAATATATCGAACCGATGCACAGCCTTTCTTCCCTTCTTTCAAAATAAAACCCTTTGGCATTGAAAAACTTGATATAATCCCTTGGGGATCTCTCAAAGGATACCTGCATTCGCTCGGCATATTTATAATATGCCTTCAGGCTCAGGCGTTCAAATTTTTCCCTGTAAGGTTCGACAAGGGCATCATAGAGGTTCGGGAACATCAATGGCAGGAATATTGCGGTCGGGTTTAGACCGATATCTTTTTCGGTCTTCTCATTCAAAAGTCCATCCAATACTTTCTCGTTCTCCTTAACGAAGAACGGGGAAGCATAATAGTCGTTTTGGTCTGGCAGCCGTATGTAGCCTAAATCCAATTTTAACGAATGTCGATTGGAATTCACGTAACTGATAACACCCCTGCTGTATTTGATTCCAAGGCCGGGCAAAAGCTCGAAAGGGATTACCTCTTGCCTTGTTGTATTGAACAGTTGTTTGTCGATTGACTTTTTTACTAAGTCGGCCTTTATCTTCAATTGCCGTTCTTCCCGCATCAGTTCGGTGCCATAAATCTCATGTTTTACAATGTCGAATTGCACTCGTATCAATTTGCCCAGCTCTCGGTTGTCGGTGTGCAGGTATTTCTGTAGAAACCGGAACCGTTCAGATCGGGCCATTTCGGCTGCTATAGCTTTTATTGGAATCCTATGGATATGTTCCGAGAAAAGGAGCTTGCTTCTAGAACTTTGATAGGTGCTTCCATAAGCTTCCTTAATGCAGCGTTGAAGTTCCAATTGTAGCTGTTCGCTTTCCGCGTACATCTGGGTAAATCCGCCTTCGAACAGTTCTGGGTTTTGAAGGACTCCGATATCATTTGCTATCTCCCCGCTCTTGAGGACATAGCCCGATTTGTCATAAATTGTAAAATCCAAGGCTTTTGCTTTTTCATCATAGTCGACCTTGCAATCCAGTTTTTGATGGGATTTTAGGATATCTGGAAGATGTTCGGGGTTTATTGCCTTGAAAAGCTTGTACGTGGTACGCAACTGTTTTTCCAACCTTTTTTTGACCATCGGCAATAGTTTTGAACCTAGGTTATGTTCAAAGACTTTTTGCAGTTTTGGACCGCTCAATTGGGGGTGGACGGTATAGCCGTTGATGAACCTTGACTTATACCCATCTTTTACGGCGATACCATAAGACACGCCTATCCTTCCGTTTCGTTCGGTCGTCTTTAACTCAATGTGATGGTCTTTGAGATGTTGAGCAAGTTCCTCAAAACTTCGCACTTTGAATTTCTGCAAGGTGTTATTAACGATGTCCTGTATATAGAATCTGACCCCGTTGATGTCCTGGTTTCTGAACTTGGGCATTTCGTATTTCGGGAGTTCCTTGGTCTGTTTTGTATCGGGAGATGGGGAAAGCCCGAACTCTTTTTCAAGATATTTCTGTGTTGCTATGCTCCTTCTTATATCATTGGAGAGGTTTATCTGCAAGCAGTCTTCTTTGATGGTGGTCGATACGATATGAACGTGCTCGTGTTTGGTATCGCGATGGCGTACCACAACAAAAGGCTGTTCGCCATAGCCCATGTGTTCCATGTATTTTTTAGAGAGTTCGAAAAAGTCCCTATCATCCAAGTGTTCTCCCCGGGGAAGGTTAAGGGAAGCGTGTAGGTAGCGTTTTTCAGAATCGTGCCGATTGCCCAAATGGTAGAGTACCCTACCAAAAAACTCCGTGTCGGTATCGGTATCGGAATAGGTATTTTGAAAACCGAGTACGATACTTTCCGTTTTACCCAATACATACTTCAGCACTCCCTGCACGCTATTCCGGTAAAGCACCCTTGCAATCATTTCTGGGTTTTGGTGTTAATCGTTTCTATAAGTTCGAGCATCAGTTCGCTGGCTCTTCGTATCTCCCGTTCAAGGTTGGAGTTCGGGCTGCGCATGTTCTTGTAGTTGGCTACCTTGACGAGTTGGTTAATGTTGGTGCCTATCTTGTTTATTTGGTAGCTTAAGGTAGAGATGCCATCGGGAATCCGTTTTTCCTTGACCGTTTCTTTGTTCAAAATAAGCTTTCTCAAAAATGGGCCGACCGTGCCCCTTTTTCCGAAATCAAGATTGTAGGATTGCAGGATGGTCTTCACTTTTTCCAGTTCCGCGCCATTGAACCGGAGCGTTATCGCATGCTCCCGTTTCCTGTCCCCCAATCGTTTTCTCCCACCTTTGTTACTAGCCATTTTTTACTCAATTTTATCGTTTTTTCACTTCGTCAGAAGTAGGCGTTTTGCGGTGCGCGAAACATAACTTGCTATCCACCTACGTGGATAAATATAATATATCAAATTTGATTATAATATTCTAATAATCAATATTTTAAGTCGTAAAACCATCTAAGACCATATAGAACCATGTAAGACCAATCGAGGAATTTATATGGTCTTAAATGGTATCAAAAAAATTATGGGATTTAGGAAATATCCAAAATATTTGTGGGTAGGGAGAGGAAAGGGCAAGCGGCCTTTTCGCCGCTTGGGTTTTTGCGCGGTGCCGAGGGGGTTCAAAAATATGGAACGGAAAGACCCCGAATGCGAACCAGCGAAGCGGTTCGCTCGGGAAGTCTTGGAGCGGAAGATTTTTGAACTTCCACAGGGACTAGGCCGAACAAGTCGATGTCCTTGTTAAATGATTAATGATGTTGCTTTGCTTTTAGGCTAGAACCGTTTTTAGGATTTATACTTCAATGAAGTAGAATTAGAAAAAATATGGTCCGAGCATTTTTGATGTTCAGTTGAAGTAAGAAGAAATTATTTTTTATGAAAAGGCTCCATGACATGCGCCTCAAGATAATCGTTGATGGAATCGCGGTCGTAAAGGATGTGCTTCCTTTCGGGCTGCGAAAACCTTATATGGCCTTCATCACGAAATTTTTGAAGCGTGGTATCCGATTTTATTCTTAATAACCGCTTTGCTTCTTTTTTGTCTATCCATTTATCGACAGCGTTGATTTCCAATTGGGATCGGACATACCTGTACATCCTATCCCATAGGGCGTAAAAAGCTTTTTCTTCGATGCAGATAACGTTCATAGGTACCCAATATAGCAAATGATTTCCGGTCTTTCCAAATCTGAAAATAGATGACAATACATGAAAACAAATTGCATGATAACCGCAATTAGTATAAGGGGTTGTAAACAAAAATGGAAAGATTGAACACTTCTTTTTACACCGAACTGCTATTACATCTAACTGAAAGTATATGATGAGTTTTAGCTTACTTAATTAATCGTTTATTGAACTTTTCAAGAAGTAAATTAAAATCAGCACTATCTCATAAAGTGTGTAAATAAGTCCCGAAAAACGGCCTTTAGGAAGGAAGCCGAAAGCTCTCCAAAATCATATAAAATGGAAATTTCCTAAGAAAAGTGTCCCACTATTTCCAATGGGACTTTAATCTGTTAGCATGATACTATCTTGTCATCAAATTCTTGGTAATGAATAGGAATAAAAAAGTTTTTAATTATATTCTAAGCGGATTGGTGTTTTTATATGTATTAATCCTGTTGTTTCCTCAAATTCTGTTTTCCAATTCACTAACACATAAAAATTTTACGGTATACTATCATTCTGAAAAGCCTGATATAGCAAAGTTGACTGCTATTCTTGATAAATCATTGACCCTGTTAAGCTCTTCGAATATTTTCGACCCCAAAATAGAACAAAAGATTTTCCTTTGCGATGACTATAGTGAGTTTACATTATTTGCCCCGAGGTCTCGAAAAGCTTTTGCGGTAAACTACCCTATAACCCAGAATATATTTTTGTCCCGATCGGATATTGCCAAAAATGAAATCAAAAGAAACGGGCCAGAAAATAATACACGAACATTGAGCGGCGTAATTGCCCATGAAACAATACACTCGGTATTAGAGGATAAATTGGGTCTTATTAAATACAAAATGCTCCCAAATTGGAAGAACGAAGGCTACTGCGATTATGTGGCCAAAGGGAGTTCGTACGATGAAAAATTAGGTTGGGCACAAATCTGTGAGGACGACCTTGAGGAAGTTGAAGTTCCATCTTTTGCCTACTTCGAATACAAAACCTACGTCCACTATCTTTTAGATGAAGAAAAAGTAGCGCTTGATTCATTCTTAACCGAAGACTTTGATATGAAGCGTGTTGCTTTGAAGTCAAAAAAAGCTTTCTGCCCAAGTATTTCGAAATAACACCTAGAAGCAAGTCCCGTTGTTTTTCGTGGGACGTTTATCATAAAATGATGTTCTAAATTGGTTCTGCGAAATCCTAAAGTTGGAATTCAAAAGAAAGACTTTGCTTTGAGGTTTCCATGCGTATTTCTTATCTATAGAAAATAAAAAAGATGAAAAAGCTTATCAATATTGGGCTGGGCCTAACTTTTATACTTACGCATGTCGTTGCAGAATTATATCCCACGATTAAATTGGGCGCCAGAATTTACGTCAACCAATTGGATTTCAATAGCCTTTTAAGTACGGAGCCTGTAGCAGAATATGTTACCTATCTAAGTGATGATGAAAAAGAAAAATTGGTTAACATGATGATGAACTATTGTAAAAATGCCCTCGACTAGTATGAAGCTATCCATTTCAAATCTTACCAAAACCTACCCTAATGGTGTAAAAGCCTTAAATAGTCTCAACCTTGAAATAGGTGCGGGAATGTTCGGGCTTTTAGGCCCCAATGGTGCTGGAAAGTCTACCTTGATGCGGACGATCGCGACACTTCAAAATCCCGATTGTGGAAAAATCATCTTTAACGAGATTAATGTTCTAGACAACCCTATGGCGATTCGAAAGGTATTGGGGTATTTGCCACAGTCTTTCGGAGTATATCCAAATGTGTCAGCGGAAAAACTACTTGATTATTTCGCAGTATTGAAAGGTATCGCATCAAGAAAAGAGAGAGATACTATCGTTCGAGAAGTATTGGAGTTGACCAATTTATTCGATGTTCGAAAGAAAAGTGTAAGCGGCTATTCAGGGGGTATGAAACAACGCTTTGGAATAGCTCAATTGCTTTTGAACAACCCTAAGCTTATTATTGTTGATGAACCCACAGCTGGTTTAGACCCTGCCGAACGCAATCGGTTTTTAAATGTGTTACGAGAAGTAGGCACCACGAATACCGTTATATTTTCAACTCATATTGTTGAGGATATAATGGAGCTGTGCACGGACATGGCAATCATGAACGGCGGGCGAATTCTGCAGAGTGAAAAACCTTCTTCGGCAATATCAGAAGTTGAAGGTAATATTTGGAGCAGGACTATTCTTGCTAAAGATTTGGAATGGCATGAAAATGAATATCAAGTATTGTCTTCTAGCTATAATCAAGATAATTCTTTGAACATACGTGTCTTCTCAGATGATAAGCCGCATGAATCTTTTATTAATACCAAACCCAATTTGGAAGATGTTTATTTCATTACTCTCCAAAACGATAATATTAACTAACATAATTATAATCTATGAAAAAGGTGATTGCAATTATTCTGTGCATCCTATGCTGCAGTATTTCGAATTCTCAAACCGCGGATCAATTTGGTCCCTTGATTTCGGTAACGGAGCTTCATGAAGATTTAGATATGCTCAAATATCAATTGGAAACCGTGCATGCAGCTCTATACACTTATACTTCAAAAGAAAAAATGGATGAGGCTTTTTCAAGAATCAAGGAACAATTGAATAGGCCGATGTCAGATATTGAATTTTATCGCCTGGTGGCGCCCATACAGCATAAGATTAAAAATGGGCATTCTATGATTATTCCCTCATTGCGTTGGGATGAGGTTAAGGATAAGGAACTTCCTTTATTTCCTTTTGATGTGTATTGGGCAGATGAGAAATTATTTGTTCTAAGAAATCTATCCAATGACGAAAGCATAAAACCAGGGTCTTTGATTAAATCCATTAATGGAGAATTAGCCATTGACATCTTCAATCAATTGATAGACCATTGGACCTCTGATGGACATAATCGAACTTTCCCCGCATTTCAGATTAGTAGTGATTTTGCAAACTTTTATCCAAATATAAAAGGAACCCCGTCAGAATTCGAAATTGAGCTGGAGGAATCAGATGGGACTTCAAGAAATATGAAAGTACAAGCACTTTTGAACGAAAAATTGAATGCGATTGCATTAAGTAGATATAGCTTAAAACGTTTGCCTTGGTATATGGATGAAGATGATACTGCAATTTCACTTAAAATTATAAATGGAACTGCCATTTTAAAGGTTCCAACATTTGATGGGGCTAGTAAAGGGGAAGACGGTAAAAAATATTCCAAGTTTTATGAAGCTGCCTTTCAGAAAATTCAAACGGCAGAAGTAAAAAACTTCATTTTAGATTTACGAGATAATGGCGGCGGAGATCCTAAACCACAACTTGCCCTCCTTTCGCATTTAATCAACGAACCAATCGTTCTTTACAAAAAGATTTATGCGACAACAAATCAAATACCCAATATTGAACTTTATGACGGTGTAGGTTCTTCACTTAATAAAAGACTTGGTAAATTCTTAAAAAAAGAAGGTGCTATCTACACGATAAATGAAGTAGCCAAAAAACGTTTTGGTGTTACATGGCAGCCTACCGAACCGGCAGCAAACGTTTACACAGAAAAGTTGTATGTGTTGACGAATGGAAGGTCCTTTTCGGCAACAGGTGAGGTGGCAGGAATGTTGAAAAGCTATAGAAAAGATGCCATTTTTATTGGCGAGGAAACAGGGGGAAACCCTACTCAAAATACAAGTGGAGTAATGATTATGATGAGTTTGCCCCATTCAAAAATACGTGTGATGCAATCGTTGATTTGTTTTGAAACCAATGTGAATTTTGAAAATGATGGTTATGGTGCAAAGCCAGACTATCCTATCAAAAACACAATTGAGCAAGAGCTAAAGGGAGAAGATGGTGTTATGCAATGGACATTAGATTTTATAAAGAAGCAAACTGATTAATATCGGTAAGAGGAAATATGTTCAAAAACATTTTTAAACACGAATTCAACTATTGGTTGAGAAAACCAATCACTTACATTTATTTTATCGCCTTCTTTGGCTTCGGATTTTTGACTTTTATTGGAACTGGCGGATTTTTCGACCCACCTCCGAAGGACACTACCAAATTAGCGCGAGTGATTAACTCTTCGTATGAGCTTAATTATATGCTTCAATATTTCACTAAAATCTTTATGTTTTTGCTGCCAGCTATTATTGGCGCTTCAATATATAAGGATTATAAATATAACATGCACTCTATTGTATATACGTTTCCCATCAACAAGATAAGTTATCTTTTAGGGAAGTTTTTAAGTGCCTTCTGTATTGTCGTTTTGATTACTTTTTCAGTCGGAATAGCTTTTTTTTTAGGCGAATTTATACCAGGTCTACATGAAAACAAGATGGGGTCTATTTCTGTTCTCGGATACTTGCAAGTGTATTTCGTTTATGTGATTCCCACGCTTTTTTTCTTTGGAGTTATCATTTTTGCTGTAGTTACGCTAACCCGTAATATTTATGCGGGTTTTATAACTGTTATTGTCATCTACTTATTTCAGTTGATAATTGAAAATGCCATGGGAGGAATGGGCTATACCTATCTGATGTGCATTTTAGACCCTTTTGCCCAAAACACAAAAGAATATGCCATTCAAAATTGGAACTTGCTTGATAAGAATACGAAGCTACTACCGATTTCTATTCCAGTAATTTTAAATCGGTTTTTTTGGTTAGCATATTGTATTATGATTTTTGGGTTGATGTATCGCAAGTTTGCTTTTAGTGAGCATACGCCGAACTTTTGGTTCAAAAAGCAGAAAAGTGGCGCTCTTGCCAGAGCAAATTTTGGAAGCATCGCCAAAGTGAAGATTTCCAAAGTGAATTATGATTTTTCATGGAAACAGCAAATAAAGACCATTTGGCATCTTTCTGTGGTAGAACTAAAATATATCATAAGAAGTTGGATGTTTTTGGTGCTCGTTTTCTTTGGAATCTTAGCAGTAGTATTTGCAATCGCCAAGGTGACCAATTTTGAAGAAATTGCCATGCTGCCCACCACTAAGGTGGTACTTACCATTCCCGCGCTGTTTTTTAACATGATTATGATTATTACCACATTTCTTTATGCAGGAATGTTGGTACATCGCTCGGTTAGCGCTAATATGAACCAACTTATAGATATCAATCCTGTTTCAAATGGGGTCTTCTTATTTTCAAAGGTTTTGGCCCTGATGAAAATGCAGCTCATTCTTTTGCTGATTTTGATGTTTGCCGGAATTGGTATTCAGATGTACAACGGGTATTACAATTTTGAGATTGGGCTTTACCTGTTTCAATTATATGTATTGACATTTCCTGCATTGATGATATGGAGTTTTCTGGCGGTATTTATCCAAACTTTGTTCAAAAATACCTATTTAGGGCTTTTTGTATTGATTATTGGTTGGCTCGGATTTAGTGCATTACCGCAAGCAGGTATTACTTCAAAACTGCTTTTGTTCAATACCCCGCCAAAGACTGACTATTCTGATATGAATGGATATGCCGAAACCCTAGCACCTTATTTCCTAGTGGAAGGCTACTGGCTTTCATTCGGAGTCATATTTTTGATTTTAGCTTTTTTATTATGGATTCGAGGACTTCCTCAATCTTTTAAGGAAAGGCTGAAATTGACAAAGGCACGTTTCAGCAAACCGATTATGTATATGCTTGGCGTATCGCTACTCTGTTTTACGATACTTGGTTTTGCAATACATACAGCAGAACAGGAAGTGAAATGGGCCTCGGTTTCCGAGAAAGACCAAGGTGAATTGTTGACCAGCTTTAAAAAGGAGTTTGAGCAGTATAGTAAAATCCCGCAGCCGAGAATAACATCTATGAAATTACAGCTTGATATTTTTCCCGAGACTAACGATTTTAAGGCCGTGGGAAGTTATGTCTTAATCAATAAATCAAGAAAATCAATAGATACTTTGCTTGTGAAAACAGGTTTTGATGAAATAACTTCACTTGAGCTAAACGACTCTTATAAAACGATTGCCGAAGACAACCTAATGAAATTCAAGGTGCTAAAGTTGGCAAAAGTAATTTTTCCCGGGGATAGTACTCAGCTGAGTTTTACCGTGCAGAATACCAAAAACACTTTATTTGAACGGAATTCAAACGTACTTAAAAACGGTACTTTTCTTTTGAACGACTTATTTCCAAGATTGGGATATTCATTTAATGAAGAACAAAAGCATCCTAGCGACAGCATAGCGCTATTAAACAATTATGGTGCCATAGATTCCGACCTTATTGATTTTGAAGCTATCATAAGCACATCCAAAGACCAAATTGCATTGGCACCTGGTTATCCGGTAAAAGAATGGGTTAAAAATGACCGCAGGTACTTCCTTTATAAAACAAGCAATAAAATAAAATATATTCTAGGATTCAACTCTGGGCGATTCAAAATCAAAAAAGAATTGTACAAGGACATCGACCTCCAGATATATCATCATAAAAGCCATCCTTACAACCTTGATGAAATGATGAACGGCTTGAAAGCGGCCTTGGATTATAATACCAAACATTTTAGTGCTTATCAGCACCGTCAGGCAAGAATAATCGAATTCCCAGATTCAGAAGGGTCATATGCCACGACGATGGCAAATAGCATTCCGATGTCTGAGATTCGTTTTATCGCGAATACAAGTACTGCAGATGAAAAGGTAGATTTAGCTTTTTATGTTGCAGCACACGAACTAACGCATCAATGGTGGGGCAATCAGGTTGCAGGTGCGGCCGCATTAGGTTCTCGTATATTATCAGAGAGCATTACTGAATATATTACATTGAATATTTATCGAGAACGTTATGGCGAGGAAGTGGCTTTGCAGTTTTTAAAGAAACAACGAGAACGATATCTAAAAGGTAGAACAAGTGAACAGGAAAAAGAACCCCCGCTAGCACTTGCGGGAGAGCAATTGTATCTTATTTATGGCAAGGGAGCGATGGCCTTTAATGCCATGGCACATTATTTAGATGAAAAGAAACTCAATCAAGTTTTAAAAGGTTTTCTCGAAGATTATAGGCTTCAAGAAGGGCCACCATACCCGACTTCACTAGAGCTAGTGAAACGTTTGAAACAGGCTGCTCCCGATTCTGTGAAATATATGATTAAAGATGTTTTTGAAACGGTTACTTTTTATGATAGCAAGATTGAAGAGGTTAAAGTAACTCCCTTGGAAAATGAAACCTATGAACTTGAGATTGATTTTTCGGTGAGAAAATATATAGATGGCAAAGAGGATAAAACGCTAGCGTTAAGTGATTATATGGATATTGGAATTTTCGATGCTTCTGGTAAGCTATTGCGATTGAAAACACTCCAAATTAATACGCAGGAAAATACCGTGAAAATACAAATACAAGGAAAACCTGAAAAAGTGGTATTAGACCCTAATTACTTATTAATTGATAAAGAGATAGATGACAATGAAAAGTATTTATAATAGCCTAACAAATAGTAAATGAATAATAAGCACAATAAAAACCTAGGGCAATTCATGACTACTTTCGGAATATGCGGAGTGATTGCTGGATGCGTATTACTTGTTTTTGGTAATTGGCAAGGAGTCTTCGGACTGATATCAGGTGTATTTGTAATGCTTTACGGATTTAATCAAATCAAGGAGTTGAAGATTATTAAGAAATTGAAGAGAAAATAGCAAGCCTTTAATATTTCTCGTTAGAAAGTCCCTGTATTTACAGGGACTTTTTCTATGATATTATATAAACAATGGGTTATGTTTTTTTTTGTAAAAATCTGATTTTCATTTTTCGTTGTAACAAATTGGCATATATTGGGTCTATTCATTAGTGCATCGTAAAAAATGAGTCTGTTTTGAATTTGAAAAAGCTATCCCTACTATTATTATTTTTCTCACTAGGCATTGTCGCCCAAGAACCAAACCTTGTGCTTAATGATTCTTTGATAAAAATTGTAGAAACTGCTGATGGAAAACAAAAATTAGCGACTATTATTCAGTTTTGCGAAGTAAACAATCGCTCATCGGCTCAGCAAACACAAGTATACAGTTCTGAAGGCATAAGATTGGCCGAAGAATTAAAAGATTTAAGTGCTAAAGCCGCATTATTGCGCTATCAGGGTATATCGGCTTTTACTCTTGGTGATATGGAAAATGCCAAATTAACTTTGGAAAAAGCAATTGCCCTGAGCAGGTCAATTAATGATTCTATTAACCTTGGAAAAGCTTATCGCGATTTGGGTGTCTATTACATTATTCTTGGTGATTTCAGAGAATCTAGAATTCAAGACAGTCTATCATTGGAAATAGCTGAAAAGATTGATGATAAAAAAATGATTTACGATGCCAAAAAGGACATAGCTGCCAGTTATGCGGTTCAAGGAATGTATGCTAAATCTCTGAAATTGTTGGAAGAAGTAATCGAGTTTTGTGATACCCATAATCTTGATTGTATTGGTTCTACCGTAAATAGGGCTATTGCTATACATAACATAGGTAAACCAAGCGAAGCCTTAGGGTACTTCTTTGAAGGAAGAAAAGCATTTCTTAAAAAAGGGGATTCTAGTTCAGCCACATTGGTTGAACACCATATTGGCTATCTTTTAGAACGAACCGAGTTATTTGAGGAAGCTCTGAGCTACTATAGCGCGGTTAAGACATTTTACGAAAAGAACGGAAACGTAAACCGCCTAAGTGCCATTAATTTAAATATAGGTGAATTAATGTTGAAATTGAATAAACTCGATGAAGCAGAAATCTATTTACAAATAGCGTTAGACTTCAAAAGAGAAAATGGTATAAAAACCATAGGCGACCCATTAGTCGATTTAGGCTTGGTGGCTTTAAAAAGGGAAGATTATGTGTCGGCATTTCGCTACTTTCAAGATGCTCAAAAAGCATATGAAGCTACAGAAGGTAAAGCATATGTTGAAGTGATATACAATTCCTTCTCGACAGGGTATCTGGGGTTGAAGGAATATGAAAAAGCAGAAAAGTATGCGCTCCAAGCAGTAACATTAAACAAGCAATCTGGTATAAAAAGGGAGCTGGTAGCATCGTACGAAAATCTAGTTAAAGCATATGAAGGTCAGAATAAATTTGACTTGGCATTACAAGCAAAAAAAGAACTGGAAACTGTAAATATAGATTTAAAAGGCTCAAATGAGTTATTAGCCATTACTAAGAAGTTGGTTGTTGAAACCCTTAGAAAAAATGAAGAAGATAATACTTTAGAGGCCGGTGTTGTTGATGAAACTAGCACTTCGCAATCTTCAACTCCTTTTTGGACATTACTTTTCGGAGTAGTATTACTCTTAGGGTGCGGTTTTTACTTTTTAAAACTTCGAAATAAGCCCGTAACCAAGAACGGTAATAAGATAGAGTATCTTCAAAAAGAGGAAGCTAGTGTTTTGCTCAACACTTTAAAGGATGTATTCGAAACCGAAAAACCTTATCTAAAACAAGAACTCACTTTGAGTGGGTTGGCAGAAATTATAAGTACTTCGGATAAAAAACTCTCTGCTTTATTGAATCATTCTTTATCCACCTCATTTTACGACTACGTTAATCGCTACCGGGTGGAAGCGGTAAAAGAAAAATTAGAATTAGTGGAGTATGAAAAATACTCCCTTGTTGGCATAGCCTATACCTGTGGTTTTAATTCGAAAAGTAGTTTCTACAGAGCATTTAAAAAAGAGACTGGTATTTCTCCAACTCTTTATAAAGCACAAAAAGCTTCTTAAAACCGTCCCATTACTTTTATCGGGACTTTTCTAAATATTCTTTCAAATATATTTAGCGGTTCGTGTTGAACCCTGCACGAGGGCTCGATTTTAAAAAAACCATGAATGGCAAAAAATAAATTTTGGACCTCTGACAGAATAGTATCTTTTTCTGCAATATCGATAAGCCTATTTACGCTAATAGTATTCGCAAGACAGACAAGTATTATCGAGAAACAAAGTCGCCTGTCTGCTATGCCCTATTTGAATATGGAGACAGGTTATAATCCTGATGAGGATTTTATCTCGCTAACCTTGAATAATTATGGTGTAGGCCCAGCCATAATTGAAGAGATGAATATTTCATATGAAGGTAAAACTTACCGAACCGATTTTGCTGATTTTCTTCAAACGGATTTTTTTAGTAAGGATAGTATTGCCGTTCTCGCGAGCGCAAGTATTGATAAAGGCTTGGCCATTCCTGCCAATTCGGAGAGAATAGCGGTTAGGTTCGGAGGCTCAGGTGACCGCTACATAAAAGCTGGAAAGTTTTTGCGCAAGCTTGAGAAGAATGATTTTGATTATGAAATTATTTATAGCTCGATTTATGAAGATAAATGGCGTATTCGAAAGTCTGAGGATATTCCTGAAGAATTGTAATGATTTAAAAATTTCAGTCGAGCTAACCATTATGAATAAAAGTCAAGAAAAGATTTTCTTTCTCCGAAGTTGAAAGAAAAAACCATAGTTATCGAACATCAAGTTCAATTTACATTAATCGCAAAACTAAAGTTGACATGAATTTAAATAGATTGTATCCTTTATTTACACTTGTATTGTTAGTAACCATGAGCAACGGTTTATTTGCTCAAAACGAAATAAATAGTGTAACTCCGATAATTAAAAGAGACCTATTGCTCTCTGATGTTGATTTCTTAAAAAAGAATCTGGAAATGGCACAACCAGGCCTTTATAATTATACTCCTAAAAAGGATATGGATGCATTCTTTGAAGAAGTAAAAAATAATATTACTAATGATATGAGTAGTATTGAGTTTTTTCGATTGATTGCTCCACTTTCTAACCTAATAAAAAATGGTCATACTATTTTGGTGCCACCTTCAAAATGGGAAGATTACGTTATATCAAGTGCAAAGTTGTTGCCATTGAATCTTTATTTTTATGATGATCAGCTTTATATTTTACATAATGTCTCTGACCAAGCTGAAATTGTAGAAGGGTCCATATTAAAGTCTATTAACGGGAAGTCTGCAATGCATCTCTTTAATTATATGGTTGACTGCTGGTTTAAAGATGGGCACAACAAAACAAGACCCCGTGAAATTGTAGAAGAAGAATACAGATTGCTTTACACCCACTTTTTTGGAACCTCTGAGGAGTACACCCTTGAAATAATTAATCCGAGTGGTGAAACTGCATTCATAGATGTCAAGGGCGTTCAAGAATCGGAATTCAAAAAAAGATTAAAGGAAAATTTCGGTAAAGAGTTCGTTCCTTGGTGGCGCAAAGAACCTGAGCCCCTTTCTATTAATATAGACAATGGAACAGCCTATCTTAAGGTCACTTTATTTAGTAACGGGGTAAAAAGCAACGACGGTAAACGTTATAGTAAATTCATTAAGAATGCCTTTAAAACATTTAAGGAAAAAGGAATAACCAATTTGGTTTTGGATCTTAGGGGAAATCAAGGTGGAGACGTAAAACCCCAATTAGAGCTATTAAGGCATATAATAAAAGAACCATTTCATTTGTACAAAGAAGTTTTTGCAAATGTACGTTCACTACCCAATCCGGACTATTATGAATTCGATCTTTTGTCAAGAACAGAATTCAAAAAGAATTTTACCAATGAAAAAGTCGCCGGTGTTTACCCAATGAAAAGTCAACTAGGGTTTGAAGAAAAACCCCAACAACCATCTGAAGACCTCTTCAACGGCAACCTATATGTATTAATTGATGGTTGGTCATTTTCAGCAACGGGAGAAGTATGTGGCATAATAAAAGAACATCGGAAAGACGCAATATTTATTGGAGAAGAGACGGGTGGCAATCCAGTAACTAATATAAGCGGCATACAGACTTTCCTAACATTGCCTCATTCAAAAAACCGTATTCTCATTTGTTTAGTTAGTTATACTACTGATGTTTCTTATAAAAACGAGGGTCATGGCGTCATTCCTAATCATTGGGTGCGAAATACAGTTCAGCAAGAGATTAACAAGGAAGATAGTGTGTTGAAATTTGCTTTAGAGTTGACACATCCAGAATAAACATTTTTCTGATTTGCAAAAGCAGTCCCACTACTTCTTTTCGGACTTTTATTCTGATAGTAACCTCTAATTTGGAAATAACTTTAAAACCAAACTACTAGAAAATGAAAAAAAGAAATTTATTAACGACGACACTTTCTATAGTGCTTCTTTTTTTATCGTGTTCAAAGGATGATACCTTGCGAGGTTCAGGAAATATAATCTCTGAAAGTCGTGAAGTGGCTAATTTTACTGAAGTTTACAATCCTACTTCTGTAAATATGGTAATTACAGAAGGTTCAACGCAACAAGTTGAACTCTCCGCAGATGATAATGTGATTAGCTCCATCAAAATAATAGTCGAAAATGGCACCCTAAAAATCGACTTGTCAAAAAGTAATTATGTTGATGCTACGATAACGTTTTCTGTAACAATTCCGAATTTGGAGGCATTGAAAAATACAGGCTCAGGAAATATGACCGTTTCTGGGTTTGATGGCTTAACAGGTATGGTGATACATAATGAAGGGAGTGGCAACGTCTCATTTACTGGTTCTGGAACATCCCTGACTTTGAAAAATTCAGGCTCAGGAAGCTTTCAAGGATTTAATTTTATCACAGAAGATTGCACAGTTGCCAATTCGGGGTCAGGTAACTGCGAAATCAATTGCACGGACGCATTAAGCGGTTCAAATTCGGGTAGTGGAAGTATATTTTACAAGGGTACAACAACCACCGATATTACAAATACAGGGTCAGGAGAAGTTGTAGATTCAAACTAGCAACCATAATTCAAGAGTATGAAATATATAACCCGACTTCTATTTTGCCTTTTGTTTTCTCAAGGAATTACTGGTATAGCACAAAACGATTTTTCTAAGGTTGCACCTGAAACGGTAGGCATGTCAAGTTCGCAATTGCAAGAACTTAATTCCCAACTACACCATGTTGTTGACAAAAGTAAATTAGCTGGGATACAAACTGCCATTCTGAGAAAAGGAAAACTTGTTCACTTTGACACCTACGGATTTTCAGATTTGGAAAATCAAAAGAGCTTAAAGGAAAATAGTATCTATAGGATTTTTTCGATGACAAAACCCATTGTTTCGGTGGCACTCATGCAACTTTATGAAAAAGGAAAGTTCAAGTTGGATGACCCCGTCGATAAATATATTTCTGAGTTCGAAAATATGAAGATGCATACAGAAGAAGGTGGTTTGACTGTTGCAAAGAACCCCATTAAGATTATCGATTTGCTGCGGCACACTTCAGGAATCGGTTACGGTAGAGGGCAGAATGAACATATTAATACACTTTATACAAATGCACAATTGACAAGTTCGAAAAACTTGAAAGAGTTTATCCACAAACTATGTGAACTGCCCTTATATTTTGAACCGGGCACTAATTGGGGTTATGGGCATTCAACTGATGTTATTGGATATTTGATTGAAGTGCTTTCCGGCACAACCTTAGATGATTATTTAATCGAAAATATGATCGTTCCCTTGCAAATGGTCGATACGTATTTTGAACTTCCGAGGGAAAAGATCGATAGATTTACCGTTGGCTATGGAGCAGATGAAAAGGGGGAACTGTTCGTGTCAGAAACACCATCTGAGAGTAGATTTACTCAAGAAGTTACTTTGTTTATGGGAGGTGGTGGCTTAGTATCGACAACACCTGATTATATTAACTTTTGCAAAATGCTAAGAAATAACGGAAAATTTGAGAATGTTCAAATTCTAAAACCAGAGACTTTGGCCCTAATGACCAAAGACCATTTAGCCGATGTTCGTAAGCATCAAAAAGAACGTTTACGCTTGATGCCGAATGAAACAGGTTTTGGCCTTGGATTTTCAGTAGCAGCATATGAATCCAATGGTGAAAGGGGTGTTTATGGCTGGGGTGGAGCTGTAGGAACTTATTTTAGAATAGACCCTGAAAAGGACTTAATCTATATCATGATGATGCAAATATCTCCTTACCGCCAACTTGGTTTACGTGAGAAGTTTCAAAATCTGGTAAACGAAACCCTAATAATCCAGTAAGGGAATGATGCAACCTTTAACAATCCATTTTGTCTTTTAGATAACCACCATTTTTTAAAGAAAAATAATAAAAACCTGTACCTAGATGCAAAACCATCAAAAGAGTTTACTTACTGTTTTATTCGCCTTTTTCATTTTTTCATTTACAGTAGCGCAAACTTTAACCCAAACCGTAAAAGGAAAAGTATTGGACGCTGAAACGGGTGCACCATTATTAGGTGCTAATGTGATAGTATTGAATATTGACCCAGCAAAAGGTACCATAACAGATGAGGATGGGTACTTTCGTTTGAAAGACATTCCTGTAGGTCGCGCCTCTTTTCAGTTTACCTATTTAGGTTATGAAGACTTTGTCGTTTCTGAAATTCTGATTGGTTCTGCCAAGGAAGTTGAGCTAACCATTAATCTAACTGAAGCATTAAATCAGTTAGATGAGGTGGTATTGGTCGCACCGACAGATAACATCACACCAAATAATAAACTGGCAACCGTAAGTGCACGGTCTTTTAGTGTAGAGGAAACCAAACGTTTTCCTGCAAGTGTTAGTGACCCGGGTCGTATGGCACTTTCCTTTGCTGGGGTAACGAATTCAGATGATACAAGTAATGAAATTATTATTCGTGGTAATGCACCCAATCAATTGCTGTGGCGTATTGAAGGAATTGAGGTTCCCGAACCCAATCATTTTTCAGAAGAAGGCTACTCACCAGGTAATGTGAGTTTAATCAGCAGCAATATGTTGGGGAAGTCGGATTTCTTTACAGGAGCTTTTCCAGCAACTTATGGAAATGCACTTTCTGGGGTATTTGATATTAATCTTAGAAATGGTAATAATGAAAAGGGAGAATATGCCTTTCAATTTGGAGTTTTAGGAACCGATTTAACGGCGGAAGGTCCGTTTAGTAAAAATTACAAAGGTTCGTATTTGATTAACTATCGGTATTCTACAATTGCATTGCTTAATCAAATCGTAGATGTCACACCTGGGAGCACCCCAACCTATCAAGATGTTTCGATGAAATTGAATCTTCCGTTGGGAGAAAAAACAAATCTTTCCATCTGGGGAATTGGTGGAATAAGTGATGAGGATGAGGATCCAGTTGAGGAAGAAAACATTAGAAGTGAAGAGATATTCAAATCAAAAACCTATATGACAGGTTTGACACTTTCTCATTTTCTCCAAAATAATGACAAGCTCGAAGCTAGAGTTTCATATTCTGGCAATGCAAGCGACTTTGTTGAAGAAGGAACTGAAATTTCTACAGGTAATACGTTTGGAGATAGTGATATTTTACGAAACAGCGCTTTGCGACTAAGTATGGATTATACTAAAAAGATAAGCGCAAAAACCACGTTAAACACCGGGGTAATAGGAAGTCTTTTAAACTACGATGTCTTAACAACTGTGACAATCAATGGGCAAACCAGAGATGTGGTAAGGGAAGACGGAAACGGAAGTATGGGGCAAGCCTATATTCAGGCGAAACATCGTTTTACTACTGATTTTTCAACAACATTTGGACTCCATGGAACTTATTTTTCTGTAAATAAAGATATAGCCGTTGAACCACGTCTTGGTTTTGAATGGAAGTTGAACCCAAAGCATTCGCTGAGTGCTGGCTTTGGTATTCATTCTCGTAGAATGCCATTGAATCAGTATTTCATCCGTATTGGAAATAATACGCCCAACACAGAGCTTGATTTGATGCAAGCAACCCATTTTATTTTGGGGCACGATTGGCGCATCATCAAAAACGGCCACCTAAAAGTTGAAGTATATTATCAAGATTTGAACAAGGTTGCTATTATCGATGACCCCAATTTGACGGGATCTTATCTCAATGGAAGATTTTTAGATGAGGCTTTAACCGATTCAGGAAAAGGTAAAAACTATGGCCTAGAATTTACTTTTGAAAAGTTCTTTTCTCGCCAATATTATTTTCTAGGTACAGCTTCATTATATGACACCCAATATAGAGCAGCTGATGGTAATTGGTATGATAGCGCTTACAATTACAACTATACGTTTAATTTAGTAGGAGGAAAGGAGTTTACCGTAGGTGAAAAACAAAATAATACACTTGGGTTAGCAGTAAAAACACTTTTCAATGGCGGAAAACTTGCAACACCCATTAACCAAGAAATTTTCAATCAAACGGGAGAAATTGTGCTCAATGAAAATTTGCGTAATACGATTGAGCTCGATTCCTATTTTAGAATAGATGCCAGTATTTATTATCGTTTGAATCGACCAAAAGCGGCACATCGAATTGCATTGGATGTTCAGAATACTACAAATCGATTGAATGTTGACCAAGCATTTTTCAATCCAAATACAGGCCAGTTAGAAACTAGTTTCCAATTGGAATTGATTCCATTTTTAAATTATCGGATTGAGTTCTAGTCCCTCTTGAATAAGAATGATAAAATGTTCAAATAATGGAAAATTTCTTAGCCTTCAATTTAATTTTGAAATCTAAGGAGGTATACTAGATTAAGGCTCGTACTCAAGGTTTTTTGATTGGCAGGCGATGTCAAGAAATGAATCCTATACAATTCGCTTCAAATGAAATTAAAAGTCCATAAAAGAGCATATCCAGCTAAAATACGATTTCTCAAATATTCCTTAGATTGTATTGATTCTGGTTTTTTCAGTCTTCTTAGGGTATGTTATAAAAAATATCCAGTACTATAAATCAAACCTTTTTTGGCACTTTGATAAATTTCTTACTACGCTCTTTTTATTGACCCTTTGATACGGCTTCTACACATGATTGATTCGATAAGATTATTTACTTACTTTTATTGAGTAGATTATAAATACAAATGTTAGAGCCACTTATAAAAATACAACACAATTAACTAAAATTGAACAGTAATTTCATCATCCATCAACAAGCTAAAAAATATCAATGGTCAGGAGATTGCTTTCTGTCTATAAAGTCTTTTTATGGGGGTAAGGCCAGTTATCAGGTTAAAAATCGCGAATATTCCGTTAGTAAAGACAATTTTCTGATTTTAAACGAATGTACCAAGTATCGATTGACTATCGATAGTATAAAAGAAACAGAATCTTTTTGTGTTTTTTTCTCTCCTAAATTTGTTTCAGAAGTGACATCAGGAATTAATGCCACCGATGAACAACTGCTTGAATTTAACATATCCACACGAGAGGGAATAAGACTTTTTGAAAGAAATTATGCCCATAGTGGATTAGTATCCGAGTTATTGAAAATTGGGCGAAAAAAATTCTCAAATGGAGCTGTAGACCTCGAAAAAGATGAGTTTTATCATCTGTTGTTAAATGCAATCCTTCAGCAGAATTCAAATGCAAGAATCGATTCGATACGACTCAGTTCAAAGAAGAAATCTACCCGAGAAGAGCTTTATCAACGAATATTTTTCGTCAAGGATTTTATTGACTGTAACTATACAAAGAACCTAAGATTGAAGGAGCTAGCTGTGGTTGGTCTATTGTCGGAAAACCACCTTCTTCGAAATTTTAGACAGATTTTGGGACTTACGCCATTCCAGTATATTTCAAAAAAAAGAGTTCAAGAAGCAAAGCGTCAAATCTTGGAAACTGACAAGACCATTAGAGAGATTTCCTTTGACATTGGGTATTCAAGCTTCGGTAATTTTAGTAACTATTTTAAAAGTATTGTGGGTCAATCTCCAAGTGACTTAAGAAAAAGTGATATATAGTAATTCTGTCAACAGCATTATCATTTCTTTTGTGGCAAACAGTGTACTATGAAAACCTTAGTTATATTACTTTTCTGCTCACTAATCTGTTCGCCTCCTAAAACCAAAGATATGATTGAATTACTCAAAACACATATTAAAAATAAGGATACTGAAAAAGTCATTGCATTCATTAAAGAGAATCCTAATGTGCTGAACCTGAAGGATGATAATGAAAGTTCGGGGTTGATGCTACTTGCCTATAGCGGTATTGATGAGGCTTTTGAACAAGCCATCGACTTAAAAAAATCATTTACATTTCATGAGGCCATTGTATGTGGTAAAAAAGAATTGGTCAAAAATTATTTGCAAAATGGTCAATCGGACTTAGTCAATAGCTATTCAAGCGATGGTTTTACACCTTTATCCTTGGCTGGTTTTTTCAATCAAACGGAAATTGCTAAAGCCTTGGTTAAAACGGGAGCTGACCCAAATTTGTCCGCTGAAAATCCATCGAACGTCAACGCTTTGCATTCGGCAGTTGCCAAAGAAAACTATGAACTTTGCAAGATATTGATAGAAAATGGAGCGAATACAAACGCCGTCCAGATGCAAGGTGTTACCGCCTTGCATTCTGCAGTCCATAGAGGCAATTTGGAGTTAGTGAAACTTCTGGTAAAGCACGGAGCCACAATTTCATTGGAAATGGACAATGGAGATACAGCAGTCATTATTTCAAATCGGGAAGGTTATAAGGAGATAGAAGAATATCTTTTGAGCTTGCAGAAGTAAAAAAGACCCTACGAGAAGATTTAGTAGTTTTAAAATTACCTTTAACTTTAATCGTTAGTTTTCACGATAATGTTTAAAGTAGACTTTTTAACGCTTTTAGCCATTTTTGGCACCCTGCAAGGGGTGCTGTTCGCACTTCTATTTTGGTTTAAGAATAAAGAAGTTTACAATAAGATTTTTGCCTTACTCTTATTAGCGGCTAGTATCAGAATTGCCAAAAATATCGTGGTTCATCTGATCGAACTTAACCCTGAACTATTCTGGTCATATCATATTGCCCAAACTTTCATTTATATTGGTATAACGCATCAACTTGCTATTGGCCCTCTATTCTTGTTATACTTCCAGTCAAGAGGTAATCCTAGCTTTAAATTTAGGTGGACTTATTTGATTCACTTTATACCATACTTTTTATTGGTTATTTGTTCTCACTTCCTCCAATGGAGTTTTTGGGAGGATGGGGGATTATTATTATCTTATATTTCAATACTTGCCTACTATCTCGCAACATTGAGATATTATTTAGGAAATGAAAAGTCATTTAGTGATGGCTTAAAGGTATGGTTAAGGAGCATTATTATTATATCCGCAATCTTATTGGTTGCATACTCTCCAGCACTCTTTAAGTACGTTGGATATATCGGCGGCGGCGCACTCTATAGTATTGCTCTTCTAATAGCAGGTTATATCCTGATTTTGAGTAAGAATTCAAAATCTATCTTTAATAGGAAATATGGATTATCACTCATAAAAGAATCTAAGACAAGAATGGTTATCGATAAACTAGAGGCCATGATGGGTAATGAAAAGTTATACCTGGATTCGGAACTAAGCCTTAATTCCTTAGCTCAAAAAATAGACGTTTCTTCACATCAACTTTCTCAAATAATCAACAAAGAATTCAGAAAAAGCTATAACGAGTATGTGAATTTCTTTAGACTTAATGAAGCGACGGCGAGACTTAAGAGCCCGAAATACAGTAATCTCAAAATTGCGGCCATAGCTTTTGAATGCGGTTTTAATTCGCAACCTACATTCAATACACTCTTTAAAAAGCAATATCAAGTTACTCCATCACAGTACAGGAAGAAATTTCAACATTCTTAGCATATAGTTCATCAATATTATAATTTTTATACAATATGATTTAGTCAAAATCTATTTTTGAAGAATATGAACTTATTCTACTTTTAAATGAAATTAATAATCTCTAGCTTTCTATTAATCTTTCTTCAATCCTGTTACTCTCAAAAATCAAATTCTCATGATTTGGACTCTCGGTTGGGTTCTTATCAAACTGCGGAAGGAAAGGAATATGTGATTGGAAAATCTTCGGTAAGGTATTTTTTGTACGACGCCAATACGTTAGACTATCGAGGGCTTTACAAACAGAATGATAGTTTATGGACCTCGTATGGTTCCATTTTAAAGGATAGCTTAGATAAAATAGAAAAACAAATTACTTTCTCTTCCGATAAGGGCATTACCAGTCTACACATTAAAGACAATGCCAAATATTACAAAGCAGCAAAGATTAAGAAATATATCGAGAAAAATATTGAGTTCGTTAGTAATGGACTCACTCTTAAAGGAACGCTTTTGCTGCCTAATAAAGAGCAAAAGGTTCCAGCAGTTGTGCTCGTCCACGGTTCTGGAAATCAAGATAGAAATGGATATGTTTCTTATATTAGACTAGTTGCCGACCACTTGGCAAAAAATGGTATTGCGGTTTTAACATACGACAAGAGAGGTTGCGGTTTATCCGAAGGTGATTGGAGAAAAGCATCTTTTAGCGATTTGGCCAAGGATGCAATTCAAGGCTCCAAATTTTTGGCATCATTTTCCCAGGTTGACCAAAATCAAATAGGTCTTGGTGGCAGTAGCCAGGCGGGTTGGATTTTGGCCAAAGCTGTAAGTTTGGAACCAGCTATACCTTTTGTTTTTTGCATTTCTGGCGCTGGTATGGGCATCTCGGCCGCTAAACAGAATATTTATAATAATGTTACCGAACTAAATACTTTAGAGGCAAATGGAGCACTTCTTGTCCAAAACGAAAATGCTTGGAATGCACTTTATCGATATATCAAAACTTCCGATAAAAGTTATGCCAATCAATTGGACGATATTCTGAAGTCTGTTTTAAATCCTGAGCATTTGAATTACTTTCCACCCCATTCATCTTCCATCAATTTGGACAAAAAAGAATGGTGGTTTCAAACGTTGGAAGTAAATTATGACCCGATTCCAGATTGGAAATCCTATAATGGAAGTATTTATGCCGTTTTTGGAAGTTTGGATGCTTCTACTCCTGTTGATATGGTATTAGCTCAACTGAAACCAACCCTATCCGAGTTATCTAATGGCTCGAACTATATAAAAACATACCCAGGTGCTAGTCACTTGATACTTGAAGCCACCTTAAAAAGTGATTCTGAGTTTGCCTCTTTAAAACGTTTTAAGCCTTATTTTTTCTCAGATTTAAGCAATTGGATTTTAAAGGTGACAGGGAATCAAAGCGCAGATGTTAGTGATGTTATCAGTTTGGAAAAGCAATGGTTAAGAGCTTATGAACAGAAGGATTTAAAATCAATGAATGATATAGTGAATGACAGCTTTGTAATTACATTTCCTACTGGAAAAGAACAAACAAAGGAAATGATTTTAGATTATTTACCAAACCAAGATAAGTACTGCCCAAAGATGCGAATTTATACTACAGGCACTATCGCTGCCGAATTCGAAGGTGTAGTAATATTGCGCGGTATTGTAACTTCAAAGTGCCTAGTCGATGGTAAAGTAAACTATCAACGACAAAGGTATACCGATACATACATTAAAAATAATGGTCAATGGAGTGTTGTGGCATCTCATTTAAGTGATTATTAGTATAAAATAACTTCATTTTTTTCTTATAATTACGGCAAGCTTATTTTTAATCCTAGTTCCATAAAACGAACCATTTATGGGACATAGAAATAGTAATTAATACTAAATGTAGCTATTCATTATTTGGCTACCCAAAAAGTTAAATGTTGTACCTATGTTGTACCTGAAATAAAAAAGCCGAGACATAAATCTCGGCTTTACCTTTAAGTACTCGAGGCGGGAATCGAACCCGCACTCCGAAGAACTGGATTTTGAATCCAGCGCGTCTACCAGTTCCGCCACTCGAGCGTTTAAACCATATTACAAATGGCATCCTAATAAAAATAGGACTGCAAAACTAAATAATTATTTTCTTACCATCACTAAAAATATTAAGATTTATACACTTGCAACCAAATTTAATTTTTAAATTTGCACTCCTTAAAAACAACGGCTTCAATAAATTATAGAAGAAACTGTTTGGGAAACAATAAGAAAGAAATCACATACCAAGATCAGCAACCGAAAATATATGCTAGTACAAAAA
>CAYGPR010000001.1:0-242629 GCA_964351985.1 uncultured Maribacter sp. | reverse complement strand
GGCATCAAGTCCTTGCCATCCATCAGGAATTTGGGTGACATCGACAACCTTGGTGTCGGCGTCGTTGGCAAAGGCATTAGCTGCCAAGACATCTACCGGAATATGTATTTCGACCCCTTTTTGCTTGGCCTGTTCAAGAATGTCAAGGGCAAGTTCCATTTTTTCATCCTCACAAATAGAATCCCCCACCTTGCCGCCTTGGGCCTTGACGAAGGTAAATGTCATTCCGCCACCAATAATCAAATGGTCGACTTTGTCAAGAATATTTTCAATGATCGTTATCTTCGAAGAGACCTTGGCCCCACCTAAAATGGCCAGTACCGGTTTCTCCCCGGTACGCATTACTTTTTCAATAGCCTCGATTTCTTTGGCCAATAAATAGCCGAAGCATTTTTTTTCAGGGAAGAACTTAGCCACGATAGTGGTAGATGCATGTGCCCTATGGGCCGTTCCGAAAGCATCATTGATGTAAATGTCTCCTAATTTTGAAAGTTGTTCGGCAAAGTCTTCGTCTCCTTTTTCTTCCTCGGCATGAAAGCGTAGGTTTTCCAACAATAGTACCTCGCCCGATTGCAATTCTGAAGCCCCTTGCTCTGCAGAAACACCGACACAATCATCAACAAATTTAACCGCTACACCTATAACCTCGGAGACTTTCGCACAGATATGGCGCAACGACAAATCCGGATTTACTTGCCCCTTCGGCCTGCCCAAATGACTCATCAAAATTGCGCTTCCACCGTCTTCCAAAACTTTGATAATACTAGGTTTGGCCGCCTCGATCCTGTTGGCATCGGTAACATTGAAATCGCTATCTAAAGGCACGTTGAAGTCTACCCGTATCAAGGCCTTTTTATTCTCAAAATTGAAATCATCTATCGTTCTCATTCTGGTTTATTTTTTTGGAATTCCAAATGTAAAGATTTATGCGCTTCATATAAAGAGGTTTACATATTACTTGTTTCGATATGATACCAAAAAACCGACCTCCTGGTCGGTTCTATCTAATTTGCGCATATAGAAAATCTTATATTCGAAGGATTTTCGTTTTTGGTCAATTTGACGGAAGTGCCTGTTTATAGGTTGTTCAAGAATAAAAATACCTTTTTCCGACCGATGGGTCTGTTTCTGTTAAGTGGGAATAGGCTATTTTTTCAATTTCCGGTTCGTACAGATAATAGGTTTGAATAGGCTATATTTGAATCATGTTGTTCAAAGACATTTTAGGGCTTTCCTATATCAAAAATCATTTGGCTTCGAGTGCCGATGCCGGACGTATTCCGCATGCTCAATTGTTCGTGGGGCCCGAAGGTTCGGGAACCCTGCCCATGGCCTTGGCCTATGCCCAGTATATTGTCTGCTCGAATAGAAATTCTGAGAACACCGAGGGCAATACAGCCTGTAATGCAAAGTTCAATACACTATCACATCCTGACCTGCATTTTGCTTTTCCGGTTGCCAATTCCGACAAAGTAAAAAGCCATGCGGTAAGCAACCATTATATGGGTGATTGGAGACAATTTGTCAAAGAGCAGCCCTATGGAAATCTCTTCGATTGGTACCGTCTCATCGGAATCGAAAAAAAACAAGGACAGATAGGGGTAGACGAAGCGCAGGATATTGTAAAAAAACTATCCTTAAAATCATACGAAGGCGGTTATAAGGTAATGTTAATCTGGATGGCCGAAAAAATGAACATCTCTGCCGCCAACAAACTGCTAAAACTTATTGAAGAGCCTCCTGAAAAGACTGTTTTTTTATTGCTTGCCGAAGATGAGGAACAGATAATCCAAACCATTCGATCAAGATGCCAAGTATTACATTTTCCTGCATTGGCCGAAGATGCTATTGCCAGCGCATTGGTCGAAAGAGGGTGCTCGCGTGAAGAATCCCTAAAACTTGCACACGAGGCCAATGGTAATTTCAACAAAGCATTGGATTTAATGAACAATGATTCGGAAGATCTGGTCTTTGAAAAATGGTTCGTGCAATGGGTGCGAAGCGCATTTAAAGCAAAGGGGAACAAAGGAGCCATACATGATTTGATTCTATGGAGCGAGGAGGTGGCGAAAACCGGGCGCGAGACGCAAAAGAAATTTTTAAAATACTGTCTAATGGTTATGCGACAGGCATTGCTTATCAATTATAACGTGAAGGACTTGGCCTATATGAAGATTCACGTTGATGGATTTCAATTGGATAAGTTTGCCCCTTTTGTCAACGAAAACAATATATTGGATATTGTCAACGAAATCGAGGATGCCATGTACCATGTAGAGCGAAACGGAAACTCTAAGTTGGTATTGACCGACCTTTCCATTAAACTAACACGATTGCTTCATAAAAAACCAGTCGTTCAGACTTCTTTAGAAGGACGTTAATAAGAGGCATCTAATAGAATTCATTAACCGGAAAAACAAAACAATATGGAAATCATGATTGAAAATTCCACCGAAATTCTTCTACTTATCTTTCTGGCTATAACCTTTCTTCAAAGCGGAATCGACAAAGTTTTGGATTGGAAGGGAAATTTATCGTGGTTGACGGACCACTTTTCGAAGACCCCAATGAGAGGTATGGTACCGGGTATGCTGGCTACCGTATTGTTGGCAGAGATACTGGCCGGCGTACTTTGCTTGATAGGGCTATTTCAAATTATATTTATCGGCAGAGGTGAGATGGCCTTGTACGGTGCGATTACGTCTTGTATTTCGCTCTTGATGCTTTTATTCGGTCAACGCATGGCAAAGGATTACGAAGGGGCCAAAACTATAGTTATTTATTTTATACCCGCTGTTTTTTTGGTCTTTCTATTACAGCCCTAAAAAAAGCCCCAACTCTTGTTGGGGCTTTTTCTTATGTGAATAACGATTCTACTTTTTGTATTTGTCGTTCAAGATTTTTACGACTTCATCGGTAAGGTCGTTCGCATCTGTACCGTAAAGAACGCTGCCGCCATCTCCACCGCCTAAGATATAGGTGTACCCATTGGCCTTTCCGTACGCCTTGATCTCTTTTTTAACCTTGCTTACGATACTGTCCATTTCGGTTTGCCCGGATGCCTGAAGTTGTTGGTCCTCTTGTTGCAGCTGTTGGCCTATAAACTGACCCTTTTGCTGCATAATATTGTATTCCTCTTGAGCCTTGGTCTGAGACATTTTCTGTGCCTTCGTCTGAAATGCCTGGGCTTCTATTTGAAATGCTTGTGAGATACTATCCCTTTTTTTGGTCAAAGCGTCGGCCTTGGACTTGAATTTTGCCTCGACATCGATTTTTTCTTGATACTCGTCCATCAACCTTACATTGTCAACGAATCCGATTTTTTGTTGTTCGCAAGATGCCATTAGCAAAATCAACACGAACCATAATACATTCTTCATAGTACTTCCGTTTTTTATTTCCACAGAATAGAGACCCACTTGTTTCTTGTTCGTTAGGTTTTTAAAAGTTGGGCAAAAGTAACAAAGCTTTTCTAAACTTATCGTGCAATTTTTCTTTTTGTACGTTCAGACATCAAACCGATCATAATGGATTTACTCGATGAAATTCAAAAAGTGTCAAATTTTAAATTAAAAGCAAAAAAACACTAAATAGAGAAAAATTATATTTATTTACGGTAACTATAGTTTAAGACTATCGTAAGCGGCTTTATAAAAACCAACGAAATGCCTTCATTTCTTTCCTCAAAGGGTTTTATACCTTCCTTGTCAAAAAACTCTGGAAATGGCCTTAAAATGAATTTTAATCCTTTTGAAGGATATATAGTAAAGAAGAATACTCCTTGGTCGCCCATGCGCTAATATTGGAACGCAACCCAATGGAAAAGGCCTTAAAAAAATTCTGTTTGCCCGTCTTATACTTTTCCGACAGAAGAGACACATAAAACGAATCAAAAATCAACGGCTTGGTTTTCACAACTTGAAAACCGTGTTTTGAGAACAATCTATCCATTGAAGTTCGCGAAAAGTGCCAGAGATGTCTAGGCACATCATAGGCCGCCCAAAACTCTTGATAGTGTTTTGCGTCAAAAGAGTTAAAATTTGGTACTGCAATGAAAAGAGTCCCTCCTTCTTCTAGGTGCCAAATCAACTTCAATATTTGGTTTTCAAGATCGGGCAGGTGTTCCAACACGTGCCAAAGTGTTATGACCTGGAACTTCTCGCCAGGTAACGATTCCATATTGGGCAACAACTCTACTTTCTTTTCCCTAGCACGCATTCTTGCATCTTGGTTCGGCTCTACACCACATGTTTCCCATCCTCTTCTTTTCGCGGCCATCAAAAATTCACCTGTGCCCGCCCCAACATCCAAGATTTTTTTTGCGTCCGAAGCATAATTATTGATAAGACCTAATTTTCTCCATGAACTAAAACTTTTGACAGTATGATATATCTTGTCGACCAAAGTCTTTCGAGAATCGGTATGGGAAATATAGCTATCGCTTTTGTAGTAGTCTTCAAGATTATTGGGTACGGGTCGCGTAACCAACATATCCAAATTTTCGTCGTACAATAGTTCGAAATCTTCCTGCGAAACAGAATGGTCTTTAGTTCTTAAATACGACTTCATTGTAATTATGGGTGGTCAGGTATTCGTTCTTTAAAGCACGAAGATACTTTAAAACGGCTTCCCTTGAAAGTGATTCTATGGAGAGGCAATCGTTTTCTAAATCGCTGTACACCTCAATGGCAATATAAAAATTATCAAGCCGTACTTCTGTAGGTTCGGAAATATCATCCTCATCATTTCCTAAAGCGGCATTTAAGGCAGCACTGAATAATACCGGGAAAAGATTTAAAGTCTTATCGGGTATCTCGACCTCATAAAAGGAAAAGAAGTATTGTGCTCCGTTCAATCGAAACGGAATATCGTCATAAACGTTTTCGTCGTTCAGGGCGAATTTTGTGTTCACATAGTTATAGAAATGGTTGACGTCTTTTGAATCTTCGAAAACGAACATGAATCGCTTTGGGAGACTTCTTTTGAACTTCTTTCCCTTGGTGACTTTATAGTCATCAATATCAGGAGCAATACGTAAGGGAATACACGATTGAAAAAGAAAAACTACTAAGACTAATGGTACTATTCGAGTCATAAAGTTGGCCGTTCAATATGGTACTCTTGCTATCAAAAATTACGCCAATACGAAAAAATTCTAGTTGAAAGTTTCATCTATTGGAGATTTCTCAATAGTCTTGTAGCGACAAATACCATATTGTTCCACGTGGAACAATATGGAACTATCTGCCCAAAAAGACCAATAGCACACTAATGTCAGAGGGCGAAACCCCACTAATACGTGAAGCTTGAGAAATAGTGACAGGCTGAATAGCCTTGAGCTTTTCCCGCGCTTCAAAAGAAAGGGACTTAAGTTTTGAATAGTCGAAATTCTCAGGGATTTTTACATTTTCCAAACGATGTAACTTGTCGGCATTTGTTTTTTCCTTTGCTATATATCCGGAATATTTTACTTGAACTTCAGTTTGCTCGAGCACTTCCCTATCCAACTCATGTTGCTCAACAAAGTTAGAAACCGAATCCAATTGAAGCATGTGCTCCATAGTAACCTTGGGCCTTGAAAAGACCTTGAACATTTTATCCGATTGTTTGACCAAGGAAGAATCCAGACTTTCCAATATCGGATTGATATCCTCCGGTAGAATGCTTGTTTCCCTAAAAAAACTAACGAAAGCATCGGACTTTCTTTTTTTAGATTCCATACGCTGTAATCGCACCTCCTTTGCCAAACCGATTTCAAATCCTTTGGGCGTCAATCTCAAATCAGCATTATCCTGCCGTAACAATGTACGGTACTCGGCACGCGAAGTAAACATTCTATATGGCTCTTCGGTGCCTTTTGTTATCAAGTCGTCAATCAAAACTCCAATATAAGCTTCATCTCGTTTTAAAATAAAGGGGTCTTTTTCGTTTAACTTTAAATGAGCATTGATTCCTGCCATGAGTCCTTGAGATGCCGCTTCCTCATACCCCGTAGTTCCATTTATCTGACCTGCGAAATAGAGGTTGTTTATCAACTTTGTCTCAAGGGTGTGTTTCAACTGTGTTGGTGGAAAATAGTCATATTCAATGGCGTAACCAGGTCTAAAAAATTTCACATTCTCAAACCCCTTTACAGAGCGTAGTGCCTTGAACTGTACATCTTCAGGTAAGGATGTAGAGAAACCATTAACATAAACTTCAACCGTGTCCCAGCCTTCAGGTTCTACAAATAGTTGATGACTATCCTTATCAGCGAAACGATTAATTTTATCCTCAATGGAAGGACAATATCTAGGTCCAATACTTTTGATACGGCCATTGAACATGGGGGAACGGTCAAAGCCTTCCTTCAATAAATCATGAACGAGAGCACTAGTATGGCTCATATGGCAATCTCGCTGTCTTGTCAAGACCTCGGTGTCTAAATAAGAGAATTTCTCGGGTCGTTCATCACCGGGCTGAACAATCATCTTAGAATAGTCCAAAGATCGCCCATCGACCCTAGGAGGAGTTCCGGTCTTCATTCGTCCACTTTCAAAACCGATATCGGTAAGCTGTTCGGTAATGCCCGTTGCAGCCTTCTCACCTGCCCTACCACCTCCGAACTGTTTATCCCCTATATGAATCAGTCCGTTCAAAAAAGTACCGTTGGTCAATACTACCGCCTTCCCTTTTATGTCAATCCCGAGAGAAGTACGGACCCCAACTACTTTGTCTCCTTCAATCAACAAGCCTTTGACCATCTCTTGATAAAAATCACAATTCGGAGTGTTCTCCAACATCAAACGCCACTCTTCAGCAAAACGCATTCTATCATTCTGTGCGCGCGGACTCCACATTGCGGGGCCCTTCGATTTGTTTAACATCTTAAACTGAATGGCGGACTTATCGGTGACGATTCCACTATAACCCCCTAAGGCATCGATTTCACGAACAATCTGCCCTTTTGCAATTCCCCCCATTGCGGGGTTACATGACATTTGCCCTATAGTCTGTAGGTTCATAGTAATCAACAAAGTCTTTGACCCCATATTGGAAGCCGCGGCCGCGGCCTCAGCACCGGCATGCCCACCTCCAACAACTATCACATCGTACTCTTCTGCAAACATATCCTCTATTGTTCCACGTGGAACATTCTAATTTTCTCCTCTTCCTTTCTTCGCATGATATCCCTTTCCCTATCAGACTTATCATTATAGCCAAGAAAATGCAATACACCATGAACCATCACTCTGCGCAGCTCTTTCTCAAAGCTAGTTTTGTACTTTCGGGCATTGTCCTTTAATCTGTTCACCGAAATAAATATGTCGCCGGACACCTCTCGCGCGGTTGAATAATCAAAGGAAATAATATCGGTGTACGTGTCATGATTAAGATATTTTTGATTGATTTTGAGCAGGTAGTCGTCATCACAAAAAACATACTCTAATGGCCCTACATTACTATCCTCAGAAGTCACTACCCTACAAATCCAATCGGCATAATGTGTTTCGGAAGATATACTAAAATCTGTCTCGTAATGAAAATCAATCATCGCTCTTAAAATACTCCTTGACCTTGGTCTGAAAATTTTGGCGCAAAGGTAAGGCTTGTCGATTTAAAATTTCTATTTCATTACGATAGTTCTCCAGCAATGAGGGTTTCGTAGTAATCGGATTCTGGAAACTATTTTCATTGGTGTTGCTCTCCCGCTCCTTCTTCTTTCCTTGTTTTAAAGCAGCATTTTCCAACTTTAAAAGCTCGTATTGAATATTATTGATCTTACTAAGACTTCGTTGGGTCACTCCATTTTCCAACAGATCGTTTTCAAAATCCTCCATTTGCCGAATCAGCTTCTCCCCTAATTTTCGGTCTCCACTATTGATCATGTCTTGTAGTTGTTGTTCCAACTGTTGCCGTAGCATTTGCTGTGTCTTATAAATCTCATAAATCTCCTTCAACTCCTCTTCGCTAGTTTGTCTACCTCCCTGACCTCCTGACTGTCCGTCTTGATTACCTGGTTGGCCGTTGCCATTCTTTCCCTCCTGTCCATCTTGTCCCGACTCCCCATTCTGTCCCTCGCCTAGCTTTTCTCCTTCTCCGGGTTGATCACCCTCTCCAGCTTTGGGCTTCCCATCCCCTTCCTGTTCTCCCTCGCCTTGTTGTCCCTTACCTTCTCCTTGTTGAGGCTTGCCCTGCCCAGACTTGCCCATACCCTCCATTTTTTCCTTTACTTCGCCTTGGCCCTTGATGATGTCCGGTAATTGAAAGTCTTCACCATCTCCCTGGCCCTGGCCCATCTGCATATTCTGTTGCATATTGTCCAATATTTTAGCTAAAAAGTCGGCCAAACTATTGGATGCGTTCAATACATACTTCTGATACGAAACCCCTTGGTAAATTTGACTTTCGGCCATACTCTCAAGGGACTTGTCGATGTTGTAATACACCTCGGTAATCTGCTCATTAACAAACTCACTAAGTTCGGCACGCCGTAACGATAGGGCAAAAAGACTATCGTCTACATGTTCGAACAAATCGCGCAGTTCCTGCTGCTTGCGCACTGTCCCTGAAAACTGGGAAATATCTCTATCTTCTGTTTCTATACTCTCGAAAAGGTTTTCCTGTTTAAAAGAAAAGGTTATCAAATTGTCCAGTACTTGGCGCAACATTTCAGCATCTTCCTCCGTTGTAGTACCGCCACCACCCGAGGAAGATGATGCGCCCAACTGTTCGCTCATTTCCTTCATTTTTTGCGCTGCCGACTTTTGCTTTTGCTTAGCCTTATTGGCACTATCTTGCCTTTCGGAAGATTGTGACGATTCTTCCGCTCCCTGATGCTTGTTAATTTCCTCTAAAGCATCCTGCTGGTCCTTTTTGATGCTTTTCGTCTTGGGTTCATCAACTTCCAAATCCAATGGTTTTTTTAAATTTTCATTATCTTTTTTCAATTCCTCTAGCTCTTTGGCTATATTTTCAAACTCATCATTCAATTTTTCCTGCTCTTCATTCGAAAACTCCTCACCCAACTTTACTTTGGATAGCACTTCTTGTTTTTTGGCCAAACTCTCTAAATCTTTGGCCAATTGCGATGCTTTTTCCGTCACATAATACCGTTTGGTCAGTTCCAACAATTGCTCCAAACTACGTTCGCTATTCTGTTGTTTCTTAGCTAATTCTTCTAAGCGCTTGGCTAGTTCTTCCTTGTCAATTTTGTCAGCGATCTTGTTTAATTCTTCCAATAATTTCTCGTTCTTCTTGGCTTCGATTTCCTGACGTTCTAAACGTTCTTTTAATAATTGGTTGAGCTTGTCCTCCGTGTTTTCTTTATCCAAATTCTCTTTCAGCTGCTTGCTGAACTTCTGCATCAGGTTTTCCTGTTGCTGCTGTTTCTTGAGAAAATCCTTAATCTGGTTCTGGTCATTGAAGTTTAATTGGCTCTTTTCCTTCTGTCCCGCATTAATTTCTTCCAGGGTCTCTTTCTGTTCCTTGAACTTCTCCAGAGACTTGTCCATATTATGGATAATAGATTGTTGTGACTCAAGTTCTTTATTGCGCAATTGATCTTCGTTCAGTAAAAGCGTAGTAAAAACTTGGCTTTTAGAGGATTTCCCCTTATGTATCGCATCATTATCCACAGCCTCGAAATAGAAGCTATATTGTTTCCCTTCCTCTAATTGGAGTCCAGACGGGAATGTGTAGTAGAATTGGTCAAAATTGGTATTCGGTGCTGCCAATTCAATTATTTGTTTGTCCTCACTATCCAAATCAGAATAGCATACCAGTCTAATTTTAGACAGTTTGTAATCATCGGAGGCCTCACCCACATAATATGAAATATTTGGATTCAACGAATCCAGAACTTGATTGGCCTTGATGGAAGGGTACGCATCTCTAATTACGGTAAACTGATAATCAAGTTTCTCATAATTGGCTACGTTCTGGTTTGACGTAGCTATTTGGTACGGGAAGTTGGCATAAATGCGTTTTGACAATCCGAATTCACCGGCGTCCTTCTCAAAGGCCTCCATAGTATCCTTGGTAATCAAATCGACCCCATCGGTATGTTGTCCCTCAATCTGCCAAGTGACTTTGGTGCCTTCCGGAAACGTAGCGTTTCCGGTACTTTTCAAGGTTTCATTTTGTTTATTGATATATCTTGGATACTCTAAAACCAACTTAAAGTCTTGAATCGAAGGAGCTTTTAATACATTCAATCTATACTCCGTTGATTTTATACCGTTCGCCCTAAAATAGAAGCTGACGTTTTTTAAAGGTGGCGAAAACACATGTTGATACATTCCATTTTGTTCCTGCAACAAAAATTCCTGTCCATCGACAACGATATAGACATCCTCAGGTCGGACTTCGCCATCAGTAACGACTTGAGCCGTATAGGACTCGCTTTCGAGAACGTCAAGTTTTGGTGACAACAGTGTAAACCGAAAAGGAGCCGGTGGTTCGTAGGCCATATCGTAATTCACAACCCGCTCATACGACCCAAAAAAGGTTCTAAGATTACCGGAAATCCATATCTGCCCTAAAATCAATGCCGGTATGGCCAGATACTTAGCATATTTCCAGCTCTCTTTGAAATCGACAGCTTTTACAAAAGGTATCGGATTTAGGTTCTCCGAGCGTTGCTCGATACTTGCCAGCAACAATTCTGATTGCCGTTGGTCTTCGGCAAGATCCAACAAGTTCAAAAGCTTATCGCCCACTTCTGGAAAATGCCTGCCAATCATTACAGAGGCCTGTTTCTTGCTTATGCCTTTTTTGATTTTGAACAAATAGAACGCAGGGGTCAAAATATATCGGAAGAGGAGATAAACTTCAATAACTACAAAGGCCATAAAAAGTAAAAAGCGGCCCGTTGAATTAAGCCATAAAAAATACTCCACTCCTAAAATGATGAAAAAAAACAACAGCCCTAACACCAAAAACAACAAAGTACCCTTGACAAGCATTTTGGTATAATAGCGCTTGATAAAGTGGTTTAGTTTTATAAGTATGTTGTGGTATTTTTGCAATTTATGCGGTTTTTACTACCAAGATAAGGTAAAAATTAAGCTTCCGCCATTTCTCAGAAAACTTTAAGATGAAATTACGATTACAGCCCATGAACCCCTAAAAGACAATGGCCTTACTATTTGCCCATGCCTTGCTTTCATGTATCTTTACCCCTTAAAATTTTATCATGTCAGAGAAAGTACGTGTTCGTTTTGCTCCAAGTCCCACAGGGCCATTGCATATCGGTGGTGTTCGCACTGCATTGTTTAACTATCTATTTGCAAAAAAGCATGGGGGAGACTTTATTTTACGTATCGAAGATACCGACCAGAATCGTTATGTAGAAGGTGCAGAACAATACATTGTGGAGGCCTTAAATTGGTGCGGTATTCCCTATGACGAAGGACCTCTGAAAGATTCGGATTTCGGACCGTACCGTCAAAGCGAACGCAAACATCTGTACAAAAAATATGCCGACGAATTAATCGCTAAGGGAAAAGCCTATTACGCTTTTGATACCTCTGAAAAACTTGATTTTCATAGGAAAGACCACGAGACGAAAGGCAAGACCTTTATTTATAACTGGCACAACCGACTAAAGTTGGACAACTCTCTTTCGAGAAGTCCCGAAGAAGTAAAGGCGTATTTAGACTCCGGAGCAGATTATGTTATCCGATTTATGACCCCTGAGGATGAAAAGTTGAAACTGAACGATATAATACGGGGGGAAATCGAAATTGATACCAATATACTCGATGACAAAGTGCTTTTCAAAAGTGACGGAATGCCGACGTATCATCTGGCGAATATCGTGGACGACCATTTGATGGAAATATCACATGTCATCCGCGGAGAAGAATGGCTGCCCTCTCTGGCCTTGCACCAGCAGCTATATGATGCCTTTGGATGGAAAGCACCTAAATTCGCCCATTTGCCATTAATTATGAAGCCTATAGGAAAGGGGAAATTGAGCAAACGCGATGGTGAGAAAATGGGGTTCCCTATTTTTCCTTTGTCTTGGGAAGAATCAATTGGCTATCGAGAATCTGGGTATTTCCCGGAAGCAGTCGTCAACTTTTTGGCCCTTTTGGGTTGGAACCCGGGCACCGAACAGGAAATTTTCAGTTTAGAGGAACTTGTTCAAACCTTTAGTCTAGAACGGGTCACCAAATCTGGGGCCCGCTTTGATCCCGATAAGACCAAATGGTACAATCAGCATTATTTGCAATCGAAAAGTGATGGAGAATTGGCTAGTTTGTTCAGGTCGGTCTTAGCCGATAAGGAGGTCCCTCACTCCGTTCGGGATGACAGGTTTGTCGAAAATGTAGTTTCTTTGATTAAAGAACGTGCGACATTCGTTTCAGATTTTTGGGAGCTATCGGATTACTTTTTTGTTGCGCCTTCGTCCTATAATGAGAAGGCTGTCAAAAAACAATGGAAAGAGGACACCCCGGAGATTATGAACCAATTGGTATCGTTACATCAGAGCATTGATGATTTTTCCTCCGAAGCTGTGGAAACCCAAGTAAAAGCATGGCTTGCCGTCAAAGAACTCTCATTTGGTAAGGTGATGCCGCCCTTACGATTGGTTATTGTTGGCGATATGAAAGGGCCACATTTATTCGATATTATGTCTTTGATTGGCAAGGAAGAGAGTATTTCTAGAATTGAAAATGCCTTAGGAGCTTTATAAGAATTTTAGGTTCTACTTCACCAATACCTCTCTAATACTCTTAGGGGATTATTTAATAGGTACAATCTTGAAATTCGGAATTTTTCGACATAAGCATGCTCTTGTAACAAATCTGATGAAATACCTACTCATCTAGAACTAGTTTTGTAAATTCATTCCATTAACTAAATTCATACGCCATGGGTAATTTCTTTTTTATTCCGCTGATTTTCTTCGGCCTGATCATCCTCTTTTCTTCCTTCTTCATAGTAAAACAACAAACTGCGGTCATTATTGAACGTTTTGGGCGTTTCCATAGCATTCGTCAATCGGGGCTCCAGATGAAAATTCCATTAATCGACCGAATTGCTGCCCGTTTAGGACTAAAAATACAACAATTGGACGTTATTGTCGAGACCAAAACGCTTGATGATGTTTTTGTGAAACTGAAAATATCCGTACAATATGTCGTCCTAAAGGACAAAGTATACGAAGCATTCTACAAACTGGAATATCCGCACGAGCAAATTACTTCCTATGTTTTCGACGTTGTCCGTGCCGAAGTCCCCAAGATGAAATTGGATGATGTCTTCGTCAAAAAGGATGATATCGCCATTGCGGTAAAGACCGAATTGCAAGAGGCTATGTTGGACTATGGTTATGACATTATAAAAACCCTTGTTACCGATATCGACCCTGATGCGCAGGTAAAAGCGGCCATGAACCGTATCAATGCCTCTGAAAGAGAAAAGATCGCCGCCCAGTTTGAAGGGGATGCCGCACGTATTCTCATCGTTGAAAAAGCCAAGGCCGAGGCCGAGAGCAAACGTTTACAGGGTCAAGGTATCGCCGACCAACGTCGGGAAATCGCACGTGGACTCGAAGAATCGGTAGAAGTTCTTAATAAGGTAGGCATCAATTCACAGGAAGCTTCGGCGCTCATTGTCGTTACTCAGCATTACGATACGTTACAATCGATTGGAGAAGAGACCAATACCAATCTTATTCTATTGCCCAATTCACCGCAGGCCGGTAGTGACATGTTGAACAATATGGTCGCCTCGTTTACTGCTAGTAATATGATTGGAGAGTCGATGAAAAAAACAAACGTAAAGAAAAAGGAATAAGAAAAATAAACCATACAAAAAGCCCTGTTGTGTAGCACAACGGGGCTTTTTGACCATTAACTAGTCTAAGACAACTTCTTCAAGAGTTTTTTGGCAAACAAAGAAATCGCGAGTTTTTTGGCCAATCCGCCAAAACCTCCCAAAAGATTGGTGACGTAGAAACTGTTCCTTGTTCTTTGGTAAGTCAATTTCAGATTTTCCGTATCAATTTCACGCTGTAACTTAAGAATCTTAAGGTCAGTATCGATTTCTGAAAAAGTGTTGTATCGCTTCGGTTTCATAATTCATCAAAATAAAATTCAGAGAATTTTCTAAGTAAAGGCGTATTTAGTTTTTGGCGCACAAGATATAAGATTACACCTAGTAGTACATAAAACATCCCTACACATAAAAATCCATAAAAGGTGTTGTCCAAAGCTTGGCCGATACCAAAAGATGCGGCCAGTGACAGAAAAAGAAGTGCCAAAAAGGCTATACTACCCACCATCAACATTTTTGAAAAGGAAGTAAGCCCCTTCATCAAAAACTTAAATCCCTTTAGCTTATAATATTCGCCACTACTTTCAGCGTATGAACGCATACTGGCCTCAGCATCGGAAATACTTTCCTTCACTTCTTCAAAAGCCATATATTACTTTTGTAATTGAGCATTCTTCTTTTTGAGTTCCGCTAGTTTGGCCTCAAGGGTCATGATAATATCGTCAGCCTTGTAACTCATATTCGATATCGTGTCTTCCAATTTTCGCTCAAAGTCCATTTTCTTGGATTCCGCTGTTTGGGTCAGCTCATCGGTAGCCTGTGAAACTCTTTGAGAGATATCGTCTTTTGCAGCGATTGCCTTTTTTTTGATTTTTTTTCTAGTTTTCTCACCTTTCTCCGGCGCATAGAGAATTCCTACTCCAGCACCAATGGCTGCACCGGTTAAAAGAGCTAATAAAACACTTCCGCTATCATTTGACATATTCTATAAATTTTTAAAGTTACTAATTCTGTTCATCATTAATCTAAGCTATCTAAACCAAAAACTGCGTTAAGGGTCGGTTAAAACAAAATCCCTTTGTATTAAAATATTCTTAAAGTAAATGGTTTCTCTACAATGGTAGAAAATAAAGAACGTAACGCTTGACCCAAAACACAAAAAGAATAACGCTACTGAAAAGCTTAAAGGAACTTTGTGGTTTTTGAAAATTATTATTGGGAAACCCTAATGTAAGCCTCGTGAGCTAATTTAAACAACACAATAAAGAATATAACATATCCCTTAAATAAAGAGTCTTTAAAAGCCTTAAAAAACAACACTCTAACTAAAAAATATCAATCGGTATAAAATACTTGATAAGAATTTTCTATTTAATTGTTCTGTTGAATTTTGGCCCAAGTATCCCTTAGCCCAACGGTTCTATTAAAAACCAATTTCCCAGGAGTAGAATCGGGATCCACACAGAAATAACCTAACCGTTGAAACTGTACTCGATCTCCAGTTTTTACATCTTTAAGACTTGGCTCCAAATATCCGCTAATCACTTCCAACGAATTTGGATTGATAAATTCCATAAAATCCTTGTCCTTGTGCGTATCCGGACTTTCATCTGTAAACAAGCGATCGTAAAGCCGAATTTCGGCTTCAATGGTATGTTTAATGGAAACCCAGTGCAGGGTGCCCTTTACTTTCCGCAGACTTTCTTCCGTACCGCTACCACTTTTACTTTTGGGGTCGTAGGTGCACTGTATTTCTGTAATGTTGCCATCGGCATCCTTGGTACAACTTTCTGCCTTGATAATATAAGCGTTCTTGAGACGCACTTCGCCGCTAAGTTTTAAACGAAAGAATTTTCGGTTCGCTTCTTCCCTAAAATCATCCTGTTCAATATAGATTTCCCTCGAAAAAGGGACTTCTCTAGTACCCGCTGATGCGTCTTCAGGATTGTTCTCTGCTTCCAACCACTCCTCCTTTCCTTCCGGATAATTCGTAATGACCACCTTTATCGGATTTAAAACCCCCATCACCCTAGGTGCTATTTTGTTGAGGTGTTCCCGAACATGAAATTCCAACAAAGAGACATCAATTAGGTTATCACGTTTCGCAATACCGATAGTTTCAGCAAAATTACGAATGGACTCAGGGGTATATCCCCTTCTTCTCAATCCGGAAATGGTCGGCATACGGGGATCGTCCCAACTGTTGACTACACCTTCTTCAACCAAACGCATCAACTTACGTTTGCTCACAACGGTGTGGCTCAGATTTCGTCTTGCGAATTCACGCTGTTTCGGGCGTACCTTGTCGGCATCATACACTTGATTCAAAAACCAATCGTACAACTCTCGGTGCGGCAAAAACTCTAACGTACATAATGAGTGGGACACTTGTTCGATATAATCGCTCTCCCCATGTGTCCAATCGTACATCGGATAAATACACCAATCGGTATTTGTTCGGTGGTGTGCTTTGTGCAGCACTCGATACATAATGGGATCTCGCATTAACATATTGGGGGAAGCCATATCGATTTTCGCACGGAGCACATGTTGGCCCTCCTCAAAATCTCCTCGCTTCATGCCTTCGAATAGTTCCAGGTTTTCTTCAATGGAGCGATTTCGAAACGGACTATTCCTTCCCGGTTCCGTAGGGGTTCCTTTTTGCTCTGCCATTTCCTCTGAAGTTTGACTATCGACATAGGCCTTACCTTCTTTAATCAATGCAATGGCCCAATCGTACAATTGCTGGAAATAATCCGAAGCATACCGTTCGGTATTCCATGTATATCCCAACCACTCAACATCCTTTTTTATGGCATCTACAAACTCCTGTTCCTCCTTCACGGGATTGGTATCATCAAATCGCAAATTTACCGGGGCGCCATAGCGCAGGCCTAAGCCAAAATTCAGGCAAATGGAACTGGCATGGCCAATATGTAAATAGCCGTTGGGTTCCGGTGGAAAACGAAAACGCAGGTCTTGCTTCGAAAACCCGTTGGCCAGGTCTTCTTCGACAATATGCTCGATAAAATTCAACGATTTGGTTTCCTCGCTCATAGCACAATATTTTAGGAAGGACAAAAGTAGGGAAAATGCCGTAATAGTCGTCTCTAAAACCCGCTCACTCCACAATAAACCCTTTTCACAACATATTTAATTACGGCTACAACATTAAATTCATCACCCTATAATTAAATAACATATTTGTTGTTGAATTGTATGTTGCAATGATTCACTTGAATAATTACCATGAACGTTGCACATACCGACAACGAAAGACCAAATCGGTTTTCGCCCAAATTCAAACTGTGTAGTCACCCAAAACTACAACTACTTATGAAACCAAAAACATTCAGTGCACTACGACTTTTAGCCTTGGCTTTTTTGCTGCTTGTAACCACCGTTGCTTCAGGACAAGCATTGTTCATCAACGCCCCTGAACCGACAGGCAACACCAATACCGGAAGTACCGATCCTTGGACCGCCATCTGTGCCTCGGATACGTTCAACGACTATTTCGTGAACGTCACGTTGTTCGGATCCGTAAATAGTAGTAACGAGTTTGTTTTAGAAATATCGGACAACAGCGGAAGCTTTGCGAGCGCAGTCGAGCTTGCCCGAGTGGACGACCAAAACGGGAATACCGACTTCGATATAAACTTTGCCATCCCGACGGACGTTCGTGGCGACGGATATAAAATGAGGGTGCGGAGTACGGACCCCGCCAGAATTGGGGATGAATCTCCAGCCTATCCCATGTACTATATGGATGTTACGACCAACCTGAACATTAGCGAACTTGGTGACGGCAATCCCCCAGGCAGCATTTGCTCCGTAGGAGCCATAACATTACAAGTCGACAACATACCCAATCCAGAAACCTATCAGTATATTTGGTACCGAAGTGGCTCTCCATTAGGTGGAGAAAATGCACATACCTTAACGGTCTCCCAAAGCGGTATTTATCAAGCGTTCATTTTTTATGGTAACGAATGTACCGGTTCGGGCAACACCGATTCCAATTTTGTCGATGTGACCATTGGTTCGACGGGTCAAGGTATCTTTATCAACCCACCGACGCAGACTGCATTATGTTCCGGTGATACCGAAGTGCTCAGTATCAATGCTACAGATCCAAGTTGGACCTACAGATGGTATCAAGACGGAAACCAAATTGTCGGAGCTACCACACCGACCTATACCGTTGACGCATCGGTGCCCGATTTTGAAGGCGACTATCAAGTGGAGATTTCAAGCCCATCCATCTGTACCGAACGATCGACCCCAATAACCATGACCAACGCCGATAATTTTACCGTGACGAGGGTTAACGATGCCAACTTGGTGTTGCTTCCCTCGGAAACAGAAACATTAAGCATTACGACCGATGCCATCGGCCCTACTTATAAGTGGTATCGAAATGGAATCGAAATCGTGGGGGCTACAGGAACTTCGTATGATACCTCTCAAGCTGGAACGTATTATGCTGAAGTGACCCAAAGCGGAGGTACCTGCCCCGGCACCATCAAAAACTCGGAATCGACCGAGGTGGTCGTCCCGGCTTCCTTTGAATTCATTGCGGACTATGCCGCTGCTTACACGGCATGTACCAATACAGATATTGTCCTCGAAGTGCAAACGATCAACGCAGTGCTTTCCGACAATAGTACAGTCGATGTCACTACCGATGTTGCTTCAAGTTTTACCTATCAATGGACAAGAAACGGATCTGACGTAACAGGAGCCACTTCGGCTAGCATCAGTTTGACTACGACTACGGAAAATGGCGACTATGCCGTCGAAGGTGTTTTAAGCACCTATAACACTACGTCAAACATACTGCCTGTACAACTCTTGACCAACGAAACAGTAACGATCAGCAGCACAAGTACTATCTATTGCAGCTCGACCGATACGGTTACCATCAGTACTACCACGGATTTAACAGGTGAATCTTTTGCTTGGCAACGCGATGGTACGGATATCAATTCGACCGATACCGCATTGAACGTGACCGAACCCGGTACCTATAGATTGGTTTTGGACAAGAATGGATGCGACCTTCTTTCAAATGAAATCAACATCACTCCGTTGAACCCTGACTTGATCACGATGGATCCTGTTGGCGATATTATTTTTCCTGAAGGAACCTCAAGAACAGTCACCGCTAGTGGTGGTACATCCTATAGATGGTACGACGCCAACAACGTTGAAATCAGCATCTCTGATTCAGTAACCTTTACCGAAGAGGGCACGTATACCCTCATCGCCAATATAGACAACTGTGAAATCACAAGACAAGTTAACGTTGAATACCTTGACACTTCCAAAGTGCCCAATGTAATTACACCAAATGGAGATGGCTCGAACGACCAGTGGGTACTGCCCAATTCGTATTCGAACAAAACCGATGTGAACGTAATAATATATAATGATAAGGGCATCGAACTATTGAACGTTACGGACTACAGGAACAACTGGCCGGAATCATCGATGACCTTTCCGTCACAGAATATGGTCTTCTACTACGTCATAAAGAATGCCAACGAAACCCTAAAACAAGGAACCATAACCGTTATCCGATAACAACCATGAAACTTACCAAACTCATATCGCTATGCTTGGTCGCCTTTTTGGCAATGACATCGGTCAATGCCCAAAACGAAGATCCTATTTTGCCCCTCAAGGTAGCGCCACAAAACTTATTAAAGTACAATAGGTTCTTGATCAACCCGACCTTCTCTACGGTTCAGGAAGACAAATCCTATATCAACTTTCTTCATAGAAACCAATCGGTACAATTTGATAATAACGATCAGACCTATTTCTTGAGCTATAGCGGTAGAATAGGAGACCGCAGCGGATTGGGTCTCAGTGTATATTCTCAGCGCGTAGGCCTTGTATCCAATATCGGGGTGATGGCGAATTATGCCTATGGGGTCAAGTTAAGTGACAAAAGCAATTTTACGTTCGGTGCGAACCTTGCGTACTACAATACCGGTTTTGACAGAAATAATGCCAACCCGTTGGATCCGAACGACCAAACTTTGTTCGGAACGGTTGACAGCAACATTCTATCTTTTCAACCAGGTTTCAACTTGTCCTTTGGCAATTTCGACTTCGGGGCCTATGCCGAAAACTTGTTCGATTACAATCTAAAGACCAGCCAACAACTTACCGAATTCAAGGATAAGTCTTATGCCGGTCATTTGCAATATACCCATCGGTTTGAAAATGGTTCCGGTATTATGGAAAATGCACGTTTGATGCCTTTGGCCCGTGTACGTATGAATGCCAAGGATAGTCCGGTCTTGGGAAATCAAGATGACTTGACCCTTGGGGGAAGTTTGATTCTCGACCTTCCGAAATTGGGATGGTTACAGGGTGGCTACGACAGTTTCTATGGTGCCTCGGCTGGAGTTGGTTTCAATCTAAATAAAAGATTGTCTTTAGGGTACACCATGGAAAAAGGGTACACCTCCGACCTCATCAATCTTGGTGTCACGCACGAGATTTCCTTTGCTTACGCCTTTACGCCAAATTTGACGGAGGACCGCGTCATGCTTGAAGAAAACGGAGAGGAACTTGTAAAAAATGAAGAGTTGACCCAAGACGACCTTGCATCAAATGATGAAATCGAAGAACTCAAAAAGAAACTTGCCGAGAACGACGCTATCTTGGCCGAGCTGATGTTCCGTCAAGATTCGTTGGAGGCCAATCGTCAAAAAGATTTGGAGCGTCGCTTTGAAATGGTCATGAAAATGGTCAGAAGCGAAACTAAGGGCGAGCGCCTCGACCTTGAAAAAAGAGCTGAAGAACTCTTTTTAACCGGACAAGACCGACCTGCCATCACCCAAAGAAACGATACCAATGATGGAGGTATAAACCGAAATCAAAATACCAGTCGAACACCAGAAAATGATGTGGCCACAAGGATCGAGCGCACGTCGGCGCAAGACAATACCCGTCCGCAAAATGTAGCGAACACCCAAGAAGTTGCAGAACAAAGTCCGGTAAAAAGTAGAAAGTTCAGGAATCTAGAAGGCGTACAAGATGGATACTATGTCGTGGCCAACGTTTACAAAGGCGGACACTATTTGGATAAGTTTATCGATGACCTCGGTCAAAAAGGCATATCGGCCGACTATATCGACAATCCGAACAACGGTCTAAAATATGTCTACCTACAACGCTACGATACTTGGGACGAAGCCGTTGCGGCACACGAATCGAATGTTGGTGGCACATATGACGGTGATCTATGGATCATGAACGTTGACAACCGGTATAGCAATGAACGCTATGCGAGCAACGCCAATAAAATCAAAGAAAAATCTGAAAAGTACGCTACCGATGTACTACGGAAAAACGTGGTGGTCAACGATGAGATCGCGAACAATGGCACCGACCCAAGAACCTTTAAAATCGATGGGGTAGGCTCGGGCTATTATATAATTGCCAATGTATTCGCCAACCCGAACAACGCCAAGCGTTTTATTGAATTGTTAAATTCTTATGGTCTGAGCGCCAGCTACTTCGTAAACCCGGAAAATAACTGGAGGTACGTCTACCTGAAGCGCCACGAATCATGGAACAACGCCCTCATTTCTTACTACTCAAAACTGAACGACGCGTACGACGACAAAATGTGGATCATGCGGGTCAACCCAAATCTAATGGCTTAAATGATACTATCTAAACTACCAAAAAAATACTTTTTACTAGGTTGTGCATTTGTTTTAGGCTGTGCATTTGTAATCGCCCAATCAAACACGCCACCACCACCCGTGCCCTTCACACCGCGATTGACAGATCCTACTGATCCGACAAGAGGCTATATTCAACTTCAAGGGGATTATACTTTTTTGGCGAACGGCATTTTAAACCGCCACGACGCCAGTAATGATGCCAGTGTTCCTTTTAATTCAGGAGGAGCAAACAACAATCTAATCAGAGATTATATCGACGTAGACGGCTTTGTAGATATTGATGGAGATGGCAACGACGATACCTTTAGCTCCAGTAGTTCTACTTTGACGGTAGAAGCTTGCTCAAGAATCTATTACGCTGGGCTTTATTGGGTAGGTAATTACCAACAGGAAGTAGAGCGGAACACAGGTGCCAATGCTATACCCGGGCTTCCTGCAAATGATACACAAGTATTACCTTTCAATACCGTAAAACTACAGACTCCAGGCGGTTCATATATCGATTTGACCGCAGACAATAACCCAGACCCTGTCGGTGAGGAAGATGCGATTATCATCGACCAAACCGGAGGCCAAGCTAAGGATTCACCTTATGCTTGTTATAAAAACGTAACCTCAATTTTACAGGCATTACCTGACCCAAACGGGGAATATACGGTAGCGAACATAAGAGCGGGCCGAGGAAGAAGTAACGCCGGCGCCGGAGGATGGACCTTGGTCATAGTATACGAAAACCCTAATCTGTCAGGTAAATATATCTCCGTTTTTGATGGATACAACTCCATTCAAGGGAGTGCCGTAGAGGAAATCCCGATTAATGGTTTTAACACCATACCCGCCGGACAGGTAAATGCTAAGTTAGGGGTTAGTGCCGTCGAAGGAGACCTAGGGTTTCGAGGCGATCGGTTCGGTATAAAATCTTTGGAAGATGACAATTTAGGTCGGCCTTTTACCTATTTAGAAAACGATCAAAGCCCGCCACGAAGAAACGATTTCTTCAACTCAAGCATTACTATTGACCGAAATAATGTGCTGACCAGAAATATCAACAGCGTTAACACGTTAGGGTACGATGCAGATATTTTCAACCTGCCCAATGGCGGTAACAGCATCATCGATAATGGCGAAACGGGTGCCGTATTAGAGCTTTCGACCGGCGGCGACGGGTACGGGGCTTTTTTAGTCACTTTTGGTATCGACATTATCGAGCCGAACATCGTTTTGGAAAAAAAGGTGTTTCGTCCTGGGGATGAAAATAATGATGCCAATGCCATCAACGGACAAGGCGTAAACCTGGGAGAAAATTTGGTCTATGTGTTAGGCTTCCAAAATATCGGTAATGATGACGCTACGGGCCGATTTCCAGGCAATGCGCCAGAAAATGGAGGGTATTATACCATTCGTGATGAATTACCCACCAATGTAACTTTTGACGACACTACGCCAACACAGTTGGTTTTGCCCCCCAACGTTACGTATTCATATGATGCGGCAAACCATACACTATTCTTCTACGTTCCTGACAACCTTGTAAATGACGGAGATCCTGAATATAAAATTCATATTCCCGTAAAGGTGGCCGAGACCTGTTTCGATTTTGTAGATGCCTGTTCGAATCAAATTGAAAACTTGGCTTTTTCGACCTATTCTGGTATTACCAGTGGATACCTTCAGACCGATGACCCCAGCGTTACAAATCTAGACAACTGCGGATTCGTAACTCCCGGTGCCACCAACTTTTTATTGGACGATCTTGAAAACTGTAACTTTACTCGTACTGCAGAGCTTTGTGGCCCAAGTGTAACGTTAACTGCGGGTAGCGGTTTTGATTCATACAATTGGTACCGCGATAATAACGGTGATAATCAAATAGACCCAGGTGATACGCCAATGAACGATGGCGATCCCGATAATGACGACCGTACGCTTTCGGTTACTGAAATCGGGACCTATATAGTAGATAAAATCATTCCTGCGCCTTGTTTGGGTTTCAAGGAAATCATCACCGTTGAGCGCTATGGTACGACCCAGACCAATCCGGTACTCGATTTTTTCAATACACGTAATAACGATGTCGACCCTAACAATGACATCAATGGCGAAGTGGTCGCCGATTGTAACGATGGTACCTTGTTTCCGATTCTATATTTATGCGGCACCAATGATTCGCAATTGTTGCAAATGAACATTGCCGATGCGCAGAGTCTACGCTGGGAAAAATTGGACGAATCGAGTTGCCCCGATCCCGGTGACAGTTGTACGAACAAAAATTTGACCTGTACGTGGAACCAAGTCGGTACAGGTAACGATTTTAATGTAGATGCGCCAGGAAAATACCGCTTTGTCATCAACTATGCGGGCGGCTGTACCAGCAGGTTCTACTTTAACGCTTTTTTGAACACCTTGGATTTTACGCCGGACTCTGAAGATATCGTCTGTACCACCGATGGTTATATAGAGGTAAACGGACTTAGTGGTAATTATGGCTATCGATTGGTAGACCATGCCACAAACAATGTTTTAATTGATTTTGATCAACGTCAAGGACCACGATTCGATTTTTCTACGGGAGAGAACGGGAATTACCGTATCGAAATCGTACAACTGGACGGGCCCTTAAACGGCAGTGGCACTCCGATTGCAGGAGCTTGTATTTTCAGTACAAATCCGATTGGAATTTTAGATAGGACACCTACCGTACAAGTAACCGGGACACCGGCAAACTGTAATGCCGGCGCAAGCGTCAATGTTCAAATATCAGGTGTTTTTGCCAACTACGCCTATGAACTTTGGAGGGATAATGGATCGACACCTGGCAGTTGGGATGCCAGTGATACCAACGTGACCATCGTTACGGCCCAAACGGACAATAATTATACCTTTAGCAATCAGAATATCGGCGACTATATTGTAATCGCTAGATCTGATGACGGGTGTCGTGAAGAACGTGCCATCACACTAGTGAAGACACCGGATCCTACGCTTTCGGCCTCGACCACAAAAGATATCGGCTGTACGGCCGGAATCATAGAGCTTTCACGTACCGGGGGACAAGGTAGTCCAACATTTTCATATGCTATATGGAGTGAAAATGGTGTACTTCGACATGATCCAGGAGGTTCGGCAACCGAACAACAAATAGTTGATAATATTCCTCCGGGAGAAATACAAATAGATGAAGAATTCTATTTCGGATGGCGTGATGAAGACGGGGATGGCAACGATGAATATTATTCAGGCGAAGATGGGTCCTATCAATTTATAGTTATCGACGCAAATGGCTGCTATGCCATTTCAAGTCCCGTACAAATAAACGACAACGGTGCCATGACAGCTTCGGTCCCCACACCTGTGGATGTTTCCTGCAGTGGCGGTAACGATGGCGAGATCAATATTGTGGCAGCGGGTGGTATTCCTCCTTATAGATACAGCATAACCGCAGCGGCACCTGTTGCCGGTACCGGATCTTTTGTCAACCTTACGGCGGGTACGTATACGGTAACCATACAAGACGACTCGGGTTGCGAGGTAATCTTTACGCATACCATTAATGAGCCCTTTCCGTTATCTGCGGCTACGGGAGTTTCCCGCGATGCCACTTGTAACCCAACGACAGGAGCCGAGGTACGTGTCACCAACGTAGTAGGAGGTACCGCACCGTATGAATATAGTTTCGGTGGTGGGCCCTTTGGACCCGCCAGTATTGCGAACCTTGCACCGGGTACGCACCCTGTAGTAGTTCGGGATGCCAATGATTGTACCTTCCCGATGAGCGTGACGGTCGAAGATCTTCCACAAATGCCCATCGTACAGTTGACACCGTCGGTAAGCTATGCCTGTGACGGCCTGGGCGAAATAGTAATGTCTCCTGATATTGCTACCTATGATTATACCTATCAATTGGATGGTTTGCCCAATCCGGCACAAACGAGTAATACGTTTTCTGGGCTTTCGCCAGGAAATTATACGGTAACAACATATTACAGGTCGCAAACACCCCCAACACCGAGTGTTTTACTGGTCGAGGATTTTGGGTACGGTCCAACTATACCCAACCCGAATACCTCCTCTGCATATTACTATGAAAACCAGTTGGACGACGTTACCCCTAGTGGCGCACCTATCGATAATGGTCGTTTTATAAATGATTATGAATATGCGGTAACGAGCAATATTGAAAGGCCTTTTGGCGCTTGGTTCAGTCCAGAAGATCATACCTCTGGAGACAGAACAACCCTTGGACGCTATTTAGCCGTTAATTTAGGAGATATAACAGACGGGGAAACCATTTATGAAAAGACTATTAATGATATTATTCCAAACCAAGATCTGGAAATTTCTCTTTGGCTTGTGAATCTTGTAGTAAGTCCTAGAGATTTATTCGACCCAAATTTAACGATTGAACTTAGGCATCCTGTTACCAACGCGCTGGTTGCGTCTAGAAATACCGGATTCATTCCTGAAACCGTTGATACGAATGACCCATGGGGTCAATATACGCTGACACTAGATCCGGGAGCCAATACCTCCTTAAATCTCGTTATTACATCAACGGATAGTGAGATTAGTGGTTGTGATGTCGCCATTGACGATATTCGAGTAGAACAAACTCCTGAAGTCTGTCTACTTTCCATCGATACGCCGATCGAAATCGAAGCGGGAAGGGTTTTCGCTGCTAACTTTCTTTCAGCTACTAACGCTACGTGCAACGGTGTTTCGAACGGCACCATAACTTTTGAGGTAGAGAATTTTGATGCTACGACAGGTTTCGATTATTCTATAGGAAACACACCTTTCAATTGGATCAACTCGACAAGTTCTCCCGTAACCACTACCGACCCATTGGGTGCAGGTACACATCGTATCTATGTCCGCAGGGCCAATGAGACTACTTGTCAGGTTTTCTTTGACCATACCATTACCGAACCCAACGCATTGGAAGCAAATGCAAGCGTAACCTCACCTTTGACCTGTGCCAATGGTGGGGCTACAATTACCGCAACGGCGATCGATGGCACTCCTGCCTATGAATATCAATTGGAAACACTTTTAGCGGGTGTTTATACCCCAATTAGACCATATAGCAATAACCCAATATTTGCCAATGTTCCAGCCAATGCTTTAGGTGAAAGTTATGTAGTACGGGTTCGAGATACAAATGGATGTACCGATGAAATCGACACGCCCATTACCATAGCCGACACTGATGCGGTATTATTCGATGCCATACCGACGGCCTGTTATTCAGGAGGAGGCGACGGCGAAATAGCAATTACCGTGACAGGTGGAAACGGCGATTACCAGTACAGTCTAGATGGTAATCCATGGATTGCGTTTACACCTGCAACAGGAACCACACACACCATTCAAAACCTAAGTTCAGGAACCTACAACATCAATGTTAGGGACGGTTTTGGATGTACCGGAACCGCCATTGACAGAACCATCAACCCGCAATTGACGGCAACGGCCAATTTGAACCCTGATTTAACCTGTACTACGCCTGCATCGGTTACGATAAATGCAAACGGTGGATCCCTAGGCTACACGTATGAATGGAGTACATCAGCAACGGGACCTTGGAACACCTCGGGTTTCACGTCTAATGTGTACAATACGAACACCGATGGCACCTACTTCTTTAGGGTTACGGATAACACAACACCAACGGCTTGTGTTGTAGTGACCAACTCTGTAGTGGTTACCCCAGCCGATACGCCCATTATCAGCAACGTCGCACCGACCAATATTTTATGTAACGGCGATAGCACCGGGGCATTGGCCGTAACAATCGATACCAGTGTCGGACTTGCGCCTTACGTCATCGACGTTCAGAATACGACGACCGCAACCAATTATGGAACACAGACGACAGGCCTACCCGCAGGTAATTATGAAGTTACCATAACGGATGATAAAGGGTGTACATCAACACCTTACCCGATCAGTATAACGCAACCCGATGCAATCGTTTATGATATCAATTTAGTACCCATTACCTGTAATACGACCACCGGAACCGATCCAGGGTCGATTACAGTAGAAAATCTAACAGGTGGAACTGCGGAATATACCTATTATCTAACAGGCAACAATGGCTTCTCGGCAACCTACACGACCACCTCGGGTGGCGAAGACCATACCTTTGCCATCCTTGATTTCGGTATTTATGAAGTAGATGTTGTAGATGCCAATGGTTGTTCTTTGCGAACGACCAACATCATCGCCTCACCACCGGACGATTTGGATATCGATGTTTCTCCTCCTACGGTTGATTGTACCACGGGCGGAACGGTAATTGTTACTGTATCAACAACTATTTTAGGAACAAACTACGAATTCGGAATTTTGGACCAATTTGGTGTGCCTTACGCATCTACTTTTTTTCCTCCAGATACCGCTGGAGGCCCGACTAGAACATTTACGGGTCTTACTCCAGGAGTGGCATATACCTATGTAGTTCATGACTTGACCACTAATTGTTATTATTTTGAGGAGGGCGACCCTATAAACTCACCTTCCATCTTAACGGCAAACCCAGTGGTTCCCGCCAATGTGACCTGTACGGGCGCAGACGATGGAAACGTATCCTTTACCATAGACAACTATGATGCAGGCGCGACCTCGGTTGACTATGAGATATTCAATGCGCAAAGCAATATCAGTACCGGACTTACAGGAAGTACTCCAGTTTCCGGGTCTGCCGTGCCGATAAATAATTTTGGTCCATTAGCGCCAGGTATCTATTATGTATTGCTTACCGAAAGGAGTGGAGGGGGTCCATTGGACGGTTGTTCGATTGCCACTGATCAATTTACCATTGACGAATCTACTAATCTTTTAGATGTCGATGTGGCATCTCCCGAAAACGATAACTGTAATCCGAATGAAGGTGTCATTACCGCTACAGGAAGATTTGGAACGGCTCCATATACCTATCAATATCTATTGGATACCGCAACCGCACCCATAGCTACCGATGCAGGCTGGATCACCGATACCTCGGCGAATGTAGAGAGCGGCGATTATATCGTGTACGTCAAAGATGCTTACGGATGTATTCAAAACAACCCAATAACAGTATTGTTGGATCCAGCTCCGCAAATCTCCGTAGCCATTGTAGACGAGTGTGTTGCACAAGGAAACTACGAAATGCTCGTTACCCTCGATGCGGCGGGAATAGGACCCTATGCCATAAGTGTGAACGGAAATGCATACCAGAACATTACCTTTAATGGAAGTAACCAATATACTGTTTCAGGCCTCAGTTCGGGCACGGCACAGACCATTGCAGTTCAAGATGTGAACGGTTGCGCCGATACGGAAACTTTTGATATTCAACCCCCCTTGCAGTTCAATGCGACCTTGACCACTTTAAAAGATTGTGAACCCGCGCCAGGCGATAATGCCGAAATTACCATTGAGGTATTGGCAGGCTCGGGAAGCTATGATTTCCAAATTTCCGGTCCGGTCAGTCAACCCAGAGGGGCGTTGACCACGAATCCGTTCGTTTGGAACGGAGCGAGTTTGTCTGGCGATTACGATATTACCATTTATGACAACAATACTTCGGGTTGCCCGATTACCAAGACCGTCAACGTACCTGACGAGGTTTTACCGCTTCCGAGTATAGATACCGTCGTCAACGTAAGTTGTAACGGTGCGAACGATGGTTCTATTACTGTAAGTGTTACCGACAATGGTATCGGTCCGTACACATTCCAGATAACCGCTATCGACGGTACGACTTTGGGCACGGCCATAGACGCCACACCCAATACCGCGAACAGTGGAACTTTTACAGGACTTTCAGGTACTGTCGCAGGCACCAATTATACCATTACGGCTAGAGGTGCGAACAGTTGTATCGAGACCATCGACCAGCTTATTACCGAACCGGCGCCGATAGTGGTCACGGCACCAATACCCGTTCAATATGCCTGTACGGCAGCGAACAATTCGAACAACGCCAGTATCACTGTTACAACCGTCGTAGGTGGAACGAACAATTTCACGCGCTATCAATTCTTTAGGGATGGTAACCCGGCCGCGGTTCAAGATGGCACAAACCCAACGTATATCGAGACCGATTTTGCAGGTGGCAGTTATGACATTTTCGTTTTCGACGATGCGGGCTGTTCCAATGCGGTCGCTGTCAATGTAGTTATCGATCCCTTCGATGAGTTACAAAGCTTGACTCCGGTCTTGACCAGTCCAGCTACCTGTGCGGGAGAAGATATTCGTTTGGATGCCGTGAGTGCGATTACCAACTCGACCGCGAACCCAGGAAATTATGAATTCAGAGAAATGCCAAGTGGTGTTTTTGACCCATCGCCTTTATTTACCGGGCTTTCGGTCGGGGTGCATCAGTTCCAGGTTCGAAATATCGCTACGGGCTGTGTCATCAGCGTCGAACATATTGTGCAAGAACCGAACACCTTTGAAATCGTTATCGATAAACTAAGCGATGTGGTCTGCCACGGAGACAATGGTCAAATCACTTTGGAATTGACGGATGCCACCTATGTTGGACCATTTACCTACGAGATTTTTAATACGCAAGGCACTGTCGATATTTCCGATGATACCAGCTTTTTAGGGCCGATTTCCAATCCAACGAACGGGCCAACAGCACCTATCGATGTACCATCTGGAAACTATAGGGTCAGGGTAACGCAGGATAATGCGCCCGCTTGTTTTAAAGATCGGGTATTTACGATTACCACTCCTGAATTTCCGATTACAGCAAATGCCAGTGAAGAGGCAAGTGTAGCATGTAGCGATGACCAGGGTCAGATTTTGGTCGATCCTGAGGGCGGAGAAGGGCCATATAATATTACATTGACCCATACGACCAATCCATATAGCGATACACAAATCGGTGTTTCCGCCTATCTTTTTGAAGGACTTTCGGGTGGAAGCTATGATATTTCCATTACGGATGCGCTGGGCTGCACACGAAATTTCCCGGCGGAAATAGTAATGCAAACACCGGAACCCATCGATCCAACGATCAACACGCCAACATTGAGTTGTTTTAACGGAAACGATGCCAGTATCACAACTACAGTCGGGGCAAGAACCTACCCACCATCGCCAACGTACGAATATCGCCTCTTGAGTTTCGGGGATAGTGCTTCGAACACTCCTAAACAGTCCGTATTCCAAGGTTTGGCCAATTTTGACGGCCTCTCTGCAGGTTACTATCAAGTAGTGGTACGTGATGATTTCGGCTGTGAGGAAACGAGTAACCTTGTCGAAATTATTAATCCAACCGAGGTGTTCGCAGAGTTGACACGAACCAATGCATCAACCTGTTTGACCAATGTAGAATTCATTCTGAACGCAAGCGGAGGGGCGGGCACCGGAGTAGGCCCTTATGAGTACTTCAACACCCAAACCAACGCATGGGAACCCATGACTGGCGGAAGCGGTGATTTCGAAGTGTTCGAAAACCCAATTTTCATAGGACCATTACGCGAAGGCACTTATCAATTCAGAGTACGAGATGCTAATGGTTGTACTGAAGTCCTTTCCAACGAAATTGTGGAAGAACCGATTATCGATTTGGAATTGTTCGTAAACGAAGATGCAGCCTTTGTAAATTGCTTTGGCGATGATACCGCATCGATTCGCGCTTCGGCCACTGGAGGATTGGGCAACTACGAATATGAACTATACAGCAATTATACAGGTCCATTGGGCGATTTGAACAATTTAGACCCTGCATTGTTAAATGCCAGCGATCGTATCGCCACGATCGGCCCGAGCGCCAATGCCATCTTTACTGGACTTGTAGCGGGAACCTACTACGTGAACGTGATAAGCAGTGATTGCACGGCAAAACCCAAACAGGTCGTAGTTAGTGGTCCGGCAGAAGCACTGACCGCAAACATTGATAAAGTCGATGTACTTTGCTTCGGTGATGAAAACGGAAGTATAACCGTTAATCTTTCCGGTGGAGCGGGTGGCTATATCTACGCCATTTCGCCGAATCTGGACAAATTCGATACTGACAATGTGTTTACCGATCTGGCGCCGGGCCAATATGAAATTATTGCGCAAGACCAGAACGGATGCTTTGTGTATATCGATGAAACCATTGGTGAGCCTGATGCAATGAACGTAACCGCAACCGCAACGCCTGAAATCTGTGCCGGAAGTGAGGATGGCTCAATATCTTTGACCATAACCGGTGGTACCGGACCGTACCGCGCTGCATTCAATTCAAATACCGAAGCTGATTTCGTGCCCGTTACGCTAGACCAGATTGACTTTAACAATTTACCGGCAGGAAGTCACGTACTATTCGTCAGGGATACCAACAACTGTCAAGAAGTATTGACCGTTGATGTGGAAGCGGGTGTCAATCTTAATGCCGCTGTAGAACCGGTTTACGAATGTACGGGCGACACCCCGAACAATTATGTGAACATTACCCTTGAAGATGATTCGATTAGCGACGATGTGATGTATGCCTTGGATTCCGAGGATATCGGCGCGATGCAAAGGGACCCCGATTTTAGGGACATTGTCCCCGGAAGCCATTATATCGCCATTGCCCATTCGAATGGTTGTTTACTGACTATTCCTTTTGAAATCGAAGGTTTTGAGCCTTTGACCATCTTAGCCGAGCAATTGAACTTAAATGAAATCACGGCAACGGCCAGTGGAGGTAAGGAAGGTTATACCTATTTCTTTGATGGAGCGGACAATGGTACGGACAACACGTTCAGAATCCGAAGAACCGACACTTATGAAGTTCGGGTGGTCGACGAAAACGGATGTGAGGCGGTGACCAGTATTGATATGGAATTCATTGATATCGAAATTCCAAATTTCTTTACACCCTCCGACGGTGACGGGCTGAACGACACTTGGAGGCCTAAGAATATGGAAGGCTTTCCCGAAATACTAACCATCATATTTGATCGTTATGGTAGGGAGGTTTACAGACTGGGCTACAATGATCCGGGATGGAACGGTATTTACCAAGGCAAAGACCTTCCGTCAGGAGACTATTGGTACGTTATCAAACTTCGGGGAGAGGAAGATGAAAGAGAATTTGTAGGGCATTTTACCCTTTATCGTTAAAACTTAACCTAAAAACCATGCGAAAAATAGTATTGACCTTAGCGTTGTTTGTTTGTGCAGTCTCCTCATGGGGGCAAGAGCTCAACTCGCCACAGCTTTCGCAATATCTGGCCGACAACCCATTCGTTCTGTCGCCCACATATGCCGGTATCGGCGACCATATCAAAATAAGACTGAACGGACTTGCACAGTGGGTCGGTATCAAGGATGCGCCTAGAACACAGTCATTGGCCGCAGATATGCGCTTAGGCGAAAAATCTGGTGTGGGTCTCTTTCTTTATAACGATAGCAACGGATACACAAAACAACAAGGGGCGCGTATTTCTTTTGCACACCACTTGACGCTCGACCGTTATGAGGATGAGTTTCTTTCGTTCGGACTTTCGTATAATTTTAACCAGTTTCGCATCGATATAGACAAGTTCGATTTAATCAATTTCCCTGACGGGGGTATCGTTAACAATCGTCAGACGACTAACCACAACTTTGATGTTGGGGCCCTTTATCGCTATGATAAGTTTTACCTTAGTTTAAATGCATCTAACCTCATCAACAAAGATCCTCGAAGCTTGACTTTTAATATAGACGAGCCGAACGAGCTAAGGAATTATTATGTCTACACAGGATACCGCTACATGAAAAATAAGAATAGCCGTTTTGAAATCGAACCTTCCATTCTTTTCAAATTGTTCGAAAGTGATGGACGCTCCGAAACGGATTTAAACCTGAAATTTCGTGTCTATGAGTTCGAGGACTACTACTACTTTGGGGCCAACTATCGTTTTCTGAACGATCAAATAGGTTCGCCGCTTTATATTGCGCCTTTGGCGGGGCTTAAAAAGAGTAATTTCTACTTCGGATATAGTTATCAAATCATTTTGAACGAAATATTGGGCTATAGTACTGGAACGCATGTCATTACCATTGGTGTTGATCTCTTTCAGGGTATTAGTAATTGTAGGTGTACTTATTAAAAAGATGCTAGACCACCTCGCCGTTAGACTTTAGAAAAAACTTACTTCTTGTTCATTGTATGTCAATACGGTCTTACTAAGGTTATTGAGATTTTTTCCTTCGACCTGTTTATCGGATAGTTCGCTATTAGTGATTTTTCATCAGATTGGTTTAAGTTTGCCCAAATATTATTCGGCATGGGTAAAATAAAGGTCAGGAATATTAAAGTCTATGCACACCATGGATGTTTAAAGGAAGAGACTAATATAGGAAGTGAATACTTGGTAAACATTTCCGTCGATGCGCCCCTAGAGAAAGCTTCACTTTCCGATAACTTGATAGATACGGTCGACTACGTTCATCTGAACCGCATTGTCAAGGAAGAAATGAAAATAGCCTCGAAACTTTTGGAACACGTGGCTAAAAGAATCTTACATCGCATTTTTTCCGAACTGCGAGAAGTTTCCAAAGTCAAGGTTTCGGTATCGAAAATAAACCCTCCCATTGGCGGCGATGTAGAAAACGTTACCGTTGTCTTAAAAGAAAAAAGAACGGCTTAAGTTTTTCAATATTTAAAAACACATTACCTTTGCAGCTTAATATGGCATCGTGGCCGAGTGGCTAGGCACAGCTCTGCAAAAGCTTGTACAGCGGTTCGAATCCGCTCGATGCCTCCCAAAAGCCTCCTAGACTTGGGGGCTTTATTATTTGGGATATTGTGCAGCGGTGCCCCCGAAGTCTCGGGGCGCGCGGTGCCTCTCGAAAAACTGGCTAGTCCTTATGACGGTGCCGAGGTCATTCCCTAATATGTTCGATGCGTTCGATGCCTTTTTCTATGTTAAATCGGTCTTTGGGCAAAAATCCCTTGACAATAAGCACTACGCCACATATAATTAGAATAATTCCCAACCCCTTTTTTATCAATCGTATGCGTCTTACGGTAAGTTTTCGCTTCAATTGTTTCGCCAGAAGAATCTTTAGAATATCGGTAACAAAATAGGCGATGACCATGGTTGCGAAAAAAGTAATAATGCGGTTGGGGTCATTGTCGAGACTTGGGCCCACAACTATAATAACACCTAACCAAAAGACCAATACGCCTATGTTAATAAAATTGAGTAAAAAACCCTTTAAAAAAAGTCCGGGATAGCCTTTGCTTACTTTTACGGCGGTATTTTCGGCACCTTTCGCCACCTTGGCTTTTCCTGCTTTTTTGACGATTGTGGTGATGCCGTACACTAAAAGAATAACCCCGCCAAAAACGTAAAGTCCGGGCTGATTGCTTAAATTTTCCAAAAGCTGAAAACTACTGAAATATGCCGCAGTAATAAAAAGGATATCGGCAAGAATAACCCCGAGATCGAATACTAGTGCCGCCCTAAAACCTTTTATTGCGCTGGTTTCAAGTAACACAAAAAATACAGGTCCGATCATGAAGCTTAAAAAAAAGCCCAAAGGAATCGCTGCCTGTATATCATCCCACATATTGGGTGCTAGATTTTTAAATTAAATAACCGGGTTACATTCGGGTAATCTTTCCTCCGAATACAGTTTTTTCATCCATTTTGGCGGGATTTCCGTAGATAAGAACTTCGCCGCCGGCTTTTACTGTAGCTTTCACGTAGTCCGATGCATATATCTCCGCCTTTGATCCCGCATTTACGTTTACCGTTGAAAATTTAGTTTTAAAGGCTTTGCCTTCATAAACTCCTCCGGTATTTATCGCCACGTCTTGCAGGTCTGAAGATCCAGATGTCTCAATGACTCCTCCGGTTACGGTCTTAATCAACATCTGTTCTACTTCGGCATTGATATCCAACTCACCCCCTTCTTGCGCCTTTAACTCAAGTACGTCTTGTTTGATAATGTCAGAGGAAGAAATTCTAGCGTCTTCGTTCACGTCGATGATAATTATCTTATCCGCATAGTATACATCTACAAAGGTTTTGTATCCACTAAAAATCTTACCTATTTGCATACGAAGCTTCAATACACCTTCATTATTGACAATAGCGACCTTATCGACATTTTCTCCCGATATTACGGCTTTGTTTACATCGGATTTGATGAGTTTGACCGACAGACCATCGAAAGCCTTTATTTCTTTAAAAGCCTCAAGGTTCTTGGTTATTTCTTCATCTTGGGCATTTGCGAATTGTAGGCCAAATAGCAGCACAAGAAGAAATCCTATTTTTTGTATCATGTCAGTTTTTAGCAGGTTATTACCTTCTTTAAACAAATTCCATTCCAAAAAATTGCAACATGAACTCATATTGAGCTCTATTCATTCTTTCCTATCAAGGCGAAATCAAGGTGGCGCTTTATTAAATCTGTATTTTTTACCATAACTACTACCTCGTCACCAAGGGTATAGGTTTTTTTAGTACGTTCGCCCACTATGGCATAGTTCTTTTCATCAAAGATATAATAATCGCCTTTGATATCTCGAATACGAACCATACCCTCACATTTGTTCTCTATTATTTCAACGTACATACCCCATTCGGTAACACCTGAAATAACCCCTACGAATTCTTGATCTTGATGATCCTGCATGAATTTTATTTGCATATACTTTATAGAATCACGCTCGGCACTTGATGCCAGATATTCCATGTCGGACGAATGCTTGCATTTTTGCTCGTAGACCTCCGCCTTTGCCGAATCTCCCCCGTCCAAATAATGTTGCAACAAACGATGGACCATAACGTCGGGATATCTTCGTATGGGAGAGGTAAAATGGGTATAATAGTCAAACGCTAATCCATAGTGTCCAATATTATCAGTGGTATAAATAGCTTTGCTCATACTTCTTATGGCCAAAGTATCTACCAAATTCTGTTCTTTTCGGCCCTTGACATCCTCAAGAAGCTTATTTAGGGAGGCGCTGATAGATTTTTTGTCCTTGAACACTAACTTATGTCCAAAACGAGAGATGATTCCGTTTAAGGCCATTAATTTATCTTCATCTGGGTCATCATGTATTCTATATACAGAGGTTTTGGTGGGTTTTTGTTTTCCAATATATTCTGCCACTTTACGATTGGCCAGTAACATGAATTCCTCGATCAATTTATTAGCATCCTTTGATTCTTTAAAATAGACCCCTTCTGGTTCGTTATTTTCGTTCAGATTGAACCGAACCTCTACCTTATCGAAAGAAATGGCACCTTGGTCCATACGTCTATTCCTCATAATTTTAGCCAATCGGTCCATGGTCAAGGTAGCCTCAACTACGTCCTGCGATACGGAATAAGCATTTTCTCTAATTGAAATATCCTTGGGAATATTGCCTTTCTTATTCTCAATAATATATTGCGCTTCTTCGTAGGCAAAACGCTCGTTTGAATTGATTACCGTTCTGCCGAACCATTGGTTTTTGATTCCTGCATTTTCATCCAGTTCAAAAATAGCGGAGAACGTATATTTTTCTTCATTAGGACGTAAGGAACAAGCGTTGTTCGATAATATTTCTGGCAACATCGGTACTACGCGATCTACCAAATACACCGAAGTGGCCCGTTCATAGGCTTCATCGTCTAAAACTGTATCGGTTTCCAAATAATGGGAAACATCGGCTATATGAATACCTATTTCGAAATTACCGTTTTCTAAAACTTCAAAAGAGAGCGCATCATCAAAATCTTTGGCATCTTTTGGATCGATGGTGAAGGTCAACACATTGCGCATATCCCTTCGTTTTGCTATTTCTTCTGGTTTAATACTGGTATCAAGGGTTTCGGCAAAGCGCTCGACCTCAACAGGAAATGAGTAAGGCAGTCCGTATTCCGCCAAAATGGAATGGATCTCCGTGTCGTGCTCACCTGGTTTTCCTAACACCTGGGTAATTTTCCCAAATGGCGAATCGGCATCATCCGGCCATTCGGTTATTTCAACCAAGACCTTATCACCATCTTCGGCATTACCTATCTTATCCTTTCCAACGAAAATATCGGTATACATCCTAAAATCCGTTGGACGAACAAAGGCAAAATTAGGTTGCATATCAACAATACCTACAAATGTAATTTTGTTTCTTTCAACGACTTTTGTGATTTCGCCTTCTAGCTTTTTTCCGTTTCTTTTTGGAAAAATATATACCTCAACCGTATCTCTGTGGAACGCTTTTTTCAGTTTGTTGAAGGGTACGAAAACATCATCTTCCATACCTTCAATAACGATATAGGCATTGCCCCGCCCAGTAATATCCACTGTTCCGGTATGATAGGTTTTCGTAGAAACGGTCGCCTTGTAATTACCACGTCCTTCTTCTACAATTCTCTTTTTCTCTTTGAGCTGTGCCAATCTTTTAATCAAAAGATTTCTATCATGCGCATCATTAACACCTATCTTAGCCGCTATTTGTTTGTAGTTGAAACTTTTTTTAGGCTCTTTTTCAAGTACTGTGAAAATACCTCTTGTAATTTCGTTTTTTCTATGGTTTTTTGCTTTCTTCTTCTGCTTAGACATTAATTTTTTCAATTTGGTGGGAAAATTACGAATTATAATCCATTACCCTTCTTTTCGGGAGTTGGCATAATCACTCTTTCCGATCTTATACACTTATGAACATATAATTATATGTTCATTTTTTCTTTTTCAATTTTTAAAATAAAATGATGGTTATTATAGGTTGTTAATAATAGGGATAAAAAAAGTAAGTGATACTTGCATTGAACCATATTGGAAGTTTATTGACAAATTATATGAACGTGATTATTTTAAGGCTCAATGGATTAAGAATCTTATCAACCACTATTGATAACCTCTATCAACAGGAATTTTGGTATAAATAAAAATGGAATTGTTGTTAACTTCTTCGAAAAAGGGTTTTATATCTTTTTTCTATTTTCTGAGAAGTAAATTATGGATTGGTGTTGAAGTTTAGTAAAGCACTTTTAAAATGGAAAAGTCAAATATTTAGACCTGTTTTTGTTGGTACTTTATGAACAATATGTTCCTTTGAATCCGAATACAAATCAACAACCTTTTTTATTAATTATTCATAAAATGTGGTGAACTGCACCAATCTTGTTGTGTATGCTTATCTGTTGTACATTTGTAGTACAAACCATTATCTTCAGATATGAAAATAGCTATAGGAAACGACCATGCGGGCACGGAGTATAAGCTTGCCGTTATAGGACTATTGAAGTCTATGCATATAGAAGTGAACAATTATGGTACTGATGGTACCGATAGTGTAGATTACCCTGATTTTGTGCACCCTGTGGCAAAAGATGTTGAAGAAGGAAAGGTAGATTACGGAATTATAATCTGCGGAAGTGGTAATGGCGCATCGATGACCGCCAACAAACATCAAAAAATACGTTGTGCCCTATGTTGGAACAAAGAAATCGTAGCATTGGGAAGAGAACATAACGATGCTAATATTTTAAGTCTACCAGCACGCTTTATTTCGTTGCCCCAGGCTTTGGAAATGGTTCGGGTTTTTCTCAAAACCGATTTTGCCGGCGGTCGGCACGAACGTCGTATTGAAAAAATTCCGTGTATATAAATACCCCTGCTTGTCTTTCTACAAAGTTCAAAGTTCAAGTTTTCATTAACTTTACAACAAACACTTTGAACCTTAAATATTGAACCTCATACATGGCTCATTCCCATCATTATCATTCTCATTCACATGGGCATTCGCACTCTGATTTAAAGGGTAGAAACCTTATTATTTCGATTCTTCTCAACATACTGATTACGATTTCACAGGTAATTGGGGGATTGATTTCTGGAAGCCTTTCCCTTCTTTCCGATGCGCTCCACAATTTTAGCGACGTTCTATCGCTTATCGTAAGTTACATAGCAAACATATTGTCGAAGAAAAAAGCCTCTACCAATAAAACGTTTGGCTATAAACGGGCAGAGATTATCGCGGCATTTGTTAATGCCGCCACTTTGATGATCGTTGCTATCATTTTAATCAAAGAGGCGATAGAACGATTCTTTGACCCTCAAGAAATAGAATCTGATTTGGTCATTTGGTTATCCTTATTAGGCATAGCCGCGAATGGTTTTAGCGTGCTGTTACTTAAAAAAGATGCTGACAGTAATATGAACATGAAATCTGCCTACCTCCATTTGTTGACCGATATGATGGCTTCCGTTGCGGTATTGATAGGCGGGCTGTTGATGAAGTTCTATCAGTTGTATTGGGTAGATCCCACATTGACTTTGGCTATTGCATTGTATTTGATTTATATGGGATATGATTTGTTAAAAGATTCGACAAGGGTTTTGATGCTTTTCACCCCGAACACGATTCAAGTTCAGCATATTGTGGAAGCCATATTGAAAATAAAGCCCATCAAGAACGTTCATCATGTTCATATTTGGCAACTCAATGAAGATGAGGTTCACCTAGAGGCCCATATCGATTTTAACGAGGATATCAAACTTTCAGAATTCGATGCTATTTTGGAGCAAATAGAGGAAGAGGTCTATCACAATCATGGAATCAACCATGTAAATATTCAGCCGGAATTCGGCAAGTGCGATAGTAAGCACGTTATTGTTCAGGACTAATGTTGAAAATTATTATTAAACAATTCAGGGAACTTTCGATTGATGAGCTTTATGCAATATTGCAACTACGGAGCGAGGTCTTTGTAGTGGAACAGGATTGTGTCTATCAAGATTTGGACGGGAAAGATGCTAAGGCACTACATGTCATAGGAAGCAAAAGTGGGCAGATCGTTGCCTATACGCGTATTTTTGGTCCTGGAGATTATTTTGACAAAGCCAGTATCGGTAGGGTGGTAGTACAACAAGACCAACGACATCATGGTTATGGTTACGATATCATGAACGCGTCGATTGAAGCGGTTAATACGCATTTCGAAGAAACCAGTATTCGTCTTTCGGCCCAGACGTACTTGAAGAAATTCTATAATTCACTGGGCTTTACGGAAATAGGGAAAACGTATTTAGAAGACGGCATTCCACATATCGCTATGGTAAGGAACTAAAAAGGTGCGTTACGAACGCACCTTTGATAATATTTAACGGTTTCGGGCTTATATTTTTATTGGGGTCTTGTTCGTTAGGTTGATGTCCTCCAGCATGGTATCGGTAAACTTGTAGTGGCCTTTTGTGGTAATAATACGAAAGGCATCGGAGTTCATTCGGCTCAAGGTGTCCAAGAAAAGCCATTTTGTTTTTAACAACCGAGGCTTCTCAGATTTTAAACTGATTTCAAAATAGTACTTCTTACCATTTTTTACCGCCACAATGTCCGGGGTTATTCTGGTATCTCCTCCCTTGACTTTTCGTATGTATGATTTTGGTGTATCATAACCCTCGATATCGGCCCTGATATTTTCAAAACCAGTGGCCTCTAAATGTTGAATCGATTTCTCTAAAAAAGCTGCGTTTTCTGACTTATCTATTTTTACCATAACTGGTAAGATAGCAGAATTTTTGAGAATTCCTAATTTTCAGGATTGATTAACACCGGTTTAAGGAATTAATGGGTTAATTCAACAGCTCCGTAAAAAGGTCTATCAATGGCTGGTTTACATTATTGGGGTCCGGCAGCCCGTTTCCTAAGTACAGACCAAAGGCATCTTCATGATAGGTATGATAGGTAAAATGAATATCGTTCTTCTTCAAAATATCGACCATGTCGATAACCCATTGTAACCCTCCTTTATCATTTTCAAAGCATGGGTTGCCGGCACCGAACTCACCCATATATAAGGCAGCATTTTTACTTTGGGCCCAAACTACAATTTGTTGAACGACCGCTTCCATATATATCTTGTTTCTTTTGAAAACAGGTCCTTCAGATGCCAAAAAGTCAAGACGTATTTTTGCACCGGCGGCATTGGTAATGTTTTCTCCTTTCATCCATCCGCTAATTTGGTATGAATATCCTTGCTGCACCTCAAAAAGCCGCCCATAGTTGCTCATATTGCTATCATCGGTGGTGTTCTCAATAAAGAGACTGCTTGTATCGTTATGGCCCTCGGAAGTCGAAAGGCCGTTGGCACCACTGTCGTTTCTGCTCCAAAAAAGCCAGCTTGCCAAAGCATCGAGGTTTGCTTCGTAAATGTCGCGCACGAAGCTGCCGTTTTCATCGTACTCTTTGACAATAATATCATCGAAAAATACTTTCCCTCCAACATTATCGGCAACAAGGGCGGGTAGTGCCAACTTTATCTCAGGATCGTTCACGGCAAAAGGAATTCCTTCAAAAAAGGTCCAGTCAGTAGTGCCCGAAGCAAGGCTGGGGTTGTCAAACGAAGCCGTGTACCATTCCGTATTACCAGTTTCGACGACATTTTCATCAGGATACTTTCCCCCATCGCCCAAACGTGCAAATTCTAGTAATTGATGCGTATAGAAATAGGGGTCGTAACCATGAAACTCATAGATTAGGTTGGTACCGGTTACCGTGGGGAAATTCAAGTTTTCATCGGGCTCCCTTTCTTTGACGTAGATGGCCTTTTCAACAAAGATCAAATGATGCTTGTTAACCGAACGAATGTCGTTGATTAGGCGTTGTGCTAGTTGGCTCCATTGGTCTATCGAAGTGTTTGGTACGGGTTCATTGACCAGGCCGAACCCCGCAACCTGTATCTCGTTGACGTAGCGCCTGGCAATTTCTTTCCATAAGGCCGCCAATCGATTTTGATTTTCTGTACTATTCCACAGGGCGTCACCCTCTCCTTGTGATTGGTAACCACCTTGGGGAACATGCATATTCAACACGAGATAGATTCCATATTTTTTGGCCCATGCGATATTTTGATCCAACCACGCCCACCCGCTTTGTTTGTAGGTATAGGGACTGGCATTGTCCTCAAAATAGGCATAGTTCATATAAAAACGAATGGCGTTCATGCCCATGTCCTTGACTCTTTTATAGTCTTCTTCGGTATGATGCTCGGGAGGCAACACTGTATTTTGCCAAACAAAATTGCCAAAAGCGACCCCTTGTAGGTCTATCGGGTTTTTGTCGGAATCGACCAATTGGGCGCCATCTAGTTGTATAAGCAGATTTTCACTGTTTTCCTCAATAACCGGAATTGAATCTTTTGGCTCTTCAGATTTAGGGTCGGGAGTGTTGGGGGGAACCTGATTGTCATCTTTTCCGCACGAGAGTATAACGGATAAAGAAAGTAATAGGAACAGGTACTTTTTCATCACACGAATTTTTTAATAAAAATACGTAAATCAACAATGAATTGGTTTTAAAAATTTTGGCACCCCCAAAGGAGCAACATACCCATTGGTCGGTCGGTAAAATTTAAGAAGCAATGTGATATAGAATACTGTAGACAAAAAACCACTTAGGTCGTTGAAGCACTTAATTTTCCAAAACAATTCAAGTTGTTGAGAGTATACCGACCAAATAGTCTGTCTATCGAGCTATACAAAACGTTTGGCCAAGCCGTTTTGAATTAAGAAATCAAGTTTAAGAATGAGGTTAATGGGCTTTTCGGCTTTATTTTGAGAGGAAAAATATAGATACCCTTCTTTTTTAGGATGTAATTCCGCGATTTCCAATTTGTTCTTCTTTTGGGAATGCTCACTAATTTTTGATACAAGCATTGTTTCCGTAATTTTTTTTGAGGCCAGAAATGCAATCAATTTTTTCCGATTGACAAAAGTGATCTTACAGGAAGTAAATGCCCCGGGCTCATCTGAAAAAATAGAAGTGATTAGCGAATAGAAATCCGTGCTCTTGTTGCCGTCAAAAAACCACCCTTTTTTTTGGTCGCCATTTTTTAAGTAGAAAAGCTCGAAAGCGAACGTGGGCAATTCTTCATTGATATAGTCTAACTGCGCTTTTTCATCAACAAAGAATTCCTCCCCGGAATGGATACGGTTAAAAATAAGGTCAATATCCCGTATTTGAAGATTTTTGTCCGAAATGCGCTCAAACTCATAGCGTACTAAATGCTTTTCATAATATTTATCTAAAAAAACAGTAAGTTTTTGTTCTTTTTCAAGGTCTGATTTAAAGGAGCTTTTTAGAGACACTTTAGGAGTGAATTTTTTTTGCCAATATACTTCCTATTTGATCTACAACACCAACCACCAATGCATTCCCCATAAAAAAGGCACGTTTGGCATCTGAAATTCCATCAAGTGCGGTATGGTTATCGGGGAACATATTCAATCGCTCCAATTCAACAGGGGTCAATCTGCGCAATCCCTTCGAAGTTTGTACTACGTGTTTGAAACGAGACGGACTTCTTCCGCCCTCTCCCGTAATGATGGTACGCGAGGCATTGTCCAACGCATCTGGAAAAACCATACCACCTTCGCTATAATTATATTGAAATCCAGATTTTGCGATACGGACTTCCTTTTTTGCACCTTTAAGGTATTCCCATTTCGGATAATCTTCAGAATCGACAAAAAAATCATTGGTTACATCTCCATTTTGGAGCACATCGCCCAGAACAATATGCTTTCCATTAAAATCAGGAACAGTCTTGACCGTATGGGCGGTTCCATTGATAAAAAGACCTGTATTTTCAAAAGGCGATAATTTGCCATTTTCATTGAATTTTTGAGAGATTTCTACCAAATTTCCTTCAATTTCGACGGTTTTTGCATCTTTTTTATGATTTTTGACCGAAAATGCTTCGGCGATAATTCCTGTTTTGGTCATCCATTCGGCCGGAATTGTTTGCTGTAAATCTTTATAAATGGAAGTCGATTTGTGGTATCCTAAAAAGAAAATGCGCCTGCGTCGTTGAGGCATACCATAATCGGCGGCATTGATAACGCGCCACTCTACTGCATACCCTAGACCATCCAAACTTTTGAGCATGATGGCAAAATCCCGGCCACGTTGATTCGAGGGAGATTTCAACAAACGATCGACATTCTCAAGAAATAAATATTTCGGCGGACTTTTCTTTTCAGAAAGTATGCGATGGATGCTCCACCACAAAACACCTTTTTTACCGATGAGGCCTTTTGAATTTTGAAGTGTAGTGGCCACAGAATAATCTTGACATGGAAATCCTCCGACTAAAATATCGGCGTCGGGAATTTCGGAAGTCGCTACTTCGGAAATATCTTCATTGCTGTGATTTTTACTTCCGAATCGGGCCTCGTAGACCATTGAAGCATGTTGCGTTTTGGTCGAAGGTTCCCATTGATTGCTCCAAACAACATCGTAATTTCCTGTATTTTCAAGGCCAAGCCGAAATCCGCCTACTCCAGCAAAAAGCTCTATGACCTTTAGTTTTTTCATCGATGACGAAATTACTCAAAAAGGTAAAATAAAAGCGTAATTTCTTGAAGCTGACTAAAAAAGCATGAGTGTTATCTCTTTGTCACAAGGAGTACACCGAATCCGCCCGAAAAGATATTAAAACGGACTTTTTAGGCAGCCTTGTGGCATCCCGACCTTTTGGTCGGGATGATGCAGGGGTTGATAACCGAATATGTCTACTTTTACAAAAAATTTCGAACAAATGAAATCATTATCTGGCATTTGCACAATCGCGCTGGGCGTTCTTTTGACAACAAGTTGCAAAGATGACCCGAACAAGGCCAAAGACCCTATTGAAATAAAGTTGGCCGAAATCAAAAAAGAATACGCCCCGGACAAGCGAGTGGCGTTATTCGATGTGGTCGCTATTGAGAATACCGAAAAGTATGTTTTAAAGGGAGAAACGAACCTACCTGATGCCCTTGCCGCTCTGAAACACGGCTTGGAAGCTGACAGCATTGCTTTTATTGATAGTGTTCGGGTATTGCCAGCCGATTATTTGGGAAAAAAGACCAAGGCAATCGTTACTGTTTCGGTAGCAAATTTGCGTAGTAATCCCGGCCATTCTTCCGAATTGGCGACACAGGCCACCTTGGGCACAATTCTACGTGTTTATAAAAAAGAGGACAACTGGTACTACGTGCAAACACCGGATAACTATTTGGCGTGGGTAGACAGCGGGGGAATCGAGTTGGCCGATGACCAAAAAGCGGAAAACTGGAACAGGGACGAAAAAATGATTTACACCCGAACTTATGGTCATGCCTATCTTGGCCCCTATGAAGATGCCGCGATTGTTTCCGATTTAACGGCAGGCAACCTATTGACCATTGTAAAACATACCGCTGAACATTTTGTTGTAAGATTTCCGGACGGGCGCAATGCCTATGTGTTGAGAAACGAAGCGGAACCTTACAACGAATGGCTACAAAAGCTAAATGCTACCCCAGAAAGTTTGGTGTTTACGGCACAGAAACTTATGGGCGTTCCATACCTTTGGGGCGGAACTTCGACAAAAGGAGTCGATTGTAGCGGTTTTACCAAAACGGTCTATTTCCTAAACGGAATGGTAATCCCCCGAGATGCTTCCCAACAAGTAAATACGGGAAAACCAATTGATTCGACACGGAATTTTGAAAATCTTAAAAAAGGCGATTTATTGTTCTTCGGAAGAAAAGCCACTGACTCTACTGCTGAAAAAGTAGTGCATGTAGGTATGTGGATCGGCGATAACGAATTCATTCATTCCTCAGGGAAAGTGAGGATAAGTAGCTTTGAGAAGGGTTCGAAGAATTATGACGAATATAATTTGGATCGCTATTTAAGAACCAAGCGGGTCTTTAAGCAAGAGGGGAAAGGGCTTGTTGATTTGACACAATCGACTGTGTTAAAGGATTAACAAAACAGCCAAGTATGGCGCCGCAATTCGTTACTTTCGAATTCAAGCAATCCGTAAAGTAAAGATTATGAAATGAGCCATACCATTTCTTGATACCAACCGATATGTTCAACGGCGAATTACATCTGACCTTTTAAGAAACAATAAAATTTGAACAGATGAAACGCAAACTTTTAATTTTCCTGTTCCTGAGCGCCTCGATTATAGTTGCACAAGGTGAAATGAAACCACCAGAAGGCTATTCACCCCAAATCGGCTTGATGGTCTATATGCTCGAAGATCTAAAAGATAGAATAACCGAACAAGTTAAAGATCTGGACCAATCTCAAACGGACTTCCAGTTTGATGAAGATGCGAATAGCATCGGGTCATTGGTCATGCATTTGGTATCGACAGAAGCGTATTACCAAGTAGAAACTTTAGCAAGCAGACAATGGACCGAAGATGAAAAAGCTAGATTAGGTATGGCCGGTGCACTTAACAAGGAATCAAAAAAAGCACTTAAAGGAAAACCGATTCAGCACTATTTGGATTTATGGAACGAAGTCCGCCAAAAAACCCTTGCGGTATTGAAAACCAAGGATGACGAATGGTTTGCATCGAATATCGAGGAGGGAATCAATTACCATTGGGTCTGGTATCATGTTATGGAGCATTCGGCCAATCATATGGGTCAGATCGCTTCGGTAAAGAACAGAATGCCCGAGTGATTCAGTAACGATGTACATTTTGTCATTCCGAGGCACGAGAAATCCCGCGCCCAGTTGCCCACCAAAAGATTCCTACCCTGCCGGCAGACAAGTACACCGCCATGACAAATCACCCTTTATTCCTCCCAAAAACGACCTCTAAATGTCCTTCGTCAGGCATTCGTTTTCGACTCATCAAACTAACAACGACATAAGTTAGCATTGATAATAAAAACGCAGGAATGATTTCGTGAACGTCTTTTAGCGCTTCATATTCGAACCGAAAAGCAAAACGCCAAATGATATTGACCAACATTCCCGCAAACATTGAGGCCATGGCGCCTAAATCGGTACCCCACTTTAGATACAATCCCCCGAAAATTGCAGGGAAGAAACTTGCCGCAAAAACTGCCCCCGCGAAAGCCGTAAGTTCTACAATACCAGCCATGGGATAAAGTGTCATTACGTATACAATAAGGCAGTAAATAGCCATAGACCACTTCGTTCTAGGAATAATTTTAGATTCTGTCATCGGCTTGGCAACATGCCAAATATCTTTTACAAAGGCTGTTCCTATAATAATGATTACCGAAGCCAATGATGACATTCCCGCAGCGAAAAGTCCTGCAACACAAATTCCGCTTACGAATTTATTGTCGAATTTGTCGAGCATAAAACCGATGACCTCATCAGTATTGTTGATGAGATAGTTGGCTTCATCGGGTGTTGCCATGCCATGAACCAAAGCGCCCAGCCCCATCACGCAAACCAATGAAATTCCTAGAAAAACAGGCGTCCAGATCATAGCGAATCGCATACTTTTTGCGTTGTCAATCGAGTAAAATCGAATAAGATTTTTCGGTTCCGAGATTTGTTTCATCCCGATAGACAGTCCGATACCCAAGATATAAAGAAATGAAACCAGTTCTCCGAAAGTGACCAGGCCAGATTTAATAGGTTCTCCAGATTTCGTTAAGTGGTCGGTATTACTGATAGCCTCCATAAGATTATCGGCACCACTAACGGACATAAACGGTATGGCCAGCATCAAAATCGCAACAAAGAACATGATAATGCCTTGAATGGCATCCGTCCAAAGCACACTGTACATGCCGCCCCAAATGGTATAGGCACAGGTAATCGCGATAATGGCAAAGGCTCCGTATTCATAAGGAATATCCAAAACGGAGGTCAATACATGGGCGCACCCTTTGGCGATGCCTATCATATACCAAAGCGTTGCAAACAAAATAATCACAGCAGAAAGCACCCGTATACTTTTCGCTAAATTACTCTTGTACCTCAAGTGAAAATAATCAGGAATGGTAAATGATTTCAAGCGGGCCGTTTGAAAGCGCATTTTCGGACCTAAGAGCTGCCATGAAATAATGCAGAAAACGGTCCATATCAAACCCATCCACGCCCATGAGAGTCCGTATTGAAAAGACTTTCCGGCTTGGCCGATATAGGTATTCGTGCTTGCCGAGGTCGAGAAAAACGCTAAAGAAATCACCCAACCGGGGATTTCCCGTTTGGCCACATAATAGCCTTCGACCCCTTGGGAAGCCTTCTTTTTAAAATACCAACCGATATACAAACAGCCTCCAACATAAATGGCCGTAAGTATAAGGGTGATATAATGTTCGCTGAAATAATCCATCAATGTTCCGGGGTATGGTCGCTTTCATCGACAGTAATATCACGTTTTAAGACGAGTAGGGCATTGATGATCACCAAAACAATGATGCCGATGTAGGGGAAGAAGGTTAGGAAGTCCATTTTTAATAAAGTTTGTCTGTTCGAGCGCAGTCGAGAACTATTTGAAAATGACCTCTCGAATGCGCTCGAGGGGGCAGCAAACTAAAACTCTTTTTTTAATTCATTCTTTGTCACCTTCCCCAGAACGTTTCGGGGAAGTTCTTTTCTAATGATATATTTTCTCGGGATTTTGTAAACGGGAATCTGTTCTTTCAGCCAATTCGAAATCCTGTCAAAATCGATTTCAGGTTTCTCGGAAACGATACAGGCCGAAACCACTTCGCCCCATTCTTCATCAGGAAGTCCGACTACCGCACAGTCATCTACAAGGTCATGTTTTCTGAGCACATCTTCGATTTCCAAAGCGGAGATTTTATAGCCGCCCGATTTTATGATGTCCACACTATCGCGGCCCAAAATTTTGTAGAGCCCGTTGTTCAGCATTCCGATATCTCCAGTAACAAACCATTTATCATGGGTAAATGCCTTTTGGGTGGCCTCCGGTTTTTGCCAGTACTCCTTAAAAACGCTTGGTCCTTTGATTTGGAATTCGCCGGGTTCGTTTTCCTTGACCGGATTATTATCGGAGTCTACCAAACGCATTTCGACCCCTGGTAGCGGCAATCCTACATGGCCGGGTCTTCGTTCTCCTCGATACGAGTTGGAAAGACCCATGCCGATTTCGGTCATGCCATAACGCTCCAACAATGTTTGACCAGTGATTTCTTTCCATTTTTCAAGCACAGGAACTGGCAAGGCCGCGGAGCCTGAAACCATTAACCTTAGTTTTGAAGCTGTTTCTGAGAGTACATTTTGTTCTTCTGAAGGAGCCTCCTCCCAATAGGAAATCAGTTTATAATAAATGGTCGGTACTGCCATAAATAAAGTGAGCCTACCCGACTTGAAAATTTTCCAGACTTTTTCGGCATCGAATTTCGGCAAGAATTCACAACAGGCACCACCCCAAAGCGCGCAGCTCATGACATTGATGATGCCGTGAACATGGTGTAAGGGAAGAATATTGAGTATATGATCGTCTTTTTCCCATTCCCAGGCATTTACAAGTGTTGTCACCTGAGCATCGATATTATCATGTGTCGTAACTACCCCTTTGGGTTTGCTAGTTGTACCACTGGTATATAAGATCATGGCGCGTCTGGCCGAATCGACTTCTGGTATTACTGAAGTATTTTCTTGGAAAACGGATTCCATTGGAATTACAGAAATTCCAATTGCGATTTCCAAAGGTTTTAAAAATTCAAGATAGTCTTTATGCGCAATAACAATTTCGGCCTGCGTATCTTTCAAAACATATTGAATAGAGGGCAACGGATGCAAAACGCATAGCGGAACGGCAATTCCGCCCGCAGCCCAAATTCCCCATTGCACCGCAGTATATTCAAAAGACGGTGGCACCAAAAAAGTAATCCGAGCTTCGTTCAGGTCCGCTTTTTCTTTCAGAAGATTAGCAGCAATATTTTGGGAAGCTTCTAAAAGTTGCCCATAGGTATATGATTTTCCGTTGGAGACCAAAGCCGTTCGATCTTTGAATTTTTTAGATCTTTCTAAGAGTTGGATCATGGATGCTACAATTCAACCGTTTTACCGGTTCTGAAAGATTCATCAGCCGCCAGAACAATCCGAAGACTGTTCACCGCATCTCTTAAATGGTCGCCTAAATCCAAATCTTCGGTGATGGCCTTTAAGAAGTATTCCTGCTCCAAAAGACAGAGTCCATCATGATCAGGTTCGTCCGAAGTATCAATAAGCTCGTCTGATTTTGTGAAATTTCCGTTTTCATCGGTTGCTGCATGGTGCAGTTTTAAAGCCCCTGTTTTGGAGTGGTCGTCCACACTATCGGAATCCCCTTTGGCCTCATCAACTATGGAAACACAACCTTTCGGGCCAATAACATCCTTTACGAAAAAAGCGGTCTCGCTCATCATGGGTCCCCAACCGGCTTCGTACCAGCCTACCGAACCATCTTCAAAACGGACTTGCAACTGTCCGTAATTGTACATTTTTGAGTCGATTTCGTCAGAAAGTCGTGCGCCGATGGCACTGACACTTACTGGCACCGATTGTGTCATCAAACACATGACATCGACATAATGTACACCGCAGTCTACAATGGGCGACATCGAATTCATCAGTTGTTTATGGGTATACCAGTTTTCACCCGAACTTTGTTGGTTAAGGTTCATTCGCATGACCAAGGGCTTACCCAAAGTACGAGCAACTTCCACAAATTTTGCCCAAGCAGGATGCACCCTTAAAATATAACCGACTACCATTTTTTTGCCTTTTTCTCTGGCCAAATCGGTTAGACTTTGGGCATCTTCGACGGTCAGGGCCAAAGGTTTTTCAACAAATATATGGGCGTCGGTATTCAAAGCTTTTCGAATATAATCGGCATGTGTGTCAGGATAGGTATTAATGCTCACAGCATCTGGCTTTGTTTCTTTCAGCGCCGATTCATAATCTCCGAAAGTGGGATAGCCACCTAACTCTTGGGATAATTTTTCCCTGCTTTCCGGTTTCCTGCTGACCAGCCCAACGATTTCAAAACCTTCCATTTGGTGGTAGGCGCGGGCATGTGAAGTTCCCATATTTCCACAACCGACGACCAATACTCGAATTTTATCCATGGTTTCTTATATTTAAGAAGAATACCCTGAAAATTAAACAATGCAAATGATAACACCAACGACACGCCTGAAGTTCTTGATGATCTTTTTAACCCTGGCCTTAGGAGCGCTTTTTATCTCAGGGATAAAGGCCGAAAAAGAAACAACCGTTATTTTCCAAGATTCTCGCCCTAATATTCTGTTTTTGATTGCCGACGACTGGTCGTACCCACATGCTGGTATTTATGGCGACAAAACAGTTCGTACCCCAACCTTTGATGCTTTGGCCGAGAACGGAGCATTATTTGAAAATGCGTATTGTGCCGCTCCGTCATGTGCGCCCTCTCGGGCGAGTATTCTATTGGGTCGTTATCCCCATCAAATGGAAAGTGCCGGAAACCTCTGGTCGGTCATTCCGGATAAATTTCCGAATTGGGTTTCCATGTTGAAGAAAGCCGGCTATCATACTGGAAAAAGCAGAAAAGGATGGGGTCCCGGAGACTTTGAAGCGGGAGGTTATGAACACAACCCAGCAGGAAAAGAGTATGCCGATTTCGATGCTTTCCTGAAGGACAAAAAGAGCGGTCGGCCTTTTTCGTATTGGTTTGGAAGTCAAGACCCACATAGAGTTTATGAAACAAACACGGGTATCAAAACCGGAATGGACCCGAAAACTGTTCAAGTACCGGAATTTCTTCCAGATCTACCTTGCGTACGAAATGATATTATGGATTATTACTACGAGGTGGAACGTTTTGACCGTGAGTCTGGAAATATTATTGCCAAGCTTGAAAAAGAAGGTCTACTTGAAAATACGATCATTGTGATGACCAGCGATAATGGCATGCCTTTTCCCCGTGCCAAGGCGAACCTATACGATTATGGTACACGAATGCCGTTGGCCATTTATTGGAAAGGCCATATCGATGGTGGAAAACGAATCTCCGATTTTGTGAACTTTATCGATTTCGGCCCCACTTTTTTGGCGGCGGCCGGACTTAAAATACCGAAAGAGTTTAGTGGAAAGAGTTTATTGGAATTGTTTTCGTCAGATGCAAAAAAATCAGACCGCAGTAGAGTGTTTTTGGAAAGAGAACGTCACGCGAATGTGAGAAAGGGAGATTTAAGTTACCCAGTTCGCGCTATTCGCACCAAGGAGTTTTTATATATGAAAAATTTCGAACCAGATCGTTGGCCTGCAGGCGATCCTAACGCACATATTTCAGTTGGGCAATATGGCGATGTGGATAATTCCATTACGAAGTTTTTGATCATGAAGATGGAAGGTAAACCGACCGATAAGGACTATTTTCAATTGGCTTTTGAAAAAAGACCCTCAGAAGAACTTTATATATTGGCCGACGATCCTTATAATTTAAAGAACGAGGTACGAAATACGAAGTACAAAGAAGTGCTTCAAAACCTTCGAAATGAGTTGAACGAATGGATGAAAGAAACAAACGATTTACGCGCAACCGACCCAAGAACTATTTATTGGGATACGGTATTGTACACACCCGATTACGATTATTCAAACTTTAATCTGGATAAGAAAATCAAGGAATATAAAATGGCGATTAAAGATGGCGGAAAGTATAAAGAGATTCCGTGTAGTGAGTAAACAACTATTCCAGTGCAAAGGCCACAATCTGATTTCCCTTTTCGGTCCCTAGTTTTTCACCGCCACAGGCAATCGTGATAAATTGTTTGCCGTTAACTTTATACATCGCCGGAGTGGCAAATGCTGCAGCTGGTAGTTTATATTCCCAGAGAATTTCGCCTGTATGCTTATCGAAAGCCCTAAAATAACCGTCACGGGTCGCACCGATAAACAATAATCCGTTTTCCGTAACTACAGGGCCACCGTAATTTTCAGTGCCAGTGCCTTTACCTTCTTCTCCTAATTCTGGGGTATTTCCAAAGGGAATCGACCAAATATACTCTCCGGTATTTAAATCGATGGCGTGCATTGTTCCCCAAGGAGGAGAAATGCCCGGAAGTCCTTTATTGTCTAGAAATTTATTGTATCCTGTATGTTTGTATCCTTTTTTGCCTTCTTCTTTTTTTATGCCCTTTTCAACAACATTGTGCTTTATTTCCTGTCCCCATAAGAATTTTAAAAGGGCCTCTTTTTCTTCCTTTTTTAATTGCGGAAAACCGGTCATCATGCCTTTGCCCTGAGTGATGATACTTGCCGCTTCTGAACTTTCCATACGTAATTTTAGATCTATCAAGGAAGGAAATCCACTTGCCCTCAATCCCCTTCTATCGGCTTGATGACAGCTCACACAGTATTTTTGATACGTGGCCTCGCCTAGGGCTGTACCTTCGGAAATTTGATCCTCCGGCGCTACTTGAAGGTTCCATGCCATTTCGTTGGCGTTGACATAAAGAATTCCGTTTTCGGGATCTGCCGCCGCTCCGCCCCATTCAGCAGCCCCATCGTAGCCTGGGAATAAAAAATTCGGAGTTAGGTTTGGTGGGGCATATTGCCGTTTGTCGGCGGACATAAAAAACTCCAATAGCTCGTCTTTATTTTCAGCAAACGGACTGATATCGGCCTCTGTCAAATCTTGTGATTGCCGAGCAAAGGGTTTTGGCTTAACGGGGATAGGCTGTGTAGGCCAAGCTTTTTCGCCCCCAAGGGCAGAAGGCGGCACAGGGATTTCCTCGATTTCGAAAAGGGGTTCTCCGGTCATCCTGTCAAAGACGTATACATAACCTTGTTTGGTGACCTGTGCCACTGCAGGAATCTTTTTTCCTTCCCGCTCGACCATCAAAAGGTTGGGCGGTGCGGGAGGGTCGCGGTCCCAAAGATCATGATGTGTCAATTGAAAATGCCAAAGGCGTTTACCGGTATTCGCATCCAAGGCTAAAAGACAATTTGAATAGAGATTGCTTCCAAAACGGTTTCCACCGTAAAAATCAGGTGCCGCGGATCCCGTGGGAATATAGATGATTCCCGCTTCTTCATCCACCGCCATTCCGGCCCAATTATTTGCCGCGCCAACAAGGTCATCTTTATAAGCGTCCTTATTATTTCCCCAAGTGTCATAACCCTCTTCGCCGGGATGTGGTATCGTATGAAAAACCCAAGCTAGTTCTCCTGTGACAACATTAAAGGCCATTATATCTCCAGGAGCGGCCCCGGCACCTTCTGAAAGTCTAAGGGGCATTACGATGATGTCTTTGTAGATGGTACCTGGGGTATTTGAAATCACGAATTTCTCTTTGGCAGATTCTGGCATTCCGGAACGCATGTCTATTTTTCCATTTTCACCAAAGGACGCAATAGGTTTTCCCGTCAGGGCATCCAATGCAAAAAGATCAGGGCCGCGAGTTACCAGAATTCGTTTGTCATTTTCATTTTCCCAAAAAGACAGGCCACGGGAAGTAGAATGCCATACTTTGACGGAATCTCCGAATTGCCAGATTTCTTTTCCGGTTTCCGCATTCAAGGCGACTACACGAAGTGCTGCTGTTACCCCGTATAAAATACTGTCCACAACTAAAGGATTCATTTGCATCTGCCCCCAATCGGCCGCTTCATAGGTCCATGCGACCTTTAAATTTTTTACATTGTCTTTAGTGATTTGTGATAGGGTAGAGTAGTGGCTTCGACCTGGATCACCTAAATACGATGACCATGTAACGTATTCTTTTTTTGAGTTTTTTTCTTCGGAAGAGCTACAGCCGAAAATAGTCAAAGATAAAATCAGTAAAACATAAGGGTACTTGCAAGAAACCATAAACAGTGAAATGTAATTCCTAAAAGTACTTAAAAATACCTATTCAAAATAGTGGTAACAGCTGCTTTGTATGAACTTCCGAATAAATTCAAATGCACCAGCAGATAATACAATTGATACAGATCGTTCCGCTCGGCCTCGCCACCGGTTTTTGAAAAATGTTCCGCATGTGCTTCGTAAAATGAATTACCGAACCCTCCGAACAATCGTGTCATCGCCAAATCGACTTCAAAATGACCATAATATGTGGCTGGATCAATAAGAAAGGGTTTTCCTTTTTCGGAGATGAGATAATTGCCACTCCATAGATCGCCGTGTAAAAGAGCGGGCCCAATATTGGGAAATAGATTTTCATAGGATTTAAAAATCCGTTCTTCGGATGGAATTTCACGCGCATTCAACTTTCCGGAATCGTGTGCCATTTTCAATTGTGGCAACAAGCGCTCTTGCGTATAAAATTGTTTCCAATCGGAATGTTTTTTATTCGATTGCGGAAGGCTTCCGATGAAATTATCGGTTTCCCATCCAAAGCTTTCCGAAATGGACAATTGATGTAGCGCGGCAAGTTGATGCCCAAGTAGTTCCGTTTCAGTTGAAGATGCCCTTTTTGACTCGATGTGCTCCATCAGCAGAAAACCACCCGTTTCCAGCTTTTCACAGAGCAATACTTTTGGGGTGGCTATTGTCTTGGTTTCCGCTATGGCTTCTAAACCTGACTTTTCTGTCCAAAACATGTCAAAAGCCGATGGATCGGTATTGACTTTACAAAAAAAGCGCTCGTTTTCTGTCTTTAACAAGTAGGCATTTGAAATATCCCCGCCCGAAACCGATTGAACCTGTTCAATTTTGATACAGAGCAAATATTCGATATGGGCTTTGAGATCTTTGTCCATCAAATGCTAAAGGTTGAATTGCATGCCTGAACGGGCAATATTGAATCCGTTTTCCACAACCATTTTGGATTGAACGCTTTCGGGATTCAGTAAGGGATTGGTGTGGTTAAAGTGGATAAAGTGGATTTTTTTCTTTTCGGATGCAGTGAGGTTTTCAAAAAGCGCCATACTTTCGATGACGAACGGATGCGGAATCTCAGAAATATCACGATTGTTGATTTCTTCGGCATCGTAAAAAGTGGCATCCAAAAAAGCATAATCGACTTTTTCGATTTCTGAAACGATTTTCTTATCCCACTTCTCCCATTTATCGATATCCGGAATAAATAATGCTGATTTGTTCGGTCCAATGATTTTGTAGCCCACAGTTTCAGAATATTCGTCGCGATGGGGCACGGTGAAAGGAATAACTTTTATTTGCGGCGTAAGGTTTATTTCTTGCTCATCTTCAAGGGACTTGATGGCAATGTTCTTATCAGAAACCAGTTGGGACCAAGGCCCATTATTTTCAAGAAAATTCTTCATTTTGGGCATTGAATAAACTGGCACTTCCCTAGCATTGGTAGCCTCTTTACCCAAATACATAAGGCCAGTGTAATGTCCGATATGGGCGTGCGTCAAAAATATACCGTTCGGCATTTCCGGAACTTCCCATTTTGCAATCTTATTAAGCAGTTTGAGTTGTTCAGTCATATCGGGGGTAGCTTCAAAAAGAAATGTCCGCTGATTTTCGGAATCAACTAATCCCAAGGAAACAACTTTTCTATCGACCTCTGGATTTTCGAACAAGGTTGCACAACATTCTTTTGTACACGCAATATGTGGGGAACCGGCATCTTGTACCGTGCCTAAAACGACCAAATTAACCTCGGATACCTGACCACAGGAAAATTGATTCGTTAGAAGGGAGAAAATGAAGAAGCAAATATTTTTCAAGACTTTGGACTTATTGCTTAGCGAAAAAAGTGCGAATATCCTGGGCCAATTTTGTCAGATCAGGCTGATGCGTATACATCATATGACCTGCTTCATAATAGGTCATTTCAACGCGATCTGTTGCGATACCGTTGCGCGCAAAAGTATATTCCGCATCAAAAAAAGGAGTTATCAAATCATAATAACCACTGGCGACCATTACTTTCATTGCAGGGTTTCGTCTCATAGTTTCGCCTAGGTGAGGGGCTGTGTTTACAGGCATAGGCTCCCAGTATTGACCATCAGGTACGGTTCTCCAACGCCATCCACTACCTCCCCCGGAAGTAATATAGGGCCTGTCCATTTTGACTTTCAACTCTGAGGCAAAATAATGGTTTAAAGCAGCGGTGTATGCCGAGCTTATTTGGTAGCTTGCAGGATCACCTAAATGTGGGCGCTCTGAAACTTTATCAACCTCATCCCCCATAAACCGACCGTCCAAACGGCCTATGGCAAGGCCCTCATCTTCCAAAAGCTTTTTTTGAAAACGGCCCATAAGTATGCGCAGATTGGAATGAAGGATATACTTTTTGTCCAAACCTGTGAAATAGGCTAGCTTATCGGCAATGTTATCTTTTTCCGTTTTACTCAAGAGATTTCCCTTATACAGTGCGGGCGTATAGGTGTCGTACGTGAATTGTCTGCATTCTTCAACAAAATCTTCCAAGCTTTTCCCTTCCCCGGCCTTTTTATGGTACCAGGCGGTGGCCGCCATACTGGGCAAATAGGTAATGTAAGAGGTCATATTGTGATGCACTGATGTTGATCCTGCATAGTCCAACGCTTGCGAAATCAAAATCATGCCGTTCAATGCCATATTCTGGCCCGATCCTTCGAGCATGTTTCCCAAATAGGCCGCACGGGTCGTTCCGTAGCTTTCCCCGGCGAGATATTTGGGTGAGAACCAACGTTCGTTTTCAGTCACCCATTTGCGTATGAATTGTGCAAAAGACACGACGTCTTCCTTTAGACCATAAAAATCCTTGCCTTTTCCTTTGCCGACAAGTCTACTGTAACCAGTGCCGACAGGATCGATGAACACCAAATCGGTAAGGTCCAGTAATCCGTGTTCGTTTTTGACCAAGTTATAGGGCGCAGCGCCATCATCTTGTTTGGCATCGGAATCTACCTTTACTACCTTAGGGCCGAAGAAACCCATGTGCAGCCACATCGAGGCGGACCCAGGGCCACCGTTGAACACAAAAGTTACCGGTCGTTTGGCAACATCGCCCATGGGTTTTTTGGTATAGGCAACCGACCAAAATGTAGCTATCGAGTCCCCCTCTTCATTGGTCAAAAAGGTTTCTTTGGCGGTAGCGGTGTAGTTGAGGGTCTTACCATCGAAAACACCTTGATGCTCGGTTACAAATGATTTCGGTTTAGGAATGGGTTTTGAGCTCTCCTTCTCTTTTTCGTCTTGGCTATGTAGTGTAAAGACACAAAGCAACATTACAAATAAGGCGCTGTTTTTCAGTATTATTTTCATTTCTCGTATTTATGGTTTTACCAGTTGATCTCAACTTTTTCTTTGGGCTTGACGGTAATGGTTTTTCGTTTGTTTTGATGGATTAGGGTGGTAGTTCCCCCTTTTGGTGATCTCACGACAATTTTTACCGGTTTTTTATCCTTCCATTCCATATCCACTTCGAAAGCGCCGCGGGCCATAATTCCTTTTACCGAACCTTCTGGCCAGGCATCGGGAAGTGCTGTCAACAAACGGATTTCATCCATCGTAGATTGCATCAGCATTTCTATGACCGCTGCCGCACCACCGAAATTTCCATCGATTTGAAATGGCGGATGGGCATCGAACAGATTGGGATACGTGCCGCCACCACGGGAAGAGGTAGTTTTTGCTCCATCGGGCTCGACGTAGCGCAACAGTTCACGATACATTTTATAGGCCCGATTACCGTCCCAAAGTCGTGCCCAGAGATTGATGCGCCATCCTTTTGACCATCCTGTAGTGTCATCTCCTTTTATTTCGAGGGAAACACGGCACGCTTCGGCAAGTTCAGGTGTTTTTTCAGGAGTGATATGATGGCCGGGATAAAGTCCGTATAAGTGGGTCTGATGCCGATGTTTGGGATCGGCATCTTCCCAATCGTGATACCATTCCTGCAAATTTCCCTTTTTCCCGATTTGATAGGGATATAACCGTTCAAGTGCTTTTTCCAATTGTGCCCGAAAATCGGTGTCGATACCCATAATCTTAGAGGCGGCAATGGTCTGTTCAAAACATTCCCGAATCATGGCAAGGTCCGCTGTTGCCCCGTATAGGGTTTGACCTTCATATGCATCTGGTGTAATATAAGCTGCTTCCGGAGAGGTCGAAGGTGACGTAATCAGATAGCCATCCTCATCCTCCACCAACATATCAAGACTGAATTGTGCTGCACCTTTCAGATGACGATACCCGAATTTTCCTAAGAACTCTTTGTATTGTGTGAACTCATAATGTTCCCACAAATGACTACTGAGCCAAACGCCTCCCATGTTCCAATTCGCCCATTTGGGGTCTCCCTCGCCGAAATCGCCTACTGGGTTGCTCATGGCCCAAATATCAGAATTGTGACAGGTCGCCCATCCATCGGCATCGTAAAAATTCTTTGCGGTCATAGCTCCAGTCTTGGACAAGTTTTCTATGAAGGATAACAGTGGAATGTGCATTTCTGTAAGATTGGCGTTTTCGGCCAACCAATAGTTCTCCTGCAAGTTGATATTGGTGGTGTAATTACTACTCCATGGGGGTCTTAGATAGGGGTTCCAAATACCCTGAAGATTGGCAGGAACTTTTGGGGTTCTAGAACTGGAAATCAACAAATAGCGTCCATACTGAAAATAAAGGATTTCTAAGTTTTTATCCTCTTCTCCCTTTGCATAACGCTTTAAACGCGCATCTGTGGGCAGGTCGGGCGCCGAAGTTCCACCCAGGTTCAAATCCACTCTTTGAAAGTATTTTTGATAATCCAAAAGGTGTAGGGCCCTAAGTTTTACGAACGACTTGTTCTGAGCTCCGGTCAGTTGATTCTTGGCAATGCCTTGGTGGTCCAGACCTTGTGTCGCGGGATTCTTATCATAACCGCTAAAACTTGTGGCTAGAGAAATGACGACCAAGGCCTCGGTACCGTTTTTTAATCCGACGGAGTTATCGGTAACCGTTACTTCCCCATCGGTGTTTTTGATATGGAACAAGGCCGTAAAGCGAGTCCCTCTTTCAGGATCGAAGCGTACCGCATCGGGAATATCACCACGATAATTCGGTTCTACATGATATGGTGCATAACCATTAGCCACCAAGGTTTTTTCATCAATTTGGATCTTGTGGTTTAACAAGCTATTGAAATCAACATTGAAATTTAGTTTGCCTTTTTTATCGCTTTTCAAGCGAACGACCATCACCTTGTCAGGATATGAAATAAAATATTCTCGGGTAAACACGACCTCATTTACGGAATAGGAGACTTTTGAAATCGCCCTTTCAAGGCTTAGTTCGCGACGATAGTTCGACGGACTTCCCTCATGCTCAAAGTGAAACTTCATAGTACCCAATGGCATGTACGATTGTGAAAACGAACCTTGAACGTTTCGCTGTAACGAATCCGCCAAGACATAATTTTCGTTTTTCAGGGCATCCCGAATCTTTGGAATAAACGTGTGCGCGTTAGGATTCATATTTGGATCCACGGGTTCGCCCGACCATAGTGTGATATCGTTGAGGTAAATGGAATCGGTTTCGACCCCCCCGTAAACGGAAGCGCCCATTTTGCCATTGCCCAAGACCAAGGTTTCCTCAAAATATTCCGCCGGACGGTCGTACCATAGTGTATTTGCCGATTGTGATGTTAGTGAATCGACAGATGTTAAGAATAGTAGAGAAATTAATATAGAAATGGTACTGCTACGAAAAATCATAAAAACTAAGATATATATAAAAGGGCAGTTTCGGAAGATTTATCAGTGACAAACAGAATGACAATATTTTTTATTTGTTGGGAACAAATTCCGTTTTCATCTATCTTTTTGCTGAAGCGGTCGATGTCCAATGCTTCAGAGGATTTGGTCAAATTTGGACGGAAGGCCTATTGTCGCCCTTGGCCGTGTCCTAGGATTCAATTATGGTCATCAATGCCCTTTTCGTACTCTTTATCTTTTGGTATATCACGTACTTTTTAGATCAAAAGAAAGTGTATTTTAAGGTATAAATGGTTGGATGTCTCAATTCATTAAACCGACTGCCTAGTTGGTAATTCCTTTTAATTATGAGTCTTCAAACCAAAGTATGGCTAGATTTAAAGCCAAAAAAAAGCGATAAAAAGGCCATTTTTAGCTTTTTTATCGACTAATTACCACCATACCGACCATGGAGTCTGTTTTTAGATGATTCACATTTCGTAAAGTTCTATGGGAAGGTCATCTGGATCGCTAAAAAAGGTAAACTTTTTCTGGGTCATCTCATCGATGCGAATCGGTTCGGGCCAAATATTCTTGGAATTGAGTTCGGCGATGCATTTTTCAATGTTCTTTACTTCAAAGGCTAGATGTCGCATGCCACATGCTTCAGGCCGCGAAGGACGTTTTGGTGGATTCGGGAAAGAAAAGAGCTCAATGACATATTCCCCGTTCAGAGCCAAGTCCAGTTTGTAGGATTCCCGTTGCGATCGGTATGTTTCTTTTAAGATGGTCAGGCCCAATACATCTGTATAAAAAGTCTTTGATTTTTGATAATCGGAACAGATGATGGCAATATGATGGATGCTGTTTAGGCGCATACTGGAAATTTTAATTTTTATAGGTCCTCAGGATACTTTCCCGCTGTAGTCCAACCCCCATCTACAGGTATTAGCTGTCCGTTAATATGTGAAGCTTCGTCGGAAAGTAGAAAAAGACACGTATTTGCAATGTCTTCGGGTCTTCCCACACGTTTGTTAGGGTTTAATTTACTCCATGTACCTTCGTAATCAGGCTGCTCTTTTTCAGTTCGTTCGGTCAAAGTGGCCCCTGGGGCAATGGTATTGACCGTAATACCGTGTTCGCCTAGGCCATATGCCAAGTTCTGTCCCATAAATTGAAGGGCCGCCTTGGTCATACCGTAGACGGTAAGGTTATGATAGGCGCGAATTCCCACTTGTGACGACATTAAGACCATTCTACCGCCAGTTCCTTGTTGAATCATTTCTTTGGCAGCTCTCTGTGCCAAGAAAAAAGCCCCCTGTAAATTCAATTGAATGACCTTTTGAAAGGAATCGGGCGTGAATTCCAAAAAATCGCCGAACAGCGTGATTCCGGCATTGGGGACTACAAAATCGACTTTGCCAAAATTTTCAAGCGCAAAGTCGACCATTTTATCGATAAGGGTAACATCGCCAGCATCACCCGAAAAAGGAAGGCAGTTGCCGGGGTGTGCTGCATCTAATTCTGAAGAAGCACTTTTGGCAAGCTCTTCATCAATATCATTGAGCACGACGTTGGCACCGGCTTTGAGCAATAATTCGCAGATAGCGTAGCCAATGCCTTCTCCGGCACCGGTTATGATGGCTGTTTTGTTTTTTATTCCAGAGTATTGCATTAGAAATAGCGTATTGGTGTTCCTTGAACGGAGGTTTTGTGAACAAAAAGTCCGCCGCTTTGCGGATATTTTTGCAATTGTTCATCAGTCATCCCGCTTCTTGCGGTAGTAATATACATTGTTTTTAATTCTTTTCCCCCAAAACAGCATGAGGTTACCTGCGGCGCGGCAACTTCTATTTTTTCTAGAACCTGACCCGTTTCAGGATTCCATCTGCGTACACAATGGCCGTCCCAATGTGCAATCCAGAGCATATCTTCGGAGTCGATGCACATCCCATCAGGACTCCCATATTCCTCCGGAATTTTTAAAAGTATTCTCCCATTGGAAATCGTACCTTTTTCCGCATCAAAATCAAAGACCTGAACCGAAAAGGTAGGACTATCGATATAAAAGAAACTTTTTCTGTCGGAAGACCATGCCATTCCGTTGGAAATCGTTGTTTTTTCAACCGCTATCGAAGTTTTTAAATCTTTGGTAACCCGATAAAGATTGCCAGTTTGTGGTTCGAAATCTTTGTGCATCGTGCCGATCCAAAAATTTCCGTTTGGGCCTACTTTGCCGTCATTAAATCGGATTTTCGAATCTGAATTTTCAAGAATCTCGAGTTTGGTCAATCGCTCGGTTTCCAAATCAAAAGATGCCAGGCCCTTTTCCATGGCCAGAAGTAGATTCCCGTTCTTTATGGATAAAGTAGCACCGATCATTTCATTAAATGACCAACTTTTATTTTTTCCTGAGGATGGATCGTGTTGATACAATTGGCACCCTTCGATATCGACCCAGAAAAGCCGTTGCTTTTTCCAATCCCATATCGGGCCTTCGCCCAAGATGGCGTTGGCATCATATAATAATTTGGCCTTATAGGTTTTGATAGTTGACATGCTTTCAATTCAGATGGAAGATAGTGAAATTTGAAACTCTGAAATAACAAAACAAGCAGTAAAATAGGCTGCTAGAAGTAGCTTATCGCTCTCCGAACTTTCCTCTGACCTCTTTTAAAATGGATTTTGGATTATGCCTATACCCTTTTTTGAAAACCATGTCAACATTTCTAATGACACTAGGGTTTTCTTTCAGGTTTCCGTTCAAAATAACAAAGTCGGCACGCTTTCCTTGCTCTATTGAACCGATATTGGTTTTTGAAAGTACATCTGCCCCATTTTTTGTCATAATTTTTATGGCCTCCTCTGCGGTAAAACTGGCTTCAATCAACAGTTCAAAATTTCTTTGATCACCAAAACCTGGCAGTACATGTCTTCCTGGATCGACACCTGCAGTCAGCGTTCCGTCCATTTTGAAAAATCGATGTTCGAAGGCCATGATTCGCTTAAGTCGATTTTCCCGAATAGCATCCTCTGGGTTAGCACTATCAAACCGGTCCCTTCTATCTTTATATTGATCCATCAGAAAGGGAGACATGGCATCCAAGGTTCTTTGATCGGCAAAGGCCCTTCCCGCAATACTGGCTTCATATATGGCCAAGGTCGATGTCATAAAGACATTTTTTTCTACCATCAGTTGAACTAAGCTTTTAACCGTTTCGCTAGTAATATCAAGCGTATCAATGTAATCTCTGGACCCGTTGCAAATGCCGTATGTTTTATCATTTCTAAAATCACTTGTGCTGTTCAGACCATGTTCGATACCATCGATGCCCATATTTGCGGCTTCCTCGAATGTTACGGAACACAGGTGCCCAGTTACCTTTGCATTGTGTCTATGCGCTTCAAGAATGATGGTTTCTAAATCTTTTGGAGAGGTGTTGCGATATACTTTGAACCAACGCACCCCTCTTTTGGTCCAATAGGCGATGGTATCCCGAATTTGATCATCATCACGTGGGATAATCATATTTGGGTTGCCGCCCGCCCCAGTAAAGTAAGGGCCACTGGTAATGATATCTGGGCCGATGACCAGACCTTTTTCGATTTGTTTTGATAATTGGATTTCTTTAGCCGTTGAAGCTGAACCACAGGTTTGAATGGTCGTAACGCCCGAGGCTAAATATAATTTGGCTGCGACCTCGCCAGTAAACGGAATTTGGGGAATATGAAGATGGTTATGCATACCAACAATACCAGGTATGATCGTCTTGCCACTACAATCAATAACCTCGGCATTTTTTGGAACTGTAATTTCATGATCTTTCCCAACAGCTTCAAATTGCCCATTGATTATAAGAAGAGTATGATTTTCTTTTATTGGATTTCCCGTGCCGTCGATAAGGTTAGCATGGGTTAGGGCAATGATGTTTTCATCGTGTTCAACATGTTTTTGCAAATCCCTGCTTAGAATAAGTTGATCTTGATGATTCCTTAAATCGGTATTTTTCGCTACTATTTTTGAATTGGCGTGCTTACTACCGCCGCAAAGTACAAGTATGGCTATAAAATATGTGAAGTGTTTCAACGGCTTTGATTATAATTGCGGAAAGATGAAAGTACTGAATTCTAGAAAACTCTTGAAGGTAACGGTAAAAAGTATAAGCGGGGAATTCTTGCCTACGGGGCATATAATATTTTGGACATTAGCTTAAAAAAGGTACTAGTCCGGTCTGATTTTTAAGTCTTCAGTGCTATTTCGCTCCTTTGTTCTTCTTGATTAATTCCTGATTGAATACATTTAGAAAACACATAATCTTAAAATAATAACATGAATCGAAGGCTACTATTAAGTTTGATCGGACTAAGCCCTTTAGCGCTTATTTCTTCTAAAATACCAGCTGATAATCCGATTGTAGAAATTCTTATCAAAAGATGGAAAAAATCCAAAGCCTATACCTTGGCAGTTCTCGAAGCGATGCCTGAAGATGATTTGGAATTTCAACCCACCAAAGAACAAATGAGTTTTGCCCAACATTTTATGCATCTTGGTTTCACGAATAATTCCTTTATAGGAATATTGATGGATTCAGAAACCTATCCTGATTTTGCTGCGCTCAAGGAAGCAAATTTCTTTCTCGAGCGCCCCGACCCGATAAACCTATTTCAACCGGATAACCTTCAAAAAAGGGACGCAAAAGAAAACAAAGCATTGGTATCGAAGTACTTGTCAGCCACTTTTGATTATGTAATTTCAAGTTTAAATAGAATAAGTGACGATACTTTGCCTAGAGGCGAAAACAAAGAGAAACCATGGTATTTGGAAGGCCATTCCAACTTAGACCTTATTCTGCGGAGCGAAAGTCATACGGCACATCACAGGGCACAAGCAATTGGCTATTTGCGAATGAACGGTATTCAACCTCCGGGGTATTCGAAGAATAATACCTTTTAAATTTTAAGAGTTTAATAAAGTATAATTGTTTCCTTTGCTTTACTCAGTTTGCGATTGATGGATGTAGAGCTTTTGGTATTCTTGAATTTGATTTTCATTATGCTCACTCATGTAGGCGACTAGTCTCGGACTAGCTAGAGGGGAAGGACTGCGTCGTTACAACAGGTTAATTTTTTAAATCCAAATAGTAAACTTTTGCCGACTCTTCTATTTCTTCATCAATACTGCCGTCATATTTGAAACTATGTGTTCTCCATTCATTATCGGGTTTGTAGAATTGAAATGTGAAACGAATCGGTTGTCGGTCAAATTTTACTAAATAGCTCATCAAAATAAAACTATCCGAGAGTCTTTTTTCTACTATTAATTCATAACCATAATATTTACCTACATAATCTTCATTCAAAGTCTTTAATTGTTGCTTTAAGCTAGTAATAGCGTCTTTCGCTCTGTTCATCCATTCATTATTTGAGTACAGATTATCCAATGCCTTGGACGCTCCGTCATTTTTATATTCAATAAAAAATTTAGAAACGATTTCTTCAGGGGTGTTCTGTCCCTGACTAATAAATGAGAAGGAAACTAAAATTATTGTTATGTATGTTTTCATCCGATTTTTGTATTTCAGATTTCGATTTTCTTTACAAATTGTAATTGGCACCATAATTTAATGCTTCTGGCAACCTAATTTTTGGAGTCAGATTTATACTATTGCAATATCCCTTGATATTTCGGAGTATTCCCCAACAGCTCCGTAGCCGCAAGTATGGCATCATCATGCGAAAGATAGTATTCATATAGCCCTTCACGGTAGAAATACCGTTTGATGATCTCATCTTCTAAGTTCTTGCGAATCTCTTTTTGGTAAGCGTCCAAAGCCGCCATTTTACTTTTGTTTATATCTGCCAATAGGGTGGTAAAGTCTTTTTCGATGGCATCATTGAAAATAACCTCTTCGCGGTCGGTCAACGCTTGCTTCAATACTTTTTCGGTTTTGGTCTCGAAAGAAAAATTGCTTTTTGAGACGTGGTTTTTAAAGCTCTGATAATCGCTTTCCGAGAATTTGAAACTATTGGGATCGGCCACTTGGTTTTTATAATAGTAGTCCGTCGCGAAATCAAAGATGACATTGTTGTTCAATAGCGCACTGGTGAGTTCGTTCGATTTTAGTGCCGCAATCTCGATATCGGGCAATACCCCGCCACCGTCCTGTACCTTTCGACCGTTGCGGGTCTTAAAATCGGTATAGGCCGTATTGCGAACGGCATTGCCATCTTCATCGCGGTTCCAATAATCGAGCGATTGTATGCAACGTCCTGAGGGTGTGTAATAACGGCTAATGGTCACCTTGAGTTGCGTACCATACGTCAATCTTAAAGGGCGTTGTACCAGTCCTTTTCCGAAACTTCGGGCACCCATGACGACGGCACGATCGAGGTCTTGCAAACTTCCGGAGACGATTTCACTGGCCGACGCACTGCTCCCATTGACCAAAACTACCAAAGGAATTTCAGTGTCCACTGCCTTATTCTTGGTCTTATACTCTTGGTTGAATTTCTTGACCTTTGATTTTGTGGTCACGATGAGTTCGCCTTTGTCCACAAAAAGGTTGGTCACGTTGATGGCTTCGGAAAGCAGTCCTCCAGGGTTGCCGCGTAGATCCAAGATGATTTTTTCGGCACCCTTACTTTTCAAACCGATTAAGGCTGCCTTGGTCTGTTCAGATGCTTTGGCATTGAATTTTGCCAATACGATATACCCGGTCTTATCATCGACCATGTTGTAAAAAGGTACGGCGTCGACTTCGACCCCCGCTCGACTTATAGTAGTTGTTTTGGTCTCCCCTTGTCTTTTGTAAGTTACATCAACGGAAGTTTTGTTGGCCCCTTTTAAAAGTTCCGTCGCATTGTCGTCATAATCGGCTACATTAATATCCCCTATTTTGATAATCTCGTCTCCCGCTTTGAGTCCGGCTTTGTCTGCGGGATAATCTTTGTAAGGCTCGATAACGACCAATCGGTCATCGTAGGAACGCACTAAGGCCCCTATACCCGAATATTCGCCTGCATTGTTGATTTTATAGGCCTCAACATCTTGTTCGTTCAAGAATTTGGTGTAGGGGTCGAGGTCGTCCAACATGTTTTTGATGGCCGTATCCATCAATTCGGCCGGGTTGGTCTCATCGACATAGTTCATGTTCAGTTCTTTGAACAGGGTCGTAAAGATTTCGATTTGCTTGGCGATTTCGAAGAAATCACTTTTGAAACTGCTTCCGACCACCAAAAAAGTAACCGCTAGTACAGGAATCAAAACTTGTTTTTTAATCATCTTTTTCATGTTCTATCGTTTCGATAAATTTTTGAAGAATTTTTTTCATGTTCTTTTCCACATCTGAAAATGTGGGCATTTCCTTCCCAAGGTATAAAAATAGAAACGCAAACTCTCCTACACAATTGTTAAAAACGGGTTGTTTGTTCAATCGATACGCTTCTCGAAGCAAGCGTTTTATGCGGTTTCTTTTTACGGCACTTTTGAAGTTCTTTTTTGGAACCGCCACGCCCGCTTGGATTTTCACATCCTCCAAAAGAGCAGTTTTAAGGTAAATCAACTTAAGCGGATAGTTAGAAATGCTCTTCCCTTCTAAAAACAATCGATCGATACGTTTTCTGCTTTTTAGCTTTTCTTTTTTCGGGAAGGTATTTGGCATTGAACTCATTTAAACGTAAAAGTAAAATAAAAACGACAGTTGCCGATTATGATATTTGTCATAGTTCACCCCCTTGAAAGATTATACATTGAACCATCACAATTTAGCAGCGAACGCGCTGAACCGACATTTTAAGAACATGGGCGAACTACAGGTTGAACAATTAAAAGGAGGTAAAAAGAAGGCACGATATATCAAACGGTTATTGAACGATATCCAAGCTTTGGAAGAAATGTACGAACGCGATATGTTCGAAAAAAGTCCGATTCGAATTGGGGCAGAGCAAGAATTCTGTTTGGTCGATACTAACTGGAACCCTTCCGATAAGGCCATGGAAGTCTTAAAAGCCCTGAACGATTCTTATTTTACCAACGAATTGGCCTTGTACAATCTCGAAACCAATTTAGACCCTCTGTTTCTGACAAGAGATTGCTTTTCAACCATGCACCAACAATTGGATGATCTCTTATCGAAAGCGAGGATCGCCGCCGACGAATTAGACCTGAAAGTATTGCTAACAGGAATTTTACCGACCATCGATTCAAGGCATTTAAAGTTGTCGTACATGACACCCGTAAAAAGGTATTCGATATTGGATCAAACAATTCGTGATTTGCGCGGCGCCGACCTCGAATTGCATATCAAGGGGGTTGATGAAATCAACCTGCATCATGACTCCATACTTTTCGAGGGCTGTAATACTAGTTTTCAATCGCACTTGCAAATCGATATCGAAGACTTCGCGGATAGTTATAATTGGGCACAGGCCATTGCCGGTCCGATTCTATCGTGTTGTACCAACTCGCCACTTCTAATGGGCCGTGAACTTTGGCAAGAAACGCGAATTGCCCTTTTTACTCAAAGTGTCGATACCCGGGCAAGTACTTTTTACCTCAATGAGCGCGAGGCGCGCGTTGGTTTTGGAAGTGCTTGGGTACAAGGCTCGGTCGTTGATTATTTCAAGGATAGTATCATCAGTTTCAGAAGTCTATTGACCGCGGAATTCGAAAAGGATAGCCTGAACGAACTGAAAAATGGAAATACTCCCAAATTAAAGGCCCTTGGTCTTCATAATGGCACGGTCTATAAGTGGAACAGGGTCTGCTACGGGGTAACCGAGGGCAAACCTCACATACGTATTGAAAACCGATATATGCCCTCAGGTCCAACGACCCAAGATGAAATCGCAAATTTGATGTTTTGGGTGGGTGTAATGCGAGGGAAACCAAAACGATTCGAGGCCATCCACACGAAAATGGACTTTAAGGATGCCAAAAGTAACTTCTACAATGCCGCCCGATATGGAGCGGCCGCTCAGTTTTATTGGGACGGTGGTTTGGTTCCTTCCAAGGAATTACTGCTCGATTACCTACTACCACTAGCGTATCGGGGGCTTTACGACATGAACGTTGACCCAAAAGATGTGGAACACTATTTGACCATTATAGAGAACAGAATCAAGAATAGAGATGGTGCACAATGGATGGTCACAAGTTATCGCAAATTGAAAAAGCACAATAAAACTCCGGAAGCGTTGAAAATTTTAAACGCTGCCATGTATGAGCGAGAACGAAAGGGATATGCTGTTGACGCATGGGAGCTGGTTCGGGGCGATGAACGACTTATGAAGAGTACGACCGAAACTGTTCGTCAACATATGAATACAAAAATAATTTCAGCACAGGAGAACGATAGTGCGGAACTGGTCTTCAAAATGATGTTATGGAAAAATATCCATCATGTGCCGGTAATGGACATACACTATAATTTGGTCGGATTGCTTACTTGGACCGATATTGAAACATATTTGAACGAGGCCAAAGCGATGAATAAAAGTATCAAAAGTATTATGAGAACCCACCTAATTACGATATCGGCGGATACCTCGTTAGAGGAGGCACGAGACTTAATGGCATCCCACAAAATCAACTGTCTTCCAGTCGTAAGTGGGAAGAAACTGTTGGGAATAATTACTTCAAAAGATATTTGAATGCTTTCTAAAACTATTGAAGTGCCCAAAATCAAACAGCAAGACCGCTTAATCGGTAAAATAGGCGATAACAAAAAAGGCCCCACCGTATTCTTTTTTGGGGGTATTCATGGTAATGAAATGGCCGGGGTAAATGCTTTGGACCTGGTTTTTGAACAATTAGGTACTGAAACCGATGCTATTCAAGGCAACATGCTTGGTATTCGCGGGAATTTACCTGCACAAATACAAGGGAAAAGGTTCATAGACCAGGACCTCAACCGAATGTGGACGGAAAATAAAATATCCGACACCCTATCAAAACACCCATCTGCCCAAAACTCCGAAGAAAAGGAACTTTTTGAAATATACCAACTGGTTTTAGAATGTATGGGTACACATTTACCCCCATTTTATTTTATTGATCTGCACACCACATCGAGTAAGACCTTACCCTTTATAACTATAAACGATGCGATGATTAACCGCAGTTTCTCTAGACTCTTTCCTGTTCCTATTGTATTGGGTATCGAAGAATATTTAGAGGGTCCCTTATTGAGCCTCATGAATCAAGAGGGCTATGTCTCGCTTGGCTTCGAATCGGGACAACATATCGAAGAGGCGGCAATAGAGAATGCAGTAGCCTTTATTTGGTTGGTCTTGACCTATACTGGAGCAGTAAAGTCTATTGACCCTTCTTTTCAAAAGGGATACTACGAGCAACTAAAAAATGCCGCAAAAGGCAGATCGGACTTTTATGAAGTGGTACATCGTCATGCGCTGAAAGAATCGGACAATTTTCAAATGAACCCCGGATTCAAAAGTTTTCAAGAAATAGAAAAGGGCACGGTATTGGCAAGCCATAACAAAGAGAAAATCAGTATAGAAAAAGATACCATGCTCTTTATGCCCTTGTACCAAAAACAAGGCGAAGAGGGTTTTTTCTTGATAAAACAAATACCAATTTGGGCCTTGAGACTATCGAAATTCCTGCGAAGAATTAAATTCGATTCCCTTCTAATACTATTACCGGGTATTCGTTGGGCCGATAGTAAAAAAGAAAGTTTAGAGGTAAACGTAAAAATCGCTCGATTTTATGCAAAAGCGATATTCCACCTTTTAGGGTATCGTAACCGCGCCATTGATAAGAACTATATCATTATGCAAAATCGAGAGCGCAAAGCAAAGAATTCGATGTATGTCAATGAATGGTGGTTCTAAAAGTGCCAAGTAAATATCCTCTGGGCAAGCCCACGTGGCATTAAAATTTCAAATTCCAAGCACCAAATTCCAATTTTCCTCAAAGAAAATAAGTGCTTATTCGGAGAATTAAACTCGAAAGAGATTAAAAACAAAGCAGACGGATTAAGGCCATCTTCTAGTCTTTCGGCATGGTTTCCATCACCTCGGTCTGCCAGATGTTGTTCTCTTGATCCACATCGGCCATCAGTTGTGAGGGGTCGATCATAATGGCCTTTATACTTTCCAAAGGCTTTTCTATGGTAAAACCATAGTTTTGTGAGGCCCAAGGCCAGTCTTCAAGCACTGTTCTTTTTAATTGGGGATATGGATTTTCTTTCTCGCCCCGCATCATTCGTAATGGGGCGTAAAGCGTTTCTTGGGTACCATCGTTATAGACAACAAGAATATCGAGCGGCATCGGCATCAAACCGATACGTTCTAGGGAGACCTTAGTTTTTTCGCCATCAGCAGAAACCTCCTTGATACTATAATCAATGGTATTCGTGGTTTGTGTCCAATCGGTCAAATACCAATCTAGTTCCATGCCGGATACTTTTTCGGCGGTTCTTTTGATATCGTTCGGCACCGGATGTTTGAATTTGAAATACTCGTAATACTTGCGAAGGGTTTCCATCAATTTGTCTTGACCTATCACATAGCCTAATTGCGATAGAAATACTGCACCTTTACTGTAGGCCGAAATTCCGTAGGCCATATTGTTTACATAGCGATCGGCATGGGCCGCCTGTGGCATTTCTTGGCCAGATTTTACCAAATGGTAATAGCTGTTATATGAATTCTCGAACGGATTCGCTTTGTTCTGTTCCCTAATTTCATTGCTGCACAGTGCCGAAACGAACGAAGTAAACCCTTCGTCCATCCATTCATGTTTAGCCTCATTCGTGCCGAGCACATGTTGAAACCAAGAATGTGCGAGCTCATGGATCATGGTGCCGATGACGCTTCCGGGCTTGTCCCCACCGGTAATCAACGTGGCCATGGCATATTCCATACCGCCATCGCCACCTTGTATGACTGAATATTGTTCATAAGGGTACTCCCCGATATTTTTACTGAAAAACCGCATGGCTTTTTCGGTCAGGGGCTGCACTTTGGTCCAAGTTTCCTTGAACTTGGGATCGTCCTTATACAAAAAGTGAAGCGTCGGGCCATCTTCCATTTGAAGCGAGTCGTGCACATATTCGGGATCGGCCGCCCACATAAAATCATGTACCATAGGTGCCTTAAAATGCCAGGTCAAGGTCTTGCCCTTGACCTTGGGAACTTTTGTGCCGGGTGCTTCGTACCCATGTCCGATTTCATTCGGATTCTGTAGATACCCTGTACCCCCGACCGTGTAGTTTTTGTCAATGGTCAACTTCACATCAAAATCGCCCCACACCCCATGAAATTCACGGGCAATATAAGGATCGGCATGCCACCCTTCAAAGTCGTATTCGGCCAATTTTGGATACCATTGGCTCATGGATAGTGCCACCCCATCTTTATTATTTCGGCCAGATCGACGGATTTGAACCGGCACCTGCCCTTTAAATTCCATTTGAAAAGTGGTCTTCCCCTTAGGAGGAATGGGTTTTGCCAACTCGACCACTAGCACAGTGCCTTCCTCTGAAAAATCAACCGGACTTCCATCCTGTGTCAAGGTTGTCGGATGTAGATAGCCGATTTCGCTTTCCGAGAGCTGTGAGATCCTGCTTTTGCCATCGACCCACATTCTACCATCGGGGTCTGAGATACTGTTCAGGCGCATATCCATTTCGCTACCGGGCTGAAAAGCGTTGAAATACAAATGGTAATATACCCGTGTCAGTTCATCGGGGGAATTATTGGTGTAGACCAATTTTTGAGTGCCGGTATATTGAAAGTTCTCGACATTCATATCGACCTCCATAGTATAATCGACATGCTGTTGCCAATATGAGGTGCTTTGAGCATTCACATTTGTGAAGAGTACAAACGATAAGGTCAAAAAACCAATAGTTTTACGTGTTTTCAATTTCATACGATACTATATTTTTAATTTTCCGTCAGATACCTGCTTCGCCATGATCAGTGCGTTGTAGGCGTTTACTATTTTTCCTGAAGTTGAGATTTCTTCCAATTTCCCCGATTTTGAAGCATCACCTCCTAAAATAACTTTAGCTTTCGGTGCCAGTCCAGATTCCATAATAATTCGTTTTACCTGGGGTGCTGTCAATTTCGGATATTGAGAACGGATCAAAGCGGCGACTCCTGCGACCGCGGGCGAAGCCATTGAAGTGCCCGGAGAATATTCATATTCGTTGCTCGGATAGGTAGAATAAATATCCGTTCCAGGAGCGAAGACATCCACGTTAATTTTTCCATAGTTGGAATAGGAAGCCACCATTTCTGCCCCATAATTGGGATCCAAGGCCCCAACGGTAATTACGTTATCTGCAATTTCAGGACCGTTGTTCACCTGATCGTTCGGAAAGTTAGGGTTGGAAGGGTCATCCAAATTGGCACCATCGTTGCCCGCTGCATGCACAAAAAGCACATCTTTCTCGGCGGCATATTTGAGGGCATCATAGACCCACTGTGCATTGGGCGAAAAGCCCTTGCCAAAACTCCCATTAATAATTTTTGCTCCGTTGTCGACGGCATAACGAATACCTAAAGCGATATCCTTATCATACTCATCGCCGTTCGGTACGGCACGAATACTCATGATTTCTACATTATTGGCCACGCCGTTCGCACCCTTGCCATTGTTTCGTTCGGCAGCGATAATGCCTGCAACATGGGTACCATGGCTTTCGGATTTCGAGCGGCTTTGAGGGTTGCCATCGCCATAGCCAGTATCTTTAATATTATAGGGGTTATCACCCACTACCTTTCGCCCATTAAAGTCGGTGCTTAGGTTATAGTTTAGACGGTCTGTCAAATCTTTTATCGATTCCTCTAGGTCTTCAAGTACATCTGGGATGGTTTCGCCATATTCGAACATTTGGCCGATAATAGCCTTACTTTGCAAAAGTGACTGGTTTTCGGTCTTTATAGCTGCGACTTCCTTTTTGGTGTATTTTTCTTTGCCCAATTGTTTCATGATTTCCTTATGGGCATTTTCTACTGCGGGGTACATTTGGTCGAGGTTGTTTTTGTACCCTAGATATTTTTGCTTGTCTTCCTCGATTTTTGCCTTGGCTTTTGTCTGCATTGCCGCATCACCTAATTTCAGTCGAACGATTCGAGCGGCCTCAAGTTGTTCGTTATAGGAATCCCCCAAAAAATTATAACCATGGATGTCATCTACATACCCGTTGTTATCATCGTCTTTTCCGTTTCCAGGTTTTTCGTCTTTGTTCGTCCAGAGTACATCATCTAAATCTTCATGTTTAAGATCGACGCCCGAGTCCAATACGGCCACGATTACTGTTTGGCCTTTTTTGTTGCCAATAAGTTCTTGGTAGGCCTTATCGACGCTCATGCCAGGGATGGTGTCCGACACCAAATCAAGATGGCCCCAATTCTTTTTTTCGGCTTCCGTCAGGTCGGATATTTTTAAGGGGGTCGTATCGATGTTCTCGATGGGAGTGGAGACCAAAGCGGTCGCACCGCAGCCCATTAATAAAAGGGCGGTTGAATACGCGATGAAGAACTTTGACAATGTAATTTTCATATAAATCGTTTATTGGTGTACTTGATTAAAATAACTTCCTTCGTTCAGTGCCTGAAAGGTTTCAAAACAACCTCGATCGGCCATGGTCACAAAACAGGTTTTACCATTTTTGCCCCCAAAGGTAATATTTGAAGGCTTTTTTCCTTTTAATTTAACCTCTTTTATGATTTTCCCTTCCGGGGATGCAATTACTACCGTTCCCTTGTCGTATCGGGTAATATATAGATTGCCCTTTGCATCGCACCGCATTCCGTCCATGCCGAAATCTTCGAACTCCATGAATTTGGTTTTGTTGAAAAGGCTTCCATCAGCATTGATTTCATATTTCCAAACATTACGTTGTACGGATTCGTTGACGTAAAGAGTTTTTCCATCCGGGCTCACTTCTATACCGTTGGTGGTGCCCATGTTTTCTTCCAAAAGGATGATTTTTTGGTTTTTATCGACCATCCAGATCCGACCGGAGTTTTCGGCCCAGTTGGGGTCGCTGAGGTAAATCGTTCCATTTGGAGCAATTGTCAGATCGTTAGGTTGGCTCATATCGGGATTGTGTGCAAATTCTTCCGGAACTTTCGTGCCTTTTTTGACTCGAAAGACATTGTGCCCAACATAATCCGCGATGAACATATCGCCGTTTTGGTCGAATCGAATTCCGTTGCCAATACTTTCGTCGGGAAGTCTTAGAAAAATCTTGGCATTTCCCTTTAAGTCAACGATACCGATAGTACCTTCCTCCTTGAAATTGACCGCATAAAGATTTTCCGCCGCATCGACAGCCGGGCCTTCAATGCCCTTGGTAAAGGCGAATTCATCGACAAAATCGATGCTCTCTATTTTTTGCGCCTTGCAGGAAATCAAGAAGCAAAAAATAAAAATACCAAAAAGTATATTAGAGAAAATCTTATTTGAAAAGTTCATCAAAGGTATTTATTTCATTGAGCCGCACTCCTTTTTCGGTATGTTGCAAGGTGCAAATCTCATTGTGGGCGTCATGTTCGAAAAACAAATAATGTTCGTTATCAACGGCCGTGTTCAAAAATACTTCTTTTTCAGATAATGTCAGTAACGGGCGCGTATCGTACCCGATGACGTAGGGCAAAGGAATATGTCCGACCGTTGGAATAAGGTCGGCGGTATATACTAAGGTTTTGTTTTTGTATTTGATATGCGGAATCATTTGTTTTTCGGTATGCCCATCAACAAATAGAATGCCAAAACCCAATTCCGATTCTTCTTGATATGCCGTAGCACCTCTTTCTATAAAACGGAGTTGCCCACTTTCTTGCATCGGCAAAAGATTTTCTTTTAAGAATGAAGCCTTTTCGCGGGCATTCGGTTTGGTGGCCCACTCCCAATGATTTTCATTTGTCCAAAAAAGAGCGTTTTTAAATGCCGGCTCGTAACCAGTTCTGTCTTTGTTCCATTGAATGCTTCCACCACAGTGATCAAAATGGAGGTGGGTCATAAAAACATCGGTAATATCGTCACGATCAAACCCTATTTTCTTCAAAGAACCATCCAACGTATGGTCGCCCCATCGATGGTAATATCCGAAGAACTTGTCAGATTGCTTGTTGCCGAGCCCTGTATCGATAAGGACCAAACGTGCACCATCTTCAATAAGCAAGCTTCGCGCCCCGATGTCGATGAGGTTATTGGCATCTGCAGGATTGGTCTTTTGCCAGATGGTTTTTGGTACGACGCCGAACATGGCACCACCGTCCAATTTGAAGTTTCCAGTTTCTATGGGATATAATTTCATGGATTATGATAATTAATCCGCAAATTTATAAAAGTGGGAAGGATATATGATAAGGAATCGCCCTTTCTTGTTATCCCTTATGAGGGAAAGCAGGCTCAATTTCTTTTTGAACCATATTGTTTAGTTGCTGCCCAAAATAAATCATGGCCTTGATTTCCTTTACACTCAAAACCCGCTCTTTTTTGAGCACCAATAATGATTCCCCATTTGATTCCACATGATAGTATGGATTACTCTCAAAGAATAGGATCAGTTCGTCAGAGAATAGATGCTGAATTGCGAATCTATCTTCTCCGCTTAGAAAAAAACGCTTATTAAAATCAGGATGGTTGTCAATATCGATATCTTTAAAACCGGCCAAACCATAGATAAAATCCAGTAATCCTTCTTTGTCCAAAACGAAGATGGGGATTGGGTTGTCCAGTTTAATATGCATTATCGTTGCCTTTACTTCTTCACGGGCGATAAAGGCACCTTCGGTAAAGTCGACATCTAAGACCCGGAATTTTTTCTTGGGCCCCGAAAGCGTGTTGTAGAGATATGGAATTTGCCGTGTGCGAAAAAATATAAAATTGCGCAAAAACCCGGTTTTGGTATTCTTTTTAGGCTCATACGACCATTTGAACTCCGTGGCCATGTTCTCCAACATGTTCTGCCTTTTAGTAAAAAAACGCTCGATAGGGTTTAATTTTGCAAAAGGCAGTATTTTTCGAATGGCAAAAGGGTGTTCTGAATCGGTATCGTGTTTATCAAGCCCAATGATTTCAATGCTTCCACCTTTTTTGGCGAAGGTTTCCGTATAGTTGTCAAGCCCTTCCATTACTGTATCGTCAACGAAACTACATTGAGAGAAGTCGAGCACAACATTTTCATTTTCAGGCACCATATCCAATTTGTTCTTCAATCGATAGAAGTTCAAAAAGCTACAGAAGTATTTAACACTCACATAAAAGGTACCTCCATCACGTTCTTTGAACAACAGCACATTGGGTTTCGCCACATTGGCCAGAAATAGAGAAAAACTTTTATTGAGCAGAATATGAATCAAAAAAGTTACCAGAATTCCGGCGCTGATACCTGTAATGAGGTTTGTGAACAAGGTGGTAATCAAAGTCGCCAGGAAGATGACAATTTGCTCTCTACCAATTTGGGCCACTTTTCGAAACTTATCGGGAGTGGCCAATTTGTAACCGGTATATACCAATATTGCCGCCAATGCCGCTAGCGGTATACGACGTAATTGTTCTTGAAAAAGAAGCACGAAGGCCAATAGAAAAGCGGCATGGAAAAAGTTGGAAGATCGATTGGTCGCACCATTGTTCACGTTGACCGAACTTCTTGCAATTACCGTGACGACATTTAGACCGCCCAAAAGCCCACTTAATGAGGTTGCCACGCCCAATGCTTTTAAATCTTTATTGACATTGGATCTTCTAGTTTGGGGATCCAATTTGTCAATCGCCTTAATGCTGAGCAACGATTCAATACTAGCGATCAAGGTAATGGCAAAAACGGCCACTATGAACTCGCTCTGCATTGCTATGGAAAAATCGGGAAAAGCAAGATTGGATAATACTTTATCTGGAATGTTTACCAGAAATTTCGAATCCATTGGATAGGGGGTGTTTGTCAAAACAAAGGCATAACTAAGTCCAACGGAGAGTAACAAAATCCACATCGGGGCCGGAATCAGTTGAAAATACTTATTCCGTATTTTCGGATAAAAAATCATGATCAACAAAGCCCCTAAGCCAATGAAAGCCGCAATGAACTGATCCGGATGATAGTCTTCATATAAATTTAAAATACCTTTTGGTATTTGAGCAAGTAGTGATATGATACTGCCATGCTCGTTGTTGTGCCCGATCATAATATGGAATTGTTTGGCCAAGATGCCCAAACCGATGGCCGCTAGCATACCCTCTATTGCCGAGGCAGGAAAGAAATCGGCCAACCGGCCCATTTTCAAAAAACCTAAAAGCAATATCAAAATACCGGAAACTACAACGGCCGCCAATGTAAAGAGATACCCTTGGTACATATCTCCATTGCCCAAGGTGGTAATGGCTCCCAAGAGAACGATGACCATACCATTACCCGGACCGGTAATCGTAACATTCGAACCTCCTAAAATAGATATTACTATACCCCCAACCACCGATGCTATTACACCTGAAATAGGAGGAGCCTCACTAGCTAGTGCCAAACCAAGGCCTAGCGGCAATGCAATCAATGATACTACGAAACCCGAAAAAATGTTTTTGGGCAGGGTATCTATGAAACTCTTGGTATGGTCGGTTTTTGCGAACAAACGTTTTAGTTACGGATTATCAAGGTATCGGTAGGCAGGTCTGATAGAATATACTCAATGTCATGAGGAAAAATACGATCTAAGATACCCGTTTTGCTCGGGGCGTTCATGACCAAAAGATCAGCACGCACTACCTCGGCGTAATGCCCAATGGAGTACCCTCTTTTACCAAAAATACTCTGGGTTTTTACGGCGATGTTCTTAACCAAGGGTTCCGGCAGTCCTGAAATCAGTTTTCTCACGCGTGATTCTTCACGATGTTTTAAGCGTTCTTTCATAATGTTCGCCCGTTTGAGCGAGCGGTCGTCCTCTACGGTCACATGGAGTTCTTTTTGTAAAATTTCCTCGACAATGGTCAATTGTTGTGCACCTAGGGCGTTTGCCACAAAAAAAGCATTGGTTATGGCTTTTGGCGTTTCAGGGGCATCAAGCCCATTTACGACCACATGCTTGCAAGGCACTCGCTCTGCCGATGGCCTTATGAGCAAGAGCACCGAACAACATACTTTTCTTGTCAATTTACGCGCAATCGAACCCACGTAGAACTGGAACATATTTTCATGCTGCATCGCGCCTAGAATCAATAGATCTATATCCATGGTGCGGCAAGCGTGCTTAATTACCTCGAACGGATTGCCATTTTGCCATCGAACTTCTACAGCAGGGTCTTTATATTCCACCTCTTTAAGTACGGTATTGATTTTAGACAATTTTTCATCCGTTTTACTTCCTACATGCAGTAAGATCAACTTGGCACCAAAAAAATGTGCGATACGTGTTGCCTCCAAAACGTTCACCCGTAAGGAAGGGGAGAAAGCAAAGCCAAATAAAATGGTCTTAAAAGGAATCGGCGGTTTTTCCATGGGAAAGATTGAGGGGTCAAGATAACATAATAATAATGAAAGGAAAGTTGCCCTAAAGACTCCCAATCGTTGAAATAAAAATGTGTTTTTTGATCTGTAGTTTTTACCTTGCAAGACAAATTAGGAAAGCACATGGTAGAACTTGCTGGAATCATCATTTTAGGAATCATCGCACAATGGGTGGCCTGGCGTTTAAAGCTTCCTGCAATCCTACCTTTGATTTTGATTGGATTATTGGTCGGCCCTATCTCCACATTATACACTCAGGATGGGGCAAAATTGATAGAACCCATTTGGAATGGTACAAAGGGGCTTTTTCCGGGAGAAGGTCTATATTATTTCGTCTCGTTGGCCATCAGTATTATTCTTTTTGAAGGCGGCCTTACTTTAAAACGTTCTGAGATCCGTAACGTAGGCCCGGTCATTACCAAACTTATTACTTTAGGTAGTTTGGTTACTTTTTTCGGTGGCGGTATCGCAGCACATTTTATTTTTGGCCTGAGCTGGCAGATTTCATTTCTATTTTCAGCTTTGATTATCGTTACCGGCCCGACCGTGATAACACCTATTTTGAGAAATATCCCCTTGAAAAAAGATATTTCAACGGTATTGAAATGGGAAGGGATACTCATCGACCCCATCGGCGCCTTGGCAGCGGTATTGGTATTCGAATTCATCAGCGTAGGTGAGGGGCAGGGCTATACGCTGACAGCGCTAATCGAATTCGGAAAAATATTACTGTTCGGATTTACGTTTGGTTTCACTTTCGCGCATGGACTAGCCTTTGCCATAAAAAAGAATTTCATACCCCATTATTTATTAAATGTAGTGTCGTTGTCGGTTGTGCTATTGGTTTTTGTAGAATCTGATATATTCGCACATGAGTCCGGCCTACTTGCCGTTGTCGTCATGGGTATGGTCATGGGCAACACCGATTTGCCCAATTTGAAAGAGCTGCTCTATTTTAAGGAGTCTCTTAGCGTGCTTTTGATATCCATCTTATTTATACTGCTCGCTGCAAACATCAATATTTCGGACCTTGAGTTGATCATGAACTGGAAAACGGCAATTCTTTTCGCAACCATTGTTTTTCTGATAAGGCCTTTGGGAGTATTTTTAAGTGCGGCCGGTTCTAATCTTAAACTAAATGAAAAGTTGTTCATTGGTTGGGTTGGACCGAGGGGTATAGTTGCAGCGGGTATTGCTTCTCTTTTTGGTTCAAAGTTGGTTTCTAGGGGCGAACCCGGCGCAGAATATATAACACCTTTGGTGTTCATGATAGTACTGGGGTCGGTATTGCTCAATGCCACCACGGCGCGTTTCTTTGCGAAAATCGTTGGAGTATTTTTAAGAAAATCCGAAGGTATTTTAATCATAGGGGCATCAAAAGTATCTCGTCTTATCGCCGAATATTTGCATAAGAACAATCGCCACGTCGTATTGATTGATAACAACCAGGCCAATGTGAACAAAGCAAAAAAATTAGGACTTGAAGCTTTTGCCGCCAATATTTATTCAGATTCGCTTGCCGACAATATCGAGCTGAACGATATTGGTTATTTAATGGCACTTACGGGAAATTCGGATATCAATCAATATGCAGTTGACAAATTCGGAAAACAGTTCGGGGAAAACGGATCTTTCCGGCTGGTCAATACCGACGAAATGAACGATCCTAAAAATAATCCGAAGGAAGGTCTGTTCTCGCATACCGATGACTTCATCAAATTAATGGAGGCGGTTCGAAAATATCCCGCTTTGCACGAGATTAAATTAAAAGATAAAGAACACTATGAAGGGCTGATTGAGATTACCAAGGCAGATGAGGATATCATCCCGATTTTTTTGAAATCACCCGATGGCGATTTAAAGATTATTTCCTCATTCAGTACAGGCTTCAACGGTATCACAGAAGGATACCGATTGGTTTGTCTAGGCAAAATGTTCGATGTCGATAATACGGAAAATGACTATGAAGTAGACGAAGATTAACAAATTATCAATTCAGTAAAAGTACCCACGGATTTTCATCCGGAGCGATGAATGTATCGCCAGTAACCTTACCTATCTGCTTTGGTATTCCCGTTTTCGGATCTATCCAGCTATAGTTCAAATTGTCGGGCAGGTTTTGAATGGTTATTTCTCCGCCTACTTTCAAATAGGAAATATAGAGTTGGCCTTTTTTTATCAAAAGTGGTTTTCCGTTGGCCAAATCCCAACGTTTTTCTATGTCGGCAATATCCAATCCGTTCAATATTTTTCCGACCAGACCGACATATTTTGAGCCATCCATCTGCATGGCTTCAAACCAAGAAGTCGGTTGATCGGTCCAGCTTGGCCAACCTTCTTCGGTCGTGCTGATTTTCCATTGCCACAAAGTGGCCGCCCCGTATACCACCCCCATCGTTCCACCGTGCATCAATTGCATCCAAGCTTCTTCACCCTGCCACCAACCGAGCCCGTTTTTACCGTCGTTCATTCCTTCATAGGTAGGCTCGCCATTTGCTACGGCCTTTGTAGGCAGGTTGTCATACATGCGCTCTACCTTATGGTAGAGATGCTCACTATCATGGCCGGTTTGTGCCCATTGAAAATCAAGCCATTCTTCATCTTGATACGTCTTGTTCTCATGAAAGCAATGTTGACGATCACCATTGGCCCATGACGCTAAATAAGCGTCGCATGGGTTGTAATGAATACCGGTGGGCTGGGCATATGCATCCCATGCTTCGAGCATCATCCCGCTTTCGAGAATACCGGGATCTTTTCCATTATGGTCGCCTCCCAAGAGCCAAAATGCCGGTTGAGCACCATATCTCGCCAAGAGATATTTGCAATAACGTACATATTCTTCGGGTTCTATTGTTCTTCCGAGTACTTCAAGGCCCTTCCATCCATAGCCATGAAAAACGGGTTGAAAAACCGGAACGATTTCATGGTCGAGTAGTATTTCAACCAGTGCATCGTAATACTGAAAATAATCGACGTTCATATGGTTGAGATGGCCACTTGATAAGTCGTCAAAGGCGCGCTTAAAACCTTGCTCGGCATTTCGTTCATTGGGGCCTTCCGCCTTCATATCAGGCTGTAAGGTCATCATTAAAGCGGTACTGAAGCCTTTTTCTTGCCGGTCTTTGGCATAGACGGCCACCTGCCCTTTTGTCGCCCGAAACGGTATTGCCCATGGGGTATCGGCGACCATGAGAAACGATTTTCCTGAATGGTGCACTACATTTCTAGCTTTGGGAGACATTTCTAACAAGCCGTTTTTGAGCAGCCGGTTCGATCCAGCATACGTGGTTGAATTAAAATGTCCGGTTTTTTTGTGAAGTCCGGCGTCCTTTTCGTTTGACGAATAGGTTTCCCATTGCCATTGGCCGTCGGTATCTATTGGTGTAAAACGGATTTTCCATATGTCACCCCCGTCCCAAAAGGCAGGTCTTTTTAGACTATCTCCTTTTTCGTTAGTGAACAAGGCCCATACGTCGATTTCGGTATACGGATTCTCATAGGTGTTCTCGGTCTTCAACGTAATCTCGTAAACCATCCATTGTTGAACATTGGGCACCTTATTTTGACCCAAAACCACAATGGGAATTACATATAGAACAAGTCCGATTAGAAAAGATTTCATCCTCTTGATTTTAAGGATGAATATAGATATAAAATAGAAGGTATTGAGATTACTATCCTATAAAAGGTTGGGTTTTCCAAACGGTAATAGAAATATCTTCCCATGATATTTCATAATTCTTTCCGGCAACAAGTTGATAGAAAAAGAGGGAAGACTCCCTTTTGATTTTTTCCACCAGAAGTGATTCATCGATTTCTCCGCCTTCTTGTCTCCATGTAAAAATGGAATTCTGTTCGATTTGAATCAGGCGATGCCTAGCTACAAATTGGGCAATATAGGTTGTCATTGATTTGGGAACTAAATACTATCTATTTAAAACAAGAATGCTCCTCAAAAATTGTATGTGCAATTGTTAAATGTAAGAAAAGTTGAAAAATATGTTGTAAGAATTGTTAAACATGAAGTGTATGGTCTTCAAGGTGGAATCTTAGTCGTTCAATTTCAGTACGGCCATAAAGGCTTGCTGCGGAATCTCAACATTGCCGACCTGGCGCATGCGTTTTTTACCTTTCTTCTGTTTCTCCAAAAGCTTTCGTTTTCGAGAAATATCGCCTCCATAACACTTGGCCGTAACATCTTTTCGTAAGGCTTTAATCGTTTCCCGAGAAATAATCTTGGCGCCTATGGCCGCCTGTATCGGAATATCGAATTGTTGTCTGGGTATAAGTTCCTTTAGTTTCTCGCACATCTTCTTACCGATATTCACGGCATTGTCAAAGTGTATCAATGCGGAAAGTGCATCCACAGGTTGCGAGTTTAAGAGAATATCCACACGCACGAGTTTAGAAACGCGCATTCCAATCGGGGTATAATCGAACGACGCATAACCCTTTGACACCGTTTTTAGACGGTCATAAAAATCGAACACGATTTCGGCCAAGGGCATATCGAAGGTCAGCTCGACTCGGTCGGTCGTCAAATAAGTCTGGTTCGTTATCAAGCCTCGTTTGTCGATACAAAGAGACATAACATTGCCTACAAAATCTGATTTTGTAATAATAGTGGCCTTTATAAAGGGCTCTTCGACCCGGTCAACGGTTGAGGGATCGGGCAGATCTGAAGGGTTGTTCACTATGAACGGTGTCTCGGGGTCTTTTCGCGTATACGCATGGTAGCTTACGTTGGGCACCGTAGTGATGACGGTCATGTCAAATTCACGTTCCAAACGTTCTTGAATGATTTCCATGTGCAGCATTCCCAAGAAACCACAACGAAAACCAAATCCTAAGGCCGCACTACTTTCAGGTGTAAAAACTAGCGAAGCATCGTTCAGTTGTAATTTTTCCATGGAAGAACGAAGCTCTTCGAAATCTTCCGTATCTACCGGATAGATTCCGGCAAATACCATCGGTTTTACATCTTCAAAGCCTTCAATCGGGTTCTTCGTTGGATTGGCGGAATCTGTAATGGTATCTCCCACTTTGACTTCGCGGGCATCCTTTATTCCGGTAATCAGATAGCCCACATCGCCTGCCTTGATACTTTGCTTTGGATGCTGTACGAGTTTCAAGGTGCCGACTTCATCGGCGAAATAGCTTTTGTCGGTGGCGACGAACTTTATTTTCTGCCCCTTTTTTATTTCTCCGTTGATGACCCTAAAATAGGTTTCCACACCACGGAAAGGATTGTAGACCGAATCGAATACCAAGGCCTGCAAGGATTCATCAAGATTACCTTTCGGTGCTGGTATGCGTTCAATAATGGCGGTCAGAATTTCTCCTATTCCGATACCCGTCTTTGCACTTGCCGGAATAACTTCTTCAGGTTTGCATCCTAAAAGATCGACAATGTCATCGGTAACTTCTTCAGGACTCGCGCTCGGCAAATCGACTTTATTCAAAACAGGAATGATTTCAAGATCATTTTCCAGGGCTAAATATAAATTCGAAATGGTCTGGGCCTGAATACTCTGTGCGGCATCAACAACAAGCAAAGCGCCTTCACATGCCGCAATGGACCGCGAGACCTCATACGAGAAATCTACGTGCCCAGGTGTGTCGATAAGGTTCAGTACATATTGCTCACCCTGATAAGTATAGTCCATTTGAATGGCATGACTCTTTATGGTGATACCACGCTCGCGTTCGAGGTCCATACTGTCTAACAACTGCTCTTTCTTCTCACGTTCGGTGACCGAACCGGTAAAATCGAGCAAACGATCGGCCAAGGTGCTCTTGCCATGATCGATATGGGCAATGATACAGAAATTTCGAATGTTTTTCATAGCAGAGAAAACAGCTTTTAAGCCTGCAAAGATACATTATTTTGATGCGAACCGTGCATAGATAAGGGAAGCATCATATAAACCTATTTTTTAATCGGAAGGTGTTACTTTTTGTTCTCGTGGTACTTCCCCGGTGTAAGCCCATGTACTTTTTTGAAAGCGCGATAGAAGGCATTTTTTGAATTAAATCCTGAAACTTCCGATAATGCCTCTACGGAATAATGGGCCAAATAATCGTTCTTTATCTTAGAAGTGGCGTGGTCGATTCGTAGGTGGTTGATGTAATCATTGAAGTTGTTATATTCAGATTCCCCGATGAAATATGAAATTTTTCTTGCAGATATACCGACCGTTTCCGAAAGTGAATGAATTTTAAGGTCCGCATCCAGAAAAAGGCGGTGCTCTTCCAAATAGTTGTGCAATGTTTCAAAATCAAAATCCGAAGAACTCACCTTTGGGGGTTTTGATCCTTCTAGGTCACGTATAGCCAAGTTAGGCATCCCCATTAATAGTTTAGGGTTCCATAAGAGATAGCCTGAAATGCACAAAAGTGTGACCCCGACCATAAATCCTGCAGTAACACGGATAAAATCATCAATGGGCGTGGCATAGACAACGAGAAATGCATTGGCCACATATACTACAAGAAGAGCAAAAAGATAAAAGGTTTGCATTAAGCTTAGGTCATAGACCCATTTTTTTACTGCGTTAAATTGTTTCGAATTGGCGTTTCGATGTTTTTTGAAGAATGAATAAATCAATTTCCATTGTAGGCCTATATATAAAAACGCCAAAGAAGACCGAGCCACAATATTGACCCATTCGGGAAGTAATCCATTTTGTATTGTATAAGTGAGTTCGAAATCTTGTGCAACCCTTAGAACCAACTGACTTTTTTCAGCCATGTCCATCATATAAAAGGGCAAATAGTTTATAGTGAAAAATATAAATGGAATCAAATGAATTACATCCTTCTTTTTAAAGCGGTGTTGATTGTACAACACGGCCCGTACATAGATGTAGGAGATAGGTGGAATTAGAAAACTAATAGGTGCAGGTATTTTATACAAAAAAGGAAAGTAATTGATAATACCATAAACGATCAGAAGATAAAAACTTGTACAGAGCGCGTTGAGAAATAGATAACTAGCCATTAAACGTGTGGTGAACGTCGTTGGCGTAAACCGAAACCATATAAGAAATGCGGTCAAAAATGAAAATAGGATTCCTGTAAAGATGAGAATATCTAAAAGCATAGGGGCAACGCTTTGAACCGTTGAATTAGTTACGATTACCGTAATCGTAACGGATTCGATTTCTTGTCTTGTGAAATTTAATGGAATTTTAAATGGTATTACATGTCCCCTATGTTAAAACCCGACCCAACACTGAACGTGTTCTTGTCAAGAGTCCAGAAATGGGGAACTCTTTACAAAGGCATTCATCTTGTGCTATGCACGGATCATCGATTGGAACTTTCCGAAGATTATCATTTTGATTTTACGATTATCGCGATGGTCATCAACCGAAATATATTCACCAAAAATTTCATCTGGATTGACTATTTCGGTCAGGCCAGGCATCAGAACATTCGGGTAATCGACAAAAACCCAACGCTCGAAGTGGTCTATGAAAATGGCCCAAGGGTAAAATTTATTCTATTCGAAGCTGAATCTTAGAAACACGAATTTTTAACGATCACGAATTATTTTTGTAGGATTTTACGTGAAAAATTGGTTAAATTTGAAACTTAACCTAACCGTATTGTGAAGAATAGCGTTTTTCTGTCACTTTTTGCCCTGTTTGCAGCCCCCAGCCTTTTTTCTCAGGAATACCAAATTACCGGAGTCGTAAAAAATTCTGAAAACACCCCTTTGCCTTACGCCAATGTGTTGCTTTTAAAAAGCAAAGATTCCACTGTGCTGAAGGGTACGTCTTCCGATGAAATGGGGAAATTTGAAATCACTTCGGTAGCGCAAGGAAACTATTTTCTGACAATAAGCTATTTGGGCAACCGGTCGCCATTGACTCCTTTGGCTATCTCCGCCGATGAAGACTTAGGTGACGTGTTTTACAATGAAGAAGCGCAGGCTTTGGATGAAGTTGTCGTAATCTCCCAAAAGCCAAAATTGGAACGAAAAGTCGATCGGCTGGTCTTTAGTATCGCGAATACATCGTTGGCCGATAATGATATCTGGAATGTGCTAAAGAGAACTCCGAGCGTCGTTGTTATCGGCAACGAACTCTCTATCAAAGGCAGCAAGAATATCGGGGTCATGATCAATGATCGAATGGTAAACTTGCCACAGGAAGATATCATCAATTTGCTGTCAGGTACTTCGGCAAGCAATGTGGAGTCCGTTGAGGTAATTACCAATCCACCTGCAAAATACAGTGCTGAAGGCGGTATGCTCATCAATATAAAAATGAACCGAAATTTGATTTCTGGATATAACGGAGCCATTTTCAATCGTTACGAACAAGGTGTTTTCGCTAAACATTCGGTCGGCACCGATCATTATTTCAAAGGTAAAAAAGCTGATTTTTCGGTGAATTATACATTCAATAGAAGTAAGGACTTAACGCGATATACCGACGCGACCACTTTTGTGGATGATGCAAATTCATCAAGTATCTGGACCGCCGAACAAGAATATACCAGACGTCAAAAAAGACATAATCTGAGTGCTTTCTTTGACTATGAAATCGACGAAAGAAACCATCTGGGCCTATCGACTATTAATATGTTCAATCCTGATATGAATCGTTTTTACAATACCGAAACCATAATCGAAGACGGTAACGGAACATTGCCGACCAGTTTTGTGACTACCAACGATTCGGATCAAGATTTGGTCAATAGTTCATTTTACTTGGACTGGACCCACAAATTGAAGAAAGAAGGAGCTGAACTGTCGGCCAATGCACACTACACGTATTATGATTCTGATCGAGGCCAAGATTTGGAAACTGATTTTTTCGATGGCAACGGAACGGTTACTGGCGAAAACGACTTTACCACCCGATCCATGCAACAAATAGATCTTTATAATGTACAATTGGACTATATCACTCCTTTAGGAAATTCTTCCCGTTTTGAAACCGGACTACGTTATGCAGGCATCGATTCGGAAAGTAGTATAACACAACAAGGATTCGACCGTACACAACCGGGAATCGACCCTACCGAAGCAGGAGTTTTCAAATACGATGAAAGTATTTATGCCGCCTATGTGAGCATGGATTCCAAATGGGACAAATGGAGGTTCAAAACAGGCCTTCGAGCCGAATACACCGAGACTTTGGGAGATCTTGACATTGCCTCTGAACCTACGGAAAACAACTATTTAGAACTTTTTCCGTCTTTTTCTTTGGACTACACACCCAACAAAAAACATCGGTACAACCTTTACTACTATCGTAGAATTGAACGGCCGAGATATAATAGGATTAATCCGTTTCAGATTTTCCAAAGCAATAATTCGGTAATAGAAGGCAATCCGAATCTATTGCCGGCAACACGAAACTATATTGCCGCGGGGTACACGTATGATCGAACGTACACTGTTGAATTCTTCTATAAAAATCAAAAAAACCAGAATCAAGAATTGGTTTTTCAAGATAATGAATCCAACCTTTTACGCTTTCTAAACAGAAACCTGATTCAGGATATTTCCTACGGAATCGATATTTGGGTCAATAAGGATATTACAAACTTTTGGTATACCTATATCTTTTTTGCTGGGTATTATCGCGAAGACCAATTCTCCGATTTTGATTCAGGGCAATTGATCGAGAACGGACGTTGGACATGGTTCGCCCGTGCTAATAATTCGTTTTCCCTGTTGAGGGACAAGAGTCTGGCGGTAGACGTAGATTTTATCTATTATTCACCGATCGTAGATGGCAATGCCGTTCGTAAATCGTGGAACAAACTAGATCTCTCGCTTCGAAAGACATTATGGAACAAAAAGGCAAGTATCTCAATGGGTATAGCGGATATTTTGAATCAAGCCAATCTTTTCGAGTCTCGGAGTTTTCTAGATCAGAACAATTCCTCTTCATCTCGCCCAGAAAATCGACTGTTCACTTTGGGCTTCCGCTATAAATTCGGAAATACCAAAATCAGGGACAATCAAAAGTCGAAACGCGTCGATGAACGGAATAGGATTTAATAATTAATCCTGCCACTCAGCAATGAATAGATTGGTGTCGCGGGTACCGCCATTGTTCCGGTTGCTCGAAAACGCCAAGTATTTGCCATCATTTGAAAAAACCGGGAAGGCATCGAAAGTCTCACCATGAGTGACCCTTTCGAGATTCTTACCATCCAAATCGATGAGGTAAAGATTGAACGGAAAGCCTTTTTCGGCCTCAAAATTACTTGAAAAGAGAATTTTTTCTCCCGAAGGATGAAAAAACGGACTCCAGTTCGCATTGCCTAAAAAGGTCAGTTGTTTCAAATCACTTCCATCTACATTGCAAATGAATAGTTCCATTTCGGTGGGCTCAACAAGTCCCTCGGCGAGCAAGTCTTTATACTTTTTGATTTCCTCCGGGGTTTTTGGACGCGAAGCCCGGAATATCAATTTGGTTCCGTCGGGCGAGAAAAAAGCGCCTCCATCATAACCGAGCTCATCGGTAACCTGTTTTACGTCAGAGCCGTCCAGATTCATGGTATACAACTCTAGATCGCCACTTCTATCCGAAGTGAAAACAATTTTATCGCCTTTGGGCGAAACCGTGGCCTCTGCATCATATCCTTTTTCATGGGTCAATTGTGCCGTGATGTTTCCTTCCAAATCGGATACAAAAATGTCGAAGGAATCGTAAACGGGCCAAACGTAGTTTCCGTTTTTTCGCAAAGGCACTTCGGGGCATTCCTTATCCGCCAAGTGCGTGGACCCATATACGAAATGTTTGTTATCCGGCAGAAAATAGGCACAGGTCGTACGCCCCATTCCTGTGCTGACCAAGGGTGGTTTTTTATCCTTGAAATTTTCTTCGATGTTCATTAAGAACATCTGATCACAGTTCAATCCCCAATCTTTGTAATTCGATTGAAAGATCATTTGCTTGTCGTCCCAACTCCAATAGGCTTCCGCATTATCGCCGCCGAACGTAACTTGCCTTATGCTTTTGAAATGCTTTTCTCCTTCGTAAATCAGTGTGTCGATTCCTGCCATTAGGGAAGTTGCTTCTTCTTTGGTTTCTTCCACTTTTTTAGTTTCCGTCTTACAACCGGTAAATGCTATTATTGCAGCAAGAATTAAGATTTTCTTCATGGGATGCTTAATTTTACGCGAAAATACATTGAAAAATGATTAAAAGAAGCCTCATATTTTTGTTTTTACTACCAGTTCTATCATGTAAAACAGAAGTGCCAAAATCCTTTTCCATTGAGGAGGATGTCACTTTTTTAGCCAATGACAGTCTATTGGGCCGTGAAACGGGAACGGCACAAGAACTCATGGCCGCTGAATACCTTCAAAACAGAATGCAGGTTGTCGGGCTGCAACCTAAGGGTAACACCGACTCATATTTTCAAACGTTCAGTTTTAAACCTAAAAATGACCCGCACCAAGAGGTAAAATATACTGCTGGCGATAGCACGATTACGGGTACAAATGTTATAGGATATCTTGATAATAAAGCTAACAAAACCGTAATAATCGGGGCGCACTATGATCATTTGGGCATGGGCGGCGAAGGGTCATTGTATCGCGATGGGGTGGCCGTTCATAACGGTGCCGATGATAACGCCAGTGGTGTTGCCGTGATGTTGCAACTGGCCGACAGTCTTGCGAAGCGTGCGTACAAAGGCAACAATTATTTGTTTATGGCCTTTTCAGGTGAAGAAATGGGATTGTTGGGCAGCAACTACTTTGCAAAAAACCCGACTATCGACCTTTCCAAGGCCAATTATATGATCAATATGGATATGGTCGGGAGGCTTCGCGAAGACAAGACACTATCCATTAGCGGAACGGGAACTGCGCCTATTTGGCCACAAGTGCTGAATGCAACAAATCTCGGGTTCAAATTGGTACTTCAAGAATCAGGTGTCGGGCCATCGGATCATACCTCTTTTTATTTACAGGATATTCCCGTGCTGCATTTTTTTACCGGGCAGCACGAAGACTACCACAAGCCCACCGACGATTCGGAGAAGTTGAATTATGAGGGCATGGAAATGATAACGAGTTACATTTTGGATATCATCGCTGAATTGGATGACGCCTCCAAATTGACCTTTAAAAAGACCAAGAACGAAAGTGAAGAAGTACCTCGTTTCAAGGTGGCCTTAGGAGTTGTGCCCGATTACCTTTACGACGGTAAGGGAATGCGAATCGACGGGGTCAGTGAAGACAAACCCGCCCAGAAAGCTGGACTACAGAAAGGTGATGTGGTCATTCAATTGGGCGATAGCCTGGTGACCGATATGATGAGTTATATGCGGGCGCTCTCCACTTTTGACGAAGGAAATTCGACCAAAGTAGTTGTAGATAGGGACGGGAAGAAAGTCGAGGCGAACATCACGTTTTAGGAACACGTCATTGCGAGGAGCGGGCAGAAGGTCGAAGTTTTGGAATATTATGTCGTGACGAAGCAATCTGTTGAACTTGGCACTAGGCGTGAACAGATTGCCACGTCGCCACAGACCTTTTAGCAAAAGCTCCAAATTTGCATTTGGCTCCTCGCAATGACTTAGGCCAAGTATTTTCCCTAAATTTGCATCCCAAAAAAGCGTAAAAAGAAAATGCCCAAAATTGGCGACATACAACTACCAGAATTTCCGTTGCTTCTTGCGCCTATGGAAGATGTCAGCGATCCGCCCTTTCGTGCCTTGTGCAAAGAACAGGGTGCCGATGTCGTGTATACCGAATTCATTTCTTCCGAAGGTTTGATCCGAGATGCCGCAAAGAGTGTCATGAAACTTGATATTTATGAAAAGGAACGTCCTGTGGGCATTCAGATTTTTGGGGCCAATCTTGATTCCATGTTGCAGTCCGTAGATATCGTGGAGAAATCAAATCCCGATATCATCGATATTAATTTTGGCTGCCCTGTAAAGAAGGTAGTCAGCAAAGGCGCGGGGGCCGGAATTTTAAAAGATATTGATCTTATGGTCTCCCTGACAAAAGCCATGGTAGAACGAACCAAGCTGCCGATTACCGTTAAGACCCGATTGGGCTGGGACGACGATTCCATCAAAATAGTCGAGGTTGCCGAAAGATTGCAAGATGTGGGCTGCAAGGCCATTGCCATTCATGGTCGTACGCGCGCACAAATGTATAAGGGCAACGCCAACTGGAAACCTATAGCCGAAGTAAAGAACAATCAACGTATGCATATTCCCGTATTCGGTAACGGAGATGTAGATACGCCCGAGGCCGCCGAAAGAATGCGTGATGAATATGGTCTAGACGGTGCGATGATCGGACGTGCCAGTATCGGTTATCCTTGGTTTTTTAAGGGGGTAAAACACTATTTTAAAACAGGCACCCATTTAGCGCCACCGACCATGGAAGAGCGGGTCGATGCAGCACGGAGACATTTGCAAATGGCCATCGATTGGAAGGGTGAAAAATTGGGCGTCTTTGAAACACGTCGCCACTACACCAATTACTTTAAAGGCATACCGAACTTCAAGGAATACCGCATGAAAATGGTCACCAGTGATGATTCTGAAGACGTTTTTGCGGCTTTTGATGAGGTACTCGAGAAATTTGGGGATTACGAATTTGTGGGTTAGGCCAATAATTTCTTGGTAACCCTACTGCTCGCAATTTTTGAGGCGATAATTCCCAATACTACAATGGTGGCCATCACGATCAGTACGTTGATGAATTGATAAGCCACTGGATAGGCAAGTGAAGGGGTGATTTTAAGCCATCCGAAGGCCAATTGAGAGCCTATTAAAAGAGAGCCGATTATTACTCCGATAAGGCCGCCCAAACTGGTGACCAGTATTCCTTGCACAAAATAAATGCGTCTAATATCCTTTATTGTAGTGCCAAGACTGTACAACGTTTTAGAGTTCTGTTGTTTGTCCAAAATCATCATGATAATGGCGCCCACCACATTAAAAAGGGCAATGATCAAGACCAAGGTAAAGATTAGATAGGTGGCCAAGTTCTCCGTATTCAACATACGGTGCAACGAACTGTTCAACTCTTGTCGATCTCGAAGCTCCACTTTGTTGTCAAAAAGCGTTTCTATACGCTGCTTTATTTGGGCAACATCGGCCCCTTCTAGCAGCTTGAGATTAATACCTGAAATCTGGGTACCGTCCTTTTCGAGCATGGCCTGCACCAAGGGTAGATTGGCAAAGACATATTTTTGGTCCAAGTCTTCCTCAACGGAATAGACACCGCTGATAATCAAAGGTGTGGAATTGTACAAACTGGCAGTATTTGCCTGCGAAATAGAACCTTTTCCAGGTTTGAACGCAATCACTTCCAACGGATTCCGGACTTGGTTGGGTGTCAAATTTAGAATATCGACCAACCCCCAACCAGCGACCCCTTGATTTTGATCGATCGACCAAGTTCCGATGGCGATGGTACTGTCGATTCCGGTGGCTTTGGTATAATTTTCGTCAACCCCTTTGATTTCGGCGATATGCCCTAATTTTTTATGGGAGAGATAGACCCTTTCAACGATTTCCTTGGAGTAGGCAGCGACCCCGTCTACATTTTCCAAAGCCTTTTCCTGTTCCGGTGAAATCGAAAAGAACTTTCCAGTGGCAGGAAGCGCTTTCAAATCGGGGTCGAACGCATTGCTGAAAGAGAGACTGAAGGTTTTTAGTCCGGCAAATCCTGATAAGACTATAAAAAGGGCTGCAGACCCTATAACGATTACGAGAAAGGTGATGAAATTGATGATATTCACCGCATTCTGGCTACTTTTCGAACGAACATATCGCTTGGCGATGTATAAGGGAAAATTCAAATTATGCCGATTACGATTTTTTTCTTTTGGGCAAGAGGTCACGATTCTCTATAGGGTTTTCTTCCCCTTTTAAAGATTTTTCTATCCCCTCTATATAGTCCAAGGAATCATCGAGAAAAAATAATAATTCGGGTACCCTGCGCAGTTGATGTCTTGTTCGCTGGGCGAGTTCATGTTTGATCAAGGGCTGGTTCGATGCAATGCCTTCCATAAGTTCCTTGGCATCGGTATTGGGGAAAATACTAAGATATATCTTGGCGATCGATAGGTCGGTTGTTACTGATACCTTGGTCACCGAAATCAACGTATTGCGAAGACCTCCTCCAATTGCAGCACGCTGTAAAATATCAACGATATCCCTTTGTATGACCCCCGCAATCTTTTTTTGACGCTGTGTTTCCATGGGGCAAAAATACGCACAATATTGTGTATTTTAGTGGTTTAAATAGAGATAGTGGATAAAATCGAACATATCGGAATCGCAGTAAAAAACTTGGATACGTCGAACCTACTCTTCGAAAAATTGTTGGGCATATCACACTACAAGATGGAAGAAGTTTTATCCGAAGGTGTAAAAACATCATTTTTCAAGTCCGGACCAAATAAAATCGAACTATTGGAATCTACCGATGAAGATGGCCCTATTGCAAAATTTATCGCCAAAAAAGGGGAAGGGGTACATCATATTGCATTCGCCGTGGATGATATAGAGGCCGAGATGTCACGATTGAAAGACAACGGGTTTGTTCTGTTGAATGACGTTCCGAAAAAAGGTGCCGATAACAAGTTGGTGGCCTTTATACACCCTAAAACGGCCAATGGTGTTTTGGTTGAGTTGTGCCAGGAAATCGAAAATTGAATTTATGTTTGGCACACTTCGTAAGAAGCTTTAAATTTGCCCCCTTATTCGGTCCTATAGCTCAGTTGGTTAGAGCACCTGACTCATAATCAGGTGGTCCCTGGTTCGAGCCCAGGTGGGACCACGAAGAGAAGCTGCGAAGCTTCTCTTTTTTATTTTTGCTCATGCCTTATACTTATATTCTTCACAGTGCATCATTGGATAAATTCTATGTTGGCGTCTGCCATAAGAATCTTGAGTCCCGCATTGAGAGTCACAACACTGGAAAGTACGGCCCTAAAACGTTCACTTCACAAACTAATGACTGGCAGTTGTTTGTGGGGTTCGAATGTGAGGATTATCCTCATGCGATTCGTTTAGAACGGAAAATCAAATCCATGAAGAGTAGGAAATATATCAAAAACCTGAATTGCTATCCTGAGATGAGGGAAAAGGTTTTTAATGAAACAAAAAACACCTGACTCTCCCGATAGCTATCGGGACAGGTGGTCCCTGGTTCGAGCCCAGGTGGGACCACAAAGAGAAGCTGCGAAGCTTCTCTTTTTTATTTTTGATTATGTCGTATACTTAATTCTTAACAAGAACATCTCCTAAGAAATTTGGATTAATATCCTATATAAAACTATTTTAGGGGTTATCAAATCATATGGAAATGGGAAAGCAATTTTTTTCAGGTGCCCTGAGCATTATTTTGTTACACCTTGGTTTTATGGCAAACCAAGAAATGGCATACGGTCAATTGCCTGCCGAACATGGCCATTCCCATACTCATTATGTCGAGCATGATTCGATCGTTTCCCATAAATTGATTTTTCCGTCAAAGACACCCGATCGTGTTATCGCCAATCTTACCGTAGATCCCGCCCATAGTTTTGCGGTCAATTGGCGAACGGACCAACAAATCGATTCTGGTCTTGTTGAAGTTGCTTTGGCGACCGATGGTCCTGAATTTCTATTACGTGATGTACGTAAAGTAAAGGCTGCTTCGCAGAAGTTCGAAAACCAAAATAGTAGGGAACCTTTGGTCAAAGCTACTTTTCATTCCGCAGTAATTTTAAATCTTCAGCCCAATACGACCTATGTCTATCGCGTTGGAAATGGCTCTGAAGAAGAGGGTTATTGGAGTGAATGGTACCAGACGACGACCGCGCATGATAATCCCGACGCACCATTCAGTTTTATCTATTTTGGTGATGCCCAAAATAGTGTAAAATCATTATGGTCTCGTGTTATTCGAAATTCATATCGACAATTCCCCAATGTGGATTTCATGTTGCATGCCGGGGATTTGATCAATGATAGGGATGCCAATTTGGAATGGGGCGAATGGTTTCATGCCGGAAGTTTTATACATGCGACGATTCCCAGTATGATGACACCGGGCAATCATGAATATCGAAACGGGACACTGTCCTCTTTGTGGAGGCCGCAGTTCACACTGCCTGAAAACGGACCGCTAGATGTTTTAAAAGAAACATGTTATGCCATCGATTATCAGAACATGAAACTGATTTCCATTGATGCGGAAGGTTTCGACGAGAGTTTGGAAGCACGTGCCACCCAGGTCAAATGGCTTGATTCCGTTTTGAGCAAAAACACCAAAAAATGGACGGCCTTGACCTTGCATTATCCGATTTTTTCCACGGCCAAAGGAAGGGACAACAAAGAACTTCGAGAAGCATTGAAACCCCTGATCGACAAGTACAAAGTCGACTTGGTGCTGCAGGGCCACGACCATACGTATGCCCGGGGCTTTACGGAAAATCGAGGAGAAGGACTGACCGTAGTCAAAGACGCGGGCACTATTTATGCGGTCTCCGTAAGCGGACCTAAAATGTACGAGTCAAAAGACCAAGAATGGATGGTACGCAGAGGGGAATATACCCAGCTATTCCAAATCATAACGGTTTCGAAGAATTCTATTAAATATGGAGCCTATACACCTATTGGAACACTGTATGACGCTTTTGAACTCATCAAGAAAAAGGGCAAAAAGAAGTTGATTAACAGAGTGCCCAACACTCCTGTTCGATTACGAAAAGACTTTGTAAAAGAGGAATAGCTTTTTTATCACTTTAAGAGGTTATCTTAAAAATGCTTCCCCCAAAATCATCACAGACATAGAGTGCGCCATCGGGCCCTTGTGCCAAACCGCATGGTCGATGTTTTAGTTCATCTCTTTCGGTTGGGTTTGCCAAATCAATTCCCGCGAAATTATCCAAGAAAATTTCCCAATCGCCATCTGGTTTTCCATTTTTAAATGGAACAAAAGCGACAAAAAAGCCCTTTTCAATTTCTTTCGATTGATTGTGAAAAGCAATGAACGCTCCGTTCTTATAGCGTTCAGGGAACATGTCACCCGTATAGAACAGCACATCGTTCGGACCTAAGTGCGCCGGGAAACCTACAATGGGATCCACGAATTTTTCATCACTTGTTTTTTCACCATCACCACCGTATTCAGGGGCGAGTACTCTTTTACCCTTTTGATGGTCATAATAGGTTGAGGGCCAACCCGCATCATCGTTCTCTTTCAATTCATAGAATGTTTCCGAGGGCAATTCGTCATTTTGTTGTGGAGTGAAAAGCTCAGGATAAAAATTGCTCAACCCGCCTCGGCCGTGATCGGTCGCGAACAAAGAATTGGTTTTTGTGTTCCATGTGATACCGACTGCATTTTTAAGTCCGGTGGCGTAGCGGGTCCCGTCGGCATAGGTTTGATTCGGTTTATTGGCGTTGAATTTCCAAATTCCTCCTGCGGAATCCAAAAGCGTACAGGGGATCATCCCTTTTTCGGTTTCTTGATCTCTGCAGGCGTCGTTCCAAGAACCTATGGTCACGTACAGATTGTCATTGCCATCGATGGCAAATGGTTTTGCATTGTCACGGCCCATATCGATAAGTCCGTCCACTATTTTTTCAGGATTATCGGCATCTATAATCTCATGGTTATCGTTCAATGCATAGCGGTGCACTCCGGAATTTGAAGAGGCATAGAGGTAGTTGTCTTTGGCTAGAATACCTGTTCCGGGCACTTCGCCGAATTCCCTTTGTTCGTCAATGGCGCCGTCTTTGTTGGTATCTCTGAGCATAATAATGCTTGTACTGTCCTTTAGTACGGATCGATTCGCATAGACATCCCCGTTCTTAGTGACTGTCAAATGTCGAACCGCACCTAAGTCTTTGCCGATTTCTGCTACGGAAAATCCTTCGGGAGCTATTAAGAGGGTCTCATTGACTGCAACTTTTACTTCTTCTTTTTTGGTTTCGCTTTTACAATGTAAGAATAGTGAAGCCAATACAAGAGTTGCAATTGATAGTGATAAGTTCCGGGCAGTGCGTACGAGTTTCATGACGAGTATTTATTAGGTTGGCAAGGCTTAAAGTTAGTGTTTCAATATCATTTATGTAACAAAAATTCAAAATTGGCATCGAAATCGACCAATGGGTGTCATTATTTGTAAATTGGCTTAAGAACAACGAGTTTTAAAAGGCCATAATGAAATCAAATTATATTTTTCTTGTATTCTTTTTGTGTGCGATAACCAGTTGCAAACAAGAACCGCTAAAAGTTGTGGCCGAGCAAATCAATCACTTTAATCACGAAATATTTGAAGAAAATAAGTTGCCACCTCGAGCAACTTTTTTTGCTTTGGAATCCCCTAAAATAGAAAACAAAGAAAACTCCCGCAGATATTTAAATCTTAATGGAGATTGGAAATTCAACTTTGTAAAAGACCCAAAAAAGAGACCAACAACGTTTCAAAATACAGATTTCGATGATGCTGATTGGAAAACAATTCCCGTTCCTGCGAATTGGGAAGTAGAAGGATATGATTTCCCGATTTATTTAGACGAGCGCTATCCTTTTGACACGAAATGGCCCGATGCGCCAGCGGACTATAATCCGGTTGGCACCTATCGCAAAGAAGTAAATCTTACTGACGAATTTTTATCCGAAGATGTTATTCTCCATTTTGAAGGTGCCAAATCGGCCATGTATGTTTATGTAAATGGCAACTATGTAGGTTATTCCCAGGGGAGTAAAACTCCGGCGGACTTCAATATTTCTTCTTTTGTATCCGAAGGAAAAAACCTGATTGCCCTTCAACTATTCCGTTGGAGCGATGCCAGTTATCTTGAAAGTCAAGACATGTTGCGCATGAGTGGCATCGAACGTGATGTGTATCTCTACACGCGACCCAAAGTCTATGTCTCGGACTATTTTGCCGATGCGAATTTAGACGACACCTATTCAAAAGGCATTTTTAAAGGAACGGTTTCAATAACCAATACTACTTCCGAAAAAGCCTCAAGAAAAGTATCCCTCGAATTGATGGAGGGTGGAACTTCCGTTTATCAAATCTCTGAAACACTAGAAATTCCAGAGAATAGCACAGTTGAATTCCATACGGACAAAATCATCGAAAAAGTAAAATCGTGGTCAGCGGAGGTTCCGAATTTGTATGACCTTAAAATCACTTTGGAAGATTCAGCCAATGATGCCAACAGCGAATATATAAACCGCCAAACCGGATTTAGGCGCGTGGAAATCAAAAACAGCCAGGTGCTGTTCAATGGAAAAGCAATCTACATCAAAGGTGTTGATCGGCATGAAACCGACCCCTTTACAGGGCATGTCGTTTCAAGGGCTTCCATGGAAAAAGACATCAAATTGATGAAGCAAAATAATATCAATGCGGTGCGAAGTTCGCATTATCCGAACGACCCGTATTGGCTGGATCTCTGCGACACCTACGGACTTTATGTCGTTGACGAGGCCAACATAGAAAGCCACCCCTTAGCAATCGATGAGAAAACCCAGATCGGCAATGAAATGAGTTGGTTGCCCGCCCATATGGAACGCACACAACGCATGTATTATCGTGATCGGAATCATCCGTCAATCTATTCTTGGTCGCTGGGCAATGAAGCCGGAGAAGGCGAGATTTTTCGAACTACTTATAAATGGCTAAAGGAAAAAGATGATAATCGAGTCGTGCAATATGAACCCGCCGGAAAAGAAGATTACACCGATTTGTATTGCCCGATGTATCCTAAATTCGATTACTTGATCGAACACGGAAAATCGGATTCCGACAAACCTTCGATTATCATCGAATACGCACATGCGATGGGAAATTCGGTCGGGAATCTACAGGATTATTGGGATATCATCGAAAAGTACCCCAACCTGCAAGGCGGTTTTATTTGGGATTGGGTAGACCAAAGTTTGGAGTATAAAGATGAAAATGGGAAACCGTATTTAGCGTACGGACACGATTTTCATCCCGACTTGCCCACGGATGGAAATTTCTTGAACAATGGCCTTGTTGATCCCTATCGCAATGCGCATCCGCATCTTTCCGAAGTCAAGAAAGTTTATGAACCTGCACAGTTTTATTATAAAGGAAATGGTATTATCGAGATTGAAAACAAGAATTTCTTTGCCGATTTCTCAGATAAGGAGATGAGAATTCGAATTTTAAACAACGGAGTTGAGGTGTTCGAAAAAACGAATATTGCACTTAATGTTTTACCAGGGAAAATTCAAAAGATAAAACTTGCAGAAATCCCCGATGTTTTTGTTCCCGAAGATGAATATATTTTAGAAGTAAGTTTGCTTCAGAAAAATGCAACCCCATTGATTCCCGAAGGTAATGAAGTCGCTTGGGATCAATTTGTTTTGAATAAGGGGGTTCATCAAACTATGGCTACATCCGAAGGAAGTCCTTTAGAAATCAACACTTCAGCGGCGGACTTTGAAATCAAGAACGACAAAACCAACCTTAAAATCGGCTCGGAATCGGGCGAAGTGCTGTCATGGACTTTTGATGGAACAGAAATCACCAACCAACCCATTCGCCCTAATTTTTGGCGCCCACCGACCGACAATGATTTAGGAAACGGAATGGACAAATGGGCCAAGATTTGGCAGGATGCAACCTATAATTATAGTGCAGAATTAGTTGCCCCTCCTAAGAAATCACAAAGCGTCGTAGCTTTTAAAGTCCGGTACAGCACTCCGAATAAAGAAGCTGAAGTACTCGTTGATTATACATTTGAACCGAACGGAACACTGCAAATCAAATTTAATTTTCAACCCAAACAGGCAGCCTTGCCGAATATTCCTAGGTTGGGTATGTATTTGACGTTACCCAAAAACTTCACAACTGTTGAATGGTATGGCAAAGGCCCTGAAGAAAGTTATTGGGACCGAAAAACAGGACTCAAAACTGGGCTTTATTCCGGGAAAGTTGAAGAACAGTTCCATAGATATTCGCGCCCTCAAGAAACCGGCAATAAAACCGATGTACGATGGATGATACTTTCCAACGGGCAAATTTCTTTGAAAGCCCAATCTCAGGGTCAATTATTAAATACAAGCGTTTGGCCCTTCGCCATGCCAGAACTTGATTTTGATTCTGCTACAGATGGTGCAGCATCTGCATCAGGCTTGGTGCCTGTAACCAAAAAACACGGTGCCGATATCAAACTCGGAAACGCCGTACAATGGAATATCGACTACCGACAAATGGGTGTCGGTGGCGACAATTCATGGGGCGCTCCAGTACATGATGAATATATGATTCAACCAAAACGGTATGAATATTCTTTTTCCATTCAGCCGATCAAAAATTGAAAGAAGACCTAAGGGGTTTTAGAGAGCGGTTGATTCAAATATTTTTCCTTGATGATATTGAAATGACGTAATTCATGACCGGCCAAGTGATAGGCAAGTCCGCGAACAGTACGTTCGTTGACAATGCTGCCGTCGGCTTCGACTCCGCTGCCCTTGCGCATAAAACTTTCTTCCGGTAAATATTGAAACAATGAAATGGTCGCTTTTCTTACGGTTTCATATTCGTCGAAGATGCTGTCCAGTGTCCGCTCGTTGGCCCCGGAGTACTTTGCGTAATCATCTTGATTGAACCCGTGAAGGGGCGTGCTATCATTTCTGGCATAGCGCAAAGCCCGATAAGCGAAGATTCGCTCGTCATCGATGAGGTGAACCAAAATTTCCTTGATCGTCCATTTTTCCTCGGCATATCTGAAGTACAGTTTTTCTTCCGGTAGACTATAGACCAGCTCTTTTATTTTGCGAAAATTGGCCCATAGAACGTCGAGCACTTTACCATCATCTTCCAATAAGTCCATATATATTTTGGAATACTCCGGGTATTCGCCAACAATGGGTTTTTGTATCGTTCTCATCGTCATTTTGTATTAAAGTTTTTGGCCCACGATTTTCTCGCCCATACACCGAGCAGTTCGATTAGATCATATAATTCTTTGCCAACGGGGGTGAGGGCGTACCCGTAATCGGTCTTTTCAATTAAAAAGGCTTCTTTTAGTTCCTTCAGTCTTGTGTTGAGGGTTGTCGGAGAAATAGATTCGCAATACTCCTGTAATTTTCTAAAGGTGCTGGGCCCATTGTTCAAATGCCAAACGATGCCCATGGCCCAACTTCGGCCCAATAAATCCAATAGGGCCATTATGGGTTGCCCTGATTTTGACCCTCGAACCGGTTGTCCGGGTTTTGGTAAAGCCATACGCTACTATTTTTGTAGCAAAGGTATAAGAATAATTTCAATGCTACAAATTTAGTAGCGAAATGAAAAGTTTAACAATGGTTTCGTCAGTCTAGAGTTTTTGTTGGGCCAGCGGCCCAACTCGCCTGAGCTATATTTCGTCGTAGCCATGGAAAAAAAGGAGAATAAGACAACTATCAGAAATCCTTTTCGAAAGTCCTTCGACAAGCTCAGGGTGACAAATTAAATCAAAGCCTTATTTCTCCCCCGATACTTGACTAGACATTTCAAGCAACAATTCGCCACCTTTCACCAATTCATCATGTCGAATAGTAAATGTTTCGATTGGTTTTCCATTTAATTGTGTTTTCTCAATCCCCCAATTCGCCTTCGTATTATTTGTCGCTTTTATTCGAAAGGATTTGCCCGAGTAGTATGCAGGATGAAGTTCAATTTCCACTTGATCAAAAATCGGACTACCAATTTCATAAACAGGATTTTCTTCGGTACCGCCATTCATTTGAAACAAGCCTATTTTTAGCAACACCGCCAAACTTCCCATGAGCCCTTGATCTTCATCTCCGTTATAACCCGTTGCGGGCGATAGGCCACTAAAAACGGAGTCGACCACCTTGCGGGACCAATATTGGGTCAAGTCAGGCCTACCCAATTTGTTAAAAATAAAAGCTGTCTGCATCGAGGGTTGATTCCCATAATTTACGGGAATACGACTATACTCGGGGTGCAGTTCCTTTTCATGTGAATTGCCCGATGTAAAACCTAGATTTTCGGCCGTTTCAAATTGTGTGTTCAACTTTTCAATCGCTTTGTCTTTTCCGCCCATCAAGGTTGCCAATCCGTCAAGGTCATGCGAAACGAACCAAGTCGACTGCGCTCCGTTCGATTCATTGAATCCGTTTTCATACAAGTAAGGATCATAGGTTGACTTCCAATTTCCATCAACATCTTTGGGCTGCATCCAACCTGTTGCTTCATTGAAAACATGGGCGTAGTTTTTCGAACGGTTTAAAAAATAAATTTCATCTTCGTTGTGCCCCAATTTTTTAGCTAGCTGACCCAAGGTCCAATCTTGATAGGCGTACTCCAGCGTAAGACTTGCACCGTCTTGATGTAGGCCAAATTTCCCTTCAGGGATAGGGTAGGGCACATATCCTTTTTCCAAATAATACTGAAAACCCCCGCCAATGTTTGTTTGGTGTTCATAGCCTGCCTTTTCCATAATACCACCGGTCACGTGGTTTTTCTTTAGTGCTTGATATATCGACTCCAAGTCATTTTTGACAATTCCCTTTTGAATGGCACTTACTATAAAAGGAGTGCTTGAAGCCCCGGTCATCACATAGGTATAATTACCCCCTGACGGCCCTCTCGGAACCAACCCACCATCTTTTTCATATTGAAGGAGTGAACGGGTAAACTCTTCCATAATTTCGGGATAAACGAGTCCCCACAAAGTATTGATCGTCCATTGCGCGCCCCAAAACGAATCTGAATTGTAATGGTTGAATTTGGGGCTTCCGTCTGCATCGAGCGGTAATTGCCCGATTCGAAAACGGTCTCCCGTATTATCTGGGTATGCCCCATTTACATCGCTGATTGTTCTGCGCCCTTGCAAGGCATGCCACAAGTCGGTATAGAATCTACGCTGGTCTCGTGCACTGCCGCCTTCCACTTTTATTCGTCCCAATAAAGCATTCCATTCGGCTTTTGAATCGGTAACCACTTTGTCAAAATCCCAATGTGAAAGTTCAGCTGCCAAGTTGTTTTTCGCATTATCATTTGAGGTATAGGAGATCGCCGCTTTCATTAAAACCGGAGCCTTCGTATTTTTTAGTACGACCAAATAGTTGCCGGTTTCTGAATCTCTTTCCACAGCTTCAATCTCCGTGTTCAATGCTATTTCGAAAAAGACTTTTGCCGGTTTTGGTCTGCGTCGTGTCGGCTCGGCCGTCAAGGATCCAAATAAAGTCTGACCGTCTTTTTGTTCTAACACCCCGTTGCTAGTTTTAGAAGGCCCCAGTACCCCGTTCAAGTTAAATAGGACGGCCGGGGTGCCGTTTTTTGTGAAAGCGTATTTATGGAACCCCACCCTTTTTGTACTCGTGAGTTCGGCCGTAATTTGATGTTTATCCAATTCAACATAATGATAGCCCGGCGCAATTTTCTCCGTTTCATGACTGAATTTTGATTCAAAATTTTTGAAAACCGATGTTCTATTTTCCTCGGAAATAGAAACCGGCATGACCGAAAGTCCGGAAAGCTGCCAGGCATGAATATGGCTAAACCCTTTTATCGTGTCTGTTTTATACCGATACCCACTTCCCCAAGCACCGCCCAATTGTGTATCAGGACTCAAATTGACCATTCCGAAAGGGCGACAAGCGGAAGAGAACAAAAACCATCGCGAGTTTTCGGTGTCCAACTGTGGATATACCAAATCAGCGGGACTAAAATTTGCAGTCTCCTTTTTTTCAGTAATTGTTTTTTGCCCATTATTGCAAGCGCTAAAAAAGATGAAAACGACAAGTGCGCTTAGAATTCGGATAGGGCGTATCGCATGAACAGCTATTAGTTTCACTCTACGTATGTGTTAAAAGGATTTTTCAATCAATGCTTTGGTGGCTTTTATTCCTTCTTCATTCGTCAAAAAGCCTTCCATACCGTTCAGGTGCGGCAGACCGCCTTCATATTCGATACCGACGATACCCTTAAAACCTGATTTCTTGATGATTTCGAAAATGCGTTTGAAATCCTTTTCGGTTTCATTGCCGTCCGCATCAAATTTGTGGGTCTTGGCACTTACGCCTTTCGCAAACGGCATCAACTCTTCAATACCCAAGTACATATCATAATATTCAAGACATTTCGTGTTCATATAGCCGGCGAGGTCCATCGTCTCTGGTTTGGTGCGGTTGAGACAGAAATTACCGAAATCGGGGAGTACGCCAGCTCTTTTATGGTTTACTTCCTTCATGATATTGGCCAGCCATTTACCATTACAAGAATGACCTACATGATTTTCAACAATAATATCCATGTCGTGCTGATCTCCATATTCGAGCAGTTTGCGATACCCTTCCAAAGCGGCATCAGCTACTGCTTCGGCGGTACCGGTTTGCTCAATGCTACCCAAGTTCACTCTAATGGAACGGCAACCTAAGACTTTGGCGGCATCGACAAACTTGTAATGACTTTCTACGGCATGGTCTCTTTTTTCCTTGTTGAGGTCAGCGATATTTTCATCATCGACCATAATCAAATGATTGGTGACCCCTAAGTCATCTGTGCGTTGTTTTAGTTCTTTAAAGAAAGCGGCATCGTTCATTTTGTCTGCGAAAAACATGGACACATATTCAACGATATTCACTCCAAATTCATTTTTTGCTCGTGCAGGAAATTCCAAAGTATTATGTTTTCCCGTAAAAAATTCCGAGGCCAAAGAAAACTGGGCCAATGAAATATCGTATGCAAAGTTAGTGGTAGGTTGGGCAAAAAGTGATTGGGGAAGTGATGTCATGACACCGGCCCCCAGCGTTCCTAAGCCCAATTGCTTCACAAATTTCCGTCTTGTTTTCATAGTATTCTGGTATTAAAAATGCTTGTTGTTAGTTACTCCTCAAAAGATAAGGAATTTATTGCCTGCGTTTAGTTCAACTTCCGCTTCGACATAAAATACGTCCCCACCCCTGCCAGCACAAAAAGCAGCCCAATAGCACTTTCCCGAGGCCGCTCAATAAGCATATACCCCAATATCCAAACGCTAAAAAGCACGAAGAGGATCTGCAGCACCGGTTTAGACGGACCTTGATACGCCCCTTTTCGCCCCTTCAGCCAAAATACGGAGGCAACGGTCAAGGTGCCCATAAGCTGCAGCACAAAGCTGGCGTAGAGCAGTACTTGTTCGAAAGTACCTGTCAGGGTCAATACAATGCTAATGGCAGCCTGTAGCCAAAGGGCCCGTACCGGTATGCCGTTTTTGTTCTTTACCGCGATGCTGCGCCATAGCGAATGATCTTTGGCCATGGCGAAGGTAACCCGAGAACCGATCCATAAATAACCACTGACCGTCGCGATGAGCTGAATGGCGATAAAATAGCTGACCCAATTACCGCCCTCGGCACCGAATAGGTTTTTAAAGGCGATAAAGGCTACTTCCACTTTGCCGGAGAGTTGCGCTACCGAGGCATGCTTTAAGAACACCACTTGTATGAGCACGAAGAGTATGGTGACGAAGGCGGTACCGATGATCAAGGCCTTGGGCAAGTTGCGCCGCACGTCTTTGATTTCATCAACAATATAGGCCGCGGAGTTCCAACCGGTATAGGCATAGGTCACATATAACAAAGAAACGGCAAAACCAGGCAGCCAAATTTCGTCTTGCCATGAACTGCTCCAATCAATGGCGTTTTCTTGAACGGTCACATACGCAAACCCGAGTATGATCAGTATCAAAATAAACCCGATTTTGATGGCCGTGGAAACATTATGGAATTTTCCGCTTTGACCGATACTCACCGAATGTATGGCAGCCAAGATTAAGATGACCGCGACCCCGAACCCATCATTGAACAGCGACGGATTGATCGGACTCAAATAACTCTTCATCGCCATCACTGAAATGGCTATGGGAGCCGTAAAACCTACGGTCAGCGAGATCCAGGCATAGACATAACCTACCAAAGGGTGTATCAATTTGGAAAGAAAAATATAGTCGCCGCCCGATTCGTCGAAATTGGTGCCCAGTTCGGCATAGGTAAGGGCCCCGATTAGGGCGAATATACCGCCCAACCCCCAGATCAAGACAATACTCCAGGTATTTTGAAGTTCGGCAACCTGAAAGCCCAAACTGGTAAACACCCCGGTGCCGATCATACTCGAGATGACCAAAGCCGCTGCCGTTTTCCAACCTATTTTTTGTTTGGGGTTCATGAGGTTAGTAAGCTACCCAAAAAATGATTGTAACTGCTACCATTTTTTGTTTTTGGCAAAATACCAACTCTTTACAAAAAGCAGATGTTTTTTACCAACAGATGTATATAAAAATGTATTTTACATCTTTATAAATAAGTTGTGTTTAAATCTCTGACATTGGGAAGCATACACAATTGTTATATTAGAAATAGAAAAATACATTACCAATATTTAGAAATAATTAAATAATAATGACTAGCACAAACCAAAGAGCCGAATTACAAAATCAAATTTGGAAAATAGCCAACGACTTACGTGGCTCCGTAGATGGATGGGATTTCAAACACTTTGTATTAGGAACACTTTTCTACCGATTTATTAGTGAGAATTTTACCAATTACATTGAAGGGGGGGATGAAAGCGTTGATTACGCTAGTTTTCCAGATGATGAAATATCCTCTGAAATAAAAGAAGATGCGATTAAAACAAAAGGATACTTTATTTACCCTAGTCAGCTTTTTGTAAATATTGTCAAAAATGCTAAAAACAATGAAAACCTAAATACAGATTTAGCTGCCATCTTCTCAGCCATTGAAAGCTCTGCAAATGGTTATCCATCAGAACCAGATATAAAAGGTTTGTTTGCCGATTTTGATACAACCAGTTCGCGACTTGGCAATACTGTTGAAAATAAAAACAGTCGCCTTGTTGCAATTTTAAAGGGAGTTGAAGGGTTAAAAATGGGCAATTTTGAAGATAACAAGATTGACCTATTTGGAGATGCGTATGAATTTCTTATTCACAAATATGCAGCCAATGCAGGGAAGTCTGGAGGTGAGTTTTTCACCCCTACACATGTATCTAAGCTAATTGCTCAATTGGCACTGCATGGGCAGACAAGCGTTAATAAAATTTATGATCCGGCAGTTGGCTCGGGATCGCTTCTCTTACAGGCTAAAGACCATTTTGATAAGCATATTATTGAAGAGGGGTTCTTTGGCCAAGAGATAAATCATACCACCTACAACCTTGCGCGTATGAATATGTTTTTGCACAATGTAAACTACGACAAGTTTAATATTGTACTAGGAAACACGCTCATAAACCCTCAACTGGGTGACGACAAACCCTTTGATGCCATTGTTTCTAACCCTCCTTATTCAGTAAAATGGATTGGAGATGCTGATCCAACCTTGATTAATGATGACCGCTTTGCACCTGCAGGTGTGCTTGCTCCCAAATCAAAAGCAGACTTTGCCTTTGTGCTTCATGCATTAAGTTACCTTTCTAGTAAAGGGCGAGCTGCATTAGTTTGTTTTCCTGGTCTCTTTTATCGTGGTGGTGCTGAACAGAAGATTAGAAAGTATTTGGTAGATAACAACTTTGTAGAAACCATTATTTCCTTAGCTCCAAATCTATTCTATGGAACAACTATAGCAGTTAATATACTAGTACTCTCAAAACATAAAAGCGATACTAAAACGCAGTTTATAGATGCAAGTGGTGAAGATTTCTTTAAAAAAGTGACCAATAACAATATGCTAACAGATACCCATGTTGAGGAGGTCATGGAGTTGTTTGATAGCAAAGAAGCTGTGGAACATGTATCAAAATCAGTAGACAATAACAAAATTGCGGAGAACGATTATAATCTCTCCGTAAGTTCCTATGTTGAGCCAAATGACACCAGTGAGAAAATTGATATAGTCGTATTGAATAAAGAGGTTTCAAATACTGTAAAGAAGATAGATCAGCTTCGTGCTGATATTGAAGTATTAGTAATGGAAATTGAGGTATAAGTTATATGAATAAATTACTCGAGGGGTTGACCGTAGATTGGAAGAATTTAGGGGACGTTGTCAACATAAAGAATGGAAAAGATTGGAAAGGATTAAAAGCAGGAGATATTCCTGTTTATGGCTCTGGTGGTATTATGGGATATGTAGATACTTTTGCCTATAATCAAAAAACAGTATTAATTCCTCGTAAAGGTTCAATCACAAACATTTTCTTTGTTGAAACACCATTTTGGAATGTTGATACAATTTATTATACTGAAATTGATACAGATCAAATTTTTCCAAAGTTTTTCTACTACTTTATAAAGTCTTTGGATTTAATGAAATTAGACACTGGTTCGGGAAGACCAAGTTTAACTCAGGCCATTCTAAATCAAATAAAAATTCCCATCCCCGCTTTACCAGCCCAAAAAGAAATTGTAAGTATTCTAGATAACTTTTCAGAGCTGACAAAAGAGCTGACAACGAAGCTTACAACAGAGCTTAATGCTCGTAAAAAGCAGTATAGTTATTATCGTGAGGAATTGTTCAACTTTGAAAATAAAGAAGTGCGGCATGTATATATGGGAGATAAGAGTATTGGTGAATTTATTAGAGGTAAGCGATTTGTAAAAACCGATATGATTTCCGAAGGTGTACCCTGTATTCATTATGGTGAAATGTATACCCATTATGATACTTGGACAGATGAAACAATATCTTTTGTTAGTGCGGAGCTAGTTGAAAAGAAAAACCTAAGAGTTGCTGAAAAAGGAGATGTCGTCCTAGTCGCAGCAGGAGAAACAATTGAAGATATTGGAAAAGGAACAGCATGGTTAGGTAATGAAGGTGTTGTTATTCATGATGCTTGTTTTTCATACAAAAGTTCTTTGAACCCTAAATATGTAGCCTATTTCACTCGGACTAGACAGTTTCACGATCAAATTAGAAGCCACATTCGTTCAGGTAAAATCTCTGCTATAAATGCAAAAGGTTTGGGTAAAGCAGTAATCCCTATACCTCCTGCAGAGGAACAGGAACGAATAGTTTCAATCCTTGATAAATTTGATACTTTAACTTCCTCTATAAGTACAGCTTTACCTAAAGAAATTGAGCTAAGAAGAAAGCAGTATGAATACTACCGTGATGTTTTGCTAACATTTCCTAAAGGCAATTTAGAAGAATAATATGGGACAGACATTGACAGAAATAGCTCAAACCTTAAAAGATAGTCTTAAGAATGTACAGTTAATTTATGCTTTTAATGGCACAGGAAAAACACGTTTGTCAAGAAAGTTTAGGCTATTGGTAGATCCTAAAAACCTTGATTTGGAAAATGACTCAGGCATAAAAGTGTTATACTACAATGCCTTTACGGAAGACCTGTTTTATTGGGATAACGATTTGGATTTAGACATGAATAGAAAATTAACTATTCGCCCAAATAATTTCACTGATTTGGCAATGGAGTTTTTGAAAGACCAAGGGCAAGACAGAAACATAGTATCTAATTTTCAGTATTATTCGAGTAGTTCTATCACACCTTTAATCAGTGATGATTTTTCTGAGGTTACATTTTCAATTTTAAGTGGTGGTGATGACAGTTTAGAGAATATTAAAATTTCTAAAGGAGAAGAAAGTAACTTTATTTGGTGTGTGTTTTATAGTTTGCTTGAGCAGGTTATTGATATCCGAAATACTATAGAAATTGATGAACGTCCAACCAATTTGTTCAATGACTTAGAATATGTCTTTATTGATGACCCGGTGAGTTCTTTGGATGACACACACCTAATAGAATTAGCTGTAAATATTGCAACTCTAATTAAATCAAATCAATCTGAAATCAAATTTATAATAACAACTCACAATCCATTGTTTTATAATGTTATATATAACGAACTTAACAATAAAGACTTACGGTATAACTACAAACCCAAGTTTGAGAAATATCTATTAGAAAAATTCGATGATGGAACACTTTTACTAACAAACAATCAAAATGATTCTCCTTTTTCATATCATATGCACCTCTTATCTATCTTAAAGGATGTTGCAGTTTCAAACAATATTGAAAAATATCATTTTAATCTACTCCGGAATATCCTAGAAAAAACAGCAACTTTCTTAGGGCATAAACATTGGGGGAACTTAATATCAAAAACTGAATTAGGAGATAAAGAACCTTATGTAAAGCGTATACTTAATGTTTCTAGCCATTCTAAACATTCTGGAGAAGAGACTAATATAATATCTACAGGGGATAAATTAATGTTTAAAAGGCTAGTAAAAGAAATATCGTCAACATATCAATTTAATGTAGATACAGAAGAGATAATCTTATGACGCATTATAAAACCATAGCAGAATCAAATAACTTTATTGTTTTAGATAATTATACCAAGTATTCAGAACTTAATGAGGCACCTGCAGCTTATCAAACAGAGGCGGCCTTAGAGACAGAGCTTATCCAAGATTTAGTAAATCAAGGTTATGAAAACCTCCCTAGTCTTGCGAAGCCTGAAGCAATGCTTGCTAATGTGAGAGTGCAGCTACAGCTGCTAAATGATATGGAGTTTGCTGATAGTGAGTGGTTTCGCTTTGTGGAAGAATATTTAGATAAGCCAAGTGACAACCTCATAGATAAAACAAGAAAAATACATGATAATTTTATCTACGATTTTGTGTTTGACGATGGCCATATACAAAACATCTATCTAGTAGATAAAAAGAAAATCGCACGCAATAAAGTTCAGGTCATATCTCAGTTTGAGCAAAAAGGGACTCAGGCAAATCGTTATGATGTGACCATCTTAGTGAATGGATTGCCTTTGGTACAAATAGAACTAAAAAAGCGAGGCGTTGCTATACGTGAAGCTTTTAATCAAGTGCATCGCTACACTAAAGAAAGTTTTAATAGTTCTAACTCGCTCTTTAAATACCTACAGCTTTTTGTTATTTCCAACGGTACCGATAGTCGTTATTTTGCCAATACAGTCGAACGAAATAAAAATAGCTTTGACTTTACTATAAACTGGGCAAAGCTAGACAACACCCCGATCAAGGACATAAAGGATTTTACAACTACATTTTTTGAGAAACGCACCCTTTTAAATGTACTGCTTAACTATTCAGTTTTTGATGTAAATGACACACTTCTTGTAATGAGGCCCTATCAAATTGCAGCAACAGAAAGGCTCTTATGGAAAGTAAAAAGTTCGCATCAAGCTAAAAAATGGTCAAGACCCGAAAGTGGTGGTTTTATATGGCACACCACAGGCTCAGGGAAGACGCTAACCAGTTTTAAAGCAGCACGTTTAGCAACAGAACTTGATTATATTGACAAGGTATTCTTTGTGGTAGATCGTAAAGATCTTGATTTTCAAACTATGAAAGAATATCAACGATTTTCTCCTGATAGTGTCAATGGATCAGAAAGTACAGCAGGGTTAAAAAGAAATATTGAGAAAGATGATAATAAAATTATAGTAACGACAATTCAAAAACTCAACAACCTCATGAAAGGTGAGCGTGATTTGTCCATCTTTCAAAAGCAAGTTGTTTTCATCTTTGATGAAGCGCACCGCTCTCAATTCGGGGAGGCTCAAAAAAATCTTAAAAAGAAATTTAAAAAGTACTATCAATTTGGTTTTACAGGAACTCCAATCTTTCCTGAAAATGCTTTAGGTTCAGAAACTACTGCAAGTGTATTTGGTCGAGAATTACACTCCTATGTTATTACTGATGCTATCAGGGATGAGAAAGTACTTAAATTTAAAGTAGACTACAATGATGTTCGGCCAAGGTTTAAAAGTCTTGAAACAGAACTAGATGAAAAGAAATTAAGTGCTGCAGAAAACAAAAGAGCTTTACTACATCCAACACGTATCAAAGAAATTTCTCATTACATATTGCAGAACTTTAGGCAGAAAACCCACAGAACATATGGTAGAGAAAAAGGGTTTAATGCAATGTTTGCAGTTAGTAACATTGATGCTGCCAAATGTTATTATGAAGCCATAAGTAATCTACAAAAAGGAATTGAAAAGCCTCTGAAAATAGCCACTATTTTCTCCTTTGCAGCGAATGAAGAGCAAAGTGCAATAGGTGAGATACCTGATGAAACCTTTGAACCCTCTGCAATGGACACCAGTGCAAAAGAGTTTTTAACGGCTGCCATCAATGACTATAATGCTATGTTTAAAACCAGTTACGGAGTTGATAGTAAAGAGTTTCAGAATTACTATCGTGACCTAGCTAAAAGAGTAAAGAATAAGGAGATTGATCTTCTCATTGTTGTTGGTATGTTCCTTACAGGTTTTGATGCACCTACTTTAAACACACTATTTGTAGATAAAAATTTGCGTTATCATGGTTTAATGCAAGCCTTTTCGCGGACCAACCGTATTTATAATGCTACCAAGACCTTTGGAAACATTGTTACATTTAGAGATTTAGAAAAAGCCACCATTGATGCAATTACTCTTTTTGGAGATAGTAACACTAAAAATGTAGTCCTCGAGAAAAGCTATAAAGAGTACATGGAAGGCTTTACTGATATAGCAACTGGTGAAGCTCGTCGTGGGTATATTGATGTAGTCAAAGAATTAAATGAAAAGTTCCCTAACCCTGAAGAAATAGTCAAAGAGAAAGATAAAAAAGAGTTTGCCAAACTCTTTGGGGAATACTTACGTGTAGAAAACATACTTCAGAACTACGATGAATTTACCAATCTAAAAGCACTTCAATCAATTGATATAAACGACCCTGAATCCATTAAAGCGTTTAAAGAAACTCACTTCGTAACAGATGAGGATATATCAGCCATGCAAGAGATGGAATTGCCATCTGAACGCGCAGTACAAGACTATCGCTCCACTTATAATGATATAAGAGATTGGTTACGCCGTGAAAAACAAGGTAAAGAATCAGAAGAATCAGAAATTGATTGGGACGATGTTGTTTTTGAAGTAGACCTACTTAAATCGCAAGAAATTAATTTAGATTATATTCTCGAATTGATATTTGAGCATAATAAAAGAACAGAAGACAAAGCTACATTAGTAGATGAAATTCGTCGTGTTATTCGTTCGAGTATAGGAAACAGAGCGAAGGAAGGCTTGGTCGTTGAATTTATCAATGAAACAGACCTTGAAATTATAAAAGACAAATCGAGTATTATAGATTCTTTCTTTGCGTATGCACAAGAAAAACAGAAATCAGAGGCTTCTGAATTAATTGTAAGTGAGAACCTAAACGAAGAAGAGGCAAAACGATACATTAAAACATCACTAAAAAGGGAATATGCAAGCGAAAACGGAACAGAACTCAACGCACTCTTACCTAAAATGAGTCCTTTAAACCCACAGTATTTAACAAAAAAGCAAAGTGTTTTCCAAAAGATTTCTTTGTTTGTTGACAAGTTTAAGGGTGTGGGCGGTCAAATATGAATTAATTAGAAGAGCAAAGCCCATAAACCATTTGAAGACTATTGCGGCGAATATAGCAGAGGTCAAAACACAACAATGTCTCCTATGCAAAGCTCTAGTCAATTCTAAACGGTCAAATAAAGGATTAAATGAAGCTACAGATTAGTATTCCAAAGAAATCCGATCTATTAGTTAATGCAATACCGATAAGCGTTTCTGAGCATGGCGAAAAATGGTCAAAGAACCAGTTAGGCAAGTTTGCTAATTTATCAGGAGTATATATACATTTTAGTAATAATGAGATTTTATATATCGGTCAAACAACTAAAGGGAAATGGGGAACATTTTCAGAAAGACTTAGAAGAGAATTTCAAAAAAGGGCATCTCGTAATAGTTCATTGTTTCAACTATTAAGCGAACAAGAAAACCAAATTAAAACGGCTTTACTTGATTTAGATATGATTGAAGAGTTGGTTGAAGACTCCTCTGGCAAACTTACGAAAGAAAGAAAGGCACTTACTATTGAACAGATTTTGATTGGTGTTTACGACCCAATTGGGAACAAAATCTAAAGTTTAAAAAAAGATACTTTTTTTTAGGAAACTCTTTACAAAATGCACTTTTTATAGTATCAAAATTTACTTTTCGAACCGTCGAATATGATTAATCTGATTCAGGCAAGTCTTGTTTTAATTTGACAAATCGGGTTGAAGGTCAAAATTTATAGATTTCACAAAGTGTTTTTAAAAATGAAACATTCTCAACAAAATATTGCAAAACAATGCTTACGTAGGAAAAATCGAGAATGTTTATAAAAAAAATAGAATTTTTCTATATTTGCCCCGTTTATTATTAAAAATCTCAATAATTTTATTATGAGCTCAAACCTGGAATCATTTTTGCAGGCTTTGAAAAGGGTGATTAAGGCATCAGGCATGTATCTATGTTTAGTTCCTTTCGCTTTTAGTGATGTTATTTTACATGCGGTTTTAAAAGACCAAAACCTGTTTTTGGAAAAAACGGCGGTAATGGTTGTATGTAAAGGTTATATCTTATTTTTTTGCATTGTGATTTTGGCAAATATTATGCTCGAAGCCTTTTTTGACAGACACCTTTGGAAACTTATAGATAACCGTGCTTTAATTACTGGAATATCATGCCTACTTATTATCCTTGGAATCTTTTTTCTTATAAATCTGCAGGTTAATAACAATCAAAAGCCATATATTGAACTTTGGAATATTCAAAGGTTTTTTCTTGGATTAACATTCTTGTTTGCCATATTTTCTCGAGCCTTGTTTATGAAGTTGAGAACCAGAATAGACTATATTAAAGTATAATACAATCCTAATACCTAAAATGATGTCGGAATTTTTGTTTAATAATTATGTGATAATTGGACTATTAATCTTTATTGTTTTTATGATAGTTGTTTTCAAACAACTAAAGACATCTTCTTATAGTGATGAACTGGGGTATAGAGATATACATACAAGTAATTCTGACAAATCTTCTGAAAATGAAGACCCAATCGATAAGTCATTCTTTGATCGCGTAAACTCAATCTAATCTCTTGACAAAACTGTTTAGCCAAAGTGAGAAGCAAAATAAAAGACTGCAGGACATTATTACTGCATTGGAATCTTTTACGGAGGGATTAGACAACAATTTTTCGACTAAAAAAGATGCTGCTAAGAAAATTAACGATTGGTACTGGTTTTTTATTGAAAAAGAAGTAAAAATCCATTTTTCTCAGGAAAAAGGAGGTCATAGAATTAATGTCTATAAGATTTGTTCGGCTACCGAACTAGCCATAGTTCATGTGCAACCGATTATCCACCAGGATATAATTGTTCAGAGAAAAATAAATGCCAGGTTTGCATTTAAAACAGCTTTGGCAATTCTTCTTCATTGGAAGAAAATAGATGTAGAGAGCAATGAGTTATTCTCTTTCACAAAGCGGGAGGAGATAGATGCTTTTATGAATGAGCATGTTATTTGGTTGTCAAAGCTGAAACCTGAATTTGGCTACCCCGTTTTTTCTAATTCTCAAACATGGATGTTACTTTTCTACTTAATCGCTGGAGAACTGAATCTAGAAATTAATGACCATAATCCATATCCCAAGTTAGATTTTTAAACCAGAAGTTTGTAAAACTTGTGACTTATTATGAAGAAATAAATTTTGCATTAAGTCAACTTATGACCCTCAAGTTCCTAAGGAGGTTATATGAAAGCGGTTCTCCTTCTCAAAGCTTATTAGTTAATGGCACCTTCTTTTGGAAAATTTTCATAACAATTCGATTTCATTTTTAAATGGCAAATCTTTTTTGATTCCTTCATAAGATAGTTTTTGATATTTTTAAAAAGGAGTACTTGGCTCGTTTTAAAATAAAATGTCCCCAAATTTCTTTCCGCCCGATTAACTTATTAGAACTCCTATTGAGCTGTTCCAATTTGCTGCAAAATCATCTTTTGCCCGCATAATTTGTCTTTTTCTCGCTCCGTAGCGCTGCTATGAAGCTCTAAAAAGACTTCATCTGCGAACAAAATCTCGATTTTTCGCTGAAATCAAACAGCACAATACGAGTTCTTAAACCGCATAAACACATTGAAATGAAATTAGGACAAAATCTCTTCAAAAAAGACCAGTCGATTTGGGGCAAACCCATCATCGCATACGACGAAACCAAAATGAACGCACTGTTTTCAGAAATTCATCAAACTGAAAATGCCGAAGTAGTCACTATGGTTGCTTCTAACAACCAAGACATCTCCTTAGAAACAGCGTTGTACCTCATGCTACATTCGTAGCGCTTAACGCAGTACGCAATAAACTCATAACTTTTTCAACATGGTATTTTCTAACAAAGAACTAAAAAATATGGCGTATCGCTCAGCGAATCTGGGCATGCTGCCACAGGAAGATTTCATCTTAGATGAGAAAAAGATTATCAATGGGTACAAGACCCAAAAGTATGGTCTGAATGAACGCATTGGCGAACTGGGCGAATCCCTATCCGACCATATTCGTAAAATGGATATCGTAAAGGGGCAGCTCTCCAAAGAAGTTGTGGCCTTGAACAAGTCTAATACAGCATCCATCGAAGAAGAAATCAGTCATCAAAAGGGCCTCATCACCCATCAAAAATCGGACATTAAAAACCATATTCGTCGTTGTCAACTCAATGGCGATACCCTAGAAAGCACCTTTAACGTAGACGAAATCAACAGTGCAGAAGATTTCGAACCGGTGAAGGAGCAACCGAAACTGAAGCCCAAGAACAAACAGAAACGTATCCCCATTTGGTTGCTCTATGTCATAGAGGTAATCTTCATTTTCGGCGAAGGGGTTTTGTTCTACAATATCTTGACCGAAACCCATGACCTTCCGGAGATTATTTTGCGGTCTGTCTTTTTTATTCCCATTGTATTTGCCGCAAGTTTTTTGACCTCCCGAAAGATTCCGTTAAAGTGGGTATGGCTGCCCACACTTTTGATTCTTAGTGTCTATTCCATACTGACTTTTACAGTAATGGAATGGTTCTTCGAATCACAAGCTTTGGATCTAAGCCTCACCTTCACCGACTTCTTTATCAAAAACGGATTCCTGATTCTCGGTGCCGTGATGATGGTGACCTTGGCACTTTTCTTATCCAATGCCGTAAAGAGCATTTACAATCACGCTGATGCCAAGGAGAAAGTAAAGAAGCCGGTTGTTGAAGAAATAGAAACCACAGAAGAAAAATCACCTCAGCAGTTAGATTTAGATTTAAAGTTTCACGAGCTCAAAGGGGCCTTCAAACGCCTGAAGAAATTGGAAAATCAGCTTCTAGAATCTCACGAAACAGGCAAAAATGAATTCAAACGCATTTTAGGAGATGTTTCGGTACTCGAGCAAAAAGCAACCGGTGTTTCCGAAAAAATCGGGGATTGCGAAAAAGAACTGAGCACTTTGGAAATCAATTCTTTCGAAGAACTCAGCAAGTATCGCGAGCACTTTGAGAATTATAAGGATGGCAATCAAATTGTGCAATGGAAGAAATTTGATTTTATGGAGATATGAGCCCATAATGGGCATTTATTAAAGGAGATAAAAAATAAAGAAAACACAGATGAAAAAATTAATAATCTTAAGTAGCTTGGCTCTAGTGATGGTACTCTTCACAAGCTGTGAAACGGAGTGCGAGCAGGTCGTTACCAAAAACATTACGGTGTTGGTTGACGCAACTGATTCACTGCTTATTGATAGAGCGAAGCATGAACTGCGCAAGGAGAATTTTGAACACTTGATCAATCAAGAATTGGGGTTGACCGAAAGCCCGAAATGCTTTACGGTCAATTACGATTTTGGCATTATTTCTACCCATAGCTATTACAACCCCACCTCAACGGAACTTTCACATACCGACTGGGGCCAGGCACGAAACAAGTTGGTTATCGGGTGGCGTGATTTTTATGCTTCCCATGAAGAAAATCTAAAGAGTTTAGATTCTATCAATCAAATGGAAAGCACGTCGCTTTTTCCGACTTTGATGAAAGCCATCAATAAAACTGATGGAACGATTATCGTGGTCAGCGATTTGATTGAGAACAATCCTGTGGTGAATTTTTATAAAAATCCCCCGACTACGCCCGAGCAAATGGAAGAAACGTATACCAAAATGGTAGGCTACTATTTGCCCGATGGGGTTGGAAAAGGTTCAGAACGCGAAGTTGTTTTTATCGTGATGTCCGAACCCAAAAACTCCGGAGTCGTGCATAAAGCACGTGCCTTCTGGAAGTATGCCCTTGAAGAACACTTAGGGCTTCATGTAACTTTTGCCGACGGAATCTCAACCATCTAACTATGCCCGCAGTAGTCGTATATATCTTGCTAATCGTATTAGCACTGGTCGTCTGTGTCTTATTCTATATTCCACGAAAGAACTGGTTCAAGGTTCAAGTGGCCAAGGAAGAAGGCTGGGGAACGTTGAAAGTCCTTCTGATCGGAATGGCCACCAGCCTACTGTGTTTTGTGTTTAGCAAATTGCTTTTTTCGGCCTTGTGTCTGACTATTTCTTCCAGCATTATCGAATATAACATCTTGATGAACAATGTCTATTGGTTTGGGTCTGAATTGCTCTCCCCCTTGGCCAATATCAAGTACCCGATTTCCTATTTCGGACTCCATGCCATTTCCTATTTCGCCGGACTATACGGGGTCCTTTTTTGCCTCAGTAAGTTGAATATTACCTCAAGTTATAACCTCTCCCATGACCGATTGAAACTACAATTCATGTGCTTGGGCTTGTTCATGTTTTTTGAGACCCTTTTGTATGTTTCCTATCCTTTTCAAACCTTTGATAGTGGCTGGCGCATCTTCCATAATTTCTTTGCTGCCTTCATTGCAAGGCTGCATTTTACAGCCTGTCTCTTCATTGCCGCGTGGCTGCATTTTCATTATCCCTGGGTAAAAATGGCCTTGGAATCAAAAGTACTATCGATTCGTTTTTACTGGTTGACGGGCGTATTCGAATCGACGAAGAACATGTTGGTCTTTTTTGTGGCGTTGGGGGCTTTGTTTTTGCTGCCCGCCTATATACGAATGTACGCTCCATCCAATTTTGGTCTCTTCATCTCCTTGCTTTTTAACGGTGGCCTTCTCGTTGTGTTTTGGAGATGGGTGAGTCCTGCTATTTATCATCTCATCAAATTTATTTCTGACTTTGAAAAACGAAAAGTAGTATGAGCGATTGGATGAAAGCGATAGCGGTAGTGGGCGGTGTTTTTTTAGCACTGATTCTGTTTCATGTGATTTGGCCCTTGAAAATGAAAATGGAACCCCATGCTAATTTTATTTCTTCGGTGCGAGATGAAGACCATCAACTTTTGGCGGTTTTTGGAGAGAAGACCGTACTCAATAATCATTTGAAAGCAGAAGAGATACAAGAGTTGAACAAGAATGGGGAGTTGAATAAATTTCCTATTGTACCGATACTTTCCTATGATGAACTTCCGGAGAATTACATCTACTTTTTGACGAAGGTCGAGAGCAAGAATTTCTTCGGAACCGGCAAGGATAATTTCTACGGAATGTCTTTTTCGGGCATTGCAAGATTGTTCAAGGGAAAGGCGGATGGAGGGTCGAACATTCCCCAGCAATTGTTGAAAAATGCCATCCATAAAAAGGAAGGGTTGGGTACCATTTATCTCTCCCGGAAATACGGGGAGCAATTGGCCGCTTTTCAGATGGTAAAGTCCGCAAGTCCGGAAGAAATTTTGGTGGCCTACACCAACTATTCGGGCAACTTTTGGTACGAGCGTGATTTCTCGGGACTGATTTTAGCTTCCTATGCGATTTTTGGCCGCTCCCCGAACGACCTGAACGATCTCGAAATGTTGCTGACCGTAAAAACTTTGAAAGGGGCAAGCGATTTGCGATGGCTCTGTAATAATCGGTTTTCGAACCAAAAGGAAATCAAAGCGCATATTTTGGACTTCTTTGAATTGATCGCCGAAACCGAGGCCGACAAACAGAAATTGGCCGCCATGCACAAGATGGATTTTGATTTTAGCAACAACAACAAACTTCGGCGAAGCACGGCCTTTACCCATTTTTTAAAAAGCAATCGCGGAAAGGGGTCAAAGCGGTTTGCGACCCAATATATTTCATCGATCAGTCAAGAGCGACAAGTGAAATTGCAAGAGGCCGTTTCTACATTTTCGAAACGATTTCAAAAGCAATTGTCAATCAATGGTTTTGATCTTGAAGTTTCCTTGATTGCCATCGACATCAAAACCGGGCAAATAGAAGCGTCGTTGGGCAATCGAAAAAACAGTGGTGCCATGGCCAATTTTGTGGATTATGGTAATGGTTTTCAGGTAGGTTCCGTACTAAAACCCCTAGTGTTTTTGGAACTTTTTGAGAACCATGACTTTGATGAGAACACAAGTCTGTTCAATGGGGATTTAAAGGATTATAAATACAATCCTGCGAATGTGGGGAAAAAACTATTGCGGAAAGAGGTCTTGATCGGCGATGTGCTAAAATACAGCTTGAACAAAGCCGCCGTAAACTATCGCACCAAGGCCGACCCATTGAAAGTGGCCCGAAAAGTCGAGGACAAGCTTTCTGACTTGGGGGTGGTTTCGAACCCTTCATATAGTTTGGGGGAATCGTACATTTTGGGCACCAAGACCATGACCCCTTGGCAAGTGGCCCAAGCCTATCAAATGATCTTTAACAAAGGGCAAGTGGTGCCTTTGAGTCCGTGGAAATATATCATCGACCCTCATTTGCAGGACACGATTTACGATGGCAGTTCTCGAAAGCGAAGACAATTGTATTCCGAAGACAAAGCGGACAGGATTAAAAGTCTCTTACCCGGAGCTTTTGAACCCGGCGGTACCTGTCACCGGCTAGTAGATCTTTTACCTAGTGACAAATCGTTTTACGGCAAGACCGGCACCACCGGAAAAGCAAAAGACGGCTGGACGGTACTCAGTGACGGCAAAAAATTAGTGGTGGTTTGGGTAGGCTATGTGAAAAATGACAATGGGGTTTTGCAACGAAAAGGTGCTCCCGCCATTCCCTCAAAGTCAGGTGGAGGTTCCGCAGGAATTCTTGCCGCCATGGCCTACTCCAAATTATACCAAGGTCTATAATTGGGGTTTTTTGGTTAATTTTGTGCTATTGACCAATAGAAACCGATACCTATTCGAAATACATTTACTTTTTCTTCCTGTACGACCACCAAATCACGAATCTATAACGCGTTGGTGTTCTTTTTAGCAAGAAACTATTTCTAGGGTACCGGACAAATCAAGGCGATGAACGATTTGCACGAAAAAAAGGAAAATGACCTTGACGGTACTGAAAAGACCGTGCACAGTCTGCATGAAGATACGCAATCGTACCACAAAAAGTTAAGTGCCTATTTGTTGCTGCTTTACCAAGCCTATCTGAAAAAAGAAACCCTTCTTGAACCCGAGATCAAAGCAGCAATTTGGAGAATGGTCAAACTTCAAGAAGATTTTCCCGTAAAGATCCGAATGCTACAATTGGATCTTTTAGGCTATGAAACGGATAGTATTGATGGGGAATGGGATGAGGTAAGGGATAGCTTATTTCCAATAAAAGATTTTAAACTCCCAGATTCGTTGACCTCAGAACGCAAAAGTCAACTAAAGGAATATAAAGATGTGATTTTTGAATTGCTAAAGTAAACAGCTTAATGACGGTTTGGTTGAAGATATATAAACGTGCATAGTAGAACTATAAAAGCCTACCCCTAAGAAGAGGTAGGCTTTTCTAAAGAATTTGCTTCTATAGGAAATTCACGACTCCGGTATCCATATCGTATACCGCTCCTTTGATGTCGATTTCCCCCTTATCCAACATTTCCTTTAAAATAGGGCTGTCGCTAACTATCTTTTTCAAGGCGTTGTGTACATTGTTCTCAATTACTTCATGGACCAAAAGTCTGTTCGCCGACGTTCTCGGACCCTCCGATTTCGTAGACATATCGACGGCCGGCTTAATATTTTTAAGCATGTTTGTAATATTGCCCAACTCGGCGCCGTCTATGGCTGCGTGAATAGCACCACAATTCTCATGACCAAGAACTAAAATCAACTTGGCACCAGCTACCTTGGTAGCGAATTCCATACTTCCCAAAATATCTTCATTTATGAAATTGCCTGCGACCCGTGCTACGAAAATATCACCTATTCCTTTGTCGAATACATCCTCTACCGGCACTCTGCTGTCAACACAAGAGAGTACTATTGCCTTCGGGAATTGGGCTTCCGCACTCTCTCTGATTTGTATTGAATGATCTCTTGCCGTGAGGTCACTTCGTACAAACCTCTCGTTGCCAGCCTGCAAACTTTCGAGTACCTCTTGAGGAGATAGGGCGGCTTGCTCTTCAGCTGTCAAAACATTTTCAACAAGAATCTGGCTTTTTTCTATCTCAACGGTTGTAGACTCAGACTGCTGAGCAATCGCCGAAGAAGTTAAAATAAATAGGCCTGCTAGTGTAATCATTTGTTTCCTCATAATTGAACGTTTTTAAAATTCGAAGCAAAGATAATAGTCCAAACGAGTTTTAATAGTATAACTAATCATAAACAATAGTTAAACTTTTAATATATGATAGTATTACTATTGATATTATATATTGAAACAACTATTGGAAATACCGTGGAAGTCTAATAAAGAAGAGTTTTTGCTAGATACCGATTATCATTTTTAGTTGAAAGGAATATAATTTTCCCATTTCCATGGGGTATAGACATCCCCTATTGTGATTTCGAGCAAATCCTTGAAAATGCTTTCCGCATTATCACTATTCGAGATCAATAACACCCCGATATTCTGTTCAAGAAAGAGAATGGAATAATGCTGAAAACCTTCACCGTGCCCCTCTTTGAAAACTGCTTTTCCGTAGGGCGTTTTCGTCAACATTCCCCAGGCCATACCATAGTTCAATCCGATTTTTTTATTCTCATCGGTACTCTCTAGGGATTGTGGCCCGAATTGTGTTTTTGATGTGATTTCAATGTTCGGCGAAAATAACAGTTGGGTAATTGGTGAATCTTGGGACTCCAAGGCAAGTATGTGTTCCAGGAATTTTGAATAATCTTCTGGGGTCGTTTCCATGGAACCTGCAGCACCTGCTTCATCTTCGGTGTCTTTGGCAATGGTTTTTTGCTCAACCGTATGCCCAAGAACGTATTTTCCTTCAAAACGAGGTTGCCACACATAACTTGTCATATCCATTTTCAAAGGGTCGAAAACAATTTCTCGAGCCAGTTCTTCCAGACCTCGGCCCGTAATTTTTTGAATCACGATTTGTAGTAAGCGAATGCCCTCTCCGGAATAACTGTAGCGCGTACCCGGGTCGGAGTAGATCTGGATTTTTCCATCCGGTTCGAATTCTCCAATGCTACTGATCCATCTCCAGTTCGGAAAGCCGGTCGTGTGAGAGAGACACATTCTAGCGGTTAGCTGCTCGTATCGTTTATCATCTTTAAGATTTTTAAAACCCCTCCATTCCTTTTCAAAATATAATTCTGGAATAAGCGTGTCCAAATAGTCTTGTAAAGGCTTGTCCAAATCAATGATACCATCTTTCACAAGATGTGCGACCAAATATCCAAACACGGATTTGCTCAACGAGGCACCATAGAATACCTGATCCACCTGAAGACTATCTTTTTTATCATAATCGGAATAGCCGAACGCCTTTTGATAGGCAAGGGTATCTTGGTTGAAAATAGAGACCGCGATTCCGGTTACATTGGCCGTATCGACCAATTTTTGAATTTTTTTAGTCAAAGCATCGGTGGCGATTTTCGATTGATCAAGACGTGTAATCATCTGGGCGTCTTGCGAGGTACAGTTGGTAAAGGCAAGAATCACAACCAAAAGCATTAGGGATTTTACGTTGGTTCTCCCTTTGCTTCTTAAAAAAGGGATCGACAGCGGATAATAGCACTTGTAACTTTTAACGGCGAATATGATATTGGCCAACACGATCAATACGCATAGCGGAACGACCGAAACGAAAATCAGGAATCCCCATTTTTCGATGGTCAATAAGGCTACAAATGAAAGTATGTAGAGTATCAATACGGTAATATGGAAATTGACTACCTTGGCACCATGCCTATCGTAAAGCGGGTTGTCCTCTCTTTTATGTATCCAAAGGAACAGCGGAAAAAGCACATTGCAAAAGGGAATCACGAAACCCAGCAGGGGAGTACCATGTAAAAGCAGCAACCACTTTTTTTGAATGGCCTCTTCTTTGGGGTTTTCCAAGTATAAGAGATCGTCTACATTAATGTCGAGTGCGGTGGCCAACAATTTTACCGTTTGTAAATGCGGATTGACATCGCCCTTCTCGATTCGTTGAATGGTGCGAACCGTTACTTCCGTTCTTGCCGATAGTTCTTCTTGGGTATACCCTTTGCGTTTTCTTTGATAGACTAGATTTTTTCCTACTGAATGACTCTCCATGACACTAAAATTGGTTTCTACAAAACTATCGATATCACCTGATTATCTGTACGACATTTAGATGTCATCTAGGTGTCATTTGTCTTGAATAGGTCTTTTTTGAAGGGGTTTCGAACAAATTTAGCTGAAAGTTGACCGCTGAACTCAAAAGTCAACTAAAGGAATATAAGGATACGATTTTTGAATTGCTTGGAATCCTTGTTAATATGAAGGATATGTCTGGTCGAGCGCAGTCGAGACCTATTTGAATTTACAATTGCCCAATAACCTCTCGACTGCGCTCGAGGAGACATTTGAATTATATCAAACACACGTTGACTAAAAAGCCAACTTCGTCCGCAATCCCAATAAATATTTCTCGATAATTTTAGGGTCTATTTTTTTGCTAATGGGAATACGATAACAATCGATAATCCCCGGAAGGATGTTCTTTGCGATTTTCATAGCGATTTTCTTGCCCTGTCTACAGGCCCATTTTCGCTGTGCTTCAAATTCTTTCTTTTCTACGCCCATAAATATATCGGGAAATTTTGACCCTTCGATAAAACGCTTGCGCAGTACTTCTTTTTTCTTTGGTTCAAAGTCAGATAGTTCAATATAGTCGTGCACGCTGCGACCCATTTCCAACAACAAGGTATTCTTGTGTTCGCCCCATAATGTTTCAAAGACTCCCGGCTCAGATTCCCTTTCCAAAAGCAATAATTCGGTGGTATGGGGCATTTTATGGTTGAGTACACGGGCATAGTCCAAACATAGGTTTTTGATGACCGGAAAATAGTAGGTAGTGATTTGGGCGGTGCATTTTTCTCGCGATAGTTTTCCTGATTTATGTCGCTTCCGTTCCTTAAGATAAAGATCGGAGAAGATACTTCGGGCATGCCCTTCGATGTCGTCTTTTATTCCGAGGCGCAGCAACCAATGTTTGATCAACGGTTCTAGAGCGGTATAAAAGTGCTTATGTTTTTTTGAATTGCCCGGATTTTGCAGATAGGCAAATACGATGTTCCACGAAGTGTCGTACGTTGGTTTGGCCCCCATAACTAGATTTTGGTCTAATAGTTCTAGAAAATGCTTCTAAAAGATGATTTTGAAGTAAAAATTCCTAATAGGGGTATGTGTTAGAGGCTACTATAGTATAACGTGGTTTTCGAATACATATTTTGGAGGAAACAAAAAAAACGCTTTGGATGACAGTAGGGCGAAGGGTTGGAAAATATTTTAGCGCAAAGCCACTGGTTTTACATCATCACCAGCTTTTCCCAAAACATGAACGGTATTCTGAACCGTACCTTGTAAAGGGGCTCCGGATTCATCTAAAATATCATAGGTAACCGTCATGATATCAACGGGCGCAATGTCTTTCATAATCAATGAAACCCCTTTTCCATCTTCCGTCAGTCTGACCTCGGAAATATTCAAAGTCTTTACATTGTGCCGATCGGAACCATATTTGCTACTTCGGATCAAATCCCAGGTTTTCGCTTCGTAATTTGAGATATCCATTGCTTTTTCTTTATCCAATTTTGTGGCAAAGGTCAATTGTATGCCATTTTCAAGCGCATTTAAAGCTATGGGGATGGGGATGGTCTTGCCCGAATAACGAATACGATACAGATCTCCGGTTCGCATATTCTGCGAGGTGCTCCAGGCTTCCATTCCGCATAAATACAAATGCTCATCATCAGGATGAAATCGTCCCCGCATGACCCCGGTATAGAATTTCATTCCCGGAATATCGATGACCCCGCCTTGGTGCTGTCCTTCGACCTCCTCATTGAGGACCAATTGAATTTTTCCGTATCCGTATGAGAAGCTCAGAAGACTGCCATTAAGCGGACCCCATTTTTCACTATCGACCCATAATAGTTCGGATGGCGATCTGTCGAATTCCATATCGACCCAAACCATGGGTTGCTCCATTGCGGCACGGGTAGAATCTTTAGGCGGATCATAGCCCCACATATTTCCATAAAACTTGGGTTCTTTGTCAGTTTCGATCCAGTTGATACGATTCATAGGGTTCCAATACCCTTGCTGATCCGTAACAAGAAAACTCCCGTCAGGGTTTATGCAAACTCCGTTTGCCGCTCGAAATCCCTTTGCAATAATTTCAGATTCTGAACCATCTTTGCTGACCTTTATTAAGGTGCCGTGTTGTGGAATCAAAGATTCCCGAGCATGTCGTCCGCTTTTGGCGTAATACAAGTTTCCTTTTTTATCGGCCTGCAGTCCCATAGCAAATTCATGAAAATGATCTGTGACCTGATGGTCATGGTTGAAGCTTTCGTAAAAATCGGTTTCATCATCTCCGTTAAAATCGCGAAGACGAACGAGTTGGTCGCGGCAGGTTACGAAAATCTGTTCGTCGACTACTTTTATCCCCAAGGGTTGAAATAACCCAGCTCCGATTCGTTTCCATTTTAGGGAAGTGCCACCATCCGTCAGCCCTGTAATCAACCAAACATCTCCATCAGTGGTGCAGGCAACCGCTTTGTTGCCATCTTTCATAAAATCGATGCCGCTCAATTTCATGCGGCAATTCCATGGATTGTCATAGGGCGGACTCAGTTGATCCACGGCAAAAAGATGAGCATCCGACCCTTTTGTGATAACACTACTTATTTCCTCGGGATAATGTGCTGGTCCACCTTTGGTATATTGTTTTAACGACTTCGGAGCAGCGGATGATTTTGCCAAAACATCTAAATCGACAGTGGCGTTTGCAATAAAAAGTTTGATTTTGGCCGCTTGTGATTTGTTGACGGTCATCATTACATAACCATCTTCTTTTGACAGCGAGGCGCCATTTCCTGAAAGACGAACATTTATATCCTCTTTGGCCACTCTCAATTTCAGTAGCGAAGATGAAGGACTTATATTCAAAGTTCTGGTAAATACGATTTGGTCGTCGTTTTTTTCCATTCCCAATTGTTCAAGAATCTCCGCTCCACCCACGGAATATGAAATGATGATATCGTCGCCATGGTGGTATAGGCCTTTATAATCGGCCCATTCTTTGGGTAAAGGGCCAAATTTTCTACCATCCCGAGCCGTGAATCTTGGGTCTTCAAAATCTCCTGTTTTAGGGTTTGCCCACCCGGGCCCGACCGGAGTTTCAAAATGAAGCTTCCCAATGGTACGAGGATAAGTCTCATGACGGTCGTTAAGCAGAATGGCATCCCAATCGATAAAACCCTTGCCCGTCCAGCCGCCAGCGACGCGCATGACATCATGGTCGAAGATCATCCATGCCTTTCCTTTTGCGACGCCTCCTTCACCTTCATCCAAACGAACGGCTATTCCTTTGTAGGCAAAATTATTTTTTGAATAATCTTCGTCGGCATATGGGGTCGGTCCGGGGGAGTGGTAACGTTCAGGGCCGGTTTCTGAATCCACCAATTCATAGGTATTGATGAAAAAATTGCCATAATCTTGATCGGACCAAGGGTGGTACGGTTTTGGTTCGGGCCCGAGCGATGTTCCTTCGGGAAGCCCGGTCAAATAACCAACCGAGGTATTAAAATATTGATCTGGATTGTTCTCTCGAACATGCTCCTCCCTGATATAGGTAATCACATCATATTTTTCTCGAGGAGTTAACGTCAATTGAGGAGGCATTGTAGCATAGCCGCGACTGATGGTCTCGTACATGGAATAGGGATCGTTGCCCGCTTTAAAGGATTGTTCCCAAAATTTCAAGGAAAGGGGAATAGATCCTTCGATTTCCGTATTGCCGTGACAATTGATACAATTCGAATTATAGATCCGTTCGCCCCTTTGAAAGGATTCTTGCCCAGAATCTTCAATTAACTTGGCATGGTCGATATTGAGTTCGGTCTCTTCAAGATCGTTGTTGGATAAGACATATTTGATTTTGGAGCGATCGATGGCTACTAGTTCTTCCGATTGCCTTTTAGCACGTATGGCATGGGTTTCATCTTCGGTTTTTAAATTTCCGTTGAAAGTATCTCCCCTAAATTTTCCTTCCAGCAGAAAAGTATCGCCCCATTTTTCAAAATTACCGGAAATCGAACTGCCCGAAAGTTCAAGGTTCTGCACTTCCACTTTTCCCATTTGAAAAGAATTCAAAATCGCGGTTTGAATGCCGTTTTCATTTGTAATTTTTAAAGTTCCATAAGAAGGTTTGTCCTCATTTAAAAAGAGCTCAAAGTTCCAAGAACCTTCAACGTCAGTAGACGTGCAGCCAAAAAACACGAAACTTGAGGCGACTACTAGTACCCTTAAAATTCTTTTCAATTTACACATGGTCTTCGGACTTATCCATTGAAGTGATTTAAACCTTTTCCATTCGCTAAAAAATTGCCCTTTTTCATCTTTTTTTCCTTCCGTAGTCTTGCTATGCAACTCAAAAAAGCCATCAACTGGGTAAAAAATGTCTAATATTCGCTAGAAAGCAAAAAGTTTAAATCACTTCATTAAAAATACCTTTTATTTGGGGATTTCCTTTTACATACGGACGCATTTAATAGGGATTTACCCCGAGGAGAAATTGCAAAGCCAATAACTGGTTTAAATAACAGGGGCTATTCCAATTTTCTAATAAAAGCTTTCATTTTCGGTATCACGGATGCAGGCATACTCAATTCATCAACACCCATATTAATAAAGTTTTCCGTTAAGTTGATGTCTGCTGCCAGTCCGCCACATATGCCGACCCACTTGCCTTTGGCGTGCGCTACTCGGACTACATTTTCCAAAAGCTTCAGAATACCGGGTACGGCCTCGGGAAGATATTCCGAAACTGAAGTATTCGTTCGGTCCGCCGCCATCATGTATTGCGCCAGATCATTGGTGCCGAAAGAGAAAAAGTCGACATCGTCTACAAATAGCTCAGGGAGTAATGCCACATTCGGTATTTCGACCATAATGCCCAAGGGGATAGATTTTTTGATTTCAATTCCATCGGATTCAAGAGCCGACCTTTCTTTTTGAATAGCATTCTTTATTGCTTGTAGATCTTCAGGGGTTGCGATCATGGGCAGCAGGAATTGGATATCAAAGGAAGCCGCCAACCGTAGCAAAGCCCGTATTTGTGGTTTGAGGAGCTTGTCGTAATGTTTGAAACCCAAACGCAAGGCACGTATGCCCAAAGCTGGATTCTCTTCTTCCTCCATTTTAATATAGGTAACCTTTTTGTCAGAACCGATATCCATAAGACGAACAACAATCTCTTTGCCGGGAAGCTCGTTCATCATCGCCTTGTACATTTCGTATTGTTCTTCTTCGGTGGGTAACGAAGTTCTTTCCAAGAAGCAGAATTCTGTCCGTAATAAACCAACACCATCGGCCCCTTTGAGCTGGGCATCTTTGGCATCTTTGACATCCCCTATATTGGCGTAGACCTTTAGTTGCTTTCCAGATAATGTTTGGGCGGGCAAATGGCTGTCTTTAAGGTTTTCTTCTTCTTCCCAACGGTATTTTTCGTATCGCTTTTGAAATGCTTCGAATATTTCCTTATCCGGATTTACCTCAACCTTTCCGACTTCCGCATCAAGAAGAACCGTATCACTTTTCAATACGGAGAAAAGTATCTCGCCCACGCCTACGATCGCTGGAATTCCCATGGCATTGTATAGTATGGAAGAATGGTCGGTTACACCTCCTTGTGCTGTAACTACCCCGAGTACGAATTGTGTATCAATGGTTGAAATTTGATGTGTCGAAATTTTGTCCGCAATGATGATTACAGGCTCCGAAAGGTTCAAATGCAAGTCTGATTTTCCTTGAAGATGCCGTATTACGGCAGTAGAGACCTCATCGATGTCTTTTGCCCGGCCGCTTAGGTATTCATCTTGCAACTGCTCCAACAATTCCATGAATTCCTTGGCGACGGCATGTAGGGCAAAATCGGCATTGGTATGCTCAACAGCTATGATTTCGATGGTCTTATCGATCAATTCCGGATCTTCTAAAATCGAAATGTGGGCGTCATAGATTTCAAGCTCATTTTCCGAAAGCCGTTCTACCATCTTCTCTTTTACCCCGGCAATTTGAACCTTAATAGCTTCTAGTGCTTTAGTAAAGGTTTCGATTTCCAAATTGGAATTTTCGATAATTTTTTTCTGGATAATGAGCGGTGCCTCGTTCTCGATGAAGAACGCGCTACCTTGGGCGAAGCCTGGGGATGCCGGTATTCCTTTTAAGATAAGAATAATATTAGCTATTAAAGTTGTTCTGCACGAATTCTATCAAGGCTTGCAAGGCTTCCGATTCATCTTCGCCGTCTGCCGATACCTCAACGGTGGCATTGCTCTTTACCCCAAGGGTCATAATGGCCAGCATACTCTTGCCATTGATCGTTTTGTCGTTGTATGTGACTTGAACATTGCTGTCAAAGCTCCCCGCTTTTTTTGCGAACAAGGATGCCGTTCTAGCGTGGAAACCTATTTCATCAGTGACCGTTACCGTATTTTTGACCATGATGGCTATTTTAAAAGTTCTTCGGCCCGATCCATTATCGAAACGGGATTTCTGACCGCTTTGTTTACACTCACATCGACAATCGGTTTCCCTTCAAATCGAGATTCCCCCGATATCCGTATCATTTTTGCAATGATGACCACATCGGCGGCATCAATCTGTTCTTGCGATAATTTTACAGGTACTTTATGCCCGCCCTGCTCCTCGACAACTATTTCGTGACCGCGTTTTTTGGCTTCCTTTTTAAGCGCCATCGCCGCCATTTTACTGTGTGCCACACCCGCAAGACAAGCTGTTACCAATGCTATTTTCATAGTGTTCTGTTTTTTGTTAATCCATTTCTTCCTCCTCCTCGCGTTCGAGTTGGGCAATATCCCTCTTACTGATTCCCTTGAGAAGATTGGCCACCAAGGCGACGGTTATGGAACCTACTACCACTGAAAGTACAAAAATTAGGGGTTTGTTATAGAAAAACCATTGCGCCACGCCCAAAACGGGGGTACTCAATTCCAACAAGAAATATCCGGCAATAACCCCTGCGACGGTTGAACCTAGGGCGGTAGCAACCGTTACCCTCCATAAATCGCCCGCTGCCAAAGGGATTACAATCTCCGTGAATCCACCAATTATTGAATACAACCATGAGCTCTTGGCGTACTCTTTCTCGGTCTTGGTATATAGTTTCGGCTTAAGGAAGGTGGCCAGACACATGCCTAACGGCGGCACGGTAACGATGGCCCCACAAATACCGAGGGGAACGAACAAGTCGATATCCATGACCGCAGTGGCAAATGTACTTTGCGTTTTACTAAAAGGACCGCCATAATCAATACCTCCGAGAAAGCCCATTACGGCCCCCAAAATACCGGATCCCCCTTCGCCAAGATTGGTCAAGAAATCGGTCAAGAAAACCATAAGCGCTGCTATTGGAGGGCCAACCAAATAAAACAAAAATAAGCCCACGATAATCGTACTAAAGACCGGCGCCATAAAGCCCCAAGTGCTCTGCAGCATACTTGGTAATTGAACTTTTAGCAACATATAGGTTACATACCCTACCAATATTCCGCCTAAGAGCGCACCCAAATACCCAGTGTCGATTTGCTGTGCCAAGATACCGACAATAAATCCGGGGGCAATACCTGGCGTGTCACAAATACTATAGGCTGTATAGGCCGCCATAACCGGCACAAAATAATGGAGTCCGATTTCGCCAATATCCTTTAGGATTTTCCAAACGGTACCATCTGCGATTTCGGTACCGCCAAGAACGGCCAAGCTTCCGGCCACCCCCCCTATAAGGATTACGGGCAGCATATAGGATACTCCGGTTCGAAAATGGAGCCCTGTATTTTTAAAGATGGTCTTGGTTTCTTCCCAGAATTTCATAATTGGTGGTCTTTAGTTGAAGGTATCTATGATGTCTTGCTCAGTGGTTGCGTCTTCCCACAGTTTCCGAATATCATCGTCCAAAGCAAGTTCGGCAATGGCCGACATCATTTCGATATGTACGGTATCCTCGCCCTCCTTCAGTTGAGGTATGGCAAGTATAATCACAAAGTTGACCAAATCGTCATCTTCATCCCAGGTAAGGCCTTGCGATCTTCCGAAAGCGAAAGCGGCCTCGTTCACAACTTCGGATACGCTATGCGGAATGGCGATATTGCTGCCGCAGTAGGTGGATAATATTTTTTCGCGGTTCAAGATATCCTTCACATAACTATCCGTATCATTAATTTTGCCACTTTCAAAAAGAAACTGGGCCAGTTCTTCAATGGCTTCTTCTTTAGTTTTGGCTTTTAAATCAAGTACGACTTCTGGAACCATACTATTACTTTTTCTGGGCGGCATCGATAGCGGCACGACATTTTTGAATTCCGGCAGTGATTCCATCCGGGTCTTTAAAGATTGCGGAAGAAAGAATGACCACATCGGGGTCGCAGGCAATCAGTTTATCCAAATTATCAGCCCGGATACCTCCGTCGATGGCAATCTCACAATCCGGATTTTTCTCATCGACCATTTTCCTGGCCCTTCGCAAGAGATCAAGACAAGACTTTCGCCAGCCCCAATTATCTTTTCCGTCGGTCTCATCTACCCCATGTACAACAATATGCAGACGGTCAATGTCATAAATCGATTCTTCAACAAAAGAAAGCGGCGTATATAGTCCGATTGTCAATCCGAATTTCATTTTTCGCTCCCGGCACCAATTGATAATATATGCCAAAGGCGCCCCGATAAAATGTTCCGCTGGCAGAATCAACATATTCGTGCCTACCTCGGCCAGCTTTTCGATAAAGAGCAGATCACAGGTCTCGGTATAGATATGGCATTCGATGGGCTTATCGGTATAGGGTCGAATGCCTTCAATGACTTGATGGCCGCCCATTAATTGCATGTTCTTAAGATCGTGCATATCGGCGGCATCCGAATGGATGTAGTCCGCTCCGGCTTCAGAGGCTTCCTTGACAATATCCGCCAAATGGCCATAATCGACGTGGGCGAGGCCGGCTGCTATTTTGATTTTTTTCATAATTGCGTTTTATGCCAAACTATTGGCCATCATGTTCTTAATTTGATCCGCGTTGTCGGGCTGCAATAGACTCAATAGAGGATGGTTTGTGATTTCTTCGTATTCCTCCTCCGTTAAGCTGGTTCGCTGTAACGCCTCGGACAACTTTACGGTTTCCAGCAAATCGATTATTCTTTCGCTTAAAGACTTATTGTCATTTTCCGAATTGATATATCGTGCGACCCGGTCAAACTTTTCTTGAGCCAATGGTTCTTTGTATTTCAAAAACTCGGGGTACACAATGGCCAAGGTTTCGCCATGCGGAACTCTGGGACAAATGCCCCCGATGATCTCGCCGAGAGGATGTGGGAGTTGCGCACCTCCATTTGCAAGACACATTCCCGCTAAAGTATCGGCCCACGCCAATTGGGTACGGGCTTCGATATCCGAAGGATTTTCAATCGCTTTCGGCAAATAATCAAAGACGATTTTGATGGCCTGAAGCGACATGGTCTCGGTCAACGGGGAAGTCATATTACCCAAATAACTTTCAAAAGCATGGGTAAAGGCATCAAATCCGGTAGCTGCAGTCACATGCGCGGGCACGGAAAGCATAAGTTCTGGATCGATGATGGACACGGATGGGAAAAGTCCCGAATGAAAAATAGTCACTTTATTCTTGTTTGCCGTATCGGTTACCACCGCGGCTTGGGTAGATTGTGATCCCGTACCGGAAGTCGTGGAAACGGCCACGAAAGGCAAAGCCTCGTCTGGACCTCTGCCAACTGCAAACGGATTCGAGTATTTTTCGATGGCATCATCCCAGTTTAATTTTGCTTCCTTGTTATAAAAAAATGCGATAAGTTTAGCGCTGTCCATTACTGAACCGCCTCCCACGCCCAATACAAAATCGACCTGATGTTCCACGGCTTTTTTAATTCCGTTTTCGACACCTTCGGTGGTTGGGTTGGGTACGATTTCATCAAAATGAAATACGCTAACACTCGCCTCTTCTAAAATAGCATTGATTTTTTTGTAGGTCTGCTTTTGAGAGCCATCGATAGGCCTTGAGACCATTAAACATTTGCTTCCCAACCCTGAGGAAAGGTCGTTGAGTTCATTGATTCTACCTGCACCAAATCTTATTTGCGAAGGCATAAAGAAATTAAAGCTTTTCATCTTCTAGTTTTATACAAGTTCAAACTTTGCCGTAAAATGACGTAGGCTTAAAATCGGACCTTCATAGGTCAGACGTAGCCCTTTCATTTCTTCCCTACGTTCATATACATCGGCCAGTGAATTCACAACAACATCCATATGCCGATTGGTATAAACCCGACGAGATATGGATAATCGTACCAGATCCAATTCAGGATAATGGATTTCTCCAGTTTCAGGGTCTTTTTTAGAAAAGGCACACGATCCTAATTCTACCCCACGAACTCCTCCGGTTTTGTAGAGTTCGACGACCAAGGCCTGCCCCGGAAATTCGCTTTGCGGAATATGGGGATAGAATTTCTTGGCGTCGATATAAACTCCGTGACCTCCGGTCGGTTTTATAATCGGGATGCCTTTTTTATGTAATTCATCTCCTAAATATTTTACCTGTTCGATTCGATATTCAAGATAATCTTCTTCGGTGCCCTCGTCAAGACCAATGGCCAAGGCCTCCAAATCCCTTCCGCTTTGACCGCCGTAGGTAATGAAACCTTCATTCACAATGGCCAATAGATTTAGCATGGGCACCAATTCTTCATGGCGGGTGCAAATAATTCCACCGATATTGACCATTCCATCCTTTTTTGAACTCATGACACATCCATCGGCGTGCGAGAACATTTCTAGCGCAATTTCTTTGACGGTTTTATTTTCATAACCTGCCTCCCTTTTTTTAATGAAATAACAATTCTCGGCAAAGCGGGCCGCATCGATCATAAAAGGAATTTCATATTTTTTGGCGATGGACGACACCTCTCGAATATTGGCCATAGAAACGGGTTGTCCGCCATTTCCGTTACAAGTAACGGTCATGATGATCAATGGGATATTTTCTTGTCCTTTTTCGTCAATAATGGCTTGGAGTTTTTCAACATCCATATTCCCTTTAAAAGGATGTTCAATCGTATTGGCGGTTCTCCCTTCTTCGATAATCAGGTCTACCGGAATCGAGCCGGCCAACTCGGCATGCCCCTTGAAGCTATCAAAATGTAGGTTCCCGGGAATGTACCCCCCGTTTTTAGCATAGAGTTGTGACATGATAAAGTCGGCCGCACGGCCCTGATGGGTGGGCTGCACATAGGGGAACCCTAAGATGTCTTGTGCCGCTTTTTCGAAAGTGAAAAAGCTTTTGGCCCCGGCATAAGACTCATCGCCCCTCATCATGCCGGCCCATTGGTTCGAGCTCATTGCTGTGGTTCCGCTATCCGTGAGCATGTCTATATAAACGTTTTCAGCCCTAAGTTTAAAAACGTTATAGTGAGCTTCCTTGATCCATTTTTCTCTTTGCTCTCGAGTAGATTTTTTAATGGGTTCTACTACCTTGATTCGGAAAGGTTCGGCATTCAAAAATTTCATTAATGTCGGGTTTTTGTTTGGAAATCGTTTTATTTGATACTGTTTTGGCCAAATAATTGCCATTAAGGCAATACATCGTAAATGTAGCAAAACTTGTCAATACGACCTTTTTAAGAACAAATATTTTTACCTACCGGCTTAGGTGGGTTCAATAAAAAAGAAATTCATTTGAATTTAGGAATCCGAATTGCCAGTATTATTTCAGAAATATGGTAGGGTTGTTCAACCAAAGTTCACTTCGATTGTATTCCAGATCCGTAATTTCTAGGTCGAGCCAATTGAAATCGCCATCTTTCAATTTCCAAGTGACCTTGCATTTATGGGGGATTTTTATTCCGTTAAAAATCTTGTAATCAATAGCTTCGATAAACCATGTTTCCAATTCTGCGGCTTCTCCTCCTCCAAAATAGCGTTGGGTCTCAAAGGAAACAAAATCGCCTTCTTCGGAAAATGTAAACATCCCGGAAACCTGCTTTCCGGCAATGGTCATAATGGCTTTGGCAGAACGGTTTCCGATGGCTTTCCAAGAAACATAATTTTCGGTCGACGCACTCGGAAACCAACACATTTCGGCCAAGTAACGTTGCATACTTCCCGCATTGATTTTGTCATTATTTCTTTAATCTACAACAGGAAAGATAGACAGCATTTTAATCACCATTTCGCCTTGCCCGTTGTTGAGCTTGTCCCTCCCATCCATATAAATCAAGGGGATGGCATCGACCTTGGTCGTCCAGACGAAGGAGGGGTTTTGAACATTAAAATATTGTTCGGCGGAAAAGGGCATCCAATTTCCGTCAGGCTTGGTCTTCATTTTCCCTCTTTGTTTTAGACGGACGGATGTTGTTCTAGGTTTTTCAAGTGCTCTTGAATTTTCCATCCATTTTTGAACGATTCGCGGAAGATTTTCAATATCCTTCTTAGTGATGACCCCTGTATTTTCAATCAGGTTATCCCCTAACAATTCCGAGGCTTCCGTTCGGACCATGTTCTTAAACTGGAGATGCCCATAGGCCGTAATGCTTACCAAAAGGATGATGAGATTCGCTAGGGTTCCGAATTTTGCATCCTTCCAAAATAGGACGACTAAAATTTGCGATATAAGAACGGCGGTAATGGCCAAAAGAATCCAAATATCTTTTTTAAGAAGATAGGCCAGAGCAGAGCACAAAAACAGCATTGCCGTAAACAACCAAAGAAGGCCCACAGGCTTTGAAATGCTTTGTGACAACTGTTCGATTTTCAGCAGTTCAAACGCCTTAAAAAATCCCATTAGATGTATGAACCCATGTAAAAGCAAAAGGATAATGAAGACTACTCTCATCGTTTTTGTGTTACTGGCGCAAAAATATGGGGCAACAATTTTCAAAGAAATGACAAGAATCATATCAATACACGGCTGGATGATCTTCGTCATTGTATTTCATTGGTGACACACATATATTTAAAATCCAAACCTGTATAAAGATGAAAACAGTGCTATATGCTACCGACCTTTCTAAGCGTGCGGTCTACACATTGCGGTATGCCTATAAACTGTGCAATGGCTTGAAGGCCAATTTAATCGTACTTCATATATATTCGGTTATGCCTGTTACCGTTGCTACGATTCGGTCGGCGAAACAAATCACGGAAAAGCTACACAACGAAAAAAGAGACACGGTTCTGAACTATTGTGTGAAGCATTTGAAAGACGAATCGGTGCGTAACCGTGTTGAAATAAAGGTTCATGAACATGCGGCAGTAAGTGATGGAATTCTGCAGAAAACAAGGGATTTGAAACCTGATTTGGTACTAGTAGGAATGAAAGATGAGCATACACAGCGTGGATTGTTTACTGGGAACATCGCAAAGAAATTGATGAAAAAAGTCGGTTGTGCGCTTTTGATCGTGCCAAATACGTTGCGTTTTCGAAAATTACAAACGATAATTTACGCCACCGATTTTGAGGAGGCCGATATTTTTGCCATTAAAAAGCTAGAAGCGTTGGCAAAACCCTTTAAAGCGAAGATTCGGGTAGTGCATATACCAACAATAGATGAATACGTTGGTAAGGAACAATTAGAGGGGTTCGAAGCGATCATACGAAAAAAAGTGAATTATTCCGGCATTCATTTTCACACGTTTTCGGCCGATACGATTTACCATGGCCTGCGAGCCTTCGTAGAACTGCATAATGCGGACATGCTCGTCATGATGGAGCGAAAACATGAGGGGCCGTTTTTTAAAAAGCTGTTCCATAAAGACCTTGTGAAGCAAATGGAATCACATATTTCTATTCCGTTGTTGAGTTTTAATAAGGCGAATTTATAAATAGTCGTTAATTTATGTATTAGAAATACTAATTATCCAATCTTCAATAGTTTTTAAATAGATACTATGTAGTTTTGCCCAATACGGGAAATCGGTCTGCCCGACATGGTACATCGAATGATTGGCATCTTTCAATTGCACGATTTTATAATTTTCGTTACCCGATTCTTCCAACGCATTTGAGATTACTTCATGACTTTTTTCGGGAATGATTTCGTCCATAGTTCCTTGAATAACCAAAATAGGCTGTTTGATTTTACGAAAGTAGGGCATCGGACTGTATGAAAGTTTTGGATCTACCTGAACTTCGTCAAGATTCGGAACCCATATTTTTTGAAACCACAGTTTGGTAGTTTCCAACGCGATGGACTTCTCTAACTCATTTTTAGTTATGTCGCCGGCGATATGTTTAAAAACTTTTCGCTGTAATTCGACACCTTCTTCAGGTATATCAGAATTATTGTTCTTCCAAGCGTTCAGGTCACTTTCCAACAAAGTAGTGCCCGGACAACTGACCGCAATACCATACTTCAGTTCTTGCAACGCGTTAAGAATATAGGGGACTTTAGTCGCGCCTTGACTACTTCCTTTAATACCGATTTTGGATAAGGGGATTCCCGTTTGTACGGAAAAATGGGTAATGGCATTGATGTCATCTGACAATAATTCTTCCATGGTCGCTGCCTGCCAATTACCTTCGGAGATACCTGTGCCACGCTTGTCATAATGAAAGGTGGTAAACCCTTTATTGGCGAAATATATGGCCTCGGCCCTGGACCCACTGCGATCACCACCTCCGGAAGACGTCAGAAATAGGATAGCATTCGAATTGGGCCGGACTGGTTTACGTATAGTTCCACCAATTTTCAGGCCGTTTGATTGAAAGATGACCTCCTCGGTTTTTACACTTTCTTCCTTGCTTATAGTTTCTTTTTTTAAAGTAAAGGTTGTTAGTAGCGTATCGACTTCCAATGCTCCGGACAATTCTGTATAATCATCGGTCCATTTGTTTTTGAAATTATAGGTGTAGCGATCACTTTGCAACATAAAATGTATTGAATCGCCGCTTATTTGAACGTTTCGCGAGGGTATCTGAAATGCATTCTGCTCCAGACTTGTAAAGAACACCTTCCATTCGGTGGAATCTTTTTTGATTTCGAAGGATATTGCATCCGAAAAATTACCATGGTTGAAAATGCCGCTGTAAATCCCTTCCTTTCCAACATCCTTTGTTTCCTTTTGCAAACAACTGGAAGCGAACATCAATGTCATCAATAAAAGCATGATTTTTTTCATTTTCTCAGGGTTTTGATTCCTAATAGAATAAGTATTCCGATTAAAATCAGAAAGTATAACGTTGTGATACTACTTTTAAGAAGACTGAAAAAAGAGGTTGTTGTTACCATGCCGGGTGTTAAATTCGGATAATTGGTCAGTAAATTGATGATTCTGATATTCTCCAGATAATCTGCCAATCCTGCGAATAGGGGAAGCAAACAGAGATAAAATAATCTACTGTTGAACTTATTCAACTTTTTTAAAAAGAAGGCGAGCACTAAACAATAACTGATACCGAAAAGCGCGGGATACACCATATCCACAGGAAGCTGAATGTATAGATACGCATGCCTGCCCTGTTGGCCAAGGGTTTCGAACAGTGCGTTTACATAATCAAGGTCATAACCTAGTGGCATCATATCCAACAATTTCATGCCGTCGGGTAACCCATCACCCTGGGAATGGTAACGGTCAACATTAGGATATAAACCAGATTGGTCAGCACAAAAAAGAACAATACCTTTTTTCCTTGAAGATACTTGTCGATAATCGCTTTAAGCTTTTTCATTCCTTTGGATTCGATGACACAAAGGAACAACGGTCATTCGACGCCTACATTAACAAATGATAAAAAGCGATTTCAAGCCTGCTTTCTTAACCGGCTTAAGGAAACATTAGTAATGCCTAAATAGGAGGCAATCATGGGGTGTGGGATTTTATTTTCCAACATTTCGAAGTCTTTACGGAATTGGCCTAAACGGTCCTTGGCCGACCATGAAGCCATTCGTATTTCTTTATTTACCTTATGCAAAAGTTCTTGTCTCAGAACTGTATTACCGAATTCACGAATTTCAAGATTTACAATCATTAATGATTCAAAGGCTTTGGCATTTATTTTGGCAAAGGTGCAATCGCTAATCGCTTCACAGTACAATAACGATTTTCCGTTTACTGTTCGGGTGACAAAAGGAGGCAATACAGTGTTGTCCTCAAAAAAGGAAAGTGTGATTTCTTCCCCTTCAGTGTTTAATAAAAAGGTGCGGGCAATACCTTTTAAAAGAAGGTATTCTGAATGTTCTGGTTTATTAAGTTTAAAAAGCAGTGAACCTCTTTTAGAGTTTTGCTCTTCGCAAATGGCTGTCATTTCTTTAAGGGAATTCAATGATATGTGTGGTGTGTACTTCTCAATAGTTTTTTGCAGTTTTGATACTTCCATGGATTAAATGTAATTATAATTAAGACGTACCTACAATCAAATTAGGTGCAAAAAAAGGGGATGGACTTTGATGAAGGTCCATCCCCTTTGGTATGTGTTCAAGTTTCTGCTAGAGCAGATCTCTTGGCATTGCCCAACGGATTTTTTTGCTGTCCTCTTGATTAGAAAGTAATGTTAGCCCTCTAGATTCCATTGGTGATTGATTGATGAAAGTTCTCATGACTTGTTTTATTTATTGATGTGTTGCTGCAAATCGTGATTAGCGATTAAAGTTCCTATACTGTGCCCATTGGGCCCTTCTACTATTACTAAGTGAAGAAAAGTACTGTCCTGTTCTTGATTCTGTTGCTGTTCTGCTGTTAGATGCTTTCATGATTTCTTTTTTTTTTATAGATTGATGATTGTTGTTTTTTTGATTCAGACTATCTGTTGAAATTTCTGTACTGGGCCCATTGTGCTCTTTTGCTATTGCGTAGAGATGAGAAGTACTGACCTGTTTTTGATTCTGTTGTTGTTCTGCTGTTAGAAGCTTTCATAATTTCTAGTTTTTAATATGTTTATATTGTTGTTTTAAAATTGAATTACATCTTATAGACGACGCTAGTTTCATTTTGTTACAGTACTATGTATAAAAAGGTACTGTTTTATACAAAATTTAACATTTCATAGCATAGCATATTTGATTGATAAAATCATAATATAATGATTATCAGGAGTATACGATATAATTAGAATGATTCACATTTTTAAGAAAAATCAAAAGGAATATTTTCAATTTCTTAAATGCATACCAAATCGAATATATAAGGGAATGCAAAACAGTCTCTAAGAAAATATGCAGAGGGATTCTTTTATTTGAATTTTTGACTGTCCTCTTTTGGGTAAAGTTTTATAACATACGATTGGAAGCGAAGCGGTCAAGTTTACTATAACAGTCCTTGCTCTTCAAGGGACACTCTCAGCTCAGCCTGATTTTTCCAGAATTTGTCCTTGATTTTTTGGATAGTTTCTTCATAGTCAGGATGGCTTTTTAGGGGTTTGATAAGTGGGTCCTTTTCCAAGAACAACAAAATCCAATACTGAAAATGATCCTGTAATGCGAAAACTTTGAGTTGCTCAATGCCTTGTTCGACCTTTCCTTCATATGCATACTTTATTGCCGTACTGGCACTCTTGTAGATGGATTGGTCTTTTTCGCAATATTCAGCATATCCCTTAAAAAAATCAGCTGCTTGTTCTTCCAGCCCCATTTTCTCATAGACCAGAGCTATCTTTCCGTTTTCTTCAGGATAAATATTCATGCTCCGCTGTTTTCTGGCTTCCACAAATTTCTTGTAATACGTAAAAGCACCATCGTAGTCCTCTTGAAAATAGTGTAGTTTGGCTACTTCCTGCAAGATATCCAGACGCGTGCTATCTTTTTCTAATTCCTCTATTAACGACTTTTTGGCTTGCTCCATATCCCCATCCTTGGCATATTGGATGTAGGCTTTCAAATAAGGCGCATAGTCGTTCGCTGAATAATAATCAAGCGACTTCTTAATGTATTCCATAGCCTCTTGGGTAAAACCTGTCTGGGCCAGTGCATTGCTTAGGGTTAAATAAATATAACTTTTAGCAACTGAGTCGTTGGCGGCAATATCAAGTTGAATACCCATTAGTGCATACTTAAGGTATTTGGCAGTATCTGGAATGTATCTGTTGTATAAAATGGAAAGTACTTGAACAACATCGGCCGAATTAGGATTGTACTCGAGGGCCTTCTCCAAATGGGGCAATGCCAATCTGTATTCCTCGGTGTGCATATAATACAATGCCCTAGAGATTAGGCTTATGTCATTTTTGGGATCATATAGCAAGGCCTTATCCGAATAATTATTTATAAGATCCGTGTATCGTTTCTGCTTCCGATATATATCAAGGTAGTAATACGATATGGCAAGATTGGCATAGGCGAGCGCAAATTGTGGATCCTGTTCCACGGCCTTCTGAAATAAAGGAATGGCTTTTTCCAAGCCTTCCGTCGTCTCGGAATAATAAGGATCGAGTGCCCGAAGGTAATAATCATAGGCCAAAAGATTTTCAGTCGGTTTTTTTTCAATTTGCTCCAATTCGGCCGGTGTCACGACTGCCTCAATGGCATCGGCAATTTTCTTCGCAACATCGTTTTGCAAAGCAAAGATGTCCACCACTTCCTGATTGTACTGTCCCACCCAAATGGGCGTATCCGATGAAGCTTCGATCAATTGAACATTGAGCAAAACCTGATCACCGACGCGTTGTCCACTACCTTCTACCAAGTAGTTCACATTAAGTTCTTCGGCTATCTCAGGGATACCCTTATCGGTTTTTCTGTACTTCTCCACAGAAGTTCTACTAATGACCCTCAGGTCTTCGATCTTCTGAAGGTTGTACAGTGCCGATTCCATAAGGCCGTTTACAAAATAAAGATTGGTGGAATCCGCACTTTCATTTTTAAAGGGCAAAACAGCAATGGATTTTTCAATTTCAAGTTGATCTACATCATTCTTTTTATTGAAAAGCAAGAACGAAACCACTAGCACCACAACGGAGGTCGCCGCAATAAGGGGCCATTGGTATCGCCTTAAAAAGTTGGTCTTACTCTTTTCTTTTTCCACTTCTTCAGCACCTTTTCCGACCTCACCCGGTGGATATCCATACTGTTCGCGAAAACATTTGATGAAATAGGAAGTACTTCCAAACCCTACTTGAAACGAAATTTCCGAAACCGTCGAGGAAGTTTCCTTGAGTAAGGTCATCGCTTCTTGAAGACGGACTTGACGAATGAATTGGCTTGCGGAAAGTTGTGTCCGTTTCTTGATTTTTCTAAGCAGGTTAGACCTGCTCATATGCATAACGTGCGCCAGTTCGGACACCCCAAATCGTTCGTTGGCCAAATTTTCCAGAACTATGGCTTCCGCTTGCTCAATAAAGGTTGATCTGTTGGACGATTCGGTGGACATATTGTTTTCTGCTGGCTCTAAATTAGATAAATGTAAAGAAATAGGCCTTATCCCAACGGGTTCATATTTTATTTACAAATCATCGTTTGCGTCATAATTGATATCTATGCGCCATAATTTTTATGCCTTCCCGAAACTTGACATGTTTCTCCGCATAGCTCGTACGCCTTGCGTCAGCCCTTTCATGACCTTTGTAACAGTAGAAATAAAGTCGAACATTTAAAAATTAAAATCATGAAAACAAAGATTCACAAATACCTATTTAAATCAAATGACCTCGTCATGAGTAAAACATTTAGAATTAATTTATTGAGAACTATGGTAAACATGTCTTTTGTTCTCCTTTTACTAACCACTGCATGCGGTCAGTCCGGTACTAAGACAAAAGAACAGACAAATAGTAGCACAGAGGTCAAGTCGATAGTTGATGCGCCGGAAATCGATATTCAAGCCGCAATATTATTCGATAATATCGAAGCGGTAAAACAGCATATCGAAGCAGGAACGGATTTGAACAAAAAAGATGCGATGAGCGGTTCCACACCTTTAATCACAGCATCAAGTTTTGGGAAAAACAAAATCGCACAAGTCCTTATTGATGCCGGTGTAGATTTAACGGCTAAAAATAACGATGGGGCGACAGCTTTGCATACGGCCGCATTCTTTTGTAGGGTCGAAGTCGTACAGTCGCTTATCGATGCCAATGCCGATAAGACTGCAAAAAATAACTTTGGTATGACCCCAAGGGAAAGTGTTATGGGGCCTTTTGCAGAAATAAAGCCCATTTATGAAATACTTCAGCAACAATTAGGGCCGATAGGTTTACAAATTGACTTGACGGAAATCGAAAAAACCCGTCCGGTCATTGCGATGATGTTACAGTAATACACCTAAAACTTATACTACAATGACAATGGAAAGAAGACACGATATTGATTGGTTGCGGGTCATAGCAATTGGCTTGCTACTCATCTATCATATAGCCATCATATTTCAACCATGGGCCATGTTCATTGGCTTTATAAAGAGCGATGAATTCTTGGAGGGTTTATGGAAACCGATGACCATGCTCAACGTCTGGCGAATTCCATTGCTGTTTTACGTATCGGGAATGGGGCTTTACTTTGCGATGCGCAAACGAAATTGGAAGCAGTTAATTTTGGAACGCACAAAGCGAATTCTTTTGCCTTTTTTATTTGGAATTGTTGCCATCACCACCTTACACATGTTTGTTTTTCAGCTATACTATAATATGCCTTTAGGTTATTTTCCCCATCAAGGCCATTTATGGTTCTTGGGAAATATCTTTGTGTACGTACTTATACTCGTTCCACTTTTTTACTTTTTGAAGAAGCAAGAGAATGGTAAAATTAAAAGAGTATTATCGAAGCTAATGGGCCATCCTGTTGGACCTTTGTTGATATCCCTATTTTTTGTCTTAGAGGTTTTGTTGGTAAAGCCCCAGTTGTTTGCATTGTACGCCCAGACTTGGCATGGCTTTTTTAATGGATTTCTTGCCTTTTTATTCGGCTTTCTTTTTGTGTACAGTGGCAAAACATTCTGGCGGACCGTTTTAAAATGGCGATGGTTATATATTGGATTGGCCGCTGTTTTGTTCGGTATCCGATACTTTATGTACGCTACGGAAGCGCCAGGTTATTTTACGGCTATCGAATCAAATTGTTGGATTTTTGGGGTTTTCGGCCTTGGTTATAAGTACTTGAACAGACCAAATAAAACCCTAAGTTATCTGAGTCAAGCGGCCTATCCTGTCTATATCATCCACATGTTTGTCTTGTACGCAGGGGCTTTGTTCATATTGCCGTTGAAAATCCCCGTTTTTCTAAAATTCATTGCTATTACAGTCTTTACAGGAATCGTATGCTTTCTCATTTATGAGTTTATCCTTCGGAGAATTAATTTCTTAAGGCCTTTTTTCGGATTGAAATGGATCCCAAAGAAGTTTGAAAGGTCAACAGTTCAACGCCCGACCTGAAGTAAGTATTTTGTAACTTTAAGTTACGTATATAGTTTAAAACCAATGCATTGATTGTATGAAAGCAACCCTTGAAATCCGCAGAAGAAAATGAAGATCTTTCGAAAATTACGCTATAACCTAATCGGGAAAAATAAGACAGGGAAGTATTTAAAATACGCCTTTGGCGAAATTGCACTTGTGGTTATTGGGATTCTGATTGCCTTGCAAATCAACAATTGGAACCAAGCCAGAAAAGATGACAACGCCCTTAAAGAATATTTGGTAAAAATCAAATCCCACACTTTTGAGGATATGCAGAAACTAGAAGAGTTAACGCAGGGCAGGGCACAAATAGCCGAGTACTGCAAAAAAGCCCGTATAAGTATCTTGGATAAGACAGAAGGTGAGAATCTCCATATTTTTAAGATCAGTGGTCTTGCCTTTGCGGATTTTTATTTTAAACCGAATACTGGGGGATATGAAGCCCTGAAAAATTCCGAATATTTTGGAAAGATCAACAATACCCCGCTGGATTCCCTATTGACCAAATACCATAGTTTATTAGAAGGCATTGCCGAAAACGAGAAAAGTTATAATGATTATATGGTTAATCAAGAGGCTCATCTTTCTACCCAGTTCGATGTATCGTTAATCTTAGCGTCTGGCGTAATGCCACAGGACTCCTTAAACATAAGAGCAACCCCACAATCCGAGTATGATGAGGCCTTTAAGCAATACACGGCGTCAGCTCCTTACCGAAATGTTATTAGTTTGGCGGCCTTTCAATTTGAAACGATGATAGATCAGTACGATCAATTAAAAGAGGTAGGTCAAAGCGTTATCGAAGAAATAGATGCGATCACTAACGATTAAATGCGCTGCTACTTTTTGCTAAATTTAATGATGAAAAGCAGAAAATAGCTTAAGAAAGTCAATACAAATGCAATGTCGATACAAAATAAGAGGGCATGACAAAGAACCAAACAAAACGAATATTCAGAATAGTATTGCTAATAGGAACCATAACCTCCCTGTTCTTTGTACCATGGCTTTTGGTTAAGGCGTGGATACTTCCGCTACCGGATACGGTGCAAGAACAGTTAGATGAGGCCATTGGTCATGGATTTGACGGAATGATTGTTTATGTAGACCAAAAGGGTAAACCACCTCAGTATTTTGCTTCCGGTTGGCATGATCGGGAATCCAAGATACCCGCCAAACCCCATACCTTATTTAAGCTTGCCAGCATCAGCAAGCTCTATGATGCCGTGGCTGTCACCAAATTGGTAAGTGATGGACGTCTTTCTTTGGATAATACCGTCGCCGATTATTTACCGGAACTTGTTGGAAGAATTGAAAACGCCGAAAAAATTACCTTGAGATTGATGATACAGCATCGAAGTGGCATTCCCAATTTTACGGATGCCCCTAATTTTTGGGCAGCGCCAACAGGGACCTATGAAGAAAGTCTTGCACTGATCCTGGACAAGCCGGCCAACTTTGAACCCGGAGAAGACTATGAATATTGTAATACGAATTATCTGTTAATAAATAAGATAATGGATGATGTACTAGGTTATGGAAACTTTCAATTCATTCGGGAAGAAATTCTAACGCCTCTTAACCTTAACAATACTTTTGGTTCACTTAGTGAAGTGAACATAGATGATGTGATGAGCGGCTATCATGTTGGACATCCTTTCGATTTAAAGACTGACAATCATGCTGACGATTATGGTATGTTAGCCACAGCAGAAGATGTGGGTACTTTCTTGAGAGCATTGAACGATGGATCATTGTTTGAATCAGGAGAAGAGGAGATATATGCTTCCATTTATGAGTATGAGCATTCGGGTTGGGTTCCGGGATACCAAAGTTTTGCAAAATATCACAAAGACCTTGATGCCGTTGTTATTGAGTTCTACAGCACAACCGACCCTAAACTGTACAATTGGAACTTGTCAGAAATCATAAATAATAGAATTGTTAAAATACTAAAAAGTCATTAAAACACTATTTATACCAACCGGTAAAATAAAAATATGGTCGAGATTATAAATGGAAAGCCACTTATGAATAAATTAATTTTTCAATCTTTTGTTTTGATTTTTATTGGTTCTTGTTCTTTCAGCCCAAAAAATTCCAACAACTCATTAAGCCACGACGTTAATGAAGATTGCATTATCCAAAAAGAATCAGTAGAAAGAAAAATGCAGCTGGAGAATGGAATTTGTGGGCAAGTGAAGTTTCTAGGGGAGGATGAAAATTTCAGCTCCATATCAGATAAAATGTCAGAGTATAATATTCCGGGATTGTCTCTTGCCATAATAAATCAAGGTAAGATTGAATGGACGGACATTTATAAAAATGCAAATTTTCCCGAAGAGCAGCACCTGAATTGTTCCAGTATTTTCCAGACGGCCTCATTGTCAAAACCAGTAACGTTTCTTGCAGCATTACGAATGCAATCTGCTGGTGAAATAGACTTGGATGAAAATATCCAAAAATACCTGAAGGATTTTGTATTACCCCACGGAAAACAAACAAAAGAGAATCCCGTCACTTTTCGAAACATCTTCTCGCACACATCAGGAATCAGTGCCGGTGGATATGAGGGATACGCCAGAAATCGCTCGATACCCTCTGATTTGGATATTTTAAGAGGCAGTGAAGGAGTCAATACCCCGGCCATAGAAGTGAGTACGCCGCCAAATGAAACGCTGGCTTATTCCGGTGGTGGTTACACATTGGCTGAACTGGCTCTTCAAGATATATACAATGATGAGTTCTCAAACATCATGAAAAAATGGATTCTTGAACCTGTCGGAATGCAAAATTCTGAGTTCACGCAACCATTACCCGATTCGAAGGGTAATCAGGTAGCCAAAGGGCATACGCAATCGGGCGACGTTTTGGATGGTGGCTGGCGTAACCATCCGGAACAAGCTGCGGCAGGGCTTTGGAGCAACGCTACTGATATGGCTAAATTTCTAATTGAAATTTATAAAGCCTATCAAGGCAGAAGCTCATTATTTACACAATCCGATATTCAATCGATAATTAAACACGAACGAGATGGTCATGTTTATGGATTCATATTGAACCGGACTGGCAATGATGTTTCTATCACGCATTACGGAGGCAATGTAGGTTACCGCACAGGTATGACAATAAGCCTTACAAGCGGAAATGGCTTAGTCTATTTGACCAATTCAGATAATGGTGGGGCGCTGGGGAACGAACTACTTTTATCCGCCTCACGGGTATATGACTGGCAGCATTTTAAACAAACGAATGTTCGGCGAAAACAGGTAAGTTCGGAAGTTTTAAAAGGGTTGGAAGGAAAATACAAATGGAATAATCAAATAGACCTTTCGATTACATTTGATGAAAAAAATAACCTTATTTCACTTTATTTCCCGAATGGCGATGCATATAAGCTTACCGCTATTGTTGGCGACAATCTTGAATTTATCAACCCAAATACGGGTGTCGAAATTTCATTCTTAAAAAAAGATAATCTGAGTTCATTCACACTCTATGGGCAAATTGCTGTTAAATTGAAGCGCAACACGGATACTGACAATAAATAATGGCATTAAAACGACAGTAAATAAGGGTTATTGCTGGATATTTTAAATTACATTTTTATCCGCATAAAGGATATAGCTATAACACGGAAACCTGAATCAGTAATGAAATTCTTTCGGAAAATCAGACAGAAGTTGGTCGTAGAAAAAAAACTTCGCAACTATCTATTGTATGCCATAGGGGAAATCATACTTGTGGTTATTGGCATTTTGATCGCCCTTGCCATCAATAATGGCCAACAGAAGAGGACCTTGGAAAAAAAGGAGCAAACGTATCTAAGAGGATTAAGGACCGAATTTCAGTTCAGTAAGTTGAAACTAACAGAATTGATCGGGGTAAATAGGGATAATTACGAAGGCGCGAAAAAAATAATTGAACATACTCTCAAGGATACTATAGCGATTACTGAAAAGCAGTTTTCCGAATTGCTATATAATTCGTTCGTGTCGGATATTTCCTTTAACCCCAACAACTCCCTTTTGAATGAAATGATCAATTCCGGTAGTTTAAAAGATCTTTCAAACCCGCAATTAAGAATGGATTTGACGAATTGGATATCGACATTGGATGATATTGGCAACCAAGAGAACGAACTTGCCCTTCAAAGGGAAAAGGTTCTTGATATGTTCCGAAACGAAGAAAACAGCATCCGTACTATTTTCGATTTAGCAGGTGCGAGTCAAGAATTGGATTTACCTGAGCGGAAAAAACAGGGCAGCAACTTGCAGTTATTGAATTCTAAAGAATTCGAGAATAATATACTCACGTTCATCCTTACGGCCTATGCTTCAGAGAGTGCCCATTATATTCCACTAATGGAAAACCTGGATGCTATTTTGGAACTGTTGGAAGCGGAAATAAAGGAATGACAAAAATTGGGTCCGGTTTAAATTAATTGTCCATGCTATCCCCAAAAACAAAAAGAAACATTTCAAGGATTATTCCTTTCGGCGTGATATGGCTTGTGCTGGGGTGGATCAATCTATTTTCACAGGAGGCAGCCAAACAAAATCAGGATTTGAATCCATCCGGGGCGATTAACGTGACTCCCGAGGTTTTTATTTTTGCCAGTATAGCGGTCACTATCGTAGGATTGCTCGTCGGTGCTATCGAAGTGTTATGGTTGGGCAATCTTTTCAACAAAAAGAATTTCTCGCAGAAAATAGGCTACAAAGTAGTTTTTTATACCATTTTCTTGTTATTGGTAATCTTTATAGCCTATCCCTTTGCCGCAGGACTAGAATTGAATGTATCCCCTCTTGACACCATCGTTTGGAACAGATTTTTGAACTTTCTGACAAGTATCGAATTTGCGAGTACTTTGGTTTCCATTTCATTCAGTCTTTTTGTGAGCCTTTTCTATTCTGAAATCAGCGAAAACATTGGGCATGGGGTATTGATGAATTTCTTTACCGGAAAATATCATAAACCAATAGAGGAAAAACGCATCTTCCTATTTTCCGATATGAAATCCTCAACTACCATCGCCGAGCAATTGGGTCATATTAAATATTTCGAATTGCTAAAAGAATACTATTCCGATTTCTCGGATGCCATTGTTCGCCATTCGGGGGAAGTCTATCAATATATCGGCGATGAAATCGTAATTTCTTGGAAATACGAAGACGGCATCAAGAAAAACAATTGTATCAACTGTTTTTTCGCCATGAAGGAAGACCTCAGAAAAAGGTCGGATTGGTATAACAAAACTTTTGACGTAGTACCTACTTTCAAAGCAGGACTTCATGTGGGCAAAGTGACCACGGGCGAAATAGGTGCGTTAAAAAAAGAGATTATTTTCACTGGGGATGTGCTCAACACCACCGCACGTATCCAAGGGCTTTGCAATCAATACGACGTTGATATTATAATTTCTGAAGATTTGATTAATGAGGTGCAACTAGGCAGCGAGTTTCAGATTACATCTTTAGGCAAGAATGATCTAAGGGGCAAAGAAGAAAACCTAGAATTATTTACCGTTCAGAAATAAGTTTAAAAAATAGGCTAAGGTTAGTTTTTCTAGATAACAAAACATTGGCTCTTTCGTCTTAATTGAAATAACTTCAAAAATCACAAAAAATGACAACACTGGTAGTAGGAGCAAGTGGAGCAACCGGACAGCATCTTGTACCGCAACTTCTTAAACAAGGTCAACATGTTAGAGTTGTTGTTCGGTCCGCCGAAAAGTTACCGGAATCCTTTAGAAACGATAGCCGTTTGACAATCATAGAAGCCAGTATTTTGAATCTTACCGATGCGGAAATGGCCAAGTATGTGGCAGGTTGTAATGCCGTTGCCTCGTGCTTGGGCCATAACCTGACCTTTAAGGGCGTATATGGCAAACCGCGAAGATTGGTAACCGATGCCGCCCGAAGATTATGTACCGCGATCAAGGAGAACAAACCAGAAAAACCTGTGAAATATGTATTGATGAATACCACGGGGAACAGAAATCGCGATTTAAACGAACCCATTTCATTTGCCCAAAAATGCGTGATCGCTTTGCTACGATTGTTATTGCCCCCGCACGTAGATAATGAAAAAGCTGCTGATTATCTACGAACAGAAATTGGTCAAAAGAACCAATTCATCGAATGGACCGCTGTTCGCCCCGATAGTCTAATCGATGAATCAAATGTTACGGAATACGAAGTGCATCCTTCCCCAACAAGAAGTGCGCTTTTTGACGCGGGAAAGGTCAGTAGGATTAACGTCGCCCATTTTATGGCCGACTTGATCGGTAACGATGATTTATGGAAAAAGTGGAAAGGGCAAATGCCTGTGATTTATAGCACAGCATCAGCGTAGGCATTTATTTTTGAATAGAATTGGCCTCAAAAGTAGTTAAAATAAAACTCGATCGCATTGCCAAGCACAAGGCTTGTTATGGCCCATAAAAGGGTTATTCTTCCTAGATTAAATGCATTTGAAAAGGCTATCCATAGGGAAACCATTGCACAGACAAAAAACAGCACCATGGCATAATCTGGTATTCCGCTCGTAAACAGGCCCGTAAGATGGAAAAGAATATCCAACAAAGCCGTAAAGGCAAATAGTGCCAAAGCAAAATTGGATTTTTTATGTCCGACAAAAAGATAAATAGCGGCAACCAATAGCTCCACACAAATCGCTAAAGGCCCGAATTGGCCGTATTATGATTTTTTGAAATAACCTTCAAAGTTTTCCGGGTAATCGATATTCAGATAAAAGACAACACCGAGTACCAATGCAATTACGATGAAAATTGAGGCAATACCCTTTCTTTTCTCCATTTTACTTTTGGGAATTTATCGATTGCATTAATATAAAAGTTTCCACTTGCAAGTAAAAATAATCGGACAAATAATTTAAGATGGCTATCTTAAATCTAAAAATAGTAGAACATTAAGCTAAGTTAGAATCCGCCCATCCTCCATTTCAATAATACGGTCGGTACGTTTGGCAAAATCTTCATCATGGGTGACTACCAATAATGACAACCCTTCTTCTTCCTTTAAACGTTTGAAAATACCGAATACGTTTTCAGAGTTATAACTATCGAGATTCCCTGTAGGTTCATCTCCCATTAAAATGGTCGGGTTATTTATCAAAGCCCTTGCAATCGCCACTCGCTGCTTTTCTCCCCCTGAGATACGAGAAGCGCGCTGTTTGGCCAAATTATCAATATGCAACATTTTCAGTTTTTCCATACCATCATGTTCGATTTCGGCATGTGATTTTTCAGCTAGCTTTTTGGCGGGAAGCATTACATTTTCCAATACACTGAATTCCGATAACAAGTAGTGGAACTGGAATACGAACCCGATATTTTTATTGCGAATTCGCGATAGTTCTTGGTGAGGTTTTCCAGTAACAAGTTCATTGTTAAGGTACAGTTCACCTGTATAATCGGTATCCATTGTTGAAAGAATATAGAGTAAAGTAGATTTACCCGATCCTGATTTCCCCATGATGGATGCAAATTCACCTTCTTCTATATCAAAAGAAATATCCTTGAGCACATGAAAGTCCTTGGGCTTATGAAAATGTTTATTGATATTTTTTGTTTCTAAGACTAGGTTCATGGTTCAGATTAAGTACCGCGAATGATACGGACAGGGTCAATTTTCCTTGCTTTGTTGGAAGGTAAATATCCCGCAATGAAAGTTGATATAATGGCAAAAACGATTCCGATGATATAATAGCCTATTTGATAGTTAACGGGGTAGGTAGTGATAGTTGGTAAGGCCTCGGTTTCAAAAGGTGCACTATCAATTAGTACAGAAAGTCCAAAGCCGATTAGTAGACCTAATATTCCACCAACAACTCCTATAATCATCGCTTGACTCATAAATATAAGCTGAACATCATAACCGGAAAACCCTGTTGCCTTTAAAATGGCAATGTCTTTCATCTTTTCATAGATCAACATGTTCAAGATGTTATAAATACCAAAACCGGCAACAATTAAAAGTGTAATCGAAACCGCATAGGTTATAAGGTTCCTAATATTTGAACCCGTTTCAAATTGTGCATTCGCTTGGTTGATATCGGTGGCCTTAACATCGAATTGTTGTTGCAGTTGTTTGGCCATCGGTACTGCCTCGGCAATATTCAATAGCTTCACATTTATATCGGTAATATAGTTTTGTGCTTCGCCTAGAATTCGCTGGGCGGTCTTTAGATTCACGAAACTTTGTATGTTGTCGATTTCGGCGATACCGCTTTGATAAATACCTACGATTTTCAAAGGAAAGATACTGCCTGAAACGGTGCTTATCTGTACTCGGTCTCCAACGGAAAGGGACATTTTTTTTGCCAATCCTGCTCCCAAAAGAATTCCATTTTCATTGTTGCGTAGGGCTTCGGGGGTGCCATTTATAATATTGTCTTGAATGTTTGAAAGACGGGCTTCTTCCATGATATCAACACCGATCAAACTACCACCCAACTCAATGGAACCCGATAAGTAAAAAATCTGCGCCCGAAGTTGGGGTGTTGCTCCTTTTACATTTGTATCACTCTTTAAGTAGTTTAAAATTGGAAGTGCATTGTGTATTTTCTGTTGACTCAGTTTCGGTTTGACAGAGTGAACTACATTGAACGTATTCTCAAATTCAGTATATCGTGATATGGGTTGTATTTCGGAAGGTTCTATTTCGTTGTAAATATGAATATGGGGCGTCTGGTTCAGTACCAGATCATCTAACATTTGATTAAGGCCTGTCATAAAACTTACAAGTGTAATATAAGCCCCAATACCAAAAGTGACCCCGAGAGCCGCTGTGACGGTACTTTTCATCTTGGTCAAAAGATGGGTCTTGGCGATATTTAGAATTACCTTCCAGTTGGTCATTCTTCTGGTTTTATGATGGATGTATTTTCGTCAATACCCTCTAAAATTTCAACTCGGTCTAGATTTTGAAGTCCTAATTTGACCTCAACAAGTCCGTCTTCGGTCTCCACTTTTGTACCGTCAATGAGATAGGCTTTGGGAATTACCAGTGCATCTTCTTTTTGGGCGACGATGATATTCCCTTCCCCTGCCAAACCTGGGTATAACTGTTCTGGCGGATTCTTAAAAACGGCCTCTACTGTAAATGTTTGCGAACGTTCATCTTTTCGTGGGTAGATTTTACTGATTTCTGCCTCAAAAACCTGTTGGCCATATGCATCTAACGTAATCAAGGTTTTTTGACCTTCACGAAGTTTTACGATGTCAACTTCATCAACGAGCATTTCGATGATAAAATCCGTGGCACTTCCTACAGAAGCTAATGGTTCCATAGTCGTAACGATTTCCCCTGGCTCTTTGAACAGAGCATACACCATGCCATCGATTTTGCTCTCTACCCTAAAGTCTTTGGTAGAAATCTGGGCGGTTTCATAATTGTTCCGCGCCTGTTGCACTTGGGTAGCGAGTTCGTTCTTCGTACGCACGTAGCGGTTTTTGAGCAAGCGTAGATTATTCTGTGAAAGTTCATAAGCCAGTTTTCGGTTCTCGAATTGCACCTTGGATCCGATGTTTTGCTCCCATAATTTCTTTTGTCGAAAAAAATTGATGGAATCGTTTTTAAGGGACAAGGTCGCAGCTTGTATTTCATCTTCCAAAGATTCTAAGACCGCAGAGCTTCCCTGATAATTTTCCTGTGCCAACCGTAAATTCAACCGGGCATTATCAGTGTTCAGCTTTGGGGCGCTGTTAATGATCTGAAGTAAGGGATATCCCTTTTTCACGATATCGCCTTCTTCCACCAAATTATTGTCTAAAATACCGGCAACGGCAGCATAAACTTGGTAGAGACTATCCGGTTGTACGGTTACCGAAGAATATACCGATTCTATTAGCGAAATTCTTTCCGGAAAAATTTTTTCTTGTTTTTCTCCGCAGGAAAATACCAAAACAAATACAAAAACATATTGGATAAAACGCATGTCTAATCGGGAAATTGGTTTCTTGAACATTAAAAGTAGCAATAATCCATTGAATCAAAGTGGTTCGTGCCGTCATCTTACATGACGGTCAAAGTAGCTGAAACTTGCGGATTTTAACAATGATATTTATCATGGCAAGTTTTTCATCGTTTGGCGATATTTAATCCCGTAGAGATCTTCATGGAATGATAATGGTATCAAGAAAGAAAAAAATGGCTTTGTACTGGATTATGGGTTCGATACTCCTATTATGGGGAATATTGACGCTAATGGCACAACGGAAAGGCTCTGAAAATATGACTGAAATAGGAAGTGCTGCCAGAGCAAAAAGTGCGCTTATTGTTTATAACCCGGATTTATTCTATAATCTCGACGAGCAAATATGTATCGCTTTCGCCGAGGGTCTTTCAGAATACGGTTGGCACTCAAAAATCGCAACGGTTTCTTTGGCGCAAAAATGGAACGAAGAACCTTTTGATCTATATGTTTTCTGTGCCAATACCTATAATTGGGCACCTGATATTCCCACAAAGAATTATATTGAAAATCACTCTGGTTTAACTGGGAAGAACGTCGTTGCCATTACCTTGGGAAGCGGGTCTACCGAAAGGGCACAACGAATTCTCGAAACTTTAATAGAGAAAAGGGGAGCGAATCTTATCGATTCTAAGGCCTATTGGTTAATGCGACCGAATGACGAAGACAGAACCGATGAATCAAATGTTGCCGTTGCCGTAGAAATAGCCCAAAATTTAGGGGGCGTGTTAGCTGAAAAAATGGCCTCGTCAAATGAGTAACCCAATGGTATCAAAATAATCATATTTAATGGAAAAGGCGCTACTTACCTTTATTGAATAGAATTTTAAAACATAACCTTATGACCTCGAACATACAATATGTACAAATGCCCGTTAGCGAATCAATGAATACAATGGTGGAGCATAAACTAGAAAAACTTCATAAAAAATACGACTATATTATTAATGCAGATGTCTTTTTTAAACAAGAGAACAATCCAAAGGGAAAAGGCAAAATATGTGAAATACGCTTGAGCTTACCCGGTCCGAGACTATTTGCTAAAAGTGATTCAGATAATTTTGAAAAATCATTGTCAGAAACTATTCATGACCTTGAGGGACAACTTCGAAAACGGAAAACTATTTTAAATAAACATAAATAAGTAATTATTGAAACACGAAGAATGAAAAAAATATTGGTTCCCGTAGATTTTTCCGAGCATTCTGAATATGCTTTGGAAGTGGCTGCCAGTTTGGCAAAACAGTGGAAGTCCGAAATTGTTGTATTGCATATGATGGGACTTTCAGAGGCCGTATTCACGAAAGATGATTCCCAAGAATTCATGGAAGCCCAGTTCTATATGAAACTGGCCAAGAAGCGTTTTACGGATTTTTTAGACAAGCCCTATTTAAAAGGAATCAAAGTTTCGGAAACCGTTCAGAATTATAAGATATTCTCCGAAATAAACAATGTGGCCAAAGAGCAGAATATCGACCTTATTATTATGGGATCCCATGGCACAAGCGGATTGAGCGAAATATTCGTAGGGTCGAATACCGAGAAGGTGGTACGCACCTCTGAGGTGCCTGTTTTAGTGATTAAGGAACGAATTTACGATTTCAAAATCAAGAAAGTGGTCTTCGGATTCGATTTTCAGGTCGAGAACATAACCGCCTATCGCAAAGCGATAAAATTGTTCAGTACATTGAAGGCCGAAATATTTTCGGTACATGTAAACCTACCTGGAATAAATTTTATGAGCACTACCCAAATAAAAGAACAAATCGATAATTTTTTAAGGGTCGCCAACCATAATGACATGCCGAGCAATCTACAAGTGGCCCAAATTTCAGATTATTCAGTAGAACAAGGTATTTACAGTTATGCGAAAGAAATCGATGCCGACCTTATTGTCATACCCACCCACGGTCGTAGCGGCCTATCACATTTTTTTAAAGGAAGCATAGGCGAAGATATTGCGAACCATGCCAAGCTGCCCGTGATGACTTTTAAGATTTAGGAAATTCACTTTTTTGAATGCTACATTTTAAATACGCTTTTCAAAAAAACAAAGAATGCTACGTCGCTGAATTAATTTTCGGCATCAAAATTTACGACCCAAATACCGCGAACCTCGTTTGCACCGTAACCAACAGCGAGATCCGTGGGGTACAGGTTTTTTAATGTTGTTAAGGTCTCGGAATTAACTTGTTCGTTCGGTTTGCCATGGCATTGCAAACACATTGCATTGGTAGTAATCGGAAAGTAAAAATCGACCTCACCATTCTCTCTTTTCACTATGGGTTTTGGTTCTTTTCCCGAGGCTATCAATTTTTTATAATAGGTAATGTAACCTAACTCCTCATCATTGGCCTCGTTATCTGGATTTCGCGGTTTATCCGATACTCTTTTGATTGCGGCATTGTTCATGACCGATATACTATCGGTCAAGGCTAACGCTTTTATATTGCAAAACTCGATAGCCCCAAGTGTTCCTTTTTCTCCAATAGCTTTTATGAGTTTCTGCCCCAAAGCTTTTTGGGTGGCTTTTGCATAGGCCATTCCTTTTTGAGCATTGTTTTCTTGGATTTCTTTAGACACCATGTTCCGGTTCATCCAAAGACCTTTACCATTTTCGTCTTCAATGGCTTTATCGTACCACTTTGGTCGTTCAATATCATTTTCATAAATGTATTCAGCAATTTGGGCAAGGGCATCATCTGGGTAAGGAATGTAGGGCATACTGCCAAATTCGATAAGGGCATCGGGCATTTTAGATTCCGTTTCGGGATCGTTGACCCATTGGATCAGGTCTTTCGTAAATTGCTCCTTGGTTGTATTTTCGCCTATGTAGTATTTTTTAACAGCGACCAAAGGTGGTGCGATCATGCTTTCTTGAGATGCCTTTGGGTCGTGGCAGATATAACATTCCGATTCCATTATTTGTTTTCCGGGATGGGATTGAACGGCTTCTGCCAACTCATTTTTCGAAGTTGATTCAACAGCTTGGTATTCTGATTTCTTACCATCCTTACAACTTATAATAACAAGGAATACCAGTACTACTAAAACGGAATTTTTCATGATTTTGACATTTTACCCGTGGCACAGCTTACGAATGAAATCGCTTTTGCCGCCATGGAATTTTTATTATCTATGGATGGATATCCTAGTGCTTTCAATTTGTCTCTGACCGCTAGCGCATCATTCATATTTTTATATACAAAAGATACCATCGCCGAATCAATATCGACCAACACCTCTGAAATATTCTCAACTTCCGATATTTTGAAGGTAATGGTCTTGGCGCATCCGCCACATTTTAGGTTTTGTACGATGATCGATGTTTTCATAACAGAATATTTTAGTTTCATTCCTGCCCTTCGGCTCCGCGCAGGATAAACTACGGCAAAAATCTTTTTTCTCTGTGAAGCTCTGTGGACCTCTGTGAAATAGCCCGAACCGAGTTGTTACGCAGAGTTTCACAACGCTAAAAGAGTTACACAGAGTTTTTATATTTTACTGCAAACTGCAAACTGCAAACTGCAAACTGCAAACTGCCAACTGCCAACTGCCAACTGCCAACTGCCAACTCTTTTCAAGGCCACCGCATATACCCGCCCTTCAAATCATAGACCTGCGAAAAGCCCATATCTACCAATCGTCTGGCTGCTTTTTGACTGCGTGCACCAGATCTACAATACAGATATACGGGTTTCGATCTATCCATTTTCTCAAAAGCTTTTGCAAAATTGCCCGCATTGAAAAAATCGATGTTGATGGCGTTCTTGATATGTCCGCCCCTAAATTCATTAGCGGTACGCACGTCCACCAGTTGCACCTTTTTACCAGTAACTGCTTCAGCATATGCATCTCTATCCAGTATGGCGATTTTATCCGAGGATTCTTTTTTTGCTCCAAAAAGTGCGCTTAAAAATGACATAGTTTTGTTTTTTAACGGTTGGTTTTTTGTTAAAGGAAACGGCCAAAGTTTGAATAAATGACCGTTTCCTTAAAACAACCAACCAAAAATAGCTTGCCTGCCTATGGCAGTTTCAATTATAGTTTAATTCTTTTTTGGCCAGATAGAAGTCCACCAATTCGATAGATTCATCTTTGATCCTCGTATTCATTTCATCCAAGGTTTTGGGTGGAGGTACGATGACCTTATCTCCCTTTTTCCAGTCTAACGGCATGGCTACTTTGTATTTGTCTGAAGTCTGCAAGGCTTCCAAGGCACGCAGAATTTCATTCATATTTCGCCCTACGTTCAAAGGATAGTACATGATCAATCTTATCTTCTTGGCCGGGTCGATAAAGAATACCGCGCGAACGGCGGCAGTTTCACTCTCGTTCGGCTGCAACATTCCGTATAGTTTCGAAACTTTCATATCAATATCGGCGATGATCGGAAAGTCAAAGTATACACCCGTTTTTTCCCTCACGTTGCTGACCCAGCCCAAGTGCGCATGAACACTATCGATGCTCAAACCCAATAACTCGGTGTTCAAGGCATCGAACTCCTTTCTACGCGTCGCAAAACCACTCATTTCGGTGGTGCAAACGGGCGTAAAATCTGCCGGATGTGAGAACATTACGAGCCATTTATCCTTGGCATAGTCCGACAATTTGATTTTTCCTTTTGTAGTTACTGCCTCAAAATCGGGAGCTTGGTCGCCAATTCGGGGCATTGTCGTTGTTTTTATTTCTGTTGTTTCCATTCTATGTATGTTTTATTGTCTTTCCCGCGAGTGCGGGAATCTGTTTCTGTCATTCCGAGGCACGAAGCAATCGGTTGAATTATACATCTAGTGTTCCTAAAAGGCAATTTGCCACGTCGCTTTAAGCCTTGTTACCTACTTAAATCTATTAGAAGCTCCTCGCAAAGACAATTAACCTTTTGTTTTTAGTCTAAAGGCTAGTATCTATAGTCTATTGTCTTTTTTCAAAGCATCGTAGTAGGGCAAACATATTCCGATTTCTCGATGTTGGTTTTTTTCATTTCGTCAAAACCTCCTTCAACATCCACAAAATCGTCCCATCCTCTTTGCTTTAATATGGATGCTGCTACCATACTTCGGTACCCGCCTGCACAATGCAGCACAAAAGGTTTGTCCTTTGGAAATTGCGCCAAGTGCTGGTTGATTTCGTTCAGTGGTACATTTAAAGCACCGATAACATGTTCTGAATCGAATTCACTTTTCTTGCGCACATCGATGACCAAAGGTTTTTCTGAATTGTATGCTGCTTCGAATTCCTTCGGATTTATACGTTCTATCGTCTCGAAATCCTTTCCGGATTTTTTCCAACTACCGAATCCACCTTCCAAATAACCGATGGTGTTGTCGTAGCCTACCCTGGATAATCTGGTAATGGCTTCTTCCTGTTTATTAGGATAGGTGATCAAAAGTATTTCCTGTTTCACATCAGGAATCATTTCGCCTACCCATTGCGCAAAACTTCCGTCAAGACCAATGTTGATGCTGTTGGGAACAAATCCTTTTGCGAAATCCTTCGCATCCCTTGTATCTAACATTAATGCTCCTGTCTCGTTTGCCGCGGCCTCGAAAGCTTCTACTGATAATGGAGTTTTGGCGCGATCCATAACCGTATCCAAACTATCGTACCCCTTAATGTTCATTAGAACGTTCTGCGGGAAATACCCTGGGGGAGTGGTCAATCCTGTTAAAAGTTCTTTGATAAATTCTTCTTTTGTCATATCTGGGCGCAAGGCGTAATTCGTTTCTTTTTGATGACCTAATGTATCCGTAGTTTCCTTGCTCATCATTTTGCCACAAGCGGATCCTGCGCCATGATTTGGATACACAATTAAATCATCGCTCAAAGGCATAATTTTATTCCGTAAGGAATCGTACAGATGTCCCGCCAATTTTTCTTCGGTCAAATCCGCAATAACATGTTGCGCTAAATCAGGTCTTCCTACATCGCCAATAAATAAAGTGTCTCCTGTGATAATGCCATGCTCTTTTCCATTCTCATCGATTAAAAGATAAGTGGTACTTTCCATGGTATGCCCAGGAGTATGAATGGCCTTCACTTTGTAGTTTCCGACGTTAAAAATTTGACCGTCTTCCGCGGTCAACGCTTCGTAGCCCGGTTTGGCTGTTGGGCCAAAAACAATTTGAGCACCCGTTTTCTTTTTCAAATCTAAATGTCCGCTGACAAAGTCGGCATGAAAGTGGGTTTCGAAAACATATTTGATTTTCGCATTGTCTTTATTCGCCCTATCGATATAGGGCTGAACTTCGCGAAGCGGATCAAAAATAGCCGCTTCACCATTATTTTCTAAATAGTAGGCCGCATGTGCCAAGCATCCGGTATAAATCTGTTCTATTTTCATTTTCTTTTATTTTAATTTTACCTCAGTAAAGGTATAGATTGCTGATTTGGTGTACGGTAACATTGGTTACATACATGATAGCGGTTATGGGTAAGAAGGTGATAATCCATTATTCCAATAGTAGTCTCAATTTTCCCAACAGAACTAATTCTGACTTGTTGGTACCCGAAAAGGAATTGGCGATGGCATAGGCGGTATCCAAAATCAAGACCTTGATAAAAGGAGTGAATTTCTTTTCGTGGTCTTTGTAAAACTCTTCGAATTCCCCGTAATATGCTTGGCCATCTTTTCCATATTCCAACAACCAATCGAAAACGGATTCGATCTGAAAGGCTGCATCGGTGCCATATTCGTCTTCTACCTCGTCCACATCCAACCAATAGGTTCTGATAAAACTCCTCAGCTTATCTACCTCCTTGGTATGAACACTCTCGTCGGCCATTGCGACAGCATAAAAAAGTTTACCAAGATTTTGGTAGAGTTCGTTGCCTATTTTTTCAGAATATTCCATAAAAAAAATCTTTCAATTTGCCAAAGCTGACAGTGCATCATGGATGATTCGATTTCTGCCCTCGTTTGGATCTTGATATTGGCATTTTAAGACGGGAAAACCAATACGCGAAAGTTCACGCTTGGCCTTTTCAAGGGCCACAACGCTGTCGTAAACAAAAGATACCGTCCTTCTTTCGACATCGATATCGAGGATTCGGACGTCCAAAATTCGGCTTACATTCCGTACGATAATGTATTTGCACGATTCGGAAGAAAAACCTTGTAGTTGTGCGGTCGCTCTCATAGTGATGTATGATTTTGGGTTAGACCTTAAAGATATTCTGTAAAGCCCTTGTTAAAAATGACTTTGGTCATACGATGTGATTTTTATAAAGATTTCTTTTGTAATACATTCGATCAGTATGGAAAAAGAACTTGTACTTGGCATAGACATAGGTGGAACCTATACCAAATTAGGATTGGTCAGCCGTACGGGAGAAATTCTAGCCGTTAAAAAATTTCCCACGGAGGCGAAGAAACCGTTCGATGCTTTTAGGAAACAACTAGAATCGGAAATAAACGCCTTAACATCGACTTTGAAACATGGGCAGAAAATCTTGGCGATAGGGGTTGGCGCTCCCAATGCTAATGGCTATACGGGTAAGATGGAGCATGCGGTCAATTTTCGATGGGGCGATGAAGTACCTTTGGTTTCCTCCATTAAGAAAATACTTGATTGTCCCGTAGTCCTTGCCAATGACGCCAATGCCTCTGCAGTCGGCGAACTACAATTCGGTATGGGTAAAGGGATGAAACATTTTGTAGTGCTGACCTTAGGTACGGGACTCGGCAGCGGAATCATTTCCAACGGGGAACTTCTGATCGGACAGAACGGCATGGCGGGCGAAATCGGCCATGTCAATGTCGTGCCCAATGGAAGGCAATGCAACTGTGGACTGCAAGGCTGTTTGGAAACCTATGTGTCGGTAACGGGCATGCGGCGCACTATTTTTGAACTCATAGCTGAGATGAACGTTGATTCTGAACTGCGGAGTATTAGTTTTGAGGATATGACAGGGGAAATTATTTCGGACGCCGCCATCAACGGAGACCCAATTGCCCTAAAAGCTTTTGAAGAAACGGCCGAATTTCTCGGTACCCAAATGGCGGATACCGCCGCACATTTGGATCCTGAGGCTTTTATTCTTTTGGGAGGACTCAGCAAGTCGGGCGATATTCTTTTAAATCCGGTCAAGGCGGCAATGCAGCGGAAACTTTTTCATGCCTACCAGGGTAAAGTAAAGATTTTGATGGTAGATAAACCTGGTAATCATTCTGTTCTGGGGGCGGCGGCTTTGGGGTGGAGAGCGGTTGAGGTTTGAATTGCCAACAATGGTATTTTCCAATTATGAGTTACGATATCCATTACAAGACCGAAAATTTATTTGGCGAGCCCTATCCTGAGTTGATAGATTTTTTCACCAAGTATCCGACCGGTGGAAAAGTTTTGGACATGGGTTGCGGACAAGGGAGAGATGCCATCCCGATTGCGAGGCTCGGATACGAGGTTTTAGGGATAGACATCTCCAAAGTCGGAATCGAACAAATGTTGCAATTCGCTGAGAAAGAAGGATTGAATTTAAAAGGTAAGGTTTTGGATATCCATAAATTCAACAAGTATCAGGGTTTTGATTTTATATTGTTCGACAGCATGTTTCATTTTCAAAAAAAGGACAAGGAGAAAGAAACTGAACTCATTAAAAGAACAATTAAAAGTGTAAAACCCAGTTGCCTAATTATTATTTGTATTCAGGATACCGGAAACAAAGTCAAAATTCTAAATGAAGTGATCGACTTTGAAAACAAACTAGAACGGTTGACCGACATAACGTTTGACTACACTTGGGAAGACAAGGAAACCGGTCGCGGCTCAACCATACCTTATCGAATGATCGTTGCGAGAAAATAGTTAAACCGAAAACCTCTAACCGTTCTTTTTCACTTTTCCATCAAATGTACCAACTGCTCATCGTCTAGGACATGTTCGGTAACCGTGAACAATTGTTTACGGTTTTTGCGAACGGTTTTGGTAAACAAGGCAATTTCATCTTCAAGTTCTTGATGTTCATCGCGAAATTGACCTGCATTGTTTTTAAAAGGCTCATCGATCAGGTTTGCCAAATGCGAAAGGTGCTTATCTATTTTTTCTAAAAGCAGTTCACATTTCTTGGTATCCGCTAAGATACTTGTACCTACTTTTTGTACATCTTTTAGATTATCCTTTTTAGTAATCCAGATAAAATATTTATCGATAAGGTGGTGCAAGAATTTAAGGTCATCTTTATAAAATAGCAAATCTGATTTCCAATGTTTGGTCAAGATGTACAGTTCTTGCCAATTGGTTTCCTGTATAAAATTGGCCTTGGGCCTTGCTCTTAGATCACTCATTGTATTTGAATTTAATTTGAAGAATATAAGGGTAAATTTAGGTCGTACAGTGGTGTTCAAAAATGATATTTATCATGGATGACAATCAATTTCGTAAAGAATTCAATTTCAAGAGTTGGTACATAACGATTGGCCTGAAATATGATATTTGTCATCTTTTGCCCCGTTCGGTTTGCCTAGTTTAGCCCGAATCAACCATCAAACTACATATGAAGACTATAAGTCTCTTTTTGGCTCAACGCATCGAGAAGAACAACATGCTGTCGGTGTGTATCGGCGTTATTTATCTCTGGTTCGGAATGCTAAAATTTTTCCCTGGTGTAAGTCCTGCCGAGACCATAGCCATGGATACGATTCATGAACTGACCTTCGGTTTCATACCGCCCCAATTGTCACTATTTTTATTGGCCATTTGGGAAACGGCCCTAGGCGTCTTGCTAGTTGGTGGCTTCCTCAGCCGTTTTGCCTATTTGTTGGCACTGTTGCATATGATGTTCACCTTTACCCCATTTCTCTTTTTTCCTGACCTGACGTTTACCAATGCTCCTTTCGGACTTACGCTTTTGGGACAATATATTATGAAGAACATTGTTTTTCTAGGGCTATTGGTATTCCTTTTAAATAAAGAACGTAAAAAAATAGGGCATTGAACCTACAATTACTTCACCTTCCTATTCATACAATCGCAGTCGATTCCGCAATCGGGTCATTTCATTTTGCATTTCTTCCATCCTGATCAGCAGTTGGGTAATAACTTCGACACCTTCAAGATTGATATCAAGTTCTGAATGCAGACGTAGTATTTTTTCAGCTTTTGGCAGTTCGGTCAAAGGCATGTAGAGCGTATTCCTTTGCTCTACAATTTCGACGAGGCCATATTCTTTGAATTCTACGACCAGGGCCTGTGAAATTCGGTGACTTTTACAGAAGTCCGCTACGGTTATTAATTCTTCAAGGTTCATATCATTCTATTTTTTGAGGGATGCCAGTTTTTTGAACAGTTCTTTTTCTTGAGGTGACAAATGGGTCGGTGTCTTTACCATGTAGGTAATGAAAAGATCCCCGAACTGCCCTTCTTTTTTATATACTGGGAAACCTTTGCCCTTTAACTTAACGGTAGTGCCGTTTTGGGTCTCTGGTTTCACTTTGAGCTTGGCCTTTCCATCAAAAGTATCCACGGTTAGCTCTCCGCCAAGTACTGCGGTGTACAGATCAAGATCAACATTCTTATAAAGATTGTTGCCGTCACGTTTAAAGTCAGTGTTATTTTCTATGGAAAAGGTAATATAAAGGTCGCCCTTGGGACCACCGTTTCTACCAGGGCCACCGTGACCGGCAATTTTTATGGTCTGCCCGTTTTCGATACCCGCGGGAATAGTGATACGGATATTCTTCCCGTTTACGGTCAAGGTCTGTTTTTGGGTTTTATAGGCATCGCGAAGTTGTAGGCGTAGTTCGGCATTAAAATCCTGTCCACGGAATTTTACTTTTCGGCCTCCTCCAGAATATCCGCCTCCACCGAACATGGTCTCGAAGAAATCGGAAAAGTCGCCTCCGCCGAAATCTTGTCCTTCGAAGCTGCCGGCATATTGTTGTGAACTTCTTCGCGAGCCTTGGGCCCTTCGCGCCTTTTCGAATTCTTCGGCGTGTTGCCAATCTTTACCGTATTGCTCGCCGTACTTATCGTATTTTTTCCGTTTCTCAGGGTCGCCTAGAACCTCGTTCGCCTCATTGATTTCCTTGAATTTCTGTTCGGCCGTTTTGTCGTTCGGGTTCACGTCGGGATGGTACTTTCGTGCGAGTTTGCGATAGGCCGATTTGATTTCCTTTTCGGGGGCAGTTTTAGAAATTCCTAGAATTTTGTAATAATCAATATATTCCATTCCTTTTCTTGTCGTTGGGTACTTTGGTTTTTCGGATAACTATTTTTGTCAGATTTCAAAAGTAATCGATGCCCCAACAGCCAAAAATGACGGTTGTCATACTTCTTGGTTAGTGGAGGGATTATTTTGTTCTGTTTAGTGTAACCTAAAAGAGAGATATAAAAATAATCATATTCATTATTTTTATCATTATGAAATGAGCATTGCCACCTTATGATTTAATAAAATTGATATCCTTATCAAAAGTTAAAAAACTACCTTTAAGGCATGCAGGTTTTCGAAAAGAACAGCAATATTTTCAAATTGCTATCAGAAGCGGTTTCTGAGGGTATTATAGTTGTGAACCAAGAACAGCTAATTGTGGCAACCAATCGGCGCACTGACGAAATGTTCGGTTATGGGGAGGAAGAATTAAAGGGACAACCATTATCTGTTCTAATACCCAGCTCTTACCATAGTGTGCATAAAAATCATGTTCAAGATTATTACAAAAAGCATGATAAAAGACGTATGGCCCGAGGCAGAAATCTGTTCGGCCTGCGAAAGAACAATGAAGAGTTTCCTATTGAAGTAGGCCTAAACCCATTTTCACTTTATGGCAATACTTATGTTATGGCCTTGGCAATCGATGTTTCTCAAATTAAGGAAAAAGAAAACGAAATCCTTGAATTGAATTCAAAGTTAGAACAAAAAATTAAAGTCAGAACAGTTGAATTGAGGGATACGGTTGCAGATCTGAAACGCGAGATCAAACTGAGAAAAAAAGCCGAGGAGCAAATAAAATCCGCTCTTCAAAAAGAGCGGGAGCTGAATGAACTGAAGACCAAATTCCTTTCATTGGTATCGCATGAGTTTAAAACCCCATTGAGCGGTATTCTGACCTCGGCAACCCTAGTCGGCAAATATACGGAGGCCGATCAGCAAGAAAAACGTGACAAACACCTAAAGACCATAATCGCGGAGGTACGGCACCTGAATGCGATATTGAACGATTTTCTTTCCATCGAAAAATTGGAGAAGGGAAAAGAATTGTACACTTTGACAGATTTTTCATTGAGCAAGGTCGTGAACGAGGTGATTTATAACGCCAATATGATGCTCAAAAGCGGTCAAAAAATAGTATATCCACTCAATATCGATGATGTTATCATTTATCAAGACGAAAAAATAGTGACCTTGACGTTGACCAATCTTTTGTACAATGCCATAAAATATTCGCCAGAAGACACCGAGATCGAATTGAAAGTCGATTTTTTTGTCGATAAGATTGTCTTTCATATCATTGATCAAGGAATTGGAATCCCAAAAAATGACCAAAAACACATTTTCGAACGTTATTTCAGGGCTGAAAATGCATTGTTAGATCATGGCACAGGAATCGGACTCAATATCGTAAAAGGACATCTGGAAAATTTGGGGGGAGCCATACGTTTTGTTAGTCAAGAAAATAAAGGGAGTACCTTTACAGTCGAATTTCCCCTTGGGAGAAAAAAGGAAAAATGAATTTAAGATGAGTTCAGTATCTTAGTTAATTGGTAAAACCGCTTGGAATGAAAAAAATACTGATTATCGAAGATGATACCATTTTACGCGATAATACTGCGGAACTTTTAGAACTGGCCGGCTATGGGGTATTGACCGCCGCCAATGGGAAAAAGGGAATTCTGACCGCAAAAGAACAACTGCCCGATATTATCATCTGTGATATTATGATGCCCGAACTTGATGGGTATGGTGTGTTGGAAAATTTGTCGCAAGATGAGGTCACGAAACAGATTCCTTTTATCTTTTTATCGGCGAAAACCGAAAGAAAGGATATACGCAAAGGTATGGAGCTGGGGGCAGATGATTATTTGACCAAACCCTTTGAAGAATCAGAACTTGTCGGAGCAATAGAAAGTCGGTTGGCAAGGATATCCATTTTGAACGAGGCCGCGGGGAAAAAGAACAAAGAGAACGAGTCGTCGGAATATGGATTACGAACAATCCATGACCTGAAAAATTTTATCGACGATAACGGCAAAGAATACGAATACAAAATAAGCGAGACCATCTACAAAGAGGGTGGAAATTCAAGCTTGATCTATCTTATTTCAAAAGGTATCGTCAAGACTCATAAGCTCGACGAATTCGGAAAAGAACTGATAACGGGCATCTTTAGACCCGATGATTTTTTTGGCTTTACCAGTTTCACAAAAAACTTGCCTTATCAAGAATCCGCCACCGCAATGGAAGATGTGAGCGTTGTCGCCATAGCACGGGACGAACTCAAAAATGTACTGCAAGAAAACCATCAACTTGCGATGGAACTGATGCAATTGTTAACCGAAAATCTTTCTGATACCAAAGAACAGTTATTGGAGATGGCCTACGGTTCCGTACGTAAAAAGACAGCAAGCACTATTTTAAAATTCGCTGAAAAACTACCCAAAGACCAACAAGGGAGACTTCATATTCTGCGCAGCGACCTTGCCAGTGTAGCCGGAATGGCTACGGAAACCTTGATTCGAACCTTGTCCAGTTTCAAGAAAGAAGGCCTGATCCAAATAGAGGATCGCAACATTCAGATTTTGGATATGGAAGCATTGGGGCGGGTCTATTGATTTTTCGATGGTAAACTTGCTTAACTAATACTATTATCCAGTTAATGGCTTGGGCTTTCAAGCTTTTTGACACAACTCGCCAGTCGGCAAATACAATCTTTCTTTTTATCGATTACGCTCAGATAGGATTCAAGGGTTGGTAGTTGATTTCTTAGTTAAGCCTTTTGAAAATCCAAACCTGACCAATATCATTTACCAAACCCGTTTTACTCCCTAATTTTAGCCCTAATAAAGCTAAAACCAAATTGAAATGCGAAATATTCTAGTCCCTACCGATTTTTCTGAAAACGCCTTCAATGCCTTAAAGTATGGCCTTGAATTGTTCAAGAAAACAAAATGTACCTTTCATCTGTTGCATATTGACCCGATACCGCCTTATTCGGGTGCAGGAACGGCCGTACGCTCGGCCTCACGGAATTTTGGGGACTATGTACTCAAACAGAGTAAAAAAGAGCTGCAAGCTTTGATGGCACAGGTAGAAAAACTGCCACTGAACCCAAAACACACCTTTGTTACCCTCGCCCTGCACGATTATTTTGTGGATGCTATAAAAAGGGAATCAGAAAACAAAAAAATCGACTTGATCATTATGGGAACCAAAGGAGCTACCGGACTCAAAAAAGCGACCATTGGAAGCAATACCGGCGATGTGATTACAAAAATAAAACAACCCTTGTTGGCCGTTCCAGAAGATACGGTGTACAAGAAACCACGTGAGATTGCTTTTGCCACGGACTATCATATCGGCTATGACGCGAAGGTATTGGATACCTTGATCCGTATGGCAGTTATGCACGATTCGATAATACGTATTCTGCATATTTCAAAAAAAGGGGAACAGTTGACCGAAGAACAAGAAAAGCATAAAGATTTTCTAGATGATTATTTGGTTGACGTCGAACACAGCTTCCATTCCCTGACAGGCACTAAACTGGAAACTGCAGTACAATGTTTTACTGAAAGTAGGGATATCGATATGATCGCCATGGTCGCCAAGAACCTCAATTTCTTCCAAAGAATTTTATTTAGGCCCGCTGTCGAAGAGATCAGTTATCATACCGAAGTACCGTTTTTGGTGCTGCATGAATAAGTCCAAATTTGAAAAGCAAGAGAAACAGAACCTTTAAACCTTGAAGTGTACTACAAACCGTTCACGCAATGCCCAGACCGAAGACCAAAGATGAGCTTTTAGAATTGAGCCAAAAGAATTTTGATAAACTCAACGATTTGGTCGATTCTTACGCAACGGAAGAATTGAACAAAGAATTTCCGGAAGGATATTTGAATCGAAATATAAAAGATGTATTCGCCCACATACACCATTGGCACTTACTTCTTTTGGAATGGTACGAAGTAGGGATGGGTGGCGGCAAACCTGACATGCCCGCCAAGGGTTATACATGGAAAACCTTGCCCGATTTCAATCGCGAAATCCAAAAAAAGTATAAAGACGTTCCTTTGAGCAAAGCGCGAAAAATGCTAGAAGAATCCTTTGTTGCGATACAAAAATTGATCAAAAAACATACTGATAATGAACTTTTCGAAAAGAAAAGGTATAAATGGACGGGTTCTACTTCCCTGGCGGCTTATTTGATTTCCGCAACCTCAAGTCATTACGATTGGGCCTATAAATTGATCAAGAAATGTAGCAAGGGATTGATGGTTTAAGTATTGTTATGGACAACCGCCAAATAATAATAAATAGAATTTTTGATGCCCACGATGAAAATGGTTTTTGGATAACAAAACTTGAATCCTATAGAAATTGTCCTGAATATTTACTTTGGTGCGTGAAACTATTCAATTAAAGGATCGAACGACCTGAACAATAGCATCTTTTTGTAGTACCCCTGACTGTCTCCAGACCTGTTTTCCGTCTTTAAACAATAACATGGTGGGTACACCACGTACTTGATATTTACTTGCTAAAGGCTGATTCTTGTCCACATCGATTTTCACGATTTTTATGTTGTCGCCTAATTCATCCTTCACTTGCTTCAAAATCGGGGCCAGCATTTTACATGGTCCGCACCAATCGGCGAAGAAGTCAACCAAAACAGGAGTTTTGGAATCCACTATTTTTTGAAAACTACTTTTCATCCCTTTTATTTTTGGCTACAAATTTATTAAAGTCCTGAATTTACGAACTGATGAATATCATGGTTTTTGGTTTGTATACCATTTATTTTTGAGGCAAAGCGATGACTATGAGAAAAGTACTTGTTCCCACAGATTTTTCCGATAACGCCTTCAACGCGCTCAAATACGCCTGTCAGATTTTCAAATACGAGAAAAGCGAGTTCTTTATCCTGCACGCTTATGCCGATGAGGTTTATCGACAAGATGCCTTGGAGAAACGCTCGGAATTGAACGAACTCAAGGATGCTGTTTTTCAACAATCGGAGGAAAAACTAAAACACGTCAAAACCCAGCTTAAAGAATATTCGCCCAACCCCCATCATAAATATAGGTTCGTTTCGGTCTTCGCAACCTTGATCGATGCTGCCAACGATTGGGTCGGAGACGAGAATATGGATATCGTGGTCATGGGCACCCGCGGCGAAACGAATGACCGAAAGCTAACTTTTGGAAGCAATACGCTTCAGGTATTGAAATACGTAGATTGCCCGGTGCTGGCAATACCTGAGGGTTATGTTTATCATCCACCGAAAGAGATTCTTTTTCCCACCAATTATCTCGTGCCGTACAAAAGGAGGGAACTCAAACTATTAAGCGATATGACAGGTTCTTTTCGATCGACCATCCATATGCTGTACATCGACCCGATAAAGAAACTATCGTTGCGCCAAGAAGACAATCAAGAGTTCTTGAAAGGCTGTTTGCAAAAACCAAAATTGGTCTTCGAGACCTCACCTGAAAAGGAGAAGACCATTGCCATATCGAAATACATCGTGCATAATAAGATCGATATGTTGGTCATTGTCAACTCCCGGCACTCCTATATCGAGGATATGCTGTACAGATCCACGATAGATGAATTGGGATTACATGTGAAGATTCCATTTCTGGTCATGCAGAATTTGACGAGATGAAATAGTTTCAATGGACATGGTAGGATGCCATTGAACTTTGAATAAAATGAAACCTAAAAAACGAATAAAATGAAACGAATCATATTACCCACCGATTTTTCCGAAAATGCATATAATGCCATCCGATATGCCCTTCAACTTTTCAAGAAACAGGAATGTACTTTTTATCTCTTACATACCTATACCCCGGCTATTTATCAGTCGGAATATTTGCTTCACAGTCCCGGTCAAATAGGGCTCGGCGATATGTATCATGAAAATTCCATGACTCAATTAGAAGACTTGAAGGCTAAAATTGAAAACGAGTTCAACAATCCCAAGCACACTTTTATGATTCATTCCGCCTTCAATATTTTGGTGGATGAAGTATTGGAAACCATAGCAAATGAAAAGGCCGATTTGGTCATTATGGGCACACAGGGCGCCACAGGGGCCAAAGAAATTCTGTTCGGTACGCATACGGTACATATGATAAAAAAAGCAACTTGTCCGGTCATCGCAGTGCCTTCCGGTTTTGAATATGAAATCCCCAAGGAGATTTTGTTTCCAACGGATTATGAAATCGATTACCAAGAAGAACAATTGGAAAATCTTGTCGATATAGCTCGTGAGCATATCGCTAGCATTGAGGTAATTCATGTTTCTTCCGGTTACGATCTGACCGAAAATCAGTTGAAGAACAAACAGAAATTGGATAACTTGTTTTCGAAGGTCGCCCATTTGTTCCATGACTTGCCCAATCAAGGCGTAATCGATGCCATTAACAAATTTCAGATGAAAAAACGCATGAATCTTTTGGTCATGATCCAGAACAAGCATAATTTTTTTGAACGGTTGTTCATTGAGCCAACCATAAAGAAAATAGGGTTTCATGTGACTATACCGTTTATGGTAATTCCCTATAAAATCAAAAAATAGAAAATGAAGAATATACTCGTTCCAACCGATTTCTCGAACAATGCATACAATGCACTATTCCATGCCACACGATTGGTCAAAGGCAAAGCCTGTACTTTTCACGTGCTCAACACCTATAATGAATATACGCCACTACGAAGCAAAAGCGTTGGCAAAACACTGGTTGCCCAATTGGAGGATGAATCAACTGAGGGGCTGCAACATGTACTTCATCGCATTAAGCTCGATGAAGCGGATTCGAAGCATACATTTAAAACAATATCCGAACATGGTGATCTTGTAGCGGCTGTTGTCAATATTGTAAATGAAGAAAAAATAGATTTGGTGGTCATGGGCAACAGCGGCCGTTCAGAGATTGAAGCTATTTTTTTGGGAAGTAATGCCCTGGATGTTATCGATGCGATCAAACAATGTCCGGTTTTGACCATTCCTAAAGAGGTAGATTTTCAGCCGCCAAAAGAAATTGCATTTGTAACCGACTATCAACGCCCGTATGACGCCGGATTGCTTCAACCATTATTATTCATGGCCAAACAGTACAAATCCAAGATTTGCTTGATGCACATCAATGAAGAAGAAGTATTGGACAGGGATCAAGAAATGAACAGAAGCATTCTTCTAAAATATCTTTTACCCTTTGAATATACCATGCACTGGATGCCACTTTTTAAGAACAAGGCAAACTCCATCCAAACCTTTTTAGACGAGCTTGACATAAAAATGTTGGCCATGGTCAATTATGACCATAGTTTTTTGGAACGTATGACCCGGGAGCCTGTCATCAAAAGGGTCGCCTTTGATCTTGATGTTCCTTTTTTGGTTATTCCTTATACCGACTGATATTCGTCATGGCTTTTTAGGTTTCTTCTTGATAGTTTTAATCCATAACAAAAAATATGAGCTATGGATAAGCGAATTATACTGCCAACCGATTTCTCGAAGAATGCTCTGAACGCCATTCGATACGCATTAGATCTTTACGCCGAACAAACCTGTGATTTTTATTTTCTAAACGTCTATCAGGTCGAAGGCTATAACCTTGACAACGCTATGATGGTTCCCGAACCCGGTGAAAGGGCCTTTGAAACGGCTAAAAAGAAATCCGAAGAACAGTTCGAAAAGTTGTTGGAAATCCTTCGGTTACATCCAGATAATCCCAAGCATACCTACCATACTGTCTCGACCTTCAATTCTCTATTGGAAATGGTTGACCAGACCATCGCAAAAAGGGATATCGATATGGTCATCATGGGAACGAAAGGCGCGACAGGCTCAAGATTGGTCATTTTCGGCACGAATACGATCAACATCATGGAAAAAGTGACTGCATGTCCGGTTATGGCAATACCTGAAGAAGTACGGTTTTCCCCTCCAAGGGAAATCGTTTTCCCAACCGATTTCAAGACCGCCTTTAAACGAAGGGAACTTAATTACCTTCTGGAAATCTGTAAAATGCACGGCACTTTTATACGGGTATTGCATATTGAGGAGGAGGCAAAACTGAGCAGAGCCCAACTTGACAATAAAGAACTGCTCGAAAATATCCTTGCCGAAACGGGCCATAGCTTTCACACCCTTGCTAACGTAAAGGTACATGCCGGTATAAATGCCTTTATCGAAAGCCGCGGAAGCGATATGGTATCCTTTATCAACAAAAAGCACAACTTTTTTGGAAGCATGTTCTCAAAACCATTGGTGAAGGAAATGGGATATCATTCCCGTATTCCGATTTTGACACTTAATGACCACTCTTAAAAAAACAGGACATGAAAAAAATAGGAATATGGATGGATAAGGAAAAAGCACATGTCGTCGTACTAGGTGATGAAAGGGAAAAGATGCATACGGTTTATTCGCAATTGGAATTCTATAATCCCAAAGGCGGTTCTGGGTCGAAGTTCAAAGGTGGCCCTCAAGATGTAGTGCAAGACAGTAAGTATTTGGCACGAGAAAATCAACAATTGAAGACATATTTTAAAAAGTTGGTCAATGTCATAGAGGGTACCGATGCCCTTGCTCTGTTTGGCCCTGCAGATACCGCGGAGAAATTCAGAAAAGAATTGCATGAACGTTATAAATCATTGGCTGTAAAAATAAAGACCGTAGCCAAGGCAGACAGTATGACCGAGAATCAGGTCAAGGCCTTGGTTCGAGATTTCTATAAAACCACGACCTAAGTGCAAGAACTAACTGATTTTCTGAGTAGGCCTTTGGTGCTTAAAGTAATGCGCACACTGTTGTGGCTCATCATCATTGTATTCGCCATAGGCCTTTTTCGTAAGGTATTGAAGCGTAGAATCGATGATGTCGCCATACGCTACAAAGCACAAAAGGGAATTGAGATCATAGGCTATGCTCTTATATTTTTGGTATTGGTAATCTCATTTACCCTTGACGATGTTAAGGATTATACTATCATTATCGGTCTTTTTACGGCGGGCCTCACATTCACTTTACAAGAGTTGATTCTAAGCATTGCCGGTTCATTCTATATCTTTTTCGTAAGGGTCTATAAGCCGGGAGACCGTATTGAGATCAACAATATAAAGGGCGATGTTATTGATATCGACAGTATTTATACGACCCTTATGGAAATGGGCGAATGGGTGAGCAGTGATAATTATTCAGGCAGGATCGTAAAAATCAGTAATGCCTTTGTGTTCAAGGGTCCAATTAAGAATTACTCTATGGACTTCCCATTTGTTTGGGATGAACTTAATGTTTTAATAACCTACGGTTCAGATGTTGAATTGGCAAAAAAACTGGTGCTGGAAACCGCAAATCACCAACTGGCCGATTATGTTAAAAACTCCAAGGCGAAATGGTCGGCCATGGTCGAACGCTATTATATTGAAAATGCGATTATTGACCCGACGGTCGCTGTTCGTTTGACCGATAACTGGATTGAACTGAATCTACGATATATTACCGATTATAAGCGTAGAAGGATGACAAAACACGAATTGTTCGAAACCATAGAAAAGGCGATTACTCAAACTAATGGGAAGGTAAAATTGGCCTCGGCCACCCTTCAACTTTTGCAAATACCGGAACTGGATGTCAACCTCAAGAAATAAAACCACCGAAGAAATCAATCTCGAAATTGTAAAATCATCGGGTGAAAAAGTACGTTTCTCCATCGAAAAACTTCGTACATCTTTACAGCGAAGTGGCGCCGATGACTCCTTGGTAAAGCAAATCGTGGATAAGGTGCGCGATGAACTATATCAAGGTATTTCAACAAAAGAAATCTATAATCGGGCGTTTGCTTTGCTAAAACAAAAAAAGTCCGTCTTTGCCTCAAAATATAAGTTGAAAAAAGCGATCTACGAATTGGGCCCGACCGGATTCCCTTTCGAGAAATTCGTGGCCGCTATTTTAGATTTTTCAGGATATAAGACCGAAACGGGTAAGATTCTTCCTGGAATTTGCGTAACCCACGAAATCGATGTCTATGCCGAAAAAAATGGAAATATCAGTATCATCGAATGTAAATTCCATGGCGAAGAGGGTCGCAATTGCAATGTAAAAGTGCCGCTCTATATCAATTCTCGCTATCGGGACGTGAAGCAACAATGGGACAAAAAGAAAGACAAAACCAAAAAACTCGATAGGGGTGGGGTAGTAACGAATACGCGCTTTACTGCCGATGCCCTGACCTATGGTAAATGTGCAGGCCTCAATCTTTTGAGTTGGGACTATCCGAAGAACGATGGGCTCAAAGACCGTATCGATCGTTTGGGGCTATATCCCATTACCGTATTACAATTGCTGACGAATCGCGAAAAACAATTTTTATTGAGTAGGGATGTCGTGCTGTGCCGACAGTTGGTAAAGGACAATTTCTTTCTTGATCATTTGGGCATTTCGGATTCCCGGAAAGAACGGATATTACAGGAAGTCGGGCAATTATGCAATAATTGAGTATTAACATGAATAAAGTAAAGATTCATTTTCTAGGTGCATCAGGTACCGTAACGGGTTCTAAGTTCTACCTTGAAACCCCGGAGCAGAACATTATGGTCGATTGCGGTATGTTCCAAGGGTTGAAAGAACTTCGAGAGCTGAACTGGAAACCCCTTCCCATTGATGCTTCCAAAATAGATGTGGTGCTTTTGACCCACGGTCATTTGGATCATACGGGTTATTTGCCAAGATTGGTCAAAGAAGGTTTTGCGGGAAAAATTATCGGTACGGCTCCGACCCTGGCAATAACCTCGATTATTTTGAGGGACAGCGCAAAAATTCATGAAGAGGAGGCCGAGCGGGCGAATAAGGAAGGTTATAGCAAACATCGACCTGCGTTGCCATTCTATAAGGCAGAAGAGGCTGTAAAAGCTATCGATTTGTTTGTTGCCAAAGAGAGGGATGTTTGGATAACCGTTTCGGAAAATATCAAATTCCGGTTTCGATACAATGGCCATATCATAGGCGCAACTTTTATCGAGCTGGAAATCTTTGGTAAAGTGTTTGTTTTTTCAGGAGATATTGGCAGAACCAATGATCTGTTATTGTCGTCCCCTGAACGACCGAAATGGGCCGATTATCTTTTTTTGGAAAGCACCTATGGCAACAAATTACACCCTGAAGAAGATGTAGGAGAACTCTTGGTTTCCTTGATCAACAGAACGATAAACGAAAGGGGAAACTTAATTATTCCCTCCTTTGCAGTAGAACGTCTTCAATCGCTGATGTATCTCTTATGGAAATTGTATCGTAAGAACCTTATTCCCAATATCCCCCTTTTTATTGATAGTCCCATGGGTAACAGTGTACTTTCCGTTTTCGAGAATCATCCTGCTTGGCACAAACTGCCGTTAGAAGAATGTCGCGCCATGTGCAACCATTTCAATATCATTACTTCCTACAAAGACACTTGGAAAACTATAGATGACACGAGGTCAAAAGTCGTAATTGCCGGAAGCGGAATGGTAACAGGGGGGCGAGTACTGACCTATTTGCAACAGTTGATAGACATCCCTACGACAACGGTTTTACTGGTGGGTTACATGGCTGAAGGTACACGCGGAAGAAAATTGCTGGAAGGTGCTCATGAGCTCAAATTCTTCGGAAAATACTATCCTGTAAAAGCCAAGATCGAACACCTCGAAAGTCTTTCGGCCCACGCCGATCAGTTCGAATTGTTGGATTGGTTGAGCGGCATTAAGAACATTCCCGAAAAGGTATTTTTAATCCATGGTGAACCAACGGCTTTGGATGCATTCCGCGTAAAAATAAAGGATACATTCGCTTGGCATGTTAGTATCCCAAATTTGAACGAGAGTATTGAATTGACAGTTTCATAGTAGACTGATTAATATCATTGCAGTGCTTAATAGGTCGAGTTAGTTTTATGGAAAACAGATGCTATCATGGACACAAATACCACCCATACAAAGCCTGAGCAAACCAAAAAAGTAGAAGATTTGCATGCCGATTGCCGAAACTGGAAATCAAAATTTCGGTTTGTAGATCATGAAGTGTCATTTATCGAACGATTGCTCAACTCATATGTTTTTGAGCCTGATACACCCAATCTTTTTGAGCGCCTTCAAGATTATCAAAAGAGATTGGAAAAGAATAAGACGAGTAAGGTCAAAGTTTCGCAAAAGATTTCGAACCATGAAAATGATTTAGGCGGAATGTTGGAATGTACCGATGATATGTGTGACCAGTTGTTTTATCAAAAACACGATGTACTTAAGGCCGAAGTCGTTGGTTTTATGGAAGATTTTCAAAACCTAAAATCCGAAATCTTCAATTATGCCGGAGGAATATTGAAAAAACGAAAACCAAACTTTTGAGGTCTGATCGCGCCTGAAGGGCAAAGCCAAAGAAAGTCGCTGAATATAGTCGAAGTAAACCTGACGAAAATCATTTCAAACATTTTTTTATACCGCTAATTTTAGTATCTCTAATTTAGAAGGGGCTCTAAAAATCGAACGCTGTGTAACTTAATAATACTAACAGTAACAATTCCCTTAAAAGAAGGGCTTAGTCGATTCGTTCGATCGTAATTCAATCTTCGATGAAGACTTTTGAGCATTGAAAAATCGAGGCTCACTATAAAGATTAAATATAAGCTTTATGAATACCAAAAGAAATAAACATAGTTACATCGAATGGCTCAGTGCCGAAGAAATGCACGAGACTAGCATTCAATGGATGTCAGAACTCAAATTCGCAAGGGACGAACAATTGTTCCTGAACGATTTGGTAAAATCGTATACTCTACAATTGGTGGATAGCGAAGTATTCGATGAAAGCAAAAAAATAATCGATGCCGTTCTGAAGGCGGAAAGAGAAGTGGTCGTGCTGATGAAGAAAGTGCAATCGCACGAAAACCTTTTAGAAATTATGGTTAACGATGTCGATGAACTAAAAATGGAAAAAGCCTATACGGAAACCCATTGGGAACTCACTTCGGAAATCAAAAAGTATTTGACAGAATATCGAAAGTTAAAAAGCAAACTTTTCAAATTGGTTTCTAAAGTAATGAAGAAGCAAAAGCAAAAAAGACTCTTAAACTAATTTACCATCATCATGAAAAAAATATTCGTTTTATCCATATTACTTTTAATGGGATGTTCCTCCGCTGAATTGGTCGAGAACTGGAAAGATCCCGATATCGTAATTTTTTATGCCAACAAGGTGCTACTTGTAGGGATGACACAGAACGAAGAGGCACGAGATGATTTTGAAAGTCGTCTGAAGTCTGAATTTGATAAAAGGGGCGTAGAGGCCATGCGTAGTATAGACCTTTTTGATGTGGCGTTTACGAATACCAAAAGAACCGAAAAAGAATTGGATGATGTGGAGCGCAGCCTTCTCGACAAAGATTTTGACGCAATTCTTTTAACCAAGATAACGGGTTCTGAAAATCGGCAAAGTTTTCGACAAAGCATTGCGAAATGGAACAACTACGATGGAAGGTTCCGAGATGATTACCTTCGTCATCAAGATATCTACTACGATGACGAATACTATGAAAATTTTACCGTATATCATGCCGAGACTTCTCTTTATTGTATATGTGAGGGCAAAGAAAGGGCACTGATCTGGCGCGGGAATATTGAAATAACGGATCCAAACAATATTGCGAAAACAGTAAACGATTATGTGAAACTTGTGGTTTTGGCGATGGAGGAACAAGATTTGATTTTTCATAAAGAAGACGAAGATGAAGTTACTGGTCTATAGTGCAAAAGATTATGAAATTCCGTACTTAAAAAGTGCGGCCAAAAAAGAATTCAAGGTAACGTACACCAAAGATGCACTAGACTCTCAGACTGCAATTCAAGCTGTCGGGTACAATACAATTTCTATTTTTTCAGGTGATGATGCTTCTTTGGTAGTACTAGAAAAACTTTGGGAATTAGGGGTGCGCTACATTACCCTACGCTCTGCGGGGTACAACAACATACATATCAAGGCGGCAAAACGGTTCGGTTTTAAAGTGGCGAACACTCCCGATTATTCCCCACATGCGATTGCCGAACACGCCGCCTCACTTCTATTGGCCTTTAACAGAAAGCTCATTTTGGCAGATGCCCAAGTGCATAACTATAATTTTCTACAAGAAGGTCTCATGGGCTTCAACCTTCACGGAAAAGCAGTGGGTATAATCGGTACGGGAAGAATAGGCAGCATTATGGTAAAGATTATGCACGGCTTCGGATGTAAGATTCTTGCCTGCGACCTAACACCCGATATGGACCTGGTAGAACTGTGCGATGTGACCTATTGTTCTTTGGATGAACTCTGCCGAAAATCGGACATTATCAGTTTGCACATACCATTGACTTATGAAAACCACTATTTGATCAACGCCGAAAAGTTGGCCTTGATGAAGCAAAATGCTATTCTGGTAAATACTTCACGAGGTGCTATCGTAAAGACCAAAGCATTGATCAAGGTTTTAGAAGAAGGAAACCTAGGCGGGTATTGTGCCGATGTATATGAAAAGGAAAAAGGCACCTTTTTTAAGGATCATTCAGATGACGGAATCAAAGATGACCAATTAAAAAAGCTATTATCATTTTCAAATGTGCTACTTACCCCACACCAAGCGTTTATGACCGATGAAGCCATGCGGAATATTGCAAAGACAACTTTCGAAAACCTGGATTGTTGGGAAGAAGGCCGCAAATGTGAAAACGAACTGGGTTATGAAACCTTGATTTTTTGATTCGAGTTGTCCGCCTTCTATTTCATGGTTGTTTCAGCTAAATTTTTGACCCTTAAAGTTGGATATGCACATTCCTATTCCGGTTGAATAGCAGAATTCTGGAAAAAGCACGGTAAAACGAAACCCAGTTATTACCTTATCATCAGTGGCTACTGGTTTTTTGATAAAATTGAGGTAAATCTTTGTCGACATTTCATGAGCAATTAGTGGCCCTTACGTTTTTTGTTGGCGAGCGAAGCCACAGAAAATTAAAAAAAGGCGATCAAAAGGGCTTTTTAACATCGAAGGAAGCAGTATTGAAGTGCCGTAATATTGCCTTGTTTGTTGAGTTTAATCCCTAAAATGTTGTACATTAGCCCTCTACGTGGTGATTTTGGCCGGCCAGCAAAAATTGCAATGTGCATTTTAGCGACCGTGTATTGAAAGTGGCCAAGTTCATTGCTTATGTGTTTTAAACGCAACCATAAATAAACGGACGAATAAAATTCAACCTCTTTAAAATTAGGTGTTATGTCAAAGAATGACCAAACCGTATTTAAATTGAATGGCAAAGTCGAGAGTACGACTTCAAAGATCGAGACTATAAAGAATTTGATTTTTGGCGAAACCATTGAAGCCTATGATTCTGAGTTCGAAGTACTCAAAAAAGATATTCTTGACAAGAAAAAAGTCTTGGAAGACTTGGTCGAACAGGTAAGAAACGATCTGAATATCGCCATTGATAATATCGCAACGGACACTAACATCCGTATTACGGAAGTAGAGAAGAATCTTGAAAATAGAATCGAAAATCTTGAGGAAGATGCCGTAAATAAAAAGATGCTGGGGAAATTACTTGTCGAACTTGGCGAGAAAGTTGGTAAAAAATAACCCAATTGAAAACTCCCCTGATGAACGAGAAGGACAAGATTGAGATTTTAAAGGATATTCTATTCACAGATGACCGTGAATTCGAGGAAAGAATATCCAAGCGGGTCGAGATGCTTGAACGTACGGTCAACAAAAAGAAACAACTTTCCAAAAAGGTCGATCCTCTCATCGAACACAAACTATCGGAATTTGCCAAAAGTATCCCAGAGACCTTGGGGCCTACCATCACCGCAACCTTAAAGGAAGAAATCAAGAATCACAAAGATGAAGTGGTTGACGCCTTATATCCCGTTTTGGGCAAGATGGTCAAAAAGTACGTGGCGCAGGAAATGAAATTGCTTTCTGAAAAAATAGATGATCAACTTGGGTTTCTCAAAAGATGGAAACGTAAATTCAGATCCATCTTTTCGAGCAAGAGCGAAGACCAACTTATGATGGACGAAATGTCATCGGCGAAAATCGAACAGGTCTTTTTGATCGAAAAAGATTCGGGTATTCTAAAGGCGGGGTACGTAAAGTCAAAAACCATTGATGAAGAAATGATTTCGGGTATGTTCACGGCCATCAAATCTTTTGTTGAAGATGCTTTTGAACAGAAAGACCAAAACCTCGAACTTATTGAATATGAACTGTACCAGATCCATATTCAGAGTTTTGTGACCCACTACATCGCCGTGGCGATATCGGGTAATTATTCCCTGAGCTCGAAAAACAAGCTACAGGATATTATTTTTGATTTCTACCATCGTTATATGGCCATGAATTTAGACCTTGTCTTTGACACTCTGAATGCCGAGAAAAAGATAGTCCCCGTCAGGCGGGATACGCTGGAACGGGAATTGGCACAAAGCTTCGGCAATGCAAAAATCTAAGAAAATTGTCATCTTGGGTCATTTTGGCGTCGGAAAGACTTCCTTGATCCGAAGATTTGTTGAAAATAGTTTCTCCGATAATTACAAGGTTACCATTGGCGTACATATCACAAAGAAAGTGGTCGAGATATCTATTGGAAATAGTGTTTCCCTAATTCTTTGGGATTTGGAGGGAACAGACGATATCAAAACCATCCGAAGTTCATATTTATTGGGAACACACGGCGCCGTATTCGTTTTTGACGTTACGCGACCTTCGACCTTTCAGAATTTGAACGATGACCTGAAGATAACCGCTGAGAAACTACTGGATGTTCCGCTTATCGTTGTCGGTAATAAGATCGATCTGGTCGATTTGACGGACCTGAATTCCATTTTTAAAGAAAACAATATCAGTTCCGATTTTCTTTCCAGTGCCAAGACCGGCGAATCTGTCGAAGAACTCTTTCATAAAATGGCAACTCTTTTACATGGCCATGCTTGAAAAGTATCGCCGGCAATATAGAGACCATAAGGTACAGTTCATTTTTGTAGAGTACGATGGTACTATTGTCGAAAGTGACCAAACTCTTTTTTCATTGATAGCAGGTTCTAAGCTGTCGGAAGTACATCCTTTTTTCGAGAGTGTATCTTCATTGCTTGAAAGTTCTGACGAAGTGTTCAAGTTCTTTTGCATCCATCTAAAAATTGAAAAAACATCTCTTATTGTCGATGTAAAGATGATGAAGAAGGACGAAGGATTTCTTCTGATAATCGATGACCTTTCTGAACATTATGACTCCTATCAAAGTGTTGCCCAATCACGTAACGAGTCTATAATAAAGACCGAGTTGACCGTTATCAAGAATCAAGAACTTGAAGAAAGAGAGCGATTCAAAAATAGTTTTATTCAGAATTTCAGCCATGAACTTAGAAACCCTTTGACGGGCATCATGGCTATTTCAGATATATTGGCTTCTACTTCACTGAGTGGTGAACAGCGAAAAATGTTGGACTTTCTAAAGCATTCGAATTCAAATTTAAGTTTGATGCTTGAAGATATACTTAATATCAGCTCCATCGGATCAGGCAGATTAGCTTTGCAGCAGAAGCTTTTTAGTCTAACGAAGCTATTTAAGCTGCTAGAATTTACCTATAGAACGAAAGCCAAGAAGAAAAACCTTGAGTTCTATTGTCATTTAGATGAAAAAGTTCCAGAATTTGTAGAAGGAGACAGGTTGCGAATATATCAGGTGTTGACCAATTTACTGGACAATGCCCTGAAGTATACGACAAAAGGGAGTGTCAAACTTTCTATATTATTCAACCAGAAATGGGCGAACAAGGCAAGCCTTCGTTTTGAAGTTTCCGATACAGCAAATGGCATTCCGCAAGAATCTTTCGATACCATTTTTGAAAGTTTTACGCAATTAAACACAGAAAACAAAGCAAATGGGTCCGGTCTTGGTTTGGCGATCGTAAAGGGCTTACTTGAACTTATGGGAAGTAAGATAAGACTAAACTCAACGGTTGGCGAGGGATCCGTATTTTACTTTGACCTTCTTTTACAGTTTCCTTTACAAAGCTTACCCGTAGAGGTTATGGATAGTCCAAATGTATTCGTGCCTGAGAGAATCAAAAAGAATAGTGATAAATTTCGCCTTCTGGTGGTCGAAGACGACGAACATATTCAGACAGTAATTTTAAAGATGTTGATAGATGTTGGGTTTTTTCAGGTCGAGATGCTGAACGACGGAGCGGATGTTATGAAAGAATTGGTGAATAACATATACGATCTTGTGCTAATGGATATTGATCTGCCCAATGTTTCAGGAGACCATCTCACAAGCCTAATTAGAGATTTTCCTTTTAAGAATATAAAAAGCATCCCCATTGTCGGTCTAACGGCCAACGCATTCCCAGAACAGATAAAAACATATCGCAGTGCAGGTATGAACGAAATAGTGACCAAACCTTTTGAAAAAGAAGACTTGTTGAAGACTATATTTCGCATGTTAAAATAAGAACAGGTTCTTTCTTCATGACCCGTTCATCTTCTTAAAAACTTTCCCAAACCGATATTTTCAGCAATTAGATAAAATCTAAAAGTAAGAAAAAACTCATAAAAGTGTATTTCATCGATAAAAATATGCACTTTATCGACACTTTAAATATCCGTTATAACCTTTTCTTTCACCTTATCTATCACTTCTTAATTTTAAGGGTTGCTACGAAAAACAAACTTTGAATTCCTTTAACAAACCATTAAAAATGACGTGTAGCTAAAATGAGTGTTGTCGATAGTACATTGATAGTAAAGATTTTTTTCGGTATTAGTCTAATTGTTTTTCTAATTACCATCTACATCATTTTACCGGCTTTTTTATATGACAAGAGAACTTTTTATAGGCCTGAACTGATAAAGGCGATGTGGAACAGATTCTATACAGCATCATTGGATAGAGCAAAAATCAATTGGGCAAGAATTAAAAAAAAAACAAACTTGATTCAGAAAACAACAATCATTTCGCCGTCAGTTTTAAAATCAGTGAAAAGAAAAAGTAAGATAGGGCTATACCATCACTAACCATGTATGTTGTCCGACATCGGTCTAACAGTTGAATTCGCTTTTTAAAATTCAATATCGCAGTGGAGCCTGCGGAATTAAAGAAAGCACGCCTTTAATTATAATAAGGTGAAAATGAATTTTAATCGTTGGGTCGGATAAAAAGCCCTGATCCGTCAGGGCTTTTTGATAAAAACTGAAGTGCAGACCAGGTTTTAGTAGAACTTCGAAATGCATAAACTGTAGACTTAAACTTTATCTACCGATGTTCTATTTAAAAAATAGATTATGAATACGAGAAAATCCGTGGCAATTTTGGTCGTTTTGATCGCGTTGCTCTTTATCGCAAAAATAGTCATAGAATCGTCTCATTAGCGTTTAAAAAAATATTGGAGATTAGCGTAGATTGATTTTTTAGTTAGTTCCCCCGAAGGGCATTTTGAATTTTTCAAAATGTCCTTTTTTTTAGGTTTATCTAAAAAGAATCAAAATTGCCCCTACCGCAGTCAAGACCAATATCATTTTTCTGTAATAATCCTCTTTGATTATCCTGACAAGGCGCACTCCCACAAATAGTCCGAGCAATATTCCTGGAACCAACCGAAGGTCGATTAACAAAGTCTCCTTAGTAATAGTGCCCCACACGAAAATATGGAACGGTAGTTTAAAAAGATTGACGATAAAGAACAACCATGCCGCCGTACCGATAAACTGATTTTTAGGAAAACGCATCGCCAAAAAGAAAATATTGGCAAAGGCCCCCGCAAGGTTGCCGATCATCGTCGTAATACCTGCCATAATGCCCATGAAACCTGCAAATGTCCAATGCGTTGGTACGGATTTCGACTTTCTTTTTTCCCACCAGAACATGATGCCTATGCTGGAAAGTATAATCACCGCCATACTGATTTTGAATGTCTTTTCGTCGAGATCTTTACCTATCAGAACACCTATCAAGACTCCCGAAATCATCCACGGAAGAAAACGAAAGATATATTTCCATTGCGCATGACGATTGTAGTAGATAACCGCAAAAATATCCCCAGCAATCAGTAAAGGCACCATGATACCTGTAGATTCGCGGGCCCCGAAGGCCAATGCCAATAAAGTGACCATCAAGACATCGATACCTTTTATACCCGATTTGGCAATGCCCAATACGAAGGCTGAGGCCAATCCGAGAAGCAGTGATGAAAGAGTGATTTCAATAAAAAGAAATGAAGGCACACTATGGTTTTAAGGTCAGACGGCAAATGTAACGAGTATATGCTAAAATATTTTATCTTTAGCCATCAACCAACACCCAACTTATGGAACTCAGTACGCTCGATTACAGCTTTATCATTGTATTTTTCGCAATCGTTTTAGGGATTGGAATCTATGTTTCCAAGAAATCGGGCAAGAACTCAACGGAGTTTTTTCTTTCGGGGCGGACAATGCCGTGGTGGTTACTGGGGCTTTCTATGGTCGCCACCACTTTTTCAACGGACACACCTAATTTAGTTACCGATATAGTTCGAACTACCGGGGTTTCGGGGAATTGGGTCTGGTGGTGTTTTTTGCTGACGGGAATGTTAACGGTCTTCGTCTATGCAAAACTTTGGAGAAAGTCCAATGTAAATACGGATCTTGAATTTTATGAGATGCGATATGGGGGTAAACCTGCCAGTTTTTTAAGAAAGTTCAGAGCCGTATACCTTGGGGCACTCTTCAATATTATAACCATGGCATCGGTAACCTTGGCCGCCATTAAAATAGGGGGAATTATGTTGGGCCTTGAGCCTTGGGAAACGGTTGTTGGCGCAGGCCTCATAACCGTTGTCTTCAGTGCCTTGGGAGGATTTAAAGGAGTTGTCTATACTGATTTTTTATTGTTCTTCGTAGCAATGTCCGGTGCTATCGGCGCCGCCTATTATCTGGTAAATATTCCTGAGGTCGGTGGTATAGAAGCATTAATGGCCAATGAGAATGTTAAGGACAAATTGAACATACTACCTGATTTTGACAATACCAAAGTATTGATAACCTTATTTATTATTCCTATTGCCGTTCAATGGTGGAGCTCATGGTACCCAGGTGCCGAACCAGGCGGCGGCGGATACATCGCACAGCGAATGCTCGCAGCAAAGGATGAAAATCATGCCATAGGGGCGACTTTCTTTTTTAACATTATGCATTATGCGTTGCGTCCTTGGCCTTGGATTTTGGTCGCATTGGCATCGTTGGTCGTTTATCCGGACATTGCTAGTATCGCCCAGGCTTTTCCCAATGTCGAAGAAGGTAAATTAGGTCATGACTTAGCCTACTCGGCTATGCTGACCAAATTACCCAGCGGACTGCTTGGAGTTGTCTTGGCCTCTTTGATAGCGGCTTATATGAGTACGATTTCGACACAATTGAATTGGGGCTCGTCTTATATTGTTTTTGATTTTTATAAACGACAGATAAATCCTAACGCAACCGAAAAACAGATGGTGGCCGTTGGTAGAATATCGACGATAGTATTAATGGTACTCAGCGCATTGTTCGCCTTGACATTGCAGAACGCATTTGAGGTATTCGATCTGTTGATACAGTTCGGCGCAGGTACGGGATTGGTATTTATATTGCGCTGGTTCTGGTGGCGTATCAATGCGTGGAGTGAAATTACTGCCATGTTCGCTTCCGGAATTTTGGTCATTCTTTTAGCAAAAACCGATTTGGGCGAGTTCTTTTTTGCGCCGGAAACCGGAGTATTCCCAGAATGGGCGAACTATCCATTTATCGTAGTTGTGACAACAGCTATTTGGATGTTGGCAACATTCCTGACCCAACCTGAATCGGACGAGACTTTACGCTCCTTCTACAAAAAAATTCAACCAGGTGGACCAGGATGGGCCAAGGTGGTTTCAAAAGCAAAAAAAGACGATGTCAACATTGTGAAAGAGGGCGAAAAATGGAGCGTTCCTTCTGGAATTACGGCCATGGTACTAGGTGTAGTGCTTATCTATTCTATTATGTTCGCTACAGGTTATTGGATTTATGGCAGAACAATGCAAGCAATGATATTGACCGGTATTGCATTGGTCTCGGGCTTTTTGTTAATCAAAGCATGGAACAGAATGAAGGAGCATATTTTATAAGATGGCCATGAAAGAAAGAATACTTTCTGTTGATATTTTTAGGGGGGCGACCATTGTTCTGATGATTTTGGTGAACACCCCAGGCACGTGGTCCGCCGTGTATGCGCCCTTTCTACATGCCGAATGGCATGGTTATACACCAACCGATCTGGTGTTTCCCTTTTTTTTGTTCATTGTTGGCACATCCATTGTTTTTTCCTATAAAAACAAACCGACCAATGCCGGAACCTATAAAAAGATAATTATCCGAGCGCTGAAATTAATTGGTCTGGGCTTGTTTCTTGGGGCATTTACACTAAGTTTTCCCTTTATAAAAGACTTTGAGAACATTCGTTTTCCCGGAGTCTTGCAACGTATCGGAGTGGTATTTTTCTTTGCATCCATTCTATTTATAAACTTTAAATGGAAAACCCTGGTCGGTATATGTGCGGCTATTTTGATCGGCTATTGGTTGCTGATGGGCTTTGTTCCTGTCGATGGTATGGAATCGACTTTTGAACGCGCCCCGAATAATTTGGCCAACTGGTTGGATGTAAAAGTTTTCGGAACCCACAATTACAAAGCCGACTATGACCCCGAAGGCCTTTTGAGCACTTTACCGTCGATTTGTAGTTCGCTGCTGGGCGTTTTCACAGGCCTGATCTTGACCTCCAAGCAACCGAAGAAAGCAACTATTTTGATAGGTCTTGGAGGCTCACTATTGATTATTGGTCATTTATGGGATATTATTTTCCCCATCAACAAGGCCTTATGGACCAGTAGTTTCGTATTGGTAACGGCAGGATGGGCTAATCTAGTCTTAGCGTTGATCTATTATCTGACCGATGTACAGAAAATAAAATTTGGAAGCATTTTCAGGTACGCCGGGGCAAATGCCATTATACTCTATTTTCTGTCCAGTTTTATCAGTAAGGTTATGGGAATGATCAAGATAAATGAAGACCAATCACTTCATGGTTGGCTTTTCGATACCGTATATGTTCATGACTTTTTATCGATGCAACTCTCATCATTGTTATATGGGTTGTCTGTCGTCGCCTTTTATTGTCTTTTGGCATATTTCTTGTACCGGAGGAAGATATTCTTCAAGGTATAAAAATGACAAACCTTATAAAGACCATAATTTTTTCACCCTTTTTTATTGTTTTTTTCTGCATTCCCATTTTATCGTTGGGGCAAAAACATTTTGAAGAGGGCTATGTTGTCTTAAACAATAACGATACGCTTTTCGGAGCCCTGATGGACAGAAAACCGCACCCGTTCGGGAGTCTTTATAAAAAAATAAAATTTAGAGGAGAAAAGAAAAAGCGTAAATATGGCCCCAAACAAATTTTAGCTTACAATAAGGGACAAAGTGTTTTTGAGAGTGTTTGGATAACCGATTCTGGGGATTTTTTCAATCAAAACTACACCTCTGTTCAGGGCTATGGGGAGCCTGTTTTTTTAAAGGTAGTTGAGAAGGGTTTCTTGACCCACTATCATTGGGAGTTTGAAGATGCTGACTCCGGCTATATTGATTACACAGCTTATTTTAAAAAAGAGGATAACCCTTATTTGGTTAGGGTCAACCAAGGAGTTTTAGGCCTAAAGAGAAAGAACCTGGCCAAGTTCTTTTCAGATTGCCCTCCCTTAGCTCAAAAAATTGCGAACAAAGAGTTTAAAACTCCCTCAGAAATAGTCCAATTTTATAATGAGTGGAAGGAAAACCAAGAAACGGTAAAGAATTAGCGCAAGACCCTCTTATAAAACCATTAGCTTTTCAATCTTATTTAGAGAGATTAGAGGATGAATTAAAGGCCCACTTCAAGAAATCTGGAAATATAATGGCCCAAGTAGGCAAATCATGTTTGCCTCCTTCAATTTCAACATAGGTGATATCACCCGGATAGGAATACCCTTTTAACTGAAGTTCTTTTATCACGTCCAAAGTATCATCGATGGCATCGATGATGCCATTATTGTTCCGGTCGGCGGTCTCATCCTCGGTGCCGGTCTGAAGCCAGAATTTTAGGTGTTTCGAAGCAGTTCCGTTTTTGATGACATCCAAAATGATACGGCTTCTATCGGCGATATCCTTCTTTACGTAGGCTTTTTTGCGCCACCAGAATGATCCACTGAAAACTCCGATTTTTCCGAAGAACAGCGGATGGTTGTAGGCGATGTCAAAGGCCGATAATCCACCCAATGACATTCCGCAATAGATCCAATCGAATCCTTCAAGCGAAACCTTGAATTCTCCTTTTAAAAACGGAATGAACTCCTCGATTATGAACTTGGAATATGGTAACGCCTTGCCCCCCCTCTTTTTATAATCTGGTGAAGATGCTGTGCCGTATTCGTACATACGGTCTTGATTGCACTCGATGCCAACATATATAAAAGGAGTGATACTTTTATCAGAAAAAGCGTTTGTCAAGGCACGTTCCAATTGCATCGCCGCATAATCTTGTCCGTCGTTCATCATTAGCACGGGATACCTTTTTTGGGCTTCCTTGTACTCGGATGGCGCAACCAGTCGAAAATGCACTTTTCTGCCCAGATGCACAGACCTGAAACTCCCTTTTAGGCTTACAATATCGATTTGAAATGGCATATTTTTCTGTAAGAATGTGCAAGTATAACGAATACCTAAAATAATTGTTTGGCATGTCATAAAATAAATTAATTTTGCCGCCCTTAATCGGTTGATTGTTAATCATTTTAAAGTATATTTAAAGGAACATGGCCAAAGTAGAACACAGGCAATATTATTCGAACATCTTAAGCAAGAACATCAATCTTGAGATTACCGGGCATTGGGGGCACCCGATACTGATGTTTCCGTCTTCGGGAGGGCAATATACCCAGAATACCGATTTCGGATTGGTAGATTCGGTCATGCCATTTGTTGAAGAAGGGCGCATTAAACTCTATAACGTAGAGACCATTGACATGATGTCATTTTACGATGACCATATGAATTCGGAAACCAAGATCCATAACTATGAACTGTATATACAGTTTTTAAAGGATGAACTGATTCCGTATATCCAACAAGAATGCAACACACATCGCATCGCGACCGCCGGAGTTAGTTTTGGGGGATTTCATGCTTCAAATACAGCTTTTAGATTTCCGGATGTGGTATCGCACCTTTTTGCCATGAGTGCCGCTTTTGATATTCGCAATATGACACCCTTATCCGATGATATGCGCATTTATTTCAATTGTCCGAATGAATACATGAAAAATGAGGAAGGATGGAAATACAACCATATGCAAATCGTGCTTGGGACTTCGGAATGGGATATATGTCTTGACAAGAACAAGCACATGTCAGGCATTTTAAATGCCAAGGGAATACCCCATTGGTACGATGAAAAAAAATGGGCGGAACATGATTGGCCTTTATGGAAAATGATGTTTCCGGAATATATCCGGAAGTATTTTTGAAAACAATAATCCCCTATAACTTAATCAATAGGTAATCCTAAAAAATAAAACAAACAGATTTCCGCCGAAGCTTGTGGGGGAATGAAAAACAAAACAAAATATATCATGACAAAAAAAGTTGGAATATTATTCGGAATGGAAGACACCTTTCCGTGGGCATTTATAGATAAAGTAAATGAACTGGGGAAAGGTAAGGTAGTCGCCGAAGCCGTTAAAATCGATAAGGTGCAACAAGGTATCGATTATGGGTATCATGTGATCTTTGATCGTATCTCGCAAGAAGTACCTTTCTATCGTGCGTATTTGAAAAATGCCGCCTTAAAAGGTACGGCGGTCATCAATAATCCGTTTTGGTGGAGTGCCGATGAAAAGTTCTTTAACAACTGTTTGGCTTTGGAGGTGGGTGTTCCGGTACCCAAGACCGTTCTTTTGCCATCGCACCATCGTCCAGACGACACTACCGAGAAATCGTTCCGTAATCTGAAAGATCCTTTGGATTGGGAGTACATCTTCAACTACATCGGATTTCCTGCCTATATGAAACCCCATTCCGGTGGTGGGTGGAAGAGTGTCTATCGTGTAGATAACCCGGATGACCTTTTTGCAAAACATGGCGAAACCGCACAATTGGTCATGATGCTTCAGGAAGAAATTGTTTTTGACGACTATTTCCGTGTGTATTGTTTGGGACAAAAGTATGTGCATATCATGCCCTACGAGCCCCGAAATGCATTTCACGAGCGTTATGTGGCACAACCTCAAACCCAGGGAGAAGAACTCAAAAAACTGTTGAAGACCATTCACGACTATACTTTAAGATTGTGCCAGGCCCTTGGGTATGATTTCAACACCGTTGAATTTGCCGTACGTGATGGGGTGCCCTATGCCATCGACTTCTGTAATCCGGCTCCCGATGCCGATATTAACTCCGTCGGGCAGGCGAATTTCGATTGGATCGTCGAGCATTCGGCCAAATACGCCATTGAAAAAGCCAATGAGCACAAGACCGGTCAAAATAATACTTCATGGGGCACTTTTGTACAAAATGTGGTTTCCCCTCCTAGAAAGGCCGCCCGAAAGGTACCCTTAAAAACTGCGGCCCAAGCGAAGAAATCGGTAATCAAAAAATCGAGTGTTTCCAAAAAGGTAACGGCCACGGCTAAACCAAGGCAAACAAAAAAGGCAGCGAAAAAGGCGCCGGCTAAAACTGCCGTAAAATCCAAAACAGCCTCTAAATCGACGGTTGTGAAGAAGGTCCCTACCAAGGCGAAAGTAACGACTAAAGTTACTGCGAAGCCCAAAACAACTGTTGTGAAAAGGACCGCGACCAAATCTACCGTCGCTGCCAAGACGACGGCCAAAGCCAAGAGTACCACTGTCAAGAAAATCGCGAAACCTAGTGCCAAACCGGCAGCTAAGGCAAAAAATACCCCTAAAAAATCAAAATAGGGAAATTGTTTAAATCGAAACGACCGATATGCATAAGTTCACACTGGGAATAGAAGAAGAATTTCAAATTCTGGATAACGATGCGTTGACGCTCCATTCCCAGATGTCAAAAATCATCGATGGGGGTAAAGTGGTGCTGAAAGAGCGCATTAAAGAAGAAATGCACCAGTCGATGGTCGAAATGGGCACCAATATTTGTGAGAACATCAACCAGGCCCGTGATGAGGTTTCTTATCTACGACAACAGGTAATCGAGCTTGCCGCCAAGGAAGACCTCAAGGTGGCCGCATCAGGAACGCACCCGTTTTCACATTGGAGCGAGCAATTGATAACCCCGAATCCGAGGTACGATCAGTTGATCGCAGAAATGAAAGATGTGGCTCGATCGAACCTGATTTTCGGAATGCACGTGCATGTCGGTATTCCGAATCGGGAAGAGGGTCTGCATATCATGAACACGGCGCGTTATTTTCTACCCCATTTATATGCGCTTTCGACGAACTCTCCTTTTTGGGAAAGTCGTGAAACAGGCTTTAAGTCGTTCCGGTCAAAAATCTTCGATAAATTTCCGAGAACGGGCATTCCACCGTATTTCGCCAGTGTGGCGGAGTATGACAAATTCGTGGAGTTGCTTGTCAAGACGCAATGCATCGATAATGGAAAAAAAATCTGGTGGGACATTCGTCTGCACCCGTTCTACCCGACCGTTGAATTCAGGGTCTGTGACATGGTCATGACCGTTGACGAGGTAGTCTGTATCGCGGCCCTGATGCAGTGTATCATTGCCAAGTTGAGCAAATTGCACCGTATGAACCAAAGTTTTAGGTCATATCGCCGGATTTTGATCAATGAGAACAAATGGCGCGCCGCCCGTTGGGGCATGGAGGCCAAACTCATCGATTTTGGAAAAGAGGAAGAAGTACCCTTCGCGACATTGATCAACGAGTTGTTAGAGTTTATCGATGATGTTGTCGATGATCTTGGATGCCGCACCGAAGTGAACTATGTTTACCAAATGTTGGAACAAGGGTCCGGTGCCGACAGACAATTGAAAGTTTTCGAAGAAACGAACGACTTGAAGCAAGTTGTGGATTATGTTGTAAAGCAAACGGCTAAAGGACTTTAGACCATTTTTTTACCCAGGTATCAATATATTATTTTTTGTTACTGAGCGTTACTATGAAAATGGCATTGCGAACCTGCCAGTTTAGAAAGGCGGGCGTGACAATTTATTGAACTGTTGTACAATTTTCAAAAGATCGCTTCGCTCACAATGACGAATAAAAAAAGGAGATGCAAAATACCTACAAAATTGCAATATTGGATATGAATGCGGGCCACCCCAACGAGGGTATGCGATGCATCAAAATGTTGGCAGGTGAATTTTTGGCAAAGGATGGAATCGAGGGACATTATGATGTTTTTGAAGTCAGGGTCAATGAAGAGGTTCCAAGTCTTGAGGATTATGACATCTATCTATCTTCTGGTGGGCCAGGGTCTCCCCTGATTTCAGGGGAAGTATGGGAAACTAAATATTTCGGACTTTTGGACGATTTGTTGAAACACAATCTTTCGCATCCTAACAAAAAACATTTGTTCTTGATCTGTCATTCCTTTCAATTGGCATGTCTGCATTGGGATTTGGCAAGAGTTACAAAAAGAAGATCGACCTCTTTCGGTATTCTTCCTATTTACAAGACGTTGATCGGGGAACGTGAAACATTGTTCGAAGGCCTTGACAATCCTTTTTATGCCGTCGATTCTCGCGACTATCAAGTCGTTGGTCCGCAAGAATGGAAATTGGATACCTTAGACGGCAAAGTGCTATGCAGAGAAAAGATTCGTCCTAATGTACCTTTGGAACGGGCGGTCATGGCCATTCGTTTCTCGAATGAAATATTCGGGGTTCAGTTTCATCCCGAAGCTGATGCAGAGGGTATGTTACGCCATTTCAGTGAAGAGGAAAAACGTGCCCAGATTATAAAAAAGCACGGTAAAAAGAAATATTTTGATATGATCGAGCATCTCGATGATAATGACAAGATCATGAAAACGAACCATACCATAATTCCACGTTTTTTACAGCAAGCAGCAGACACCATTGACCAATCTAAATTAATCTCCGTATGATAAAGGAAGTCCGAGAGGCATTCAACACTAATTTCAAACAGGAGTATTATGAAGAACTCCAAAACGAGATTGAAGAAACTTTGGGCGAGCGTTGTGCCTTTCGCATATCGGAAACCCCTGTTTTTATCAGTAAGGATATCAAAAACAAAGTTTTCGATGCCTGTGAGAGTATTCTTGATCAAATATGGAAGCTCGATATGGATGCCATACGTGAACGATTCATGCCAAAGCATCTGCAGTCGCCGAGCCCATTGGGGAAACCTCACTTCTTAGCAATCGATTTTGGACTCTGTGACGATTCAGAGGGCAATATAACACCCCAACTTATTGAACTTCAAGCGTTTCCGTCATTAATGTATTATCAGCCCTTTTTAGGGAAGGCATTTCTAAAAAATTACCCCGGTCTTTCGTCAAATGGGTTCCATTATTTTTTAGACAACCTTGACGAGGATGGTTATTTTGAAATGGTCAATAAAACAATACTGGGAGAAGAACATCCTGAAAATGTAATTTTAATGGAATTGTTCCCAGAAAAGCAAAAAACCAGAATCGACTTTTGGGCTACACAGAAGAAATTGGGCATCGAAGTAGTGTGTATTACAAAAGTTATCAAGGAAGGCACGAAACTTTTCTATGAGAAGAACGGTAAAAAAATTCCGATTCACCGCATCTATAACCGTGTTATTTTCGATGATATGCAGCGATTAAAGGACATCAAAACGAACTTCAATCTTTTTGATGAGGTAGATGCAGATTGGGTTACCCACCCCGATTGGTTCTTTATGATCTCAAAGTGTATCATGCCCATGCTTGAACATGAATATATTCCGAAATCATATTATTTAAACGATATTCCAAAAGATTTGGATTTTAGCAAGTTTGTTCTAAAACCCCTATTTTCATTTGCGGGACAAGGCATCGAGCTTAATCCGAGCCAAGAGATTGTGGATAAAATCGATGACAAGCAAAACTATTTACTTCAAAGTAAAGTGAACTATGCCCCATTGATTAAAACTAATTCAGAAAAAAATTCTAAAGTTGAATTGCGAATTCTTTACGTATTGGATCCTGAGAAAAACAAACTTAAACCGGTAATCAATTTGACCCGCATGGGCAAAGGTGGGCTTATTAACGTTTCACATTTGACCGAGGATACTTGGATCGGTTCTTCGATTAGTTTTTTTGAGGATTAATATCAGTCTGAGCGCAGTCGAAGTATTCAGTGTGACATGAGTTTCGCGACATATTTTCCGATGACATCAAATTCTAAGTTGACCTCGGTTCCCACCTCATAGGTGTGAAATCGTGTATGTTCATAAGTGTACGGAATTATGGCAACGCTGAAGGCATGCTTTTCTGAATTGACTACCGTTAAACTGGTTCCGTCAACGGTTATTGACCCCTTTTCAATGGTCGGGTTATTTTTTGAGGCATCATATTCGAAAGAGAAAACCCAGCTTCCGTTTTTTTCTTCGATTTTTGTGCACGTTCCGGTCTGATCCACATGGCCTTGAACGATATGGCCGTCAAGACGATTTCCCAAAATCATTGCACGTTCCAGATTTAGCTTGTCCCCAACTATGAGATTCCCTAGATTGGTTTTTTGCAAGGTTTCATCGATTGCCGTCACAGTATAGGTGTCTTCATTCAAAGAAACCACGGTGAGACATACTCCATTATGGGCAACACTCTGATCGATTTTCAGTTCGTTGGCAAATGTCGATTTTACAGTTATGTGAAGATTGCTGCCCTCGCGATTCAGTTTGCCTACCTCACCCAAAGTTTCAATGATTCCCGTAAACATCTTCGATTTAAATTAAGTAGTTTTGTGGTCGGCCAATTTTTATTTGATCGATTAATTTAGTTCCCCGCACCCCTCCTTTTTAGGGAGGTCGAAATCGCCAAAAACGATTTCAGGGAGCTACAAAGGTAAAGATATAATGCACGAAAATGCCAAAATAAAACTGGGGATATCCGTGGGCGACTTGAACGGTATCGGATGCGAAGTCATCCTTAAGACCTTTGAAGATTCTCGCATGCTCGATTTTTGCACCCCTGTAATTTTTGCCTCGAACAAGACTGTTTCGCACCAGCTGAATACATTTGGCCTTGAGATTCCCTTTAATGGGGTGCAGGAAGCCTCAAGTGCTTTAGATAACAAGGTCAATGTAGTCAATGTCTGGAAGGAAGTTCCGAAGATTCAGTTCGGAGAGGTCACGGAAGAAGCAGGAGACTACGCGCTGAAATCCCTAAAAGCGGCTGTGAAAGCCCTAAAAAAAGACGAAATAGATGTCTTGGTAACTGCGCCCATCAACAAGAACAATATACAGACCGATGATTTCAAATTCCCTGGCCACACCGATTATCTAGCCCAAGAACTCGAAGGCGAAAGCCTAATGTTCATGGTGACCGATGGATTGAAAATCGGATTACTTACGGATCATGTTGCGGTAAAAGATGCCCCCGCGGCCATCAACCCCATCTTAATTCGCACCAAAGTACGCACCATCGAAAAATCGTTGGAGATGGATTTTGGTATCCGAAGGCCTAAGGTTGCCCTTTTGGGAATCAACCCCCATAGTGGCGATAACGGTGTCATTGGTAAAGAAGATGATGAAATTCTGAAGCCCGTCATAAAAGAAATGTCCGATGCCGGACATTTGGTCTTTGGACCGTATTCTGCGGATAGTTTTTTCGGTTCCGACTCCTATAAGAATTTTGATGCGATTTTGGCGGCCTATCACGACCAAGGGCTGATTCCGTTCAAGACCCTATCTTTTGGCAAAGGGGTGAATTTCACAGCAGGCCTTTCAAAAGTTCGAACTTCCCCTGATCATGGCACGGCCTATGAAATTGCGGGAAAGGGAAAAGCGGATCATAGTTCATTCAAAGAAGCCGTATTTACCGCACTTAGTATTTTTAGAAATAGGCAGGAATATAAAGAACTGACCGAGAACGTTTTGCAGAAACAACGGGTCAGGCGGTAATTGATGTAAATTGAGATAGCGCTTCAATCTTGTAAATTCATTCATCTACTGTTATTTTACTTTCTATAAATTGGCATTTATCAAAATAATAGTATCTTTGCACCCGCCTTCTTGACGGCTGGCAAGCCTTATTAAAAAGGTGTTTACGTTAAATTAGTGTTGTAAAGGATGAAGCATAAGGAATACAGTATTCCTTTCTCGGGGTTGAAGCAAGGAAAACACCAATTTGATTACGTAATCGAAAACAAGTTCTTTGAATCTTTTGGGTACGATGAATTCAACGATACTAATATCGATTTGAACGTGCAATTGAACAAGACGAGTACGATGCTCGAATTGGAATTTCATGCCAAGGGTACGGTGAATGTCAATTGTGATATTTCGAGCGAAGCGTATGATCAACCGATCGAGGCCGAATTAGAACTGGTCGTGAAATTCGGGGATAATTTCAATGACGATGACGACGAAATATTGATTATTCCCCATGGCGAACATCAGGTTAACATCGCACAATACGTTTACGAGATGTTGGTTTTGGCCGTTCCGCAGAAAAGAGTGCACCCAGGTATTGCCGATGGCACTTTACAATCGGAAGTATTGGATAGGCTAAAGGCGCTACAACCAAAAGAATCAAGAGAAAATAAAGAAGATAATGATCCCCGATGGGATGCTTTAAAAAAACTATTAACGGATAAATAATTTACAATGGCACATCCTAAAAGAAAAATATCAAGGACCAGAAGGGATAAAAGAAGAACGCACTATAAAGCCGTAGCACCTACATTGGCAACGGACCCAACTACTGGCGAAATGCATTTGTACCACAGGGCGCATTGGCACGAGGGAAAATTATATTATAAAGGTCAGGTCTTGATTGATAAGACCGAGGAAGTTGAGGCGTAGATAAAGAATAAAATCAAATACGACTCCCGCTGTAAAAAGCGGGAGTTTTTTTGTTTTATGATAATGTAAACTAAAAAATACGGCCAGTTAGTACTTAACCATCAAGTTAGAATCAAAATGCTCCAATAAGTGGTGTTTTTCATTAAAAAGTGTTGAAAAATCACTAATTTTCCCGACTTTTGAAGCATTTTTAAAGGCTTTTTGGTCTAAAATTAACTTTAGAATGGGGAAATTATCGGCAGCCATTACCGCTGTAGGGGCCTATGTTCCGAAATTTGTGTTGACCAACAAGATGTTGGAGGGTATGGTAGAGACTAATGATGAGTGGATTACCTCACGAACCGGAATCAAGGAAAGAAGAATATTAAAACCCGAAGAAGGTTCCGGTAGTTCATATTTGGCGATTAAAGCGGTCCAAAATCTTTTCGAAAAACGCAGTGTCGATCCAAAGGAAATAGATCTGGTAATCGTTGCCACAGCAACGCCTGATAGTATGGTCGCTTCGACTGCTGCATTCGTCGCATCGGAAATCGGCGCCACAAATGCTTTTGCATACGATCTGTTAGCGGCTTGTTCAAGTTTTCTTTTTGGAATGTCGACCGCAGCCGGATTTATAGAGTCTGGCAGATATAAAAAAATACTTTTGATAGGGGCGGATAAAATGTCATCGATCATCGATTATACCGATAGAACGACCTGTATTATTTTCGGTGATGGTGCCGGTGCTGTGCTCTTTGAACCCAATGAAGAAGGGCTGGGACTACAGGACGAGTATCTTAGGGCCGACGGTTCGGGCAGGCCTTTTTTAGGTATGGACGCAGGTGGGTCTTTGTTGCCGGCATCCATCCAGACCGTTAAGGAAAGAAAACATTTTATTTATCAAGACGGAAGAACGGTTTTTAAGTTTGCGGTTTCGAATATGGCCGAAGTCGCCGCAACGATAATGCAGCGTAATAATCTAGATCATACCGATGTATCTTGGTTGGTACCGCACCAGGCCAACAAACGTATCATCGACGCCACGGCGAATAGAATGGGGCTCGATAACGATAAAGTAATGATGAACATTCAGCGGTATGGCAATACGACCTCTGCCACACTGCCATTACTTTTAAACGATTATGAAGACCAACTCAAAAAGGGAGATAACTTGGTGTTTGCCGCCTTTGGAGGAGGATTTACATGGGGATCCATATATTTGAAATGGGCCTATACAAAATAAGAGAACCAATTGCTAAACAAAAATAAATTCCATGGATATTAAAGACATTCAAAGCCTTATCAAGTTTGTGGCCAAATCAGGGGCAAGCGAGGTAAAATTGGAGATGGAAGATCTTAAGATTACCATCAAGACCGGTTCAGGGGAAAGCCATCCAGAAACTACGTACGTACAACAGATTCCAATGGCACAGGCTCCTATTGCTCCGGCGGCACCGATTCAGACATCTGAAAACCCCGCAACGGATGCACCGGCGAAGGAATCCAAAGAAGACGATTCAAAATACATTACCATCAAGTCGCCCATCATCGGAACATTCTACCGCAAACCATCTCCAGATAAACCGTCGTTCGTCGAGGTCGGTAGTGACATCAATAAGGGAGATGTGCTTTGTGTCATCGAGGCGATGAAGTTGTTCAACGACATAGAATCGGAAGTATCGGGCAAGATCGTAAAAGTTTTGGTCGAAGATTCCTCTCCCGTCGAGTTTGACCAACCGTTGTTCTTGGTGGATCCATCCTAGTTTGAAATCCCAAATATCAAATCCCAAATTCCAAAGACCCAAATTGGAATTTGGTGCTTGGAATTTGGCTTTTAATTTTAAAAGTTATGTTCAAAAAAATACTGATAGCGAATCGAGGTGAGATAGCATTGCGTGTAATACGTACTTGTAAAGAGATGGGTATAAAAACGGTTGCGGTCTATTCTAAGGCAGACGAAGAAAGTCTTCACGTTCGTTTTGCCGACGAAGCGGTCTGTATCGGACCTGCCGCCAGCAGTGAATCGTATCTTAAAATACCGAATATCATCGCGGCTGCCGAGATTACCAATGCCGATGCCATTCACCCTGGCTACGGTTTTCTTTCTGAAAACGCGAAGTTCTCAAGAATTTGTGCCGAACACGATATTAAATTTATTGGAGCATCTGGCGACCAAATTGATAAAATGGGAGATAAGGCCACTGCCAAGGCTACCATGAAGGCGGCAGGAGTACCCTGTGTGCCGGGATCCGACGGACTGTTAAAAGACGTGGCCGATGCCAAAAAGGTAGCCAAGAAAATGGGCTATCCGGTGATGATCAAAGCTACCGCGGGCGGTGGCGGCAAGGGAATGCGCGCCGTTTGGAAAGAGGAGGAAATGGAGGAACTTTACAATAGTGCTGTAAAGGAAGCGTCAGCAGCCTTTGGCAACGGCGCCATGTATATGGAAAAATTGATCGAAGAGCCACGACATATAGAGATTCAGGTGGTAGGCGACCAATACGGTAAGGCTTGTCACTTATCGGAGCGAGATTGCTCCATTCAGCGTAGACATCAGAAATTGACCGAAGAGACTCCTTCTCCGTTTATGACCGATAAGCTTCGTGATGCCATGGGAAAAGCAGCTGTAAAGGCTGCGGAGTACATAAAATATGAAGGTGCCGGCACGATAGAGTTTTTAGTGGATAAACATAGAAAGTTCTACTTTATGGAGATGAATACCCGTATTCAGGTAGAACACCCCATAACCGAACAGGTAATAGATTATGACTTGATCCGCGAGCAGATTTTGGTTGCTGGAGGCGTACCTATTTCTGGAAAGAACTATACGCCAAAATTACATTCCATCGAGTGTAGGATCAATGCCGAAGACCCCTACAACAATTTTAGGCCTTCCCCTGGAAAAATTACGACACTACATACGCCCGGGGGTCATGGTGTACGAATGGATACCCATGTCTATAGTGGGTATACCATACCGCCGAACTATGATTCGATGATCGCCAAATTGATTACCACTGCGCAGACACGTGAAGAGGCAATTAATAAAATGAAACGTGCTTTAGATGAATTTGTGATCGAGGGAATAAAAACCACAATTCCCTTTCATAGGCAATTGATGGACCACCCAGATTATTTGGCAGGTAACTACACCACTAAATTCATGGAGGATTTCAAAATGGATCTTCAGCCGGAAGAATAGAATATAGACTCCAGCCATCGAGCTGGAGTTTTTTGTTACTCAATATGAACCTAAGTTATTGGGAATATAAGACTTGGCTCGCAAACGTCGATTTCACCATCGTGGGAAGCGGTATTGTGGGTTTAAACTGTGCCCTGAACCTAAGAAACCGATTTCCGAAAGCCAAAATACTGATTTTGGAAAAAGGAATACTGCCCCAGGGTGCGAGTACTAAAAATGCAGGGTTTGCTTGTTTTGGAAGTATTTCTGAAATACTTTCCGATTTAAAAAATCATTCTGAAGAGGAAGTCTTACAGCTCGTAAAAAAAAGATGGGAAGGCATTCAACTGTTACGTCAAAATCTAAGTGATGTCAACATTGATTTTCAATGTTATGCGGGTCACGAAATGTTCTTGCGATCAAATAGCGAACTATATGAAAATTGTCTTGAGCAGCTAAAATATGTGAATGACCTATTGAAACCTGTTTTTGGGGATTTCCCCTTTCAAAAAACTCAAGATGCCAATGGCTTTAAAAAAATCCAAGAGAACTATGTTTCCCATATTTTCGAAGGACAGTTGGATACCGGGAAACTCATGGAGACACTATTGCAAAAAACACGATATGGTAGCATCAACATTTTGAATTCGGTAACAGTCGAGGAATTTTCCGATTTAGAAGACCAAGTAGCGGTAAAGACCAACATATTCGACTTTAAGACCAAAAAACTCTTTATTGCTACGAACGGATTTGCTTCACAATTAGTGAACCAAGATGTGCGACCGGCCCGGGCACAGGTACTGATAACCAAACCAATTCCAAATTTACATATCAAGGGAGCCTTTCATCTGGTTGAAGGGTATTATTATTTCAGGAATATCGATGGGCGAATTCTTCTTGGTGGTGGTAGAAACCTTGATTTCATAGGTGAAGAAACAACAGTGTTCGGTAAGACCCAGTTGATTCAAACTAGCTTGGAAGATTTGCTAAAGGAAGTAATCTTGCCCGACACTCCTTTTGAGATAGAGTCCAGATGGAGCGGTATTATGGGCGTCGGCAAGCAAAAAAGACCTATTGTAAAGCAACTTTCGAACAACGTTCTTTGCGGCGTAAGATTGGGTGGAATGGGCATTGCCATTGGCAGTACAGCCGGAAAGGAACTGGCAGAATTGATATAGTACCCGCTTATATAAAGGTTTATCCGATTTTTGATAACTATTGTCCGTTTTCTTCTTTCTTTATTTAGATTTCTTCCTATATTGTTTTCCCCTAAAAGTTCAAGTATAAACGACTTGAAATTGGCTTTCGGTTCACCACGAATTTAAGGCCAATGAATTTAACCCCACTTATCGAAGATTAAAATTTGTGACAAAGCCATTGACATGGTCTTGGTCATATTTTTTACATTCTAAACATATAAGATGGGAAAAAAGATACTAAAATCAACTATCCATACCATTGTTTTGTCTGGTTTGTTGGTACTTGGCATGGCGTGTAGCACCTCAAAAGACACATATACAGTGCGATACGAAAGAGCCTGGAAAGAAGTACTTAAATCGAGTGCCTGGCAAGAAGCTTTGAGAAAAGAAACCCCAATGGTTTCAGAAAACAATGATTTTTATGCAAGTACCGGTGATATGGAAATAGCATCGGGCCCTTCTGTCGGTGAAGAAGTTGCGTATGACGATGGGTTTACTGAGACCTATGATTTTTTGGTACATCGGGCTTATGCCAAGATTATCGCAGAGGCTGAAATGGCCGATAGCCGTCTTGAGCGGGAATATTTGAACTGGAATGCCGAAAATAAAATTGGGAAAGAAAAAGAGGGCAAAGCCTTCAGAAAGCAAACCTCTGATGTGAATAAACGATATCATGCGCATCGTAAAATGCTTGAGGGACTCAAGTCGTGGAATGTCTTCAGCGAATTTGGCACGGACGATTTGGATTTTTTCAAGGTTGAACATGCGGCCGAAGTTCGAAGAATGATACAGAATGGGCAGGGAGAGGGTAGCGTTGTTGGGTTTTTGGTCTACAAATTGGCAGATCTCTACCACTTTGAAGAATAGTGGTGACATATCGGCCCAAGTCTTAAAGAAAGCACTATTTCAGTTTTGCCACACCTATGTCGAACAGCGAATCTCTAGGATAAATGCGCAAATAGCAGAAATCCAACATTCTTTATCTTCAGAAACAAAAAGTAGTGCAGGTGACAAACACGAAACGGGTCGTGCCATGATTCAACTGGAACGTGAGAAACTTGGCAAACAACTTTTCGAAGCCGAAAAAATGTTCGGTGTCTTAAGCAAAATCAATATTGATGAATCAACTAGTAGTATCCGCTTGGGTAGCTTAGTATATACTTCTAAACAAAATTATTTTCTAAGTATTTCTTCGGGAGAATTTAAAAACACTAAGACTTCGATATTCTGTATTTCTGCTGGCACCCCGATGGCTCAACTATTTTTAGGAAAGACTGTCGGAGATATAGTCCACTTCAAAGGGGAGGAAATTTATATTGCCGAAATTGCCTAATTTTCCGGACAAAGAAAATATATCATGAATAAAATCAGCATAACGGCATTTGTGATAGTGCTATACCTTGGCAGTCATCTAATCTCGGCCCAAGATGCCGAAACTCCTAAAGTGGTCTTAATTACTTTGGATGGTCTTCGTTGGCAAGAACTCTTTTCAGGTGCAGACCCTTTGTTGGTCGCTAACAAAGAATATGTCAATGATACAACCGATTTAAAAGAGCGTTTTTGGAAAGAAGATCCAAAAGATAGAAGGGAAGCCCTGATGCCCTTTATTTGGAAAGAGGTTTCCAAATTGGGCCAAATACATGGCAATCGCAAACTGGGCAGCAAGGTAGATTTGACGAACCAAATGTGGTTCTCGTATCCGGGTTATAATGAAATCTTGACAGGAAAGGCAGATGATGCTCGAATCGATAGCAACGATAAAATTCCCAATCCGAATAAGACTATTTTGGAAATTGCCAACAATGACGCGAGATATAAAGGCAAAATAGCAGCCTTTGGCAGTTGGGATGTTTTTCCGTACATCGTGAACGAAGAGCGTTCAGGAGTACCTGTTAATGCGGGCTTCGAATTGGCAACCGGAAACAGTTTAACGGAGCGTGAAAAATTCTTGAACGAGTTGCAGCCGAAAGTCCCAAGTCCTTGGGGTACTGTCCGGCTTGATGCCTTTACACATCACTACGCGTTGGAGTACATGAAAAAGGCCCATCCCGAATTAGTATATATCTCCTACGGAGAAACGGATGATTTCGCCCATGATGGGGATTATGAAGCGTATTTAAAGGCTGCTAACAATACCGACGCCCTGATAAAACAACTTTGGGATTATACCCAACAGGATACATTTTATAAGAACAAAACCATATTTATAATTACCACAGATCATGGAAGGGGCACAGAACCCCTGAAAACATGGACGGGTCATGGCAGTGATGTAAAAAATGCCGGACAAGTATGGTTCGTGGCTTTCGGAAAAGATATTTCACCAAAAGGCGAAATCGATATCAATGAACAATTGTATAGTAACCAAATTGCCCCAACTATTTTAAGCATATTGGGCCTAGAACCGGATGTGTCAAAAACCTATGGAAAACCACTTGACCTGATATCACAATGAATTGAAAGTATGATAATGGTATGTTGATATTGATTTAACCCAAAATACATTCTTAAGCACGACTTTTATGACAAGCTTGAGTTAGTTTAAGATAGTCTTTTAAAACCGGTGTCGGCATCGATATCGGTTTTTTTAGTATAATATTTACATCGCTGAATGCTTATATTGTCATAACTATAAAGGAGTAAAAATAGTATCATGAAAAAATGGCTTCTTTTTCTTTTATGTATAACGAATGGTGTAACCGCCCAAAAAAATTATAATTTTAGGATACACTCCCACAATGATTATTATCAAAATGTTCCTTTTTGGAAAGCGTTTTCATCAGGCGCTAGTTCTATTGAGGCCGATGTTTTCCTGATTGGAGATTCGTTATATGTGGCCCATTCAAAACAAGAGATAGATTCCGCACGGACCTTAGAAAATCTATATTTAAAACCGCTACAGAAATCGTTGGTCATCGGACTCGAAAAACCGAAAAACCTGCAATTGCTTATCGATATCAAATCGGAACCGTATGCAACTCTCGATGCGGTTGTAAAAAATCTGGAAGAGTATCCGGAGCTTATAAATAACGATGCTTTTTCATTTGTGATTTCCGGCATTCGCCCAAAGCTATCGGAATACGTGAATTATCCTGATTTCATATTTTTCGATTATCAAAGTTTGGATGGGGTGATGGATTCATCGATTCTTAAAAAAATTGCATTGGTCAGTTTAAGTTTTTCAAACTTTTCTGGATGGAACGGCAAAGGAAGGTTGACTGCCGAAGACTTGGAAAAAGTAACAACTACCATTAAAAAAGCAAAAAGCCTTGGTAAACCGTTCCGTTTTTGGGCGACGCCCGATTCAAAGTCCGCTTGGAAAGCCTTTATGCATTTAGGAGTGGATTTTATCAATACGGACCAACCTTTTGAATGTGCTCAATATCTAAATACGTTGGAGGCAAGGGAATATCGGAATTCAGTTTTTTCCGAAGTATATCGACCCACTTTTTCATCCGATGGAAAGAAAAGAAAAGCAAAGAATATCATCCTATTGATTGGAGACGGTAATGGATTGACCCAAATTTCGGCTACCGCCTTAGCCAACAAAGGCGAACTGTCATTGACTCAATTAAAGAATATTGGCTTTTTAAAAACCCAATCGAGTGATGATTTTACCACCGATTCTGCGGGTGGGGCAACGGCCATTGCGACAGGACAAAAAGTTCCGAACCGTGCGATTGGGGTTGACGCAAATGGAAATTCATTAAAAAATATAACCGAGATACTCTTTGAAAATGGTTTTGTTTCAGGCATCATAACGACCGATGAAATCACAGGAGCAACGCCATCTTCTTTCTATGCCCACCGAAGAGACCGTTCGATGACCGAAGAAATTCGCAATGATTTTTTCAATAGTCAACTCTCGATATTTGTTGGTGGTGCGGACGCCACATCCAAAGGAAAAGCTGCACTGGGCGATTTTGAAATGCAACCTTCCCTAGAGGAAATTGCTTTGAGCAAAAAAGAGAAAATTGGATTTCATATCTCCGAAAATGAAAGCCCCGCTCCGTTATCAAAAGCGATCAAAAATGTACTGGTCTTCCTTGAAAAAAAGAGCAAACCCTTTTTTTTGATGGTCGAGGGCGCAAAAATAGATTCCAAAGGACATGCAAATGATATTGGTGGAATTATTAATGAAAGTATTGCCTTCGACCAGGCCATTGCGGAAGCCTTAAAATTTGCCGACATGAACAAAAACACCTTGATTATAGTTACCGCCGATCATGAAACGGGGGGTCTGACACTTCCTCAAGGAAATATGAAGAAAAACGAGATAGAGGGTGATTTTACCACCGATGACCATACGGGAGTGATGGTGCCTATCTTTGCTTATGGGCCAAAATCGACTGAATTTCAAGGAGTTTATGACAATCATGTACTGTTCTCAAAAATATTGAAAGTATTGGGTATTGAAGTCGATCGGTAAACACTCCTATTTTCTGTACTACAGCCAGCTTCTTTTTCCTATTTCGAAACCCTAATCACTTAAAAACAAAAAAACTATCAAGAATAATAATTAGTTAACACTAGCCAAAAGCAAAACTGGTTTGTTAAACTAATCATAATTATATCCTAACCAAGTCCTTATTGATTCGTATTAATTTTAGCCAATAATTAGAAAACAATCAATACTATAACGTTTTCGTAATAGAAAATTATTACCTACATTCGATAAATATCAAAATTTTTAATTCAGCTAAATTCCAAGTATAATCATCAATTAAACTAACCTTTATGAAAAAAAGAAAACTAATACTATATGTCTGTTTTCTCTGCTTTGCCTCTTTCACCTTGGCGCAGACAACGGTGACAGGTAAAGTCTCAGACAGTCAAAATTCTCCACTTCCAGGCGCGAGCGTTTTAGAAAAGGGAACAGCAAATGGTACCACAACGGACTTCGATGGTAATTTTACAATAGAGGTCAGCGATCAAAACGCAATTCTTGAAGTTTCCTATCTAGGGTATGTAACGACCGAATTTCCGCTCGATGGCAATAGCAATGTATCTATACAGCTTGTTGAGGATGCAACACAGCTAGAAGACATCGTGGTGGTTGGATATGGAACACAAAAAAAATCAGATGTAACCGGCTCCATCGCTTCGATAAAAAGTGAAGATTTTAACAAAGGGGTAGTGGCTAACCCAGGACAATTGATACAAGGTAAATTGGCGGGTGTCAATGTTACTTCCGTTAGTGGGGAACCGGGTGCTTCCCAAAATATCATCATTCGTGGTGTGGGTAGTTTACGTTCAGGTACGACGCCGCTCTTTGTAATCGATGGTTTTGTAATCGATAATAGTGCAACAGGCTTGGAATCAAACCCCTTGAACTTTATCAATCCACAGGATATCGAGTCTATGGATGTTTTAAAAGATGCATCGGCCACAGCGATTTACGGAGCGCGTGCCGCAAACGGAGTCGTGGTCATCACTACTAAAAAAGGCAAATCGGGCAAGACAGAAATGAATTTGTCGGTTTCAACGGCCATTTCTAATATTTCAAACAAAATAGATGTATTCAGTGCCTCGGAATTTAGGCAACAAGTGGCTGCCGTTGGCGGCACATTGGATGACCAAGGTGCAAATACCGATTGGCAAGATGAGTTGACCAGGACAGGAATATCTAAAAATGTAAACTTCTCGATGAGCGGAGGGGCAAGTGACAAGTTCTCCTATTTTGTATCCACCGGCCTCGATGATCAACAGGGAACGTTCGATAACAGTTCGTTAAAGCGCTATTCGGGCAGGGTAAACCTGACCCAAAAGGCATTGGACGGTCGCTTCAATGTTGATTTTAACCTAACGGCCTCAAGGGTTCTGAATGAAAGACCCGATGCAACGGCAACGACTTCCGATATGTTACAGTTGAACCCGACTATTCCGGTATTCACGAACGGTGAACCTACGTTCTTGGACGAACGTTTGAATCCTGTACTTCGGAACCAAATTTATACGGATGAAGCCAATCAAAACCGTATACTCGCCAATATTGCGCCTTCCTTTGAAATCATGAAAGGATTGACGTACAAAATCAACCTCGGGATCGATTATTCTTCTACATCACGTGATCAACAGCAACTACCTTATGTATTATTGGAAGGAAGTGAGAATGGATTTTTGAACACCCGTACAACCACCAACAGTACTTTTTTGGTCGAGAATACCTTGACCTATGCGTTTGAGACAGGAAAACACAATGTAGTGGCCTTGGCCGGACATTCGTATCAAGAAACGGATTTTGCGCAAAAATTATTGGAACTGGAAGGTTTTGCCAATAACGGGATCGAACCTCGGTTTCAAGACCAGATCAGTTCGGAAGTATTACCGACCACACTTGATTCCGAAGCTTACAAGAATGAGCTACAGTCCTTTTTTGCAAGGGCACAATACGCCTACGACAGCAAGTATTTGTTGACGGCGACAATGCGGGCCGATGGTTCTTCAAAATTCGGCGAAAACAATAAATATGGGTATTTTCCTTCCGTCGGGTTAGGGTGGAACATCCATAATGAAAATTTTATGGCCGATAATACCTTGTTCTCGAATCTGAAACTACGGGCAAGTTGGGGGCAAACGGGCAACCAAGACGGTATCGGCAGTAAAGTAAGCCTGGCAAGTTTTGTCGATTCGAAGAACAACAACGATACCTACCCCCTAAATCCGAATGCCTCCACCTTAGACGATTATCCTTTTGGAACGGTGGCGGTTCGTACTAATAACCCGGACCTGAAGTGGGAAGTCGCCACAATGACAACTGTAGGTGTTGATTTTGGATTATTGAACAATAGATTGTCAGGCTCCTTGGAGTACTTTTATAAAGTAACGAATGATGTGGTGCTGTTCGCCTTTAAGATCGACCCCATTCAGCCTACGGAAAAATTCTGGACGAACATCGAGGATATGGAAATACAAAACTCGGGTATTGAATTTGCGTTGGATTACAGTAGCGATATCACAAAAGACTTTTCGTATAATATAGGAGGTAATTTTTCATATACGGATAATAAGGTGGTCAATTCGCCCTATTCTGTTTTAACTACCGGTGCCGCCCAAGGTGGTGGCCAAACAGGGGCAACCATTAATGGTTATCTGAATAATGAACCTGGTGGTACCTTCTATATGAAAGACTTTATCGGTATTAATGCCGATGGCCTCAATGAATTTAGCGATATTGTCGCCGATGGAGAATCACTGGATAATGACAGAATCGCAGCAGGTACAGCTATACCCGATTTGCTATATGCCTTCTTTTTTAATTTTAGGTACAAAGCACTTTCATTGGGATTGAATTTTAATGGTGTTTCGGGCAATAAAATTTACAACCATACAGCGATGACATTGTTTAGTAAAGGGCAACTTAGTAGAAATCTGAATACTACGGATTTTGCCGTGCAATTTCCCAATGAGGACATTAGTAACTCAAATGAAGTGTCGACACGTTATTTAGAAGATGGCAGTTTTCTGCGATTGAACAATGCAACCTTGGCTTATTCCTTAAATCCGAAAGGCACATTTGGCGATCTCGTAAATAACATTAGGTTGTCGATAACCGGGCAAAATTTATTTGTCATTACTGATTATTCGGGTTTTGATCCCGAAGTAAATACTGGGAGCACCATAGACGGTATTCAAACGTTCGGCATCGATCGTTTTACCTATCCGACACCTAGAACATTTCTATTCGGCCTAAATGTATCATTCTAATAAAAAAATTGATTTACAGATGAAAAATAAAATCGTAATTACACTACTGGCAATCACTTCCATATTGAATTGGAGTTGTACCGATTTGGAAGAGGAACGGATTGATGAATCGGAATTCGGAGGGCAAGCCGAAGCCATCAGCGGAGCGATTGCTCCGGCATATGGATATGTTTCTTGGACTTGGAGGCATACGAATTACTATGGCTTACAGTTAATTGCTTCCGATGAAGCCATTTTACCGTACCGAGGAGGAACAGATTGGTTCGATGGCGGTAAATTTTTGGCAACCCATGCACATACCATGACGCCGGGCAATGATTTGGTAAGTAGTTCTTGGAATGAATTGACGACCAATATTTCTAGAACTTTGGCGGCCATAGAAGTATTGACGCCTTTGTCAGAAGAAGGAAATGCCGAAGCGACCGGAGCTTTATACGAAATGAGGGCTCTGCGGGCGTATTTGAATATGTTGCTTTTGGACAGTTGGGGCATTGTGCTGAAAAAGGAATCGATTAATGAGCTTTCTGAGGTGCTTCGCGCGCAGGAGGCCATTGATTATATCGAAAGCGAGTTCTTGGCCGTTGTTGACGTTATCAACACGGATCAAGGATCGGGGAGAATGACCCAGAGCGCTGTTTGGGGTTTCCTGGCACGATTACATTTGAATGCGCCAGTCTATCGCGATCCCTACGGCACCCCCGATTTTACGGCGGCAGATATGGATAAGGTGATTCAATACTCCGACAATGTTATAAATTCTGGCCTATACACCTTATCTCCGGAATACTTTGAACTGTTCAACGATGACAACCGCGAAAACACCGAATTGATCTTTGCTTTAGATCAACGCGGAGTACTGAACAGAGAACATAGTCGTTGGGCCTATTGGCCTATAGCGGGTTCGATGTTTCCCAGACCGGAATATCCAAGTGCCGATGGTACCGATGGCCCGTCCATTACTTCCGATTTCTACCAAACTTGGGTCGATGCCTATGGTGCCGTAGACCCTGCCGATGCCGATGCAAGATTCTATCAGAGAAATACCTTGGTGCCCGATATGCAGCTTCAAGATTTGGCAGGTCGCTCGCCACTACTAGAGTCTGAAACGGAAAATAGCTATTATTGTGTGGTCCCCGAAGAATTTGAAATGGATCGGGGTATTTTAAGAGGAATACAATGGGGCCCGAGAAAAGGGGAAGATGGTGCCTTTGAGACCTGTGACGGTGGTCAGGTTAGAATTTATCCAATACAACAAAGAAAAGGAAACGGGCCTGAAAGGGATGTAGGCTATGTAGACCATACTTTGGAAGTCAATTTTACCCTCGAAGGTTCTTTGCACAATACCGGATATCGGCCTTCGAAATACCAATTCAGCAGAACTTCTGAAAATGGAAATAATTTCAGTAGCGTAGATCTCGTGCTGATGCGTTTGGCAGAAATTTATTTGATGCGTGCGGAGGCGAAATTAAGAAAAGGCGATGCTGCGGGAGCGTTGACCGATGTTAACATGGTACGAACCTCTAGAACAGCGCGGCCCGATCAGACGCCGCCGGCTTTGACTGCTTTAGATTTGAATATCTTGTTCCGTGAACGAGGTTTTGAGCTTTATTGGGAAGGTTTCAGAAGAACGGACCAAATCCGTTTTGGCAAGTACGAAGATTCTTGGACCGACAAAACCGATGCCGACCCCAATAAACGATTATTCCCGATTCCGCAAAGTGCTATAGATGGCGCTTCGGGTGTGGAAGGTTTCTTGGCGCAAAACCCAGGATATTAAAAGTGACGAAAATTAAATTATACAAAACCGATATCTTCTGGGGTATCGGTTTTTTTATTCCAACTCTGGCTTTCCGCGATTCGCTTTTTTTTGGGCGTTTCTCTTTTTTGATTTTAACCTTTTCTCGATAGCGGATCTTTTAGGTTTGGTCTTTCTGCGTTTTTTCGGCACTTTTAAAGCGTTCTCCAATAATGTGAACAAACGTTTGATGACCAGTTCTTTGTTCTTGTGCTGACTGCGACTTTCGTCGCATTGTAGTAAAAGCACATTTTCTTTGGTAAGTCGATTGTCCAGTTTTAAGAGGAGACGTTCTTTTTCGCTTTCGGTAAAGGCGTTGGAATTGACAACATCAAAAGCAAGTCCGATTTTTGTGGACACTTTGTTCACATGCTGCCCACCGGCACCGCTGCTGCGCACTGCTTTGAATTGTAGTTCTTGAAGTATTTGGTTTTTGTCCACGATGTTAGAGGTTCAACCTTTGATTGATGACCTCTAGAGCAATATTAAGAAAAACTTCTTTGCCCTCTTCAATGGCGGTATGATGGTTAAAATAGATGTTTTGTTCTTCGTAGGTACCAACGATCATGTAGTGTCCGCCCATGTAATAAGAACCCTTAACGGTAACCTCGAGTCCTGATTTTTCGGAGACCTTGAATTCATGTGCGTAAACGATGATGCGCCTTTTTGTATCGGCATAGGTCTTTACAATGTTAATGGGAATCTTATTGGCCTCGCCAAATAACGAAGCAATGTAAAGATCTTTGGGATGTTCGAAAAGATTCTTCGGTGTGTCTTTGGCGATGATCTTGGTGTCTTTTAAAACGACTACCCTGTCGGCAAACGGAAGCATATCGTTATGGTCATGTGTTGCGGTAAGAACCGTAATACCTTTGCTTTTGAGAAATGTGAAAAGGTTTCTCCGCAAACTATTCTTCCTAAAATTATCGATATGACTAAAAGGCTCATCAAGCAGAAGCACGTCAGGTTTTTGGGCCAATACCCTAGCCAGGGCCACCCGTTGTTGTTGTCCGCCACTCAGATTTTTAACTTTGGTCTTGGCAAATTCGGTCATCTCGATCATTTCCAAAAGTTCGGCCGTACGTTCTTTCAAGAACTCAGGTTCCAGAACGGAGAGATGCTCGCTGACATTTTCATACACCGTAGTAAAAGGCATCAGGTCAAAATCTTGTGCCAGATATTTCATGTAAGGTTCACCGGGAACTAAGTTGTAGAGTGGACCGAGTACCTGGTTCTCATCCCAATAGACTTCTCCGACTTTAATATGGAGCAAACCATAGATGATCTTGAGGAGGGTACTTTTACCACAACCACTTTCTCCGATAATCGCTACATGTTCACCTCTGGCCACCTTCAAATTGATGTCATCTAACACGGGTTTCTTGTCATAGGCAAAGGAAACATGGTCTACTTGTAGCATAGAAAATGGTGTTCTTGGGGAAATAGAAAATCCGTCTCAATTATGAAACGGATTTTACATAGAAATATTGACGGCTACTCTTTAAATTCTTTCAAAACAGCTTTATTTGGAAGTTCTTCATAGCCCATATTATAAAACGTGAACCCGAAAACATCGGCATATTCTTCAATGATTTTACTGGTCGGTTTTCCTGCTCCGTGGCCCGCATTGGTCTCGATACGTATTAGGTTAGGATTTTTACCTGCCTGCTTTTCCTGTAATTCTGCAGCAAATTTGAAACTATGGGCAGGTACTACCCGGTCGTCGTGGTCTCCGGTAGTAACCAATGTTGCAGGGTAGGCCGTTCCTTCCTTTATATTATGTACGGGGGAATATCCCTTTAGGTATTGGAACATCTCTTTGCTCTCTTCGGAGGTGCCATAATCATAAGCCCATCCTGCTCCAGCGGTAAAGGTATGGTAGCGAAGCATATCCATTACACCTACGGCGGGCAAGGCAACCTTCATGAGATCTGGTCTTTGGGTCATGGTGGCGCCGACTAGAAGTCCTCCATTGCTTCCGCCTCGAATCGCCAGATACTCTGATGATGTATAATTTTCTGTGATAAGGTATTCTGCAGCAGCGATAAAATCATCAAAAACATTTTGCTTTTTTTCCTTGATACCGGCCTCATGCCATTTTTTACCATATTCGCCACCTCCTCTAAGGTTAGGTACGGCATAGATGCCTCCTTGCTCCATCCATACGGCATTGGCGATATTGAAACCGGGCGTCAAACTAATATTGAATCCGCCATAGCCATATAGAATCGTCGGGTTTTTCCCGTTTTTCTCCAAGCCTTTTTTATGGGTTATGATCATGGGTATTTTCGTGCCATCCTTTGAAATATAGAAGACCTGATGCGATTCGTAATTATCAGGATTAAAATCGATTTCGGGTTTCCAGTACACTTCGTATGCTCCGGTTTCCACATTGTATTTGTAGATCGAAGCGGGTGTATTATAGTTCGTGAACGTGAAGTAAAGGGCCTTATCCTCTTTTTTTCCGCTGAACCCACCTGCGCTTCCAACACCTGGCAATTCGACTTCCCTGACCAGTTTTCCGTCATAATCGTATTGCAAGACCTTTGAAATGGCATCGACCATATATTCCGCGAAAAAATAACCTCCGCCCGTGTTCGGGGAAAGTACATTTTCGGTTTCGGGGATAAAATCGACCCAATTTTCAGGAGTCGGATTCGCCGCGTCAACGGTTACGATTTTCTTGTTCGGTGCTTCCCTGTCGGTAACGATAAACAGTTTGGTACCGACGTTCTCGATGATATAATTGTCCGATTCGGTATCATTGACAATCGGAACAAGTAATCCGTTCGGATCTGTCAAATCTTGGATAAAAAGCTTGTTGCCCGAGGTCGAGGTCGATGCGGAAAGCACCATATATTTCTGGTCTTCGGTAACGCTGGCACCGATATAGCGATGTTTTTCGTCGGGTCTTCCGCCATAGATCAGTTGATCCTCTTTTTGTTCTGTGCCCAATTTGTGGTAATACACTTTGTGCTGATCCGTCTTTGCCGAAAGCTCGCTTCCTTTAGGTTTATCATAGCTTGAATAGTAGAAGCCATCATTCCCTTTCCAGGAGATGCCGCTGAATTTGATATCGATCAAGGTATCTTCAACGATTTCCTTGGTTTCGGCATTCATAATAATCGCCTTTCGCCAGTCGCTGCCCCCTTCGGAAATCAGATAGCCTGCCAACGAACCGTCTTTGGTAAAACTGAGTCCGGCCAAAGATGTAGTGCCATCGTCCGAAAATTTGTTGGGATCCAGAAAGACTTCGGGCTCGCTGCCTTCTTTTTGGCGATAGACCACGAATTGGTTCTGTAGCCCATCATTTTTATAGAAATAAGTATAGTCGCCTTCTTTGAACGGAGAACCCAATTTCTCGTAATTCCATAATTTTTCAAGACGGTTTTTCAACACATCTCGATAGGGGATTTTTTCCAAATAGCCGAATGTGGTTTTGTTCTGTTCTGCGACCCATGCTTCGGTCTCCGCACTTCGATCATCTTCCAACCAGCGATACGGATCCTTGACTTCGGTTCCGAAATAGGTGTCAACGGAATCGGTTTTTACGGTAACGGGATAGCTCACGGATATCGGTTCTTTTTTGGTTTCGGTTTTACAGGATAAAATGGAAAGTGTGATAGTGGAAAGAAGGAGTATTTTTTTCATTTTGAATTAGCCATTAATCGGCTTTAAAAATACCACAAAAAAACCTTGAAAACAGGCACGTTTTGAAGGTTTTAACATTTTTAAATTGGGGTTAGACCAACCCTTTCTCCACCAAATATTCTGCAATCTGAACCGCATTGGTGGCCGCCCCTTTTCTAAGATTATCGGAAACGATCCACATGTTCAGCGTATTTCGCTGTGTTTCGTCCCTTCGAATACGGCCAACAAAGACCTCATCCTTATCATGGGCATATATCGGCATGGGATAGGTGTTCGTATCAGGATTATCTTGTACGGTTACTCCAGGGGTTTCGTTCAACAGCTTTCGCACTTCGTTCAATTCAAAGTCGTTCAGAAATTCAACATTGACCGACTCTGAATGTCCACCGGCCGTAGGAATGCGAACTGCGGTAGCCGTGACTGAAAAAGTTCGATCATCAAATATTTTCTGAGGTTCTCGGGCCAATTTCATTTCTTCCTTGGTATAGCCGTTTTCCATAAATACATCGCAATGCGGCAAAGCATTCCGACTGATAGGATAGGGGTAGGCCATCTCGCCTTGAACGCCCGCAATCTCGTTTTCCAATTGGCGCACGGCTTTCACCCCCGTACCAGATACCGATTGGTATGTGGAGACTACTACCCGTTTCATTTTATACTTTTTATGTAAAGGTGCCAGGGCCATGACCATTTGAATGGTCGAACAGTTAGGGTTGGCAATAATTTTATCGGAAGAGGTCAGTGTATCTGCATTGATTTCCGGAACTACCAATTTCTTACCGGGATCCATGCGCCAAGCCGACGAATTATCGATGACCGTAGTACCGAACTCCGCAAATTTCGGTGCCCATTCCAATGAGGTGTCACCTCCAGCGGAAAAGATGGCAATATCGGGTCGTGCTTCAGCGGCATCGGCAAGGCTGATTATAGTATGTTCCTCCCCTCTATACGACAATTTTTTCCCAACGGAACGTTCCGAAGCTACCAATAACAGTTCCGAAATCGGAAAATTGCGCTCAGCCAGTACTTTTAACATCACTTCTCCTACCATTCCAGTGGCACCTACAACCGCTACTTTCATATTGAGTTTTTATTGAACGGCAAAGGTAGGTCAATGGGGTTTATCGGACAATATAAATTAAATGGAACACTAAAAATATAACAAAATGTTTTATTTGACACATTAATCAAAAAAGGAACCCCCGCCATTAGGCAGGGGTTTATTAAAGTGCAGCGGTTTACCTAATCTTGAATTAGGGTTAATTCTGTGATCTATTTTTTTAGGGCATCACGAATTTCGGCAAGCAATTCTTCTGCTGTTGGACCCGCCGGAGCTTCCTCAACAGGTGCTTTTGTTTTGTTATAGGCCTTAACAATAAGGAACATTACAAAACCCACAATCAATAAGTTTACAATGGTATTGACCCAAGCACCCCAGCGTATGGCATTTTCGGCGACATAACCTTCGGCACCTTCAACACCTACTCCTTCGGTAAGCACAACTTTTAAATTGGCAAAATCGACTCCGCCGGCAAAATGCCCGACTATCGGCATGATGATATCGGCGACAAAGCCATTGACGACCATACCTACGGCTCCCGCCATTATGACCGCAACCGCAAACTCGATGACATTGCCGGTCATAATAAAATTCTTAAATTCTTTTAACATGATGTAGTGTTTTTTAGTGTTACTTATTTAGTGAACTGCAATGTAGTGAAAAAAGCAATTCATAACAATATGTTAAAAAATATTTCAATGACCAATATATAGGCGTTTCACACGCTGCGAAATTCCGGTCAACAATTCATAGGAAATAGTATTTGCGGATGCAGCAAAAGATTCGGCGGTCGGATTTTTACCAAAAATTACGACTTCATCACCTGCCGCACAATCGATGCCAGTAACGTCGATCATGATCATGTCCATACAAACGTTTCCTATGATCGGAGCCAATTGCCCTTTTACATTTACAAAAGTATTTCCGTTACCGTAATGCCTGCCAATACCATCGGCATGGCCCAACGGTAGGGTGGCCGTTATGCGATATGCATCAGAGGTAAAACCGCGATTATAGCCGACCGTTTCCCCGGGTTCTATTTTATGGATTTGTGAAATGACAGTTTTCAAGGTGGCTACGGGTTTTAGTTTTTTATCAATGACAGTATCATTTCCATATCCGTAAAGTCCGATACCGCTTCGTACCATGTCAAATTGGGCTTCGGGATAATTTAGAATACCCGAGGTGTTCAAAAGATGTTTAAAAGATTTGGCCCCCAACTTTCTATCACATTCTGAAGCGATTTTCTCGAACGTATCTATTTGTCTTACCGTGAATTCACGCTCGCCGGAATCTTCGGAAGCGGCCAAGTGCGAAAAAATGGAAACGACTTTCAGTTCTGCCCTACCATCCAACGTATCAGAAATATAATCCACATCGTTTTCCCAGAAACCCAGACGGTTTAATCCTGTATTGAACTTGATATGTACCGGATAGTTCTTTTGGTTTTTCTTTTGAGCTACTTCAAGAAAATCCTTTAAAACCTTTGGAGAGTATATGCTAGGTTCTAAGCAACTATCGATCAGGGATTCAAAATGAACAGGCAGCGGGTGTAGTACTAAAATGGGACTATTTATTCCAGCTTGCCTCAGTGCAATTCCTTCTGAAACATAGGCGACGGCAAAATAATCGACACCCAAGGCTTCCAGTTTCTTTGCTATCTTCGGCGCATCGGAGCCGTAGGCGAATGCTTTGACTACGGCAAGAAACTTGGTCCCAGGGTTCACCCGCGATCTTAAAAATCGATAATTATGTTCAAGTGCGTTCAAGTCGATTTCTAGAACGGTCTCTTGGGCTTTATGCATTGGAACGTTTTGTTTTTGTAGAGATTTCTTCGGCCTCAACGTCGATTTCCTTTATCCGTTCCTTAAGCATGGCCTTGTAAAATGCGGCCCTACTGAGCGGTTCATATTCTTCGGTTTCACCTAGTAGCACCAAATTATCATTGTTCGATTTACGAAAACTATAGTTGGCCAAATTTCCTGTTCGGGTGCAGATAGCATGCACTTTGGTTACATATTCTGCCGTGGCCATCAACGCGGGCATAGGCCCGAAGGGGTTTCCCTTGAAATCCATGTCCAAGCCCGCCACAACGACCCTTACGCCTTTATTGGCCAGGTCATTACAGACCGTTACGATCTCATCATCGAAAAACTGGGCTTCGTCGATACCGACGACATCGCAGGTGTCTCCTAAAATACGTATGTTGGCCGCTGCGGGCACGGCCGTAGAGCGAATTTCGTTCGAGTCGTGCGATACAACCTTATCTTCATCGTACCGTGTATCGACCATAGGCTTAAAGATTTCGACCTTCTGTTTGGCGAATTGGGCACGCTTCAAGCGTCGGATCAGTTCCTCGGTCTTTCCAGAGAACATCGAACCGCAGATGACTTCTATCCAACCAAACTGTTCTTTATGATTAACGGTATTTTCGAGAAACATTTTGTAATTTTAGACGAAAATAGGATGTTTTTTCGTTCCTATAATAGGTAGCCTTAAAATTACTAAAAAAGGCACACCTTTTGCTTAGCTTAAAATAAAAGCCATGAAGAAGAAACTAAAAGAAGAGTTGCGAAAATTGTCCACCGATATTATTACTTCGAGAGATTCGGATGACATTTCCGATTTGTACGAGGCAGCTAAAGAGCTCTATGAAAAACTTGCGGTGTTGAAGTTCATCGAAGAGAAACTGCACGATATTGAAATCGATGTCTCTAAAAACGTGATCGCGGCTAAATTCGAAAAAATGGCAAATGCCGTCCTGAGTGCAAATTCTTCAGTGCCGGAGAGCAATCCGCATGAAGAGGATATCATGACCCCGGGCATAGATACCATAAAGGGTATGTTGCCAGAGATGTCGAACGATAATCCGGTCGATTCGGTTTTAGAGGAGTTCTTGGGTAAACCCGAATACATGAAAAATGACAAAGAGCTTTTTATGCCGAGTTCGGAGAGCGTCGCAAAGAAAGAAATCAAGCGAAAATCGCTCAATGATAAAATGAGTGCGAAACATATCAAGGTCGATCTCAATAATCGTCTGGCATTTGTAAAACATCTCTTTAACGGTAGTGCCGAGGATTATAATCGTGTACTATCGCAATTGAATACTATAGATACCGAAGAACGTTCTATTTCATTTATTAACAACATGGTCAAACCCGACTATAATAATTGGGAAGGCAAAGAGGAATACGAGCTTCGATTTATGGATTTGATAGAGCGAAGGTTTTTATAAGACCCCTTTTAAGATATGAATGAAGACCCCGCTTTTAAAGCGGGGTCTTTTATTTTGCTATCTTTATTCACCACATCAATATAAGTATGAACACAAGAAAAATAATCTATTGGATAGCCACCGGAATATTGACCGCCATCATGCTGTTTTCCATTCAAATGTATTTCTTGAACTATGAGACCGTACAAGGTTTTTTCGAGGCTTTGGATTATCCGAAGTATTTGGTGTATCCGTTGGCGATCGCTAAAATTCTAGGGTTGGTCGCGATTTGGGGAAATTTCTCAAAATGGTTGAAAGAGTGGGCCTATGCCGGATTTTTCTTTGACTTTGTGCTGGCATTTACGGCACATTGGGTCGCCAAAGATGGTGGGCATATATTGCCAATCGTTGCGATTGTAGTTTTAATGATTTCTTATTTTCTCGGAAAGACCGTCCGGCCTTAAATTTTTTTATGGGAAAATTATACTTGGTTCCTACGCCGATAGGCAATTTAGAAGACATGACCTTGAGGGCGATACGCATTTTGAAGGAGGCCGATCTTATTTTGGCCGAAGACACGCGGACCAGCGGGAAGCTTTTACAGCATTTTGAAATTACCACCCCGATGCAATCCCATCACATGCACAACGAGCATAAAGTGGTCGATGGAATCGTAAAGAAAATTCAATCCGGAAGTGATATCGCCTTGATTTCAGATGCCGGTACTCCCGCCATATCGGATCCTGGATTTTTGTTGACCCGAGCTTGTGTTGAAAACGATATTGAAGTCGAGTGCCTCCCTGGCGCAACGGCATTTGTTCCCGCTTTGGTCAATAGCGGATTGCCAAACGATAAGTTTGTTTTCGAAGGATTTCTTCCCGTAAAAAAGGGACGGCAGACCCGTTTGAAATTCTTGGCCGAAGAAACCCGGACGATGATTTTTTACGAATCGCCCCATAAACTCGTGAAAACGCTGACGAATTTCGCTGAATATTTTGGTGCCGAAAGACCTGTTTCCGTTTCTAGGGAACTCACAAAGCTATACGAAGAAACCATTCGTGGAAGTGCTTCGGAAATTTTGGAACACTTTACCGATAAGCCGCCGAAAGGCGAAATTGTGATTGTCGTGGCGGGCAAGAAATAATTACGTTCCATATTTTTAAAAAACCTAAATTAACCCCATGGTAGCACCATGGCTCATCTCCCTCTTTACGGTAATCGCGGTATACTTTCTAGACCGATGGGAGAACCGACATATCAAATCACTCTTTGATTGGGTGCCCGCCATTCTGTTGGCCTATATCATTCCCGCGATTATTTCCTATGTATTTGATGTCGATTACTCCCAAGCTGATATTCATGAATACAGTAAGCTGTATTTTATTCCCTTGGCCATTATTGCGGTCATGAGCAGTCTTTCGTTGAAACAATTGAAGTCTATCGGATGGAAGCCGATTCTTTTATTTGCGGCTGGATCGTTTTTTATTGCTGTATTTCCGGTGGTATTGGGATTGAGCCTTTTGGATACCGAATTGATTTCAAAAACGTTGGTCGCCGACGGCTATTGGATGGGAATCCCGCCGATAGTGGGCAGTTGGATCGGGGGAAGCACCAGTCAGTTAGTGTTGAAGGAATTAGTAGAATGCCCCGAAAACATCTTTTTATCCGTTTTGGTCGTGGATAATATTTTGGTCAATGTTTGGACCATTTTAATGTTCCAAAGTATCAAAAAGAGCAGCACTTTGAATAGGATATTGAAAATAACCGATACCGCTATGCCCGAGGAAATGGAGGCAGCTTCTGGAAAGAAAATTTCCCCTTGGTGGTGCGCCATGTTATTATTAGGTGTCGTTATCCTGTCCAATGTGGTTTTAGAAAGTTTTATCGGCAAAGTAATAGTCCTGTCTATTTTAGGCTTGGTAATCAGCAACTTCATACCCAAATGGAATTATGGTTTTGCCCTAAAAGCAGGAGGAATATTGATTATCGTTGTAATGGCTGTTTTGGGCCTAAAATTGCAGTTTGCCACCCTTGGTTTTAACACCTCCTTCTTATTGTTTTTGATCGTATGGCTTTTGGGCCACTTTGTATTTATGATGCTCATTGCTAAACTGCTGAACGTGAATATGGCCTGGGTGCCGATTGCCAGTATGGCGAATGTGGGCGGAATAGCAACCGCCCCTGCCGTAACCGTGGCCTATGAAATAAAATGGATGCCCCATGCCATCGTTTTGGCCATTCTCAGTATGGCAACAGGCACTTTTTGGGGGATGTTGACGATTTGGTTACTAGAAAACTTTTTGATTTAAACGAATGTTATGCTGAGCGTAGTCGAGATGCGTATTCAAGAATTCTCGACTCCGCTCGAAGTGACATTAAAAGCCACCAATAACTATCAACTAATACTTTGACCCATCATGCTTCCCTTTCTCCCAACCATGTTTCCCCAAATACTGGTCGCCACTTTCAACAGCTCCATCTTCAATCGAGGTTCCCATCGAATCGTTCCAACGGTTCAGATATCCGAATAAAGAAATTACGCCCAGTATTTCAACAACTTCGCCTTCATTCCAGTATTTGTAAAGTCGTTCCTTGATTTCTGCATTTACGCCATTTGGAACCTGTGAGGCAAGCAACGAAAAATCGAGGGCGGCGCGTTCGGCTTCAGAAAAAGCGGGGTGGGTGCGGTATTCCCAAATATTGTCCAATTGTTCTTGTTCGGCCCCGTAGCGTTCTGCGGCCCGAATGGCGTGGGCTTGGCAATACCGGCATCCGGTGGCATTACTACTGACCCATGCGATCATCCGTTTCAAGGCCGAGGTTACACGGCCTTCATTGGCCATGACCGCTTTGTTGAGGTTGATAAAAGCCTTTGAAATGGCAGGCCGATGTTGCATAGTCAGCACCGAATTTGGGCAAAAGCCCAAGGTCTCATTGAAGAATTTTGCGAGTTCTGCGGTTTCCGGACTATGGCTTGGATCAAGAGGGGTTACTAAGGGCATCTAAGAGGGTTTTTTATGTTCCTGTCACATCGAGCGCGGTCGAGATGCGTGTTCCAAAGTTCTCGACTGCGCTCGAAATGACAATTCAGATTATTGTATTTTTGAAGTACACAAGAAACGAAAAATTATGCCGACAACAAATCATATCACAACGAAATGGCTGGGCAATATGGCCTTTGAAAGCAATAATCCGTCCGGATTGAATCTGACGATTGATGCAGGCCCTGATGACGGGGGCGAAGGCAAAGGCCTGCGTCCAAAAGCCTTGATGTTATCGGGTCTGGCTGGATGCTCGGGACTCGATGTAGCCGGACTTATCAAAAAGATGAAGTTGGAGGTTGATGAATTTACTATTGAAACCATCGCCAACCTGACCGATGAGCATCCGAAGTACTATGATTCGGTAGTCATAGAATATCATTTTCATGGTAAAAATCTAGATGAGAAAAAGTTGCAACGTGCCGTTGATTTGTCCGTTGAAAAGTATTGCGGGGTTATGGAGATGTTCAGAAGGTTTGCAGAGTTGGAGATTAAAACCATATTTCACAAAAAGTAAACGTCTTTGCGAGCGTAGCACGGCAAACTGTTACTTTGGAACATGAATTTGACAGATTGCTTCGTGCCTCGCAATGATGAATAACGAAACCAATGCGCTGGACTATAAAAGCCAAACCTGAAGAACAACAAATCAAAGCACTGGCGAAATCGCTACATGTTGATGATTTAGTGGCGCAGCTTTTATTGCAACGAGGTATCTCCAACTACGCCCAGGCCAAAAAGTTCTTCCGCCCAGAACTTTCCGATTTACATGATCCGTTTCTGATGAAGGATATGGATGTCGCTGTTATGCGCATCGAAAAAGCGATTGCCGAAAATGAGAATATTTTGATTTTTGGGGATTATGATGTGGATGGTACTACGTCCGTTGCTTTGGTCTCTTCCTATTTATTAACGTATTATCCGAATGTTGCGACCTATATTCCGGATCGGTATAACGAGGGGTATGGGGTTTCCTATCAAGGGATTGATTTTGCCGAGGACAATGGTTTTTCGCTGATCATAGCACTTGATTGTGGCGTAAAGGCTATAGATAAGGTCGCCTATGCCAAAGAGAAAAATATTGATTTTATTATCTGCGACCACCATCGGCCTGGAGCACACTTGCCGGATGCCGTTGCGGTTTTGGATCCAAAAAGAGATGATTGTTCATATCCTTACGACGAATTATGTGGATGTGGCGTCGGGTTCAAACTGGTTCAGGCCTTGGCCTCAAAACGAGGGGAGGCAATTGAAGATCTGATTCCCTATCTAGATTTAGTGGCTACGGCCATCGGGGCGGATATTGTTCCTATGACGGGCGAGAATCGGGTTCTGGCCTATCATGGTTTAAAAGTCATCAATTCAAATCCGAGAATCGGGTTTAAGGCCATTATCAATCAAGTCAAAAAAACGGAACTCACGATAACCGACGTAGTCTTTATTATCGCTCCGAGAATCAATGCGGCCGGCCGTATGAAACATGGGCAGCATGCGGTTAATCTTTTGGTCGAAAACGATCTCGAACAGGCAGCTAAATTCGCTGCCGAAATCGAAAAGTTCAATTATGACCGTAGGGAGCTGGACCAAGAAATAACCCAAGAAGCGCTATTACAGATCGAGGCCAATAATGAAAAAGAAGGGTTTACCTCTGTGGTCTACAAAGACACTTGGCATAAAGGTGTCATCGGTATCGTTGCATCCCGGCTGACGGAAACCTATTACCGCCCCACTTTGGTATTTACTAAAAGTGGCGATAAACTAGCCGCTTCGGCGCGATCTGTGAAAGGTTTTGATGTCTATAATGCTTTGCAAGGTTGTGCGGATTGTATCGAGCAGTTCGGGGGACATAAATATGCGGCCGGATTAACGCTCTTGGAAGCGCAATATGGAACCTTCAAAAAACAGTTCGAAAAAGTAGTCTCCGAGAGTATCGACCCTAATTTGTTGACCCCTGAGATAACGGTAGATGCACAAATAGAATTGAGGGATATTGCACCAAAACTATTGCGAATCATCAACCAGTTTGCTCCCTTTGGCCCTAGCAATATGACTCCGGTTTTTATGGCCGAGAAATTGAGGGATACGGGCTATGCGAAAGGAGTAGGGGAAGATGGAAAACATCTAAAACTTTCGGTTACCCAAAATGGGAGTACGCCTATTGGTGCAATCGGTTTTAATCTAGGAGGTAAGCTGAATCTAGTAAAGAACGGGAAATCATTCGACGCTGTTTTTTCTTTGGATGAAAATGAATGGCAAGGAAATGTTAGTCTGCAACTTAAGCTGCGTGATGTAAGATAATGGATCCGTACGCCGCTCTACGTTTTAAGGAATTCAATATTTTTTTGGGAGTTCGCTTTGCGATGGTATTTGCTTGGTCGATGCAGTTTATCGTAATCGAGTGGCAGGTTTATTCATTGACCAAAGACCCATTGTCATTGGGCATTATCGGACTAATGGAAGTTGTTCCGGCAGTTTCCACAGCTTTGTTCGCCGGGCATTTCGTGGATCAAAAGGAGAAAAGAAACCTTTTGGTCAAGTGCATATTGGGATTTTCGATTATCAGCCTCGGACTCTTTATTTTGAGTTTGCCATCGCTGTCCGATAGTTTATCCTCAAAAAGTATTCTATACGGAATCTACGCACTCGTTTTTTTAGGAGGCATTGTCAGGGCATTTTTGGGGCCGACCATATTTTCACTAATCGCTTTGATTGTCCCAAAGAAAATATATCCGAACGCGGCGACATGGAGCAGTACCACTTGGCAATTGGCCTCCGTATTAGGACCTGCCTTGGCCGGTTTTTCAATCAGTTGGATCGGGGTGCATTGGTCGATGTGCGCCATTCTCGGTTTTTCTGTTATTGCGCTAATCGGATTATTACAAATTCCCCGAAAACCCATATTAAATCCCAAATTGGGTGAACCGATTCTTCAGAGTTTAAAAGAAGGTTTGCGGTTCGTTTTTAGCACCAAGGCCATATTCGGCGCATTGACTTTAGATATGATTGCCGTGCTTTTTGGAGGTGCCGTGGCCCTTCTTCCCATATATGCACAAGATATCCTTCATGTCGGGGCCGAAGGGTTCGGGGTGCTCAGGGCGGCTCCTGCAGTCGGTGCCGCGATCATGATGTTGGCCTCTACCCGATTTCCGCTTCACAAAATGGCAGGTAAAAAACTATTGTGGGCCGTATTCGGATTTGGTATCTGTATCATCGTGTTCGGCTTGTCCACTTCATTTTGGTTATCGGTAGCCGCTTTGTTCTTTAGTGGAGCTTTGGATGGTATTTCAATGATTATCCGGCAGACCATTTTACAATTGAAGACCCCGGATCACATGCGAGGTAGGGTCGCTTCGGTCAATTCGATGTTCGTGGGTTCTAGCAACGAGCTTGGTGCGTTTGAAAGTGGGGCGACCGCTAAACTTATGGGCACGGTAACCGCAGTAGTTTTTGGGGGAACGATGACCCTGTTGACCGTCGGAATTACCGCTTTGGTTTCGCCTACCTTTAGAAAACTGGATTTACAGAAGGATGTCGAAGAACATGAAAAAGAGTGATGTTAAAAAACTTTTATCCATTTTCTATCTCTTGAAGGTGGCAGTTAAAACACGGTTGAATATCAGCTCGTCTACATTAATGTTAAGTAGCCCTTGTACCGAATCGTTCAAGAAAAGAATTTGATCATTTTGGTCATTTTGACGAATCTCATAGGGATAAGTGCCACTTTTAGGCCCAAAGTAGTCGCGTTTACTTTTAATTAGGACTGTGTTATTGATGGTGTCAAAATTCCAGATAATATCCCTTCTTTTGTAGTACTCGAATTGTCCTGTGAATCCACCTCCATAACTTGTTAGAGTCCAAGTTCCATTCAATGAATTATTTTCAAAAAAAATTTCATCATCATTATTACAACCTGTCCAAAAAAAAGAACACAAGGAGATTAGCCATACGATTCTATACCTTGTTTTCATTACTATAATTTTGATTATAGATGATCAAATGATGAAAGTGTTGCGTAGATTTCATCAAATTTTCGTGAAGAGCTAAAAAAATCTGATTGTAGTGGGGACAACTTACGGGGAATCAAAAAAAGTCCCCTGCTGGACGTCAGCCCTCGAATTCTTCCAAAGAAAGGCTTTTCCCATCAAAAACGGCATAGGTGCAATAGTTGATCCAATCGCCAAGATTGGTATATTTTGATTTTCCGTTCAAATCGATTTCCAGCGGAAGATGGCGATGTCCGAAAATAAAATGATCGTAATGGCGGGTCTCTAATTTTCGTTTGGCATATTGCACCAGCCATTCGTTTTCCTCCCCCAAGAATTTAGCATCCTCATCCCCGGAAATCAATTTGTTCTTTACCGAAAAATATTGCGCTAAACGCACGCCCCAATCGGGGTGTAACCACCGGAAAAACCATTTGGCAACAGGATTTGTAAACACTTTCTTCATGCGTTTATAGCCCATGTCGTGTGGCCCGAGTCCGTCGCCATGACCAATAAAAAAGGAGACTCCGTTTATCTCATATTGTTGGGGTTTGTGAAATACGGGAATATTTAGTTCTTCCTCAAAATAGCCGTTCATCCATAGATCATGATTACCTACGAAGTAATAAATGGGAATGCCCGAATCGGAGATTTCCGCCAGCTTGCCCAAGGTTCGGGTAAATCCTTTTGGGACTACTGTTTTATATTCCATCCAAAAATCGAAGAGGTCGCCTAAAAGAAATATGGCGGCGGCATCTTTCTTGACTTCATCAAGCCATGCCACGAATTTTTTTTCGCGTGGTTTGCTGGCCTTCATATTCGGAGCACCCAAGTGGTTGTCACTCGCGAAGTAGACTTTTTTGCCCGATGGAATAGTGATGGTCGTCATTTCCTGTAAATATAAGAATTCCCCCTTCGGGGTTATGGGGCTTTAGTTGTCCGTGGCATGCCACTCGGCAAACGCGGTTTCGGTCTCTCTAAGTTTTAGGGAATGCAATCGGATAGTTTCTGGTAACCGACCTTGAATTTTTTCTGCAAAATCGATGACCATGTTTTCGCTGGTCGGTTGATAGTCGGCCAAAATAACCTTATGCCCCCTATCCATTAATTCTTGTGCGAGTTCAATATGCGGTGTGTTCTTGTTGAATACGGTTGCATGGTCGAATGGATCGACGATTTCTTCTTTTACCATTTTCTTTAAATCCCCAAAATCGATGACCATGCCCAACTTTACATGAGAGGTATCGGTTATGGGCTTTCCGATCACGGTTACGGAAAGCTTGTAACTATGGCCATGAACATTACGGCACTTGCCATCATAACCATATAGGGCATGCCCTGTCTCGAAAGTAAACTGTTTGGTGATTCGTATGTTGCCCATTATGCTTAATTGGTAGGCAAAGGTAGGAATTCTGTAATTTACATTAGCGCTTAAACTTTTGTCGTGTGCGAACTCGATTTATAAAATATATGGCGACCACGACAAACGCAAGAATTGGAAAGATAAGATCACCATTTAAAAAATTTAGGACATCCATAAAGATTAGATTTAGAATCAAAACGAAAGCCTTTGAAGAATATTATTTCTTGAACTTGGATAACGCATTTTTGGTGAACTCTGAAAGTGCCAAGGTGCCGGTAAGTGCGGCTCTCTCGATTAGAAGGGTATTCCAATGTTCGGTGCCTTGCCAAAGTACTTTTTTCAATTCTCTTAAGGCATCTGGATTATAGGAGGCCAATTTTTGCGAAAAAAAATCGATTTCTTTATCCAGTTCATCGATTTTTTCAAAAACCTTGGCATACAACCCTTTTTCCTTGGCCCAATAGGCATTATGCCATTCGGTAGGGGAGAGCGATAATTCTGAAAATGCCGCTGTCCCGATTTTGCGTTCTACGGCCGGTGCAATGACCAAGGGGGCGATACCGATGGTCAATTCTGACAATCGAATTGAAGCCTCTACGGAGGCGAATGTATAATCGCAGGCTGAGGCGAGTCCTACACCGCCGCCGACCGCTTTTCCCTGTACACGACCTATAATCGGTTTTGAACAGGTGCGCATGGCATTGATGACATTGGCAAAGCCGGAAAAAAATGTTTTGCCCTCTTCCAAATTAGAAACGGCCATCAGTTCATCAAAGGAGGCACCTGCACAAAATGCCCGATCTCCTTCAGACTTTAAGATGATGACCGATACTTCATTATTATTTGACAAAGAGTTTAGTTCATTGGTCAGTCGGTCTAGAAGTTCTGCTACGAATGAATTGCTGGCCGGATGGCCGAATTCAACCGTCGCTACTTTGTTATTGATACTCGTGTAAAGGCTTCCGTTTTCCCTAGTTGTGCCCATGTTCTTTTGTTTTAATCAAAATTAAACGTTTTGTAATTTACCTCATTATTTTTTCAAATGCTTACTATACTTAATTTACAAACACATCTAATAATTTTGTTTATGAATTGTTAATCTCAAGGAAGAACATTTTAACAAAAATAAAACACATTCTAAATTTGAAATCATATAACTTTAAGTAACGTCAAAACTTGCTTGTGCGTAGTATCTAATCATATTCTTTGTAATTTTGCACAAATATTATAAATGAGTCATCCAACTTTTGAAAACCCATCTCTTAGACAGGCCTTATGTGAAATAAGGTATAGGCCTATATCGGATGCGGTATCAAGTAGGATGCTTGGTAAACTTGTTCCTCTTTTATCCGAAGAATACCCACTTTCCGATGTTATCGATGACTCCCCTTTTAAAATTAATTTAGGTGGTCAAACGATTACTGAAGGTAATATGCATAGATATAAATTTTCTAGTGATGAACATTCCTATATAATTACTGTTAAAAGAGATGCGTTTTCTTTTACGCTAAATCCAAGTCAAACCACTAATTATTCTAAAGAAGAGTTCTACAATCGTTTATGCATAGAATGGAATAGAATATCTGATGCTTTAGATATAATTAAAATCACTAGAATAGGGGTTAGATACATTAATAAACTACAAATAGAAAATGTCCAACAGAATAGTGATTTCTTTTCCGTAGATTCTTTGTACTTTCCAAAATCTGGACTTACAGAGGGTTTTAATTTTATGAATAGGAATGAAATTCAGATGAATAAAACAAATAGATTCATTGTTATAGCAGGAAGTAACCCTCTTCAAAATGAAACTGGAAAAAGAGAATTTCTTTTAGATATAGACAGAATAGTTGAGGGCGAAGAATTAGCTAATGACACAATAAAAGATAAACTTGTGAATTTGCATAAGGATATTGAAGATGTTTTTTTTGGAAGTATTACAGAATTGTATAAGGATAAAATGAAGTAAAATCCATAATATGAATAACCAGAAGAATGGTTCTCTAGGGTATACAGGAGCATTGCTTTTATCGTCTTTACTAGTAGCTCCAAGTACAGGAGATTTAGAATCTGACAATTCCAATTTGTTTCCTCCATTAATGCACGATGTATTTCATGGGACCGGTAGTAGTATGACCACCCTATACCCAAAATATGATTTCATCCAAAGTACTACGTCTGGAGTAGCTGAAGTTGGAGAGGAAACAGTCAACTTGGCATTAAAGAATAAATTAGAATTTCTTTTGGAGATTTTAGAAGACTTTACCTCATTTGATTTAAACGCTTCTTTAGAACAAGATTTAACTATAATTGATAAAGATGTTAAAGAAAGTTCTTTGATGGAAGCACTTAAATTTCTTTGGGATTTGCCTGAGAAAGCTTCTATTCCCTCTTATGATGTGCATCCTGACGGACAATTCTCTTTTGTATGGAGGGACTCATCCACCGGGATATTAAGCTTGTCATTTGAAGAAAACGGAGGGATTAATTATGCTTCTTACTTTGAAAAGAGCAATGCAACTCATAAAGGAAAAGTATTTCTTAAAAGAGATGATGAAAAAAGTCCTAATGCCCATTCGATACTATATAATCTCATTGAAGCATTTTCTTAAAAGAATTTTCTTTAAATCGAAAAAAAATGAAAATCTTCCTGAGACCGTTAAACCAGATGAAGAATTAGCTAGGAATTTGATAGGGGGTTCTAGTTCCAAAAGCCTTAGGAAAATCTATAACCCGAAGACAAATGAAGTCAAGCCTTCCCAGTTTCTTGACACTAGAAATCCTAGAGAATTATCTGTTAACAGGATATCAACTATAGATGTTTCTAAAGCACATGAACTAGGCTTAGAACTGAAGAATGAAATAAACAATAATAATCCAAATCAATCTGAAAAAGTATACCATGGGTATGGGAGTCTTTTTGTTCAAGCTTGTTTAGATGCTGGCTGTTCAAGTGTAGAAAAGGAGGATTACGATGGGAAAAAGCCGTACCATGCTAATATACTTTATCCTGAAAAAGAAAAGTTTGAAGAAATGGAAATAGCAAATATCCTTGCTTTTAAAGCTAAATTAGTTAAATATGGGTCTTGATTAAACTTTAGGTAAATAACAACGGTCGAAACTTTCTTCTGAATTTCCAGACCAGTGCGCCTCCGCGAATGAACATCCACACGGTAAAAGCGATCCAAATACCGTATAATCCCCATCCCATATATTTTCCTAAAAATAACGTGGGAATAAAGCCGAGAAAGGTTGCAGAGAGCAGTACATTTCTAAGATATTTCATTTCGCCGAGTCCTTTGAAAAGTCCGTCGAACACAAAGGCCAAAGTATTCATGGGAAGCCCCAGAATAATGATAAAGAATATGGTATAGAAGGTTTCAAGTACCGACATTTCGTTTGAGAACAATCTTCCGATAGGGCGATAGAACATAAAACTGAAGATTACCAAGACCAGACTTACAAGACTGCCATATAGGATTATTTTCTTGGCAAGTTTCCATAGTCCGTTGTAGTCTTTGGCTCCCAGAAGTCTTCCTCCCATAATATTTCCGGCTGCACCATACCCGTCGATAAAGAAGGCAGCAAACAGCCATAGGTTAATCGCAATAGTATGTGCGCCAATATATTTATCGCCGAGGGCTGTGGCCTCCCGAACGGCTAAAATCAGCGCTATATTCAACGCCAAAGCGCGAACGAATAAATTAAGGCTCATCACTACCAATCGACTTAATTCAGGATGAATGGGAAGCCTCAATTTCAAACTGATATCGGTCTTTGTAATAAGAAGGATAAAAGCTAGAATTGCCATGATCGCCTGCGAAATAAGGCTTGCCCATGCCGCCCCCTCAAGGTACATAGGTTCTAAAAATCCATCCACGCCATACACAAAAATAAAATCTAGAACAACATTTAAAACGGCACCGACAATGGCAATGAGCATCGGCCAATATGTGTTTTGAAGACCTCTGAAAATACCCATGACCGCGAATACGAAGAGCGTCAAGGGAAAGCCCCATACCCTGATGTTGTAGTAAGAGATACAGTATTCCAATATTTTTCCGGAGGCGTTCAACAGTTCGAAAATTTCCCTTACGACGAAAACGGTAGAAAGTAAGATCAATATACTGAGGCCAATGTTTAGGAAGATGGCTTGGGCGGGCAATGATTTTACTTCGTCTAGCCGACCGGCTCCAAGATATTGGGAAATAATGGCGGATATGGCGCTACGGGTTTGCCCTAAAATCCAAATGAGCATTGAGAGAAACGAACCTACAATACCTGCAGCAGCCAATGATTCGAGCCCATCAACGGGAATGTTCCCAACAATGGCGGTATCTGTTATCGACAACAGTGGTTCGGCAATACCTGCGATGGTTGCCGGAATGGCCAATTTGTTGATCGTTCTAAAAGTAATGGCGGTTTTCAAAAACAGGAGCTTATAAAATCAGTTCGTAGCAGTGAAACGGATACTCACTTTGTTTTGGAAAAAAGATATCATCTAGTTTTTTATAGCCCCGTTTTTCATAAAACCTTTGGTTTCTCTTGTTTTGGCTAAAAGTATCCAATCGCACCGATGTATATCCCTTTTCTTTGGCACGATTTTCGGCAAAATCCATCAATTTTTGTGCGTATCCCTGTCCCTGGAACTTCGGATGGACTGAAAGTCTGTGTATGTAAACATTGTTATCGTTTTTCGTCAGCCATTCGATCGGGTAATATTCTTCATCCATAAATGTTGAAATCACGATGGTGCCTATTAATTTTCCTTCCAGTTCAAGAACAAAGAGTTCATTGCGTTCTATGTCGGTCTGAAAAGCAAATTTAGAAGGGTAGTGCTCGTTCCATTGTAGAATTCCGTTTTGAGACATATAGTCCGCACAGGCCTTGGTAATGGTAAGAATGTCGGTAATTTCCGATATCTTTGCACGTCGAATCATGAATCGGTTTCAATTTAATTGTAAATTTAGAGTATTAACTATAATTCCTTGTCATGAAAAATATATTGGTTCCCATAGGTACTTCCCCTGACAATCATAATACGTTACAGTACGCGGTGGATTTTGCCGTTGAATTTTCTTCACAAATTTATGTAATGGAGGTTTTTACGGCTTCCATAGGAGCGGGAAGAGGATTAAAGAACACTGAAGAAACCATAGCAGAAAGTAGTAAGGAACGGGTCAAGGAAATCATGGACAAGGTCGATACAAAAGGACTGAACATCAAGGTAGCGACTTACAATGGCGATTTAATCGATGGACTAAAGCAAATCGATAAAGAATTGGGAATCGACTTGATTATCATCGCCCCTCGGAGCAATGAAATTATCGAAGAATTGTTTTTGGGCCATACCTCGGGTAGAATTATCAAGCGAACCGATATTCCGACATTGATAATTCCAAGGGGTACAACCTTGAAACCGCTTAAAACTATATTGACTGCATTTAAATCGGGTGTTTTAAAGCGAAAGCGTATTCTTGACCCCCTTGTTGCCATTAAAAATAAATTCGGTGCAAAAGTCAATCTCTTATTGGTCAAAACCCCCGGTTATTCCGATGATGATTTGAAGATCAATACGGCCCTGATGGATATAAGTTCACAATTGACATTGACTGAGGCCCCTACTACCTATTTGGGGGTTTTGGAGCATTTTCAGTCGCAACAACCTGACCTACTATGTGTTTTCAGGAGGAAAAGAGGGTTCTTTAAAAACCTTTGGGAAAAGAACACGATACCTAAATCAGAATTTTCTTCGAAGATTCCGGTATTGGTGCTCAGTGTCAAGAAAGATTGATTTCATTTTGATAGGTTCTCAAAAAGTATTTCCTTTGACCTTCTCAAAGTCGGGGGATTAGCCCGCCCGGATGAACAGATTCATCCGTTCGGACGGGCTCAGCTGGCTAGATCGCTTGCCTGGCAGGCAACAGGTCTCTTTTTTAAAAAAGAATGTTCTTTGTATATATTTTATTTAGTGATGAATTCGGTAAGTCGTATATTGGGTTTTCTCAAGATTTGATGAAAAGACTTGAAGAACATAACAAAGGAGAAACACGAAGTACAAAACCCTACGTTCCTTGGAGAATTGTTCATTATGACGAATATTTTACTAGGGAAGAGGCTAGAAAAAGAGAAAAGTATTTGAAATCGGCAGCCGGTAGAAAATGGCGAAAGAACAATGTTAACTTGGGGGATTAGCTCAGCTGGCTAGAGCGCTTGCCTGGCAGGCAAGAGGTCACCGGTTCGACTCCGGTATTCTCCACGAGACCATCAACCGAAAGGTTGGTGGTTTTTTGTTTTAGTAAAACAATAACATCTTTGTGTTGACTTTGAGAAACGAGACCATTACATTTATTGAAAACAGAATGATATGGACTTAAAAAATAAAGTAGCTTATATAACAGGAGGTTCGAAAGGAATCGGATTCGGCGTAGCCGAAATATTGATAAAAGCCGGTATGCGCGTGGCGATTAGTGGTCGAACTTTGAAGTCCGTTGAAAAGGCCGCGACTTATTTAGGAGATGATACACACGTGCTTGGCCTGGAATCGGATGTGACAAAACTTGGGGATGAGAAAAAAGCGGTTCATGACATTATAGAAAAATGGGGGCAATTAGATGTTGTTCTTGCAAATGCCGGGGTCGGCCATTTTGCCGCGATAGATGAAATGTCCGACGAACAATGGCATCAAATGATCGACACCAACCTTAACGGGGTATTCCATACTTTAAAAGCTTCTGTGGAAGCATTGAAAAAGACAAAGGGATATTACATAACATTGGCAAGTTTGGCAGGAACGAACTTCTTTGCCTCAGGTGCCGGTTATAATGCCACAAAATTTGGGGTGGTAGGTTTTACACAGGCCGCCATGCTTGATCTGCGAAAGTATGATATCAAAGTATCTACCATTATGCCAGGGTCCGTTGCCACGCATTTTAACGGTAACGAGCCAGATAAAAAGGATGCTTGGAAAATTCAGCCCGAAGACATTGGTGAATTGGTATTAGATCTATTAAAAATGCATCCAAGAACATTGCCCAGTAAAATCGAGGTAAGGCCGAGTCGACCCGATAAAAAATAGTCAAACTTCCTTTTCGGTAAAGGGGGTGTCGATATCGCAGATTTCCAAAATCAATTTTTTTAGAATTCGCTGAAATTGAATCAAAATATCCGGTTCGATCAAGTAATATTTTCCCTTTTTCTCATCGAGGTTTTTAAGGGTCAGCATTTGTAATCCTCCATAGAGATTTTTGAAAGTAATGATCCCGGCTTCCGTTTTATCGTTGTTGTTTTCCGATCGGTACATGAACGTGTAGCATAGCAACTGGAAGGCTTTGCTATACTGATAGTCCATAATAAGGTCTTCCCAATCGGATACGGTCACATTTTTGGGCTCCACTTTTCCTGTTTTGTAGTCAATGATGCGTAGAATACCATCTTTTTCGTCGATACGGTCGAGTTTTCCTTTTAAATAGATTGGAAACCCGATCTCTGGAATGTCCAGTCGAAGTTTCAATTTTTCTTCTAACCCTATTATTTTGATACTATGGTTTTGGGCTTCCTCGATTTCCATATCGATGAAATTTTCCAAATAACGGACGATAACACGGTAGGCTATGAGATTCTTCCCTTTGGTGGGGTCTCCTTCAAAATAACTTTTTGCGAAATGATGTTTTACCAAACCCTTAATTTTAAGTTTTAAGGGCATTAAATTTTCCTTGGAAAGTCGTTCTCCTATCAAAGGAGTATATAAGTCTTCGAGGGTATTGTGAACAATGGTGCCAAATGTATTGGCGGCAACGGTTTCTTCAACCTCCAAGCTGTCTTCGATACCCAAAAGGCTTTGTTTATAGAAATCAATGGGGTTTCTGATATAACTACTCAACGAGGAAGGAGAAAAACCATTGGAGGCGTGTTTCTCGATTAAACGTAAGGCATGCGCATCTTTATATACTATAGTGAGTTTTTTCGTTATTGGGCGTATTTCAGGGGCCGCTATTTTTTCATGAATACGGTTCGAGATTCTTTCATCGGTCAACATTTGGGTTATCAACCTACTTTTCTCTCCACCTTCCAAGACATCAGGTTCTGTATTGTAAAGAATGTAAATATTCTTGGCTCGTTGCAAAAGCCGATAAAAATGGTAGGTATAAACTGCATCTTTCTCTTTGTAGGTAGGTAGGCCGAAATAGGTCTTTAAGTCAAAGGGAATAAATGAATTGTTCGATTTTCCGGAAGGAAGTATACCCTCGTTTACAGAGGTGATGATGACGGTCTCAAAATCAAGGTTGCGGCTTTCCAACATTCCCATAATTTGTAATCCTTCCAATGGGTCTCCTTGAAAATCTAAAGTCTCGGAGGCTAGAATTTCGCTGTACAAACTGTGAAGTGATTTTATGTCCGTTATGAAATTGTAGTCTTCGAGCAAATCGGATATTTGATTAAAGATTTTATAAAACCGATAAAGATGTCCAAGTTCCAAACCTGAGGTGGTGTCTGAAAATTTTGTTTTTAGAACCTGAATTAGACCGAGGCATTTCTTTATAAAATCATTAGTTGTAAACGCCTTGTCGAAAAATAATAATCCTATATAGGGATGTTCTTCTTGGGCAATATTATTTATTTTTTTCGCATTGAGGTAGGGGATATTGTTTCTCTTAATGGCCGAACTTATTTGATCGGAGAAATTTTTGAGTGAATCATCCAATATTTTATGTACATAAGGATGCGACAGAAATTCTAGTACATTGCGATGGTACCACCCTTGTTGGCCTACATTCATATAAAGATTAAAAAACTGGTCGAACAATCCGGCCAAAAGGGTTTTTTGTAACGGATACCCCATAGTAATATTGACCGCTTCGATTTCTTCCGGAACGGAGTTCAGTATGGGATTCAACAGATTCTCATCACCAAGTACTAGAGCAGCATTTGATAACACTTCATTATCAGTATCATATAGGTTTTTCAAAAGATGACCTACATATTTTGCCTGTGAAATGTTCTTGGGCACCCCGATGACTTGGATATCTTTTTCCTTTTCATAATGGTTACTCATACCTTGAAGTGGGTTGCTTCGCAGATATGGCCATGTTTTTTGGTATTCTCGAATGAAATATCCGGCGTCATGAATGGGATCAGCTAAAAAGTACGAGTCGATATCCCAAAAAATTTCTGCTTTCGACGAGGCCAACAACTGTTGTATCAGTTGACTTTCGGCAGCATTTAGGGCATTAAAACCAATAAAAATATGCTTGTTGACACATCGGGTCATATAAGCTTCTAGATTGGCACAGGCCTTTTTATAGACCAATCCTTGGTAACCAAGGCCTTGCGTTGCCAGACTTTGCAAAAAACCATTGTAGATACTTTCGATATTGTTCCAAAAACGAAGGTAATTCTCCATCATTTCGGTCTTTTTAGCCTGCATGGACCAATGATTTAATTCTTGTACCGCTGCCAGATTCCCAAATATCGCTTTGGGGTCTATTAGATGCCTATCGATTTCATTAAAGTCTTGTAACAAGGTTTGGCCCCACTTTGAAAAGGAAAAAAAGCTTTCCTTTTCACCAGACGTAGTTTTAAGATAGGCTTGGTAAAGTTCGAATACTAGTTTTGTGTTTGAGGCATAGGTAAGACCCGAAACTTGCTCTACAAAATCTTCGATGCTATAAATATCTGGAACGAAGAGGGTTCTACCAGCCTTTTTCGCAATGGCATCTCGAAGAAAAGTACCGGCCCTTTTACTGGGGAGTACAAAGACCATATCTTCAATGGCATCTTCTTTTTTCAGTATTCCGTCGACAATTTCGGCTATGAAACTTTGCATGGCTAAATGTACATATTAAAGCTAGCAACGGGCAAGTGCATCTCCAAGAATTCGTGAGAGCTAGGCATAAAAAAAGCTCCGCATCTGCGGAGCTTTTCTATTCTATTATAGAATTTTAAAATCTTACTTTACTAAGTTGATTTCAACTCTTCGGTTTTGAGCTCTACCAGCTCTTGTGTTGTTCGGTGCGATAGGCTTATCCTCACCGTAACCAGCAGCTGACAATCTGAATTCATCGATTCCTTTATCGACCAAGAAATCTTTTACAGAAAGTGCTCTCGCCTCAGAAAGTGCTTGATTGGTCTTGGCACCACCTTGACTGTCAGTATGACCATCAACAGAGAACTTAGCTGTTGGGTATTCTTTAAGAATCTGAATGATATCTACCATTACCGAAGTAGATTCAGCTTTAATGGTTGATTTACCAGTATCAAACAAGATAGTTCTTGCATAGTCGTTCAATTGCTTCTGAACTTCTTCAG